>CAZSRX010000010.1:0-95144 GCA_964609675.1 uncultured Bacteroidota bacterium | reverse complement strand
AACCCAATAATTTTATCCTCGATTTATGTAATATTACATTATCGGTTTAATATAAACGATCGGCAACGGGAATATCTGAAGATCATTCAGGAAGTATATCGGCAGCAAAAGAGCATGTACGATCAGCGGGTGAATCGATGCGAGGATCGGATTGTGAGCATTCACCAGCCGTATGTCCGGCCGATGAAGCGGGGAAAGAGCGGCAGCGATGTGGAATTTGGCGCCAAGGTTGGATTGAGTCTGAGTGAAGGCTTTGTGAGTATTGATACGATACAATGGGATAATTATGATGAAGCCGGGGATGTTCGAAAAGCCGCCGAGAACTACAAACAACGATATGGTTATTATCCAAAGAAGATTTATGCCGACGGAAAATATCGTACGAAAACGAATATGGATTGGTGTCGTGGACATGGGATTCAGCTATGTGGGCGCAACCGGAGAAAGAAGAAACAAAACCTAAGCGCCGAAGAGCGGCGGCAATTAGCACGGGATTCACGAAAAAGGATTCCGATTGAGGGAAAGATCGGACAGGGTAAGCGAAAATATGGCTTGGATTATGTAATGACGAAGCTGCAAAACACCTCCGAATCGTGGATTGGCGCGGTGATCTTTGTTCTCAATCTGGTACGTTGGGAACAATATTTTTTTGTTTTTTTTCAAAACGTACCGGGATGGCTGTTTCGAATGATATATTTTCGACTTTTCCAGGGTAAGACACACCCCGCATTCCAAAAATTGTAAAAAATCAAGTTACTTTTTCAGGAAACTCTAATTATAAAAATCAATATCGGCATTGTCATCCGGTAAACTATTCGCCCCGTCGTTATAACAAACAAAAGGATTGGTTGTCCAATAATCTATATTCGTAGAAAAATTGCTTATAACATCATTCTTTCCGTCATTATTGATATCGGCAACCGCCAGTTGTTCCGGTACAGCCGGGTAAGGAGGAAAAGTAGGACAATAAACCTCTCTATTCACATTGGTTGGCCATGACAATGGAGATCCCGAAGCGTTTAAGCGGATGCCGGGCTCATAAATAAAATCCTGTTTATTGTCCGCATTGAAATCACTGGTATTTAAAGCTTTGTAAGCATAACCGCGCGTCCAGCCGTAACCCGGAATGGTGCTTACCAGTGGATCGCCCGATTCCTGCACGAACCAGTTCGCTCCTGCCTGCGGGGTATTATTCTTCCAACGGCGGAATGACGTGCTGCTAGATCCCGCGTCATCTAATATGACCACTTCATCATATCCCACATTCAGATCATACCCGTATCCCGAATTATAAAATTCGCCGATGCTTACCGACTTGATGTTATTCATACCTGTTGATTGTATTGTGAAATCAGGAGCGCCACTTGCTAAATCACCGAATTTATAATACGGCGGCAGGACATTTCCATTGTTTTTATAAATGTAAACTTTATTCCCTGAACCAATTGCTAAATCACCTAATCTTTTAATATCATTTTCAAAACCATCAAAATAACCAGATTTAACTAGCTGGGCTATTCCTGATGGTACGTTAATGGTATAATAAACCTCAAGTGCGGAACCGTTCATTTTCAGAATATCCACATGATAGGTGGTCGCGCCGGATATCGTTTTACTGTACGACACGGCAAGTTCCATGACGCCGCTTTTGTCCGCGTCAATTGTATCCATATCTTTAAACGCGTAATCCGTGTTCTGTGCTCCGTAGATTTTCAGGCATGATTCATTCTGGAACGATCCCGTTCCGTTATTCGGCCGGTAACTGATGGCGAATCCCTGCGTTAAGTAAATCGGCGTGTATTTCACGGCGACTATAATGTCGGACTTCTGATCGCCGTTCATATCCGTCATCGCCAGTTTGTACACCGAGTGACTGCTGCTGCCGTATACATACGTATCCCGGTTCCATGTCGGATTTGATTGCGCGTATACTACCGACGCTGTTAACATAAGCGCCAACGCGAATAATGATTGCTTCATGATTAATCTCCTTAATTCAATTAAAACTTTTAATAATTAATACCTCACTTGCCGGTTAATTGCCGCTCCCCGGTCATCAGGTACTGTGCAAGGCCGAAGTACCTAGATGCCGGCGTTATCGGTCATTTCGAATCCCGACAACGTCGGGATGAGAAATCCTGTTTTCTTTACACCTCCTTTCAGAAATATTGCTTTTACGCCATAGTTTAATTAAATTAGGAGCGCATGACTGAGGGTGTCATCTTTCATCATGCGCTCCGGCAGAGAGATCAGCTAACACCTGATTTTCTCTGCCCTTTTTTTAAACGACAAATTCAAGCCTCCTTTCTGTTTCTTAGTTAATAGATTAACGCACCAATACCATTTTCTTACTTATTATCTGGTTCCTGAATTGTAAGCGGTAAATATAAATTCCTGAAGCAACGGCCTTTCCCTGATTATCCCTGCCATCCCATATGATCTTATGTTCGCCAATAGCTTTAGAACCTTTTTCAAGCAAGCGAACTTCCTGTCCTAATATATTATAAATTCTAATTTCTACTTTACTATTAGCCGGCAATTCGTATTTAATCGTAGTTGAGGGATTAAACGGATTCGGATAATTCTGATACAGAACGGCGTTTTTGGGCAATACCGGATTCGGATCATCAGGGACTCCGGTAAGAACGGAAGAAGGATAAATATCAATGAAGCCATTAATTTTTGAACCTCGTTTGTCATAGGCTATTAACCATTGAGGTCTTCCTGTACCTATAATATCTACAATAATACTTCCATTTTGAAGGCCTGAATAACTTGAATTTCCAATGATCTTTACTTCGGCATCATTATCTGATAAGCTATCCTGATATTTCTCTTCGCCTTGAAATAAAAACTGCGCACCCATATTACCCGTGCCTAAAGACCCTATTGCTATTTCCTCATGCCCATCCTGATTAATATCTCCCGTTGATACCGTAGTGCCGAATTCGCCGTTGAAAATACCGGCAATGGTTCCTGAATAAAAGTTGCTGGCCTGAGAAATATCTATATCGTCTGTAAAGACAACATCCGGAAAAAGATAAACTCGGCCGTACCTGAGATTATAATCTGGTGTATAACGGTACTTATAACGAGATAAAATTATGTTTAAGTTTTTCTGACCCGTTATATAACCGGCGTACATAAATCCCGTCCCAAGATAGCCGCCCTGATCATAAAAAGGCAGTATTTTTAAATCGGCCTGGCTGAAAAATATAGTATCCTGGTTGTACGTTTTACCTCCGAAGAAGATGCCCACGGTATCTACATATTCCGGTAATCCGTTATGATAGGAAATGAAATAATCCTTAATTCCATCTCCATTGATATCTTTGCCTTTAGAAAAAGCGTTCCTTCCACCAGCATTATATCCAAAAAAATAAGTTGGCAGAGGTCCTTGCATAATGCAGTCTGACTCTAAAACTCTTAATATTCCATGAGTTGGTATATTCTTTCCCCAAAATATAAACATACGATTATACCATTCATCCGGATGATTGGGAATGGCTTGCCCGGCGGAAATAAACACATCATCTTTACCGTCGCCGTCCAAGTCCATAAGTCCATAAGATCCAGAATTTTTTAAAGTGCTGTCACTGCAAAATAGGACATCCGCTTGATCAACGGTTAATTGTGATTTACCCAACAGATTTTTTCCGTAGAAAAGGTAAGTACGTCCAACATCTCTATTATGTATTGAGTCTTTATATGCAACTGATGCAATTAGAATATCTGAATAATCATCATTGTCGACATTACCCACTAATATAAATCCGGATTTTTGTAATGGTTGTGTTCCATCAATTTTAATATCCGCAGAAGCGGCTGAAATTGTTCCACTGAAATTTCTCCCAAAAAATATGTAAACGCGACCAGCATCCTGGCCGGCAGGTCCATCATAATAGGTATCGGCAACAACTAAATCATTAACACCATCGCCGTTAATATCACCATAATCCATAGATTGGCCAAAGCATCCGCCGCCAACTTCCTCTCTTTCAATCGTCGCGATGGGTGTTGGATTGGTTTGGGTGTGGAGGAATGTGGAAGCAGACAATAATGCAAATAAGATTATCGCGTTTTTCATTAAAAACTCTTCCCTAAAATATTTACGAATCGTTATGCGTAAAATGTAGTAATTTTAATCGCTTTTCAATTGTTATTCTGTTTCCGATTCCGTCCAATAAAGCCTTTAAGACAACTCCGTTCCATATTCGCTAACATATATATATATATAGGTTAAGTGTCAAGAAAAAATTTAAAAACAAAACCCCCGACCGGTTTTCCGATCGGGGGTTGCTTTCCAAGGCGTGGAACATTATTTAAAATGCTCCACGTTTATGTACATATAATTACTTAACCAAATGCATCTTCTTGGTGGCCACAAAGTCGCCGACCTGCAGGCGGTACACGTACAGGCCTGAGGAGACGAAATTACCGGCGTTGTTGCGGCCGTCCCATATAGCGGTATGTTTTCCTTCATGGACATAACCGTTGACGAGCGTCCGGACTTCCTGGCCGAGCAGATTGTAAATCTTCAGCGTAGTGTTACCGGCTTTGGCGATTTCGAAATCAATGCTGGTGCTCGGATTAAACGGGTTCGGATAGTTGCCGATGAGGGTTGTCTTCTTCGGCATGTCCAGGTCCAAGCCGCCGCCATTGCCCGCCATAACGCCCGACGTGATACTGACGGTAATCACATACGCGGTCGTGCTGGTGCCGCTGTAACGGTAGGCGGCAAGATACAGCGTCGTCGCCGTGGAACCGTTCGTGTAGGTGAAGGATTCCGTCTTACCCGTGCCGAGCGTGCCGGACTTTAAATTAGTGCCCGAGGAATTCTTCAGGTACAGGTCATAATCTACCGTGGAAGGCACCGTCATGGTTACGGATATAGTCTGATTTGCGGCGATCGGGAATTTGTAGTAATCGTAGTTGTCGGAAGTGGATGTAAATTTACCGGTGATCTGCGCCGGAATCGAAGCCACATTCTGAGCGGAACTGATCGCGTCATTAGCCGCGGTGGTTTCGGTTACATACAGCATACCCGAACTGATGGTAAAATTGGCATTGCTGATGTCATTGGTTGCCGAAGCGGCGGCATCGCTTACACGGACACGGCAGGTGGTGGAAGCGGTGTTCGGAACCGTCCAGGCATAAGTGCCGCTATTCGTTGTGCTGGCGACCACGGTGGTCCAGTTGGTGCCGCTGTTGGTGGAATACTCAATCTTGACGTTTGCAATCGAACCGGTGGAGGTCCAGGTGATGTTCTTGCTGGCGCCTACGGTCCAGTTTTCGCCGCCGTTCGGAGCGGTTACGGTGATGCTGTTGGCCGCTGCGCCCGGGTAAGTAACATTCAGCGTGTACGCGCTGGTGGCTCCGCTGTAGCCTTTGACTTTAATGTAATAGGTTCCGGCCGGAGCGCTGGCGTAACTGCCGGTTTCCGGATTGGCGGTGGTATAACCCTTGGCTTTTTCAGTCAGGCTGGCGTCGTATAAGTACCAGTCTAAATCGGCGCTGGTGGCAATCGACAGTGAGACGCTGATTGTGCCGGTAGAGCCGGTGGTAAAGGTGAAGTAATCTTCATCCGTAGAGGAACTGACCGATCCGCTTACGGCAACACCGGATCCGACCGGTCCGTTGGCCGTACCGCTGGTGTTGTTGGATTCGGTTTCAGCGGTGATGTATCCGCCGCTGGTGGCAATCGTGAAGTTTGCATTGCTAACATCATTGGTTGCCGAGGCGGCGGCGTCAGATACCCTGACCCAGCAGGTAGTAGCAGGCGTGTTGGGCACGGTCCAGGCATAGGAACCGCTGTTGCTTACGCTGGCGACCACGGTGGTCCAGTTAGTGCCGCTGTTGGTGGAATATTCGATTTTAACGTTGGAAATAGTTCCCGTGGAGGTCCAGGTGATATTCCGGCTGGTGCCGACGGTCCAGTTTTCACCGCCGTTCGGAGCGGTTACGGTGATGCTGTTGGTAACAGCCGAACTGATTGTAAAGTTTGCATTGCTAACATCATTGGTGGCGGATGCGGCGGCGTCAGATACCCTGACCCAGCAGGTAGTAGCAGGCGTGTTGGGCACGGTCCAGGCATAGGAACCGCTGTTGCTTACGCTGGCGACCACGGTGGTCCAGTTAGTGCCGCTGTTGGTGGAATATTCGATTTTAACGTTGGAAATAGTTCCCGTGGAGGTCCAGGTGATATTCCGGCTGGTGCCGACGGTCCAGTTTTCACCGCCGTTCGGAGCGGTTACGGTGATGCTGTTGGGATTAACATCCGGATTGGTACCGACGTTTACGGAATACCATGCGCGTTTAACGTTGAGAAGTTTTGTAGCATCGCCGGGGTACAGTGCCGAGCAGGCCGATTCCCATACGGTACGGGCCTGGTCAAAAGTGGTGCTGGAGGTGTAATATCCGCCGGTGTTCACTAAGTAAGCCAGCGAGCCGACCTGATCGGCTGAAGTGGATAAGGTGGTGCTGAACGGAGAAACCGTTACGCTGTAATGCGTGCCGCCGTTTACCAAAAGATAAAACACTTTATTCGGAATACCGCTGTTGGTGTGAACGCCGCCGTAATCATTGCTGGAAGACGGGCTGGATGTCGGGGTCACATAATATGTGCCGCCGACTTTATCCGGCTGGGAATACGAGGTCGGGGTTGATAAACTGCGGAACGCGCTCGTACCGGATTTGTATATATCTTCACCCATCAGCCAGTCGCTCTGTCCTGTGGCGTAATACTCCACTTCCCAGCCCATAATATCCGACCAGGATTCGTTCAGGGCGCCGGAATGATTCTGGTAAGCTAACTGCGAGGTTTTATCGGTAATACCATGGGAAAGTTCGTGCGCAACCACGTCAATCGCGCAGGAAAGCGGATTGTAGGTGGTGGAACCTTCCGCATTGGAAAACGCCATATAATTCCACGGATCGCCGCTCCAGTAGGCGTTGATCGGGTCAGCGGAATCGTACCAGTTGGTAATATGAACAACCGCCATACCGGCGTTGTCGATGCCGTTGCGGTTATGTTTATTTTTGTAATAATTAAGTGTCGAGCGGAAGTTAAAAGCTGCGCTAACGGCGGCCCGCTGTTCGGCGATACTGATGGTACCGTCGGCTGTGGTGCCAAATGTCGAAGAGGCGCTGTGAACCCAGTTGATTGTAGATAAATTAGTATGTTCCGCACAAAGACCAAAGACGTTTCCCGTGGTCGGATTAGAAACATCGATCATATTATATGTTCCGCGCTGGCACGTACCATTGGTTGGGTTCATATAGGCAGACCATTGAGACGGATATGGATAATCCGTGCCGGTATAGGAATACAATGGGTTTACAGTTCCGCCCAGGGCGTTTGTGCCGGTGCCGCTGACCGAACCGCTGTACATGAGTTCAAACTCCGTGATGGCTTTTCCGGTTGCCGCGTCAACCATGAACACTTTATTATAACGCAGGCTGGAAATGTGTACGGCATAGGCCAGATGGGAAACGCCGGTTGCATCGTCATAGTAGACTACCAACTCGGCTTTTTCATAGGGCATATCCATTAATGCCTTATCGGTTTTAACCGCCTGGATGGCTGTTTTTTCAGTAATACCGGGATTTACAGAGGTGAGATTAATTTCAGGAACAAAGTTGGTGGTTACGGCATGAACAGTTCTTTCCTTGTCTATATGCACATTCATGGTACGTTTGTAAACCGGAATGCCTTTGTATATTTGATTGTATTTAATATGTTCAAGTCCAAAACCATCCGTAAAATCAGAAGCCAGCGAGAGTTCTTCCTCTAAGCTTTTCATTTTGAAGATTTCTTTGTGATCTTCAAGGAATTCCCCGGCCGCCGCACTTCCGATTTTAACTACAGGAACCGGGCGGGATAATTTTCCGGATAAAACGGTAACGGCACCACGTTCATCTTTAAGAACGGTAACCGGTTGTCCATTGCTTTGAGAAAAAGCGCTTAGTTTTTCAATTACAGCGCTTTGCTTGGCCATACTGTTTTGGGCAAAAACAGATGTTAAACCTACCGTGGCAATCAATGCCAGAACCAACAAAAAGTAACCCGTTTTTTTCATTTGTGTCTCCAGTTTAGTTTGGTCAGGTGTTTTAGGTTAATTTAACGGGCTTTATTACAACAAAAAGTGTACCATATTTAAGCTAAACTCCGGATACAAGTAATTAAAAAACAAGGGCAAAAATAATATTAGGATACGATAAGACATGATGAGTTTTCGTGTATTTTCATTCTTATGTAAATAAATACTCACACAAACTATTATAAACTACGTTTTTCACAATGATAAATAAAAAAAATTGCGATAAAATTCGTTTAATTACTTTTAAAGCTTCGCATTAAGTATTTGTTTATATATAACATATTATTATCATATTATTATATGATTGGAGCGTTAAAAAAATAAAATATTGGGTCATGCTTTTATGTAAATTATATTTCACTAAACTTAAATCACCGTAAGGATTACCTCACATTTACGGTTCAATTTGAACATGCAGGGATATTTCTTCCAGTATGGTGACTACATTCAGGCATTCGTCTAGAGTTCCGATGAAACAAACGGCCTTACCCCTCGTGTGGGCTTCCCAGGCGATGGATTCCGCTTTAGCTGAGGAACAACCGGTGGCTTTAATCAGTTGCGTGATAACTTCATCGAAAGTATGAATGTTGTCGTTGAATAGAAGTACCTTACAGGGAAATTCGGTTTCCGAGCGATCGGTGGTATCTTCTTCAATTTTTGCCGCTGTATCCGGTAATGCTGCTTTAAGTGTAACTAACATAATACAAAAAGCCACGGCTTCAAGGCCGTGGCTTTAAATAAAGTTATAATTTTTTTACAGATTGAAGTCGGCTCTGAAATCTTCGACCGGCGTCAATTTTTTAGTGGCCTCAAACCAGTCTTTGTAATTTTTTTGCTGTTTAACGTTGAGCAGTTGGCGTTTCAGGTCAGCGCGGGCGCTCTGATAACGGCTTTCGTTGAAATCATCTCTCTGGGCTACCTGAACGATGTAAGCGCCCCGGTTAGTTTTAATCACGTCGCTCAGCGTACCGACTGGAACGGAGAAAAGGGCGCCATTAATGCGCGCGTCTCTGCCTACGCCCGGAATAGAGCTGTTGATGGTGAAATTATTCAGGTCGCGGATGATAATGGTGTTATCAATTTTAACAATATCGTCGATGGTCTTGATTTTTTCACGCAGGGCGACGGCTTTTTCATAGGCTTTTTCACGGCGTTTTTCCTCGATGACAGCCAGCTTGACCCGATCGGCCACCTCTTCAAAAGGTTTAATGCCGGCTTTGGAATAGCTAACGGAGGTAAAAATCGTAAAACCGCGGCTGGTGTGGAAAGGCCGGGTTACCGATTCGCGGTCGGGACTAAAGGCAAAACGCAGGACGGCGCGAAGGCGATCGGAAAATCCCGGTATCATGCTGCGTTCGTTATTGAGAAATTCGGCTGTCGTGTCAATACGCAGCCCGAAGCGCGCGCTGTATTTCTCGAAGGCTTTTTCAAAACCTTCTGATTTGGCGGTTTCATGGAACACGTTGGCGTTTTCGCGCGCGGTCTCGATAGTTTTGGAACTGGCTTCCATTCGTATCAGGATATGGCTGGCTTTGACGCTGTCCTGGGGCTCGGCCGACTTGTCTTTTTTGGATTTTTTCTTTTTGGCGGAATGGAATTTTGTGTCTTCGATTTTGATGATATGAAAACCGAATTGCGTTTCCACCGGCCCAATGATTTCGCCGGGTTTGCCTTTAAAGCAGGCGTCTTCAAATTCTCTGACCATCATGCCTTTGGTAAACCATCCGAGCGAGCCGCCCTGTTCGGCTGATCCTTTATCGGCGGAATACTGCTTGGCCAGTTCGGCAAAATCTTTACCTTCCGCCAGTTGTTTCTTGATATCCGCCAGCCGTTCCATGATTTCCGCGGTGTCTTCTTTGGTTGCCTGGTCGCTGAAATTCACAAACGCCAGCCGCGCTTTTTCGGGCTCCTTAAAATCATCGGTATGGGCTTTGTAGTAGGCCTTCAATTCGTCGTCGGTTACGGTCACCGCTTCGGTGGCCACATCGGCCGGGCTGAAGTAAACCAGCCGCGCGGACAATCGGAGATTGCGCCGCATATACTCCGTACGCAGTTCGCTTTCGGAAACCCGTACAGCCGAATTGACAATATTCTGGATTTTCGAAAAGGGCAGCTGCATTCTGAGAATAGCCTCGATTTCAGCCCATTGCTTGCCGTACTGCGGGTTGCTTAATGCCTGGAAGTATTTGTTCATATCGAACTTTCCATCCGTCTGGAAGCTGGGGCTCTGGCGCAGGAAATCGGGCGGGTTGTACTTAAGATGGTAAGCGATTTCGGAATCGCCGATCGCTATTTCATTCCTTTTTATAAAACGCTGGAGCAGGCGTTCTTCAACCAGCTGATTCCAGACCTGATCACTGATGGACTCCATCTCGGATTCGGAGAGCGCTTCCCCGTTTTTCTGCTGCTGGGTTTGCTGAATCTGATTATAATACACAGTCTGGAAATCGCCGTAGCGGACATCCTGACCGTCAATCTTCCCGATAACGCCACGTTTGGTGCGGGCGATATCCGAATAGTTGGCGCCCCATTCAATCACGATGAGCGCTACAAATGCGAAGACGAGCAAATAAAGTAATATGTGCGTCTTTTCGCGAATCTTGGTCATCATAAAAAAAATCTCCTGAACCGATTTGAAGTTAAAGATTTAATAGCTATATTTCCTATAAGGGCACAAAAATACAATATTTGATATTTAAAATCAAATTTTTATATATATTTTTTTTTTGGGTATTAAAGCCCATACCCGTCACTATTAAGGGCATCAACGATGAAAACACGATCCGGTTTAAAAATCAGTTATGAGGAAATCACAGCACATGCCTGCCGCACGTACAGCCATAAGAAATGTTCGTTATGCCCCTATATAGAATCGGATTATCGCGATGAATTGCAAGCCAAACAAAACAAACTGCAGATGCTGCTGGATAAATGTCCGGGCGGAAAAAGAATCGAACCCATCATACCGTCGCCGCAAAGCCGCCATTACCGCACCGGAACGAAACGGCGCATGTATTACATTCAAAAAAACCCGATACTGGCATTGTCCGGTGGCGCGGCGTCATCCGGAAGGCCGTATGATGTGATGTATTGCCCCATAGAACCCCATAACCACAACCGTATTTATCAGATTGCCCGGGAGTTCTTAAAATACGGGGGTTGTACGGAATTATGTAAATCCCTGAATTACATCATTGTCAAAGGCGGTTATGATGCTTATATGATACTTTTCAGTCTGAAATATTATAACGGAAAAATCAACCAGAAGCTTAATGAGCTTTCTAAAATTTTAACTTTTGAGCTTACCGGCGTTTCCGGGTTATATATAATTTTGGATGATGATACCGGCTATTACATTTCGGATAAGGTGCATACGACTCCGAAAAACATAAGAAAAATTTACGGCGGCGCCGGCGTCACACTATCCGTGCACGGGAAAAAATATTTTTTTTCGCCGCTGGTTTTTTCACAAACCAACACCTCGGTCCTGGATGATTTTACGGAAGCGGCTGTCCGTTTGCTTAATCCCGGTACAAAAGACCATGTTCTGGATCTTTACTGCGGATACGGTCTGTTTGGTTTGTTAATGTCCGATTACGCCGCCTCAGTAACCGGATTGGAACTACTGTCGGAAGCCGTCCGGTGCGCCCGATATAACGCTAAAATCAACCATGCTGAAAATACGCGCTGGATGGCCGCGCCCGTCACTAAGGATTCCATTCAAAGAGTCCTGGCAAGCGGCAAGAGTCCGTCGTTGCTGGTTCTGGATCCACCGCGAAATGGTACGGAACCGGGCGTGATACAGGCCTTAGCGCTCAATCCTTTCAGGAAAGTTCTGCATATATTCTGTAACACGGAAATACTGGTTACGGAGCTTCTTTTATGGAATAAGGCCGGTTACCGCACTGAAAAAATCATTCCGGTGGATATGTTTCCGGCCACGGAACATCTGGAGGTAATGGTGTTACTGACAAAATAAAGGCGGCCCATCGAAACGTGAGCCGCCGTATTAAAATTCCGGGTATATCGGATTATAAAGGCGTTATCGAAATACTTCGGTCCGCGCCAATAACAACGGCATAGGAATGGGAACCCATGGTGAGAGTGATGGTCGTGCCGGAGAAGGTAATCGTTCCACTGATGGTGTAATCACCGGCTATAGTACCGTAGGTGCCATCCTTATCGGGTACCAGGTCCTGCGTAATCGTGAAATTGACGCTGCCGCCGCTAGGTATAGAGGAGCCTTCCACGACACGAAGATTGACGAACGAAAAGTCATACGTATTATAATAATTTAAGTCGTCACCGGTGTTCGGCGTCAGCTTACCGATGGCAAAGTGGATATTAGAATGCAGGGCGCCGTTGAAAACCAGCGCTCCCGTGGAATCCGGGCGAATCCAGTTATTAAATCCTGTTATCGAAACTTCGGTGTTGCTAACCGATATGTAAATACGCATGGAACCTTTATCGACACTGTCGTTTACAGTTACTTGAGTTATGTAGGCTGTGTCCGTAACAAATGGTATCAAGTATCCGTTAGCGCTGGTGGCGTACCGGACCCAGTAACCGGCCAAAACGGTGTCGTTGCCGAATGCATGCGAAGCGCTACAATGCCAAACTCCGTTGATCAGCGTGTCAGAAGAGGACAGGGAGACTTTTATGAATGCGGATGCATGGAAACGGTTAGTATCGGCAAGAGCAAGGCCAATATCGGTATTGAGCAGCACGTTCTGTATTACGGCTTTGGCGCCACGGGGTTCAGATGCCACATCATCGGCCAGTATCCGTTTATCGCTGTCCAGTTTATCACAGGAGGCAATGAATATCAACAACAGGCTCCATAACCCGTATTTTCTGATTGATGCGTACATGCTGATGTTTCCTTTCAAAGTAATTTTTTAAGTGTGGCGTTTTTGTTAATTACTTCATATAATAAGCATAATATATTATCTCGGCAAGGAGAATTATTTAAATGTTTACAATCCAGGTTATCGAAAGCCCGGAAAACCTCGTGGTTCCTAAAATACTTTGCATAGGGTCTAATTATCCTGATCACATCAAAGAAATGAGCCGGAGAACTGTACCAATAAATATTCCGGAACCGGTCGTGTTCATGAAACCGTCGTCGGCTATCATTCACAGCGGCGATACGGTGATCATACCGGAACGATGTGAGGAAATGCATCATGAGGTGGAATTGGTCGCGGTTATATCAAAGACTTGTAAACACATCCGGCCGGAACAGGCCGGGGAATATCTTTTGGGCTATGGACTGGGTCTTGACATGACGATGCGGGATTTTCAGATACAGGCAAAGACCGGCGGAAAGCCCTGGACGCTATCCAAGGGATTTGATACTTCAGCGGTTGTCTCGGATATCATTCCGGCAGGTAAAATTTTGAATCCGGACGCTTTGGATTTGAAATTATGGGTCAATGGCGAACTGCGTCAGTCCGGTAACACCTCCCAGATGCTGTGGCGGGTGCCGGAAATAATCGCATATCTTTCAAGGTATTTTACGCTGCAAAGGGGCGATTTGATCTTTACGGGTACTCCGGCCGGCGTCGGAGAGGTTAGGGACGGCGATACCATCCGTGCCGTTCTGGACGCGTGGATCGAAATAATTGTAACCGTAAAAAAGGAGGCTTCTCAATAATCGGTCGCTGTGGACAGTTTCTTTTCGAGCGCCGTAATCACCTGATTGACCGTGACCGTGGAAGTCTGACCCAGCGAAGCCATAAATATCTGATAGTTACCCGTGCGATTGGAACTGAAAATAATTTTCGTTCCGTCCGGTGAAAACCTGGGGAATACATCATCGGCGTCATCGTAAGTGATACGGAGAGGTTCCGAACCGTCAGCCATCATTTTGTAGATTTCAAAATTACCGTCACGGTTGCTGGCAAAGGTAATGAACTCACCGCCGGGAGATACATGAGGCATAATATCGACGGCGGGGTTATTCGTCAGATATGTTGGATTGCCTTTACCTTCGGTTGGTATGGATGCGATTTCAAAGTTATCCCCGGAAACCTTTTCGGCAAAGACGATCTTATCGCCGGCAAATACCGGATCGGTATAGGTTTTACCTTCGGCGCCGAGGAACTTGAACATGAAATTTCCCGTTTTTTCGATCATATAAATGGATGAGGTCTTTTCCCAGAACGGGTGGGGACTGAAATCGGACCGGTCGCTTGCGAATAATATCGTTGTTGTATCCAAAAAATAGGGCGACCAGTTGTCTGAGCCGTAGCTGGTGGTTACTTTTTTAACGTTTTTGCCGGCTCGGTCCATAATGAATATTTCCCGTGATTTAATGGTTTTGATAGCCTTATCCTCCCGCGTAGAGGCAAAGGCTATGGTTTTACCGTCCGTGGAAAAGCAGGGATTCTCATCGGAACCGGGGTCGGTGGTCAACCGTACGGCGGAGCCCTCGCCGGCCGCTGCATCCATCATGAAAATATCCCAGTTTCCGTTGCGGTCCGACTGAAATAAAATTTTGGCGCCGTCCGGTGAAAACGACGGCATAACATCATTGTAATTATTTTTAGTAATCTGAGTAATCGTGTAAGGACTGACAAAACGGCCGCCGATTTTATCCAGATAAGAATCGGCTTTATAGTCGCGCATGACCGTCAGAAATTCCTGATAGGCGGATTTCCGTTTGCCCATAGATAAAAAGATTTCTCCGCGAAGGTAATGGGCTTCCATATTGGTAGGATCCAATTTCAGCGATTTTTCAAAATAATCGAGCGCATAGGCTTTCCGTCCCAGTGAAAAATATTCCTGGGCAATGTCAAAGTGTAATGAGGCGTTATTTTTATCCTGATCCAGTTGAGTAAATAATTGCGTAAGCTTTTCACTTAAAGTCTGCGTGGAATCTAGAGTCGGTCCTTGCGATGTCGTAAGTGTGTCGGTACCGGTCTGGGCGGATAGGGCGCCGGCATATTGAAGCAGAAAAAAAGCCAGCCCAAGGATTAACATCTGTATTCTGTGCATGTATATAATACCTCCCGCTAATATCGTACGCTGAAAGTAATTTTTAAAGACAAATTTACTTAAGTTTAAATGAATTACATCTTATTTGCAAGATTTTTTATACTGAAAGGCTATTTTTATGTTTTTTTGATAAAGCAACATGAAGATACATTATGCCAACGGATACGGCAACCACGCTAACCGAACTTAAGGGCATCAGTATTGCAGACAGCAGCGGAGAAATTAATCCGGCAACGGCCAGCCCGATACCTACTGAATTGTATAGCGCCGATAAACCAAAGCCGATATAAACCGTCTTTACCGCTTTCCGGGATAGGGCGAGAAATGCCGGGAGATTTGAGAGCGCGCGGGCATCTAAAATAGCATCACTGGCCGGCGTGAAAGCGCCGGTCTGATCGGTAATGGCAACGCCAAAATCGCTTTCTTTAAGCGCCGCGATATCATTAAGCCCGTCTCCGATCATCATTACATGCGCACCGTTTCGCCGAAGCGATTCCAGATAATGGCTTTTATCCTGCGGAGTTTGGCGAAAACGCATGGGAATGCCCTCGCCCATGATAGCGGTCAGGCGCGGTTTTTCCAGTTCATGATCGCCCGAAAGCACTATCAGCCGGTATCGCGTCTTCAGCTCCTGCGTCAATTCCCGTAAGCCCTCACGATAGGCCGTTTGGAGACGGAAATATCCTTTGTACCGGCCGTTTAAACTCAGGTGAACTTTGCTACCCTCGACGTCCCTATCCATGTACCCATCGCCGGATAAGCCTCTGGAAGATTCAGCTATCCATTCCTGGGCGCCGATTTTAATCTCCATGTCGTTATTGGAACCACGAAGGCCCAGACCCGGCACTTCCTCGGATTGGATCGGCACTACAGGAACGCTGTTGTCGAAAGATTTGTAAATGAGGCGGCTCAGAGGATGCACGGATTGGTAAACAAGGGATTTAACGAGCGCCTGCTCTTTCATTGTCAGCGTGGGACCTATAAAAGAAATGTTTTCCGGGTGTGGCGTGGTCAGCGTACCTGTTTTATCAAAAACAATCGTGTCTATCGCGCTCATAATCTCAATGCCTTCGGCTGATTTCAGGTAAAATCGGTTACGGCCGAAGTAGCGCATTAAGGAACCAAAGGTAAAGGGGATGGTCAACGCCAACGCGCACGGGCAAGCGATAATCAGGACAGCTGTCATGACATGGAGGCCGGCGGCGACATCCGTAAAGGCCCAGAATAGACCCGCAATAACGGCGATCGTTAATATGATAAATGTAAAATATCGGGCCGCCACGGACGACAAGCGGGTAAGGCGGCCTTCGCGCTTTGCATACTGACTCCAGAGCTGGGTCAGGTAACTTTGCGATACCGTTTTAACCGTTTCCACTTCCGTAATAGAACCCAGGATTTTACTGCCGGCAAAAATCCGGTCGCCGTTACGCAATGCGACCGGGTGCGACTCGCCGGTCACAAAGCTGAAGTCGGCTGTCGCCGCTGCGCTCATCACGATGCTGTCTGCGGGCACAATTTCGCCGTGCCTCAGCAACAGGCGGTCGCCGGCTTGAATGGCGTCGAGAGACACGAACGCGGCGCCGGTGCCGGCGTCGTGGCGGTCTATGCGCTGGACCGAAAGCGGAAAATAGGAACGGTAATCGCGTTCAAACGAGAGCGCATAATAGGTTTTATTCTGGACCACGCGACCGATCAGCAGGAAGAACACCAGCCCCGAGAGCGAATCCACATAACCCGGACTGAAGCCGCTGAGAATGTCGTAAACACTGCGCGTGAACAGCGCCAGAATGCCTATGGCCACGGGTACGTCCATGTTGATATAGCGTTCCCGCAAGCCGGAGAGGGCCGAAGTAAAATAATCGCTGGCGGCGTACAGTACCGGCACGGACAGCAGCAGATTTAAAAACCGGAAAACCGATTCCAGCATCGGTTCCAGCTGACCGCCGGCGAAATAATCGGGCAGGGCGAAAAGCATCACATTGCCGAAACAAAAACCAGCCACGCCCAATTTCACATACAATCGCCGCTCAATCCGGTGCGGTTCGGGACGGTGCAAGCTGTAATTCATGTTGGGTTCATAACCGACGGCGCTGAGGAGTTCCGCCAGCATGCGCAGCGTAAGCCGGGATTCGTCAAATTCAATCGTGGCTTCCTTTTTGAAAAAATCCACGCGGACCCGCACTACAGCCGGTTCGATTTTGGGAAGATTTTCAAGCACGTAAATACAGGCGCTGCAGTGAATGGCCGGCAGGTTGAGCGTCACCCGGACGATGTTTCCGTACCGAAATGTTATAAAGCGTTCTTTAAACTGAATAGCATCCAGATAAGCAAAACGGTTTCCCGGCTGCGGATTTTCCTGGGTGAGCGGTGATTGTTCGGATAGGATACGGTACACCATCCGGCAACCGTTACAGCAAAATACTTTATCGCCGTCGCGGATCCGATCGTTTTCGCACGGATCATTGCAGTGATGACAATTCATTAATAAAAAAAAGTCTTGTGTCCAAAACCATTCATTGTTTCAGACTTTTAAACGGCAGGTTGGAAACGTTATTTCAGGCTGACTTTTGTACCGCTGGCTTTGATTTCTTCGCCGTATTCCTGAATCGTTTTTTCGGAAAGCATTTTACGGATTTCTTCGCGGAATGCTTTGTACTTTTCGTGAATCGGGCAGGGATTTTCATCGGTACAGAATTTGAGTCCGATACCGCAGCGGTCGAAAATTTCCATGCCTTCAATGGCGCCGACAATGTCTGCCAAAGTGGGATTTTTTAATTCCGGATTGATTTCAAAACCGCCGCCGGGACCTTTAACCGAACGCAAAATTCTACGTTTTGCCAGCATTTGGAGAATTTTACTCAAATAAGGCGCCGGTACGCTGAGGTTCGCCGCCATCTCTTTCAACCCAACCAGCTTGCCTGGATGTAACGATATATACAAAACGGCCTGTAAACCATATTCGCACGATTTTGAAAATATCATCTTTGACCTCCTTGATTTTTATTTGGACTAAGCTATCCAATATTAACAAAATTTTCGTTCAAACTCAATAAGAATCTTTTTTTGTTAATAAAAATTTTGGTATTTTAATTGCAGTACTAGGTTAACCAGTAAAAATGTTATTTGGTAAAATAATTAAAAATAAACGACTTAAGTGAATTTATAAGCGTTTATTTTAACAAAAATCTGAAAAAGGTTTTCAAAAATCTGAATTCTCTGTGTTTTGAGGGTTACGATAGATCAAATTGGTCAAGGAAATCTTCATCAATTTGAAAGCGTTGCGGTTTAGGGTTCCGCAACGCTTTTTTTTTTAGCTCTTCATTCTGATAAATATGTAAAATGCTATGGATCCGAAAATGGCATTGCCTATCCATGCGGATAAAATAGGATCCAGGCTTTGGTTATATCCCATATATCGACCTGCCTGAATGACTATCCAATATGAAAAACAAATTACCAGGGTGAGGAAAATATTCATTCCGGCGCCGCTTTTTTTTCGGGTCGCTGCCAGAGGCGCCCCGAAAAGAATCATGACAAAACAGGTAAGCGGGTAAGCGTATTTAAGATGGTAGTCCACCTCCCAGCGTTCGGTGCGCGAACCGCTATTTTTAAGTTTTTCGATGAAGGCTTTCAGTTCCAGATAGTCCATTTCATCCGGATTGCGTTCGCCTTTGAGAATGTCATCGGGGGTAAAGAACAAGTCGGCTTTTGTTAGGAGGTCAAAACGTGCGGTGATTTCTCCCTTATCGCTGAATTGCCGTTGCATGCCGTTTTTCAGTATCCAGGCCGAGGCCGCGCTGTCCCATTCCGCTTCCTCCGCGTCGATGCGCGAAATGATTCGGTTCCGGAAAAATTCCTGTATGGAAATATGCGTGATGATATACGATTTTCGGTCAAAACGGTCCATGATTACTTTGATGCCGCTCGGGTCATACAGGTTAATATCCTGTCCCGAAACTTTGCGCACGGACACCGAACGGTCGATATACGTTTTCCACAGGTCGGATTTTTTTCTGTTGGAATCCGGGACGATGTTTTCGCTGATCCAGAAATCCGCGGCGCTGATAAGGATTCCCATCACCAGTAAAGGCGTAATCAGCCGGAACAGGCTCACGCCGGAGGATTTGATAGCCGTGATTTCGTTAAAACGCGACAGACTGCCGAGTGAAAACAGGCAGGCCATCAGTACGTCCACCGGCAGGGTCAGCGTGATGATATGCGGGATAAAATGGATATAATACTGAATAAGAACGTCAGTGGGTACCTTACGGTCGATGAACCGGTCGGTGTTTTCCACGTAATTCACCGCAACGAAAATCGTGACCATAGCGATCAGGGCAAACACCAGAATACCCGTAAATTTTTTCAGCAGGTAACGGTCTATGATGCTCAGCGGGCGCATGGCTAACGTATAAGATCCGGGGTTAATCGGTGAGCATAAAGTCGATTTCGTTCTTTTCGCGGTTCACGCGGATCAGGCGGACGCGTACGGTATCGCCCAGCCGCAACGTGCGGTGGCGCCGCTTGCCCTTGATCTGATATTGTTTTTCGTCGTATATGTAATAATCGTCATCAATATCGCGAATATGAATCAATCCTTCGATCAGGTATTCCGGGATTTCGACAAATATGCCAAAAGCCATGACGCCGGATATAACGGCATCGTATTCCTCGCCGATTTTATCCAGCATGAACTCCACCTGTTTCACTTTGACCGATTCGCGTTCGGCGTCTGCGGCAATTTGTTCCCGTTCCGAACAGTGGCGGCCGATGCTATCGAGGTTGTCTTCCAGCCAATCGCGGTGCTCCGCCGTCATGCCGCGGCTGTAGGCCTTCAGGAGGCGGTGAACCACCAGATCCGGATAGCGTCGGATGGGCGAGGTAAAGTGGGTATAATAATCAAATCCCAGCCCGAAATGGCCGATGTTTACCGGGCTGTAAACCGCTTTGGACATGGAGCGAATGGCCACTTTCTCCACAAGGGGATAGTATTTATGGCGGCGTATTTTGTTCATCATCATCTGAAGCTGGCCGGCGCGGAGCTTACTAAAATCCTTTGAAAATCCGGGATTAACCCCGAGGGCTTTGAGCAAGCCGAAAAAATTTTCCATTTTTTCAGCCGGCGGTTTATCGTGCACCCGGTAAAGGAAAGGCCGTTCGGGGCCGGGCTCTGCCTTGTTTACCGGTTTGCCGATATGCGCCGCGGCGGTGCGGTTAGCGGCCAGCATAAACTCCTCGACCAGCCGGTGGCTGTCTAAACGGTCTTTACGATAACACGCGACCGGATGTCCGGCGGTGTCCAGAACAAATTTAGCTTCCGGCGTATCAAAATCCAGACTGCCTTCCGCAAGACGTTTACGGGTAAGGATTTTTGACAGTTTATTCATTTGAAGAATCATATCGATAATTTCCGGCGAGACATTTTCCACGCGTTGGCCTTCAATAACCGACTGCACTTCTTCATAAGTGAAGCGCCGGCGGCTGTGAATCACGCTTTCCTCAATATCATAATCGAGAATATTGCCGCGCATATCCAGCGTCATCAGTATGCTGTATGTCAGGCGGTCGGCATCAGGGCGCAGACTGCATAAGTTGTTGGAAAGCCGCTCCGGGAGCATGGGAATGACGCGGTCTACCAGATAGGTGCTGGTGCCGCGCGTATAGGCCTCTTTGTCAATTATGGAATCTTCGGGGACATAATAACTGACATCGGCGATATGCACGCCTAGCAGAAACAAATTTTCCGGCAGAGTAAGGAGAGAAACCGCGTCATCAAAATCCTTGGCGTCCGCCGGGTCGATGGTTACCGTCAGCCAGTTTCGGATATCCAAGCGTCTTGAGATTTCGCTATCCGGTATCGCCTCATCGGCGGCGGCGCAGGCGGTTTCGACTTCGGGAGGAAATCCGAAACGGATATCATGCGCTTTGACCACCGAAAGCACGTCCACGCCGGGTTCGGAAGGGAAGCCGAGTATTTCCGTGATATGTCCTCGCGGATTCAGGTGTTCATCCGTCCAGTCGTCGAGGGTAACCACAACTTTTTGTCCGTCGGCCGGTTTCAGGTCTGCTTTATAGGTTACCAGAATATCGCGCTGAAAACGCAGATCGTCGGGTATGACGTATTCCAAGTTCCGGTCGTTTTTATAAGTGCCGACCAGGCGGGAACGGCCGCGCTCAATCACTTCAGCGACTTCGGCCTCCAGACGGCGCCGTGCCCGTCGGCGTTCCAGAGGTATAATCATCACGCGGTCGCCGTCCAATGCCGTGCGCAGATGATGCGCCGCGACATAATATTCGTCCGCAATACCTTCCACGCGGACATACCCTTCTCTTCGCTTGCTCACGGAAATGCGCCCGATAAGCCGGTTTTCAAGAAGATGATAGTTTTTTCCCTTTTTATACATCACGCCTTCCAAAACCAAGTCATGGAGAACGGCGTCCATCGTGTCCGAACCGGCGGTTTTAAATTTTTTCGCAAGGTCCTTGGCTTTTATTTTTCCACCGGGCTGTTTGCGGAGAATCTCCAGTATCTGCGCCCGTAATGATTTTTTATTCATAGACGTTACGGTTTAATAATTTTTTGTATAGACACATTTCCTTTAAAGATCGAAGCAATGACCTCCCGGTCTCTGCGCTTGAATAAAAATTTCCATCCCAGATAAATATATAAGAAAATAAACAGGAATCCTAAAACAATATCGTAAAATATTTTTACAGGCGGGTACGTCATAATTGCCCGCAGTCCATAAAACACCACGCCGATGGTCAGACCGTAAAGCAGGACATAGAGCATACTGCGTTTCAAGGGTTTTATTTTCAGCCACAGGTAGGTTTCGGTGATTTGCGCGACCACGGTGATGACGCAGGCGGTCAGCGAACCCAGCGCCGCGCCCGTCAGACCGTAAACAGGTATCAGCAGGAAGTCCAGGACGAGATTGACCGTTACCAGCAGGATGTTGTTGAATAAAGGAAGATAGGGATGTCCCATCATGATGAGCGCCGGTTCGGCGGCTGAGAAGACCGCATGGAGCATGATGCCCATGCAGGCCAGCACCAGCGCCGAATAACCGTAAACGAAATCGTCGCCGAAGATCTGAAGCATCCGGTCGCCGAAGACGGCCGATAGGACGAAAAAACCGACACATAAAAACAAGCCGCTCCGGAGCAGGGTGATAAATATGCTTTCCAGTTCCGAGGCGTCGTTTCGGACACGCATCGCAACGACAACCGGCATGAGAATCGGATCGATGGCCTGAGGGATGTTGCGCATAATGTTGGCGACGTTCAAAATAATCTGATACACTGCCACCTGCGCGGAGGTAGCGATAATGCTGAGCGGCACCAGATCCACTTTGATGGATATTATCGATAGAAAGTCTGTTACCATAACGGGCGCGCCGAAAACCAAAATCCGTTTCCAGTGTCGGAAAGACGGCAGACGGCGCCCGATTTTTTTTAACGAAAAAAATTTTGAGTAGTAATAAACCGATAAGCACGCGCCGGCCGCAAAACCCATCGCTTTGGCTAACACCGGCGCCACCGCCACGGTCCAACCGAAAACGAGTACCGCTATAAAAATCAGGTCCAGGAAGGGCTCCAATCCGTTACGCACGAACACCCATAGTTTCATGATACGAAGACCGCGCGTGGCTGTAAGCAAAACAGTGGTCAGGCAATAGAACGGCGCCGACCAGACCATCACCCTGAGATAACCGGCCAGTTCCGGTTTATTCATAAACGCGGCGACCGAGTCCGCATAAATGTAAATTCCCGTCACCAGCATGGCGCTGAGCAAAAATGTGAGCATCAGATAAGCCAAAATGCCCCGGTAATAATCGTCTTCGTCACGTTCTTTGGCGGTGACCACAAAATCAATGATAAGCCGGTGCGCGCCGAAATAACAAACAATAAAGCATAGATTCATGATCAACCAGGTCGTGCTGAAATAGCCAAATACGGTCTGGCCCAGAAAGCGGGTGGCAATAAGATCAAAAAACAGGTGCGATAATTTACCCAGATTACCAAGCAAATTAACCAGGGAACCTTTGATGACGTCTTTGATATCCCGTTGTTCTTGTTCCATATCTGCGTTAAAAAAACGGAGAGCCGATGGGACTCTCCGTGTGGTTATTATTGCCGAAATGGCCGTATCATTTGGTTACGGCAATTTTTACGGTACGGATTACTTTTTTCCCGCTCAGGGCTTTGGCTTCTATTTTGGCAAAATAAACGCCGGACTGAATTTTTTGAATATTCCATTTGACTTCGTTATCGGTCTGGCCGAATCCGGTACCGTCGAGTTCTTTGATCAGGTCGCCGGCCATGTCGAATATTTTTATTTTTACATCCGCCGGCTTGCTGAGATAATAACGGATCGAAACCGGTTCACCGCGTGACGGATTCGGATAACAATAGGCCTTTTTCTTCGGCATCAGATCCTCACCGGGATCCGACAGGGTGTTTTGCTCCACGCTCAGCGAGGTGTTTGCGATATCGCCGTTAATCTTAATCCATCGCATCCGGTCTGTTCGGTAAGCGCCCGGCAAATCCCAAACATAAACAAAACCGTCTTCACTGACCGCGGCCACATCCATATCGCCGTCATCATCCAAATCGGTGAGGAAGGGCGATGCCGTCACCGTAAACCCGGCCGAGAGCGGAAACCCCGACACCGGGTTACCGGTTTTGTCGGTGGCGAACACCCGGCCGTCGCCGGATGCGGCGAGAATATCCTGCAAGCCATCGTCGTTTATATCGCCTATGAGCAATGATGCCGTCACCGTACCCGCCGGTTGAGCGGCATCCAGCGCTACGGGGAAATTTGTAACCAGCGTGCCGTTATGATTGAACGCATATATCCGGTTTGGCAGACCCGCCATGATTTCAAGAAAGCCGTCCTGGTCAATGTCCGCAAGAGAGGGCGCACGGTTTGATCGCTCCGGAAGTTGTATCGGGTAACCGAATCCGGTTGACGGCGATACGTTCAGATAAGACCGGCCATTGGCCTGGTACAGATCCACGGCCAGTCGCGTGCCGTTCATCAGCAGATCGCCAACAGCGAGGGAAGATTGTTCGGCGGCAGGAGCGTCACTCCAGACAGCTGAAATTCCGCCGGTTACGGGGAGTATATAAATTTTATTGTCGGTTCGTACCCATACACTGTCCTGATTCAGCAAGGCAAGACTTAAGACCGGATGGATAAAGTTTTCTCTTCGGATTTCGTTGCCCGCATGATCCCAGATGATTACATGGCCGCTGATCGTCCCTATGATAATTCTTTTATTATTGGTTATCACCGGGGCCGTAGTGATTTTGGAGCCGGCAGAGCGTGTCCATACGGTATCGGCAAAACCGTCCATATTGGCATCGACGGCTTTCCATACGTAAACCGTTCCGTTATTGGCCCCCGCAATTATTTCAAGGTAATGGTCGTTATCAAGATCAGACAAAGCCGGCGTAAAATAAATCGAATCGGATGCCTGCGCGAAAACAGCCAGAGGCCATTCGGTAGAGTCTTTTCCCAATCCCGGACGGCTTACTGCAAGGTTATTGGGGATCACTTTACTCCCGTCGCTGTGCCAGGCGAAAATCTTTCCGGCGGTGGTTGCGGCAATGAGTTCACTTTTGGAATCCCCTGAAATATTGCCGCCGGTCAGGCCGGTAAAACCCGGCGATCCGTTGATAAACTGCGGAAACCCGTCCATCAGCAGTGAAGTTCTCAGACGGAAAGACATAATGTTCTGCAACGGACTTATATCCGTCATACGGATGCCGCTGTGAACGCGGTTTTTCCCCATCGAATTCGGAACGGAAGTGGCGGTAAAAAATACGGAGTCGGCGTCATTGTTATAATATTTGAAGCCTTCGTTGCCTCTGAAAAAGAAATCCCATCGGTCACCGGCATTCATAGCGGTAAACGGGCCCGACGTGGAAAGATAACCGATATCCTGACTGCCGGAACCTTCCACGACACGGATGCCGCGGTTATTGCGGTCATTGTTAATAGCATTGTTTCGGATATTTGCGCGGATGACGTTTTCATCAATGTGCCAAATCAGCAGGCCGCTACCGGGCAAGGCGGCGTCGTATTCGTCAATTTTCGTAATCACTCTGGAAACAGCCGATTGCTCGGCGCCGGCCAGATAGATGGTATCCAGAATATAACTGCCATTGGTACGGATGGTATCAATGCGGGAGAGGCGAACAGGAAATAAACTGTTATCGACAACATCCCGCTGGCGATTTTCAACCAAATAATATTCATTCTCATTGATGGGAATTTTGATAACGGTATTCTTTCCGGCCAGTTTACGTGGTAATAACTGTACGTAGGGCGTGTCGCGCAATATAATAGGTTCGCACCAGCCCATATATATTTTTGTCCACGGATCGGGCTCAACCGGGATGAGTCCGTCGCCGTTAACCGCGCCCTGATCTTCCAGTCCGAAGACGCCGACAGCCGGATGGCCTGTTTGGGTATTAAAAAGGTCGGGCATGCCCAGTTGACTGCCGAAGTTGGATATAAGAATTCCTGATAAGCCGATTTCGCGGAATACATCAACCTGAAATAAAGGATCGATCAGAAACTGACTTTCCGTTTCAGGAACAACAACCCCGCTGGTAATTTTTTTCATGCCGCCGTTAACCGGTATGCCATCGAATCCGGCCGAGGTGTCCGCTTTTTTAAGCAGGTCCAGGGAAATAAAGCGCGACGAGAGATCGTTTGGCGTATTATCTTCGCTGCTAAAGTCCTGACCGACACCGGCATGAAAAACGATGATATAATCGTAAGATGAAAAATCAATGGCGTCTGAAGCGTCCGCCTGGATGATGGCGTCCATGAAAAACTTAGCCAATCGGACATCACGGACAGACTGGGATCCGCGTATGCCGTAGTAATTCATATACTGATTTAATGAATAAGCGGAATCCATACCGTCCGGTTTGACCGTGAAGTTCACTATAAGTTTTCCGTCAGAAACGTCTTCGTAGTAATTTTTCATAGCCAGCAACTGATCTTCGAAGTAGCGCTTATTATGCGGCGGCGGATCAATCGTCAGACTGTCGCGTAAGTCGCGCAGGTCAAAATGGCCGTTGCCGGTAGTCTGGAGGTTATCGGTAATTTCTTTGCGGAACTGGACTCTCAGGGCAAGCACATTCACCGTTTGCGTACCGGCGCCGGAAACGCGTCGTTCTTTATAAGGCGCGGAGGCATTGGAATAAAGGGTTCGGTTAAGTGTCTGCGCCTGAAGGCCAGTGATGGTAACGAAAACCAATAAGAAAATGATGTGTTTCATGAATGCTCAGATGGTTAAATAAAAAAACCGGAAACCCCTCTTATAATAAGAGGTATATCCGGTTTTTATGAATATGCGATCATGCCATATAATTAAAATACTACCCCTATGCTGTAGAATTGGGAGCCGTCCCGTGCGTTAAAATCGCCGGCCAGTCGGGTTGTGTAGGCGAAGTCGATTTTAAACATGGAATATTTTATACCGGCGCCGAAGTTCAAGTCATATAATTTTCCGGCGACATCAAGGGCTGTTCCGGAACGCAGCGCCAGAAAGTCGGAATACATGTATTCCACGCCGAAATTATGACCGAGCCGGTGCCAGCCGTTGTCGCTCCATGTGGTAAAAAGCGCCGATTTGGTGTAAAATTTCTTTGAAAAGGGATTGATGTTATATATCAGCGATTGTGAACCCTTGGAGGTGCCGCGGACGATCAGCCGGTTGATTTCATAGCATACAGAGATGCTGTTATAGTCGTCTTTGTATGCCGGATAGGAAAGGCCGGCCCGTAGCAGGGTCGGCAGCGGATCTGCTTGGGCCTCGTCCACATAGGTAATTTTAGGGCCTATATTGGCCAGACTGGCGCCGAACGTCAGGTCCTTAATAAAAAGATTTTTTTTCATGACGCCGACGTCGATGGCCACAGAACTTCCGGTACCCTTTTCTTTTTCAGCCGTGCTGCTTTTATTGGCCAGCTTGCTGTAGATGAATTTTAAATTACCGCCGATGCCCCAGTTCTCACTGAGTTTGGTAGCGTAGGTAGCGCCAATAGACATATCAAAGCTGTTAATTTTACCCTGATATTGATTGAGATCGTCTCGCAGTTCCTGTTCGCCGAGGTTGAAGAAAGTGATGTTGGCGCCGACCACGCCGATGTCATCGAGATACCAGGCAATGGAGCCGTAATCATAGAACATATCCAGATTAAAACCGGGAAGCCAGTTTACATGCATGAACTCGAAGCTGCGGGGAGTTTCGGGCGTTAGTGAAAATCCCAGAGCGCCCGGATTATAATAAATCGCATTGGCATCCCGGGCGGTGGATACACCGGACTGGCCCATCCCGTTATGCCGGGCGCCGGGCGGGATCAGCAGGAACAAAACGCCGGCTTCACTCACCTGCGCCTGCGCCGATGACACGGTCCATATCCAATCGCCTATCAGCAGAAGCGCACTCACGGCGACGGGAAACATTTTTTTCATCAAAAAGGCATTCATTGAAACATACCTCCTAATTGGGTTTATTTAGAAATGATTAATTTTCCAATGTATTCGCTACGGGTATTATTTTCTGAGGACCGAAGCGTGATTTTGTAAAGATAGAGTCCGTTAGCCAGCCGGTTTCCGTCGGCGTCACGGCCGTCCCAGAAAATACTGTTATACCCGAACGAAGCTGAAGCATCTATTTTATTAATCTGTTTTCCGCTGATCGTGTAAATGCGAATTTCCACATCCCCCGCGCTATGATTACAGATGAAGGTGAAATTGGTATACCGCCGGAAAGGATTCGGATAATTCATCACATCGCGAAGCTTAACCGGCTCCAGCTTGCCGGAGGCGGTTACGGTGGGCACCACGGTGAAAGAGAAATCGGTTCGGGTGACGTTATTGAGATTATCGAAAACGGTCAGCGAAGCGGTGTGTTTGCCGGTCTCAAGGCCGGAGAGGGTTCGGGAGACGGTGCCCTGAGTGAAGTCGCCGGTCGCCGTGGTGTACTGCGAACTTAGGTTGATGACGGTGGCATGGTCGATAACAAGCTGGATCCCGTGCCCGGCTGAGGCGGTAACATTGATGCCGCTGCTGTCCCGGAAAAATATATTGAGCACAGGATTTTGCCTGACCGGATCGCCGTTGTAAAAGGGCTGGCCCTCGAATCCGATAGTGACCGCAGGACCTACGGTATCCAATCGGTCGGCGCTGAGGGAATCAATGATAATGTCGTTATAAGCGCCGCCGACCCAGGAACTCCCGTCGGTGGCCACAGCTAGAATTTTTCCTTTCAGATAGCTGTAACTGAGATCCTTGGGCGGTATGAAATTTATGATGAATTCGCCGTTTTGAACCTGTGTTTTTCCGCGGAATAGGGTGCTGCCCCAGAGATTATAAGCCGTACTGCCGGTACCGCAACCGGGTTTAGATGTATAGGTTTTATTAATGACGCGGTCCAGCAGGGTTATTTCCGCTTCTCCGTTAAAACCGCTGTTAATGCTTCCGCCGGGTAAGTTGATACGGCCGTGGATGGCTGTTTGTGCCAGGGCTTTAATGGTAACCGGTTGTACGGATGCTATGGTCAATTCTGGAGTCGGGTAGTTAATCGTTAAAGCGGGGTCGCCGAGCAAAACGTATTTTTCATTATTAACCTGATGAAAACGGCTAATCGGCATAGCGCGTTTTCCGTAAAAAACCGATTTTCCGAGAGTCCCTTTTTGTTTTAATGATATGAATATCTGTTTCATCAAGTCGGTATTGACCCCGGCATAAACCGCTCTGGTAGCGGCAAACAGCGCAAAGGCCCCGCGCCCGGGGGTAACTACTAATTTTTCCCCGCCACCCTGGCGGTCGGTCTGGTCAAACTTTGCAAATGAGCAGGAGAAATTTGTAAAATAAAAATATTTTCCCTGATTCTGAATGAGCGGGAAATCCGTTTCATCCATGTATAACCGCTCATGAGAGAGTTGTTTGGGGTTGCCGTGTCCGACAAAGTTGACAATCATACTGCCTTCGTTGATAGCTTCAAGAAACCGATCGCGCGCCTGCCTTTTAAAACAGGTGGATCCGAGCATCTCACAGGGGTATTCGGTCAGGTATATCTTCTCTTGCAGCCAGGAGGGGCCGATCATAGACGTATCATTAGCCATTTGCTCGGTAGGCCCGATATGTAGATCCAGCTCGGAGCCGCTGCCAGGCGCGCATTCGTCGTCGGCCACCAGCGTGATTTTATGACGCCAGGCCTCGATGCCGCTCATATTTTCATGATACAGGATTTTATCCACCGCGGCTTTAGCCTCATTATCCGTATTGCAGGGAATTCTTCCAATCGACAAGTCCGCCGCCGGCAGATACAACTGGGGATAAGTAAAATTGCCGTCGCTGTTGTCGTTATAGATATTGACGTCGTTGATGTACGTGTACATATCATCGCTCTCGCGCGTCTCGATGGCAAAACCAGAGCCGGGCACGTCGCTTTGAATCTGATAGGTGGGTATCCAGTTATGATCGCTCTGGATCAGCACATTCCGGTAATCGTAATCTCCGTCGCCCATGAGGAGCACATAAAACAGATGATCATGCTTGTCCGGCGTCTGCCAGCGGTAATACGCATACCGCAGGAAATCCCGGATGGCCACCGGATCGGGAAGCCCCGCGCCGAACTCGTCAAAAATATCCTGCACATCCACCACCATCGTGCGGAAACCGTTTTTAGACTGCCGGTGGCTGGCCAGCCGCAGCGCCTGCTGTCGGAAATTCGGATGCGTGATAATCAGATAATCCGCCCGGTTGGAAGTATTCGCCAGATCGGAATTTACGTCTAACGTGACCTGGGACTTGTTAACCGTGCGGTAACTCCTGGAATGAGCGATCCAGTATCTTTTCGGTTGTTTCGCGGCCACTTCATCGGCGAACCATAACGTATCGCCGGCTACCGATAACGGCAGAATCTCCCGGACCTCGTCGTGTCGGGTAATATCAAAGACGCGCGTGCCGTCGCCGGAGATTCCTTTCAGCGCCACCGGATAGGCATACACCCCAGCCTGCGCCGGCGAAAACACAGTCAGTTTATCTTTATAAAGATTCAGCTTGCGGTTATACTGTATCTCAAACCAGTCCAACGCCGCCGTGCTGCCGGCCTTGTTGTTGTAATAGGAAACATTAATCCGGCCGCCGGATAAGACGGACGGCGGTAAGGAAAAACTCAGCAGTTGACTGCGCATACCGGAAAACACCGATGTGGTGTAGGTTGAAGAATTATCCACCGTTACACGGAAATAATTTCCTGTGCCCTCCACCGAGGAACCTTTAAACTTGATGGTATAGGTAACCTCCGAAGCGGCATCCCGGTCATTGAGCAATCCGCCGTCAGGAATCTCCGAAGAGGCCGGATACGTAAAGGTCTGGCCGGCGCCCATCGACTTCATGACCCACACCAGCCCGGATTGGTAAAAGTTCTCTTCGTCTTTTTCGTAATGATACCGGTGAAGAAACGTATTCTGCCGTACGTAGGCGCTGCCGGCCGAAGGCTGCGAAACCATCCGCTTACCCGTTACACCGTCATTAAAAGTAAGCCAGTAAATGTTTTCTTCCGTGTAATAATTCGTCCGAAACTGATACTTGTTCGAGGAGGAATCATACTGCCAGCTCTTGGTCCCACGGCCATAAAAGAGGACGTAATCGCCGCCGTCAAACTTCCGGTCGGATTCACCCTGTACCCAGATCGCATTTTCCCGAAGATCCAGCGGACGAATTCCCCGCAGATTGTTCGGATCGGACAGATTCAGACTGTCGGGCAACAGCGGCAGATTTCCGCCTCCGTTGTTGTAGATTTTGATGGTCATCGGATCAATCGAGGAGACTTTCTCGCCGAGGTCCTCAAAGAATTTTTTATCGAGTTTATATAACCCGTCTTCTGTGATGCGGATTTTATACCACTTGCCCGCGCTGAGACGGTTGCCGACTGATAGGAATGTTTTTTCCATCGCCGAACGTACCCGCCATTGTCGGGCGGAGGATTCATTCAGGAACAAACCGGAAGGAAATTCATCCGAGACCGAAGTTTCAGTCTGGTAGCGGGCTGTACGCAGGGCGTTAGAAAAAGACAGCGTAATTATCGCCCGGCGAATGATACGGATTTTATTCATCAACGGATGGTATTGTACCGGCGTAAACGTGATGCCGGCGGTGTTAATGTCCCGTAATAACGACGGAGGTGAAACGTCGGTCACGTTTTCCGGAAACCAGCGGTTTTCGCTGTAGGTCGCCGATTCGGTGTAAGCGGTGGCTATGACCATTCCTTCGTTGTCATACTCAAAGGACGGCGCGGGCAGCAGGCGGTAGCCGGAAAGTTCCTCCGATTCCAGCACCTGTACCGACGCGGTAACCCCGGCGCCGTAGGGAAGGGCTATCTGACCGCTGGCAACGGGCATATCCGGCTCGCCCGGAAGACTCCGGGTTTGAAAACCATTATCCGTTTCCCATCGGTAATAAAGCCGGCCGGACTGATAGGTCTCGGTGAGCTTCAGTTCCTGACCTCGGTATTCTAAAACACAACCGCCGGCGTCCGAACGCATTACGCGAAGCGGGCTTTGTCCTGTCAATACACCGGTTATCAGTATAGTGAAAACAACAAGGTGTTTTCCATAAAATGAAAAACGCATTCTAATACCTTTGGGTTAGTAAATTGGCGGCTATCGTGGCTGTGAATGTAAACAGATACAAACGATTTGCAGGACTTTCATCAGATTTTTAGTTACTTTTAAATGCAATTACTGTAGCAAGGTTCTGATAAAAAGCTCCTGTAAAGTATGGTAGATTACTTTTATATTAGACAATATATATAAAGCACACGGAATTTGTCAAGGTTTTAATAATCTTTTTAACAAACCGAAAAAATGAATGATTTTTTTCGTGACATGGAATTTTGATTATGAAAACCGCAAACGTACAAGCAATGCGGATCCTCGGTTAAATAATCGTTATGGTAAGCATAGGCCATACCCCGGCATCCGCCGCATAACCATCGATACGCGCACATCCCGCAGCGTCCTTTCAGCGCGTCACGGTTGCGGAGTTCTTTTAAGACGGTATGCTGCCATATATCTTCAATGTCATCTTTTAAAAGATTTCCAATGACGATCGGCAGGCGGCGGCAGGGATACACATCGCCGTTAGACTCGACGGCAAGACTGTTGAAACCGGCGGAACAGCCGCCGATCGCTGAAGCGTGGATTGCCCGAACCGGAGACATCAAAAACGGACGAAACAACGGATCGCGCAGGGGCACAGGAATATGCCGGATAGTCAGTATACGCTTCATCACGTTAAACCATTCGTACTGGGTGAGCGTTTCGGTGAACTGTTTTTTGGTAAAAGGCACCATTCTTGAAAAATACAACCGGTGACAAGGAACGGGCGGCCGGCGGATCAGGTTTTCCATCGAGCAGAGATTTACAGTGGATACCGTCATGGCCAGCGTGAATTCGATGCCGTCAGGCGTATAATCTGATAGTTGTTCCTGAATCACGGCCATGGCCTTCGTTCCCCGAATAGCATCATGCGCGCAGGTATCACCGTCCACGCTGATCTGATAATACCGGACACCGGCTTTGTAAAGTTCAGCCCTTTTGCTTTTGGAGAGCAGCGTTCCGTTCGTGAGAATACGGATCATAAGATTTTCAGCCGTGCAGTCCGCCGCCAAATCGGGTAAATGCGCGCTTAACAGCGGCTCTCCGCCCGCAAAATGAATACGTCCCGCCAGCGAACGTCTTTTTAAAAACGATTTGAACTGGGAAAAAACAGCCCGCAGCCCGGAAAAGGAAATATCCTCATGGCTTTCCGTCCTGTAGCAATGCGCACAATTGAGGTTACAGGCGTCCGTTATATGCCATTGGAAAACAAACGGTTCATTGAAAGCCGGAATCCGCTTCATGGCATCGGTTTAATGATATCCAGGATACGGTCCAATTCCGTGAAAAGCTTGCCGTACAGCGCGATGACGTCGGGATAGGACAAATACTCCAACTTGTTCTTTTTTTCGTTCAGACAGACGTAAAGGCGGTCGTCGTCGTCAAACCCCTGAGACTGCGGGGTGTCGATGAGAACCCGTAAAACGCCTAAAATCTGGGGAATAAATGATTTCAGAGGTCCGACGAGCAAAGGAAGCTGGTTGTCGCCGATTAAAAGGGATTTTCGGAGTTTAATCTTGATGTTCAGAATTTCCGCTTCGATTTTGGTTTTCAGATAGGGCCATTCCATTTGCATGGGTTGCAGTAAATCCGGCCCTTCGACAACACGAAAATGGGTTTTCATCTCATAGAATTTAACCGGGAAGTGCCGTTCATACTGGTTAAGCTCATCGGCGGATAAAACGACGCATGAAAACCGGTGCTTATCCCTGTATTGCTGAATGACAGGTGCCAGCGCCTGAAGGATTTTTATTTCGAGCCGGTCAAAAATCATCAGAATATTGATGTCGGATGTATCCGGTTTGAAATGGCCGCGTACCAGACTGCCGTATATGCCCGCCATTACGAAGCGATCCGGGGCTTTCTGCCGGCAAGCTTCGATAAAGGCCGCGATCATCCGGTCAATTTCGTCATGGGCGATCAAGGTCATAATAACCTCCCTTTTGTAAGTTCGTTTTTTTAACCGCCGCAACCGCCCCCACAACCGCCGCCGCAGCCCCCGCCGCAACCGCTGCCGCAGCCGCTGGAAGACCCGGAGTCCGAAGGGGGATGGATAAAAGTATTGAAACGCTCATAGGCCGTGCCCGCCAGAATGCCGGTACCGAACAGGGCCACATAGGACAGCATCGTATGCGGGGAAAAATTCTTTACGCCGACTAACTGAATCTGCGCATTCTCCCTTTCCTTCAGAGACCGGTAAAGCTGCATGCCCAGTGAAGTCAGTGACGGCGTCCGACCGGCCAACAACCAATAAATAATAACAAATATGATAAACATAAGAACCAGATAGCCTATCGGTCGGTCGCTGTAGATGGCTCCGGCCATACGCGCCAAACCTATTCCTGCCGTTATCCCGAAAAAGGCCCAGGCGAACAAGCGCTGTCGCTTTAGTATTTCATCGGATACGATCAGATGTTCGTGGCGGAATTTTTCCATAACGGGCTCCAGCACGGCCGATACCGGATTTTCAACGGCTTTATGTAATTCCGACAACGTAATTTCCTGAGAAATGGCGTGATCCACTATTCGTTCCACCTGCGCCAGATCGCCGTGATATTTACCTTCGGACAGAACAGGGTTTTTTCTGACTACTTTAGTCTGATCGTCATTCAATGCAACCTGGCCTTTCTGAAGCAGCGAAAATAAAGCGGCTTGAATGACCTGAAAGGTAGGATTATCGTTTTTCATTCCGGCCAGTAACGCCGTCTCAAGCTGGTTAAGATTCCGTCCGGAAAATGATTCCTGCACGGCTACAGCCATTCGGCGTTGAAGGATTGCCGCCATCATCGTGACGATTATCAAGGCCGCGTAAAGAAGCAGGAACATCGGGCCGGATAACTCCGGAAATACGGGATTGGGCGCCATACTACACGTTTATAATCTGGTGGTCGTGACGGTTGATAGCAATTTGGTCATATATATAATCTAAAAAAGAGAAGTTATATTTATTTAGATAATACAAAATATTAATTTTTCGTTCCTGAAAATCAAGGGTTGGGAAAACGGCATCGATACAATTATTAATTTGTCGGATGGTTGCATCGTGACGGCGTTTCTCCATGCTGTCGGTTTTATGCTTCAGCGTCTGATAAATCGCCTGCATTTTTGTTACGGTTGTCTGGAGTACGCCTTTCAGGGAAGCGTCGACAACCGACAGCGCCGGTTCAACCGATAGCATTTCTTTCTCGATGACAGACCATTTTACATCCAGCAAATCGACCGCACTTTCAGGCGTCAGACGACGAATAACATTATCGGCTAATTGCTTCGGCCGGTTGAACAGATCCTCAAACGTGAGATCATATTTTTCCATAATTCGTTCTGTTTTCTTTTCAAGAATGGTTACAAACGGGCGCGGTATGATCAGCGGCATGGTAATATTAAAATGCCTGTACAGAGGTTTTAACTGGGCAAAATAAGCGATTTCAGAAGGCCCCGCGATATACGCGGTTGTAGGCAGAAGAAAATCCTGGACAATGGGACGCAGCATGACATTCGGAATAAATTGTTCCGGATGGCTCTCGAGTAATGCCGTCAGAGCGGCGCTATGGGTACGGACCTCATCGGGAACTATTTTTCTTTTATGCGGCTGATGGTTATCCGGTTTGGGATTATATACAAACAGGGTTGTCGGTACCGTGTCAATCTGCACCGGATAATTTTTTCTGATCAGCGCGTGATTGTTCTCGAGGTATAGATTATGGATGGTTCCAGCCTCTTCCATCGCTTTACGAAAAACCGGGCGAACAAGGGCTTTCAGCGCCGGGTCGGACGGGTCAATCAGAATGATGCCATAATGACCTAATAATCGGGTCAATAGTTTTCCGAATGCGGTTGGCCAGGAACATCCCGCCCGATGAGTCTGTGTTAATAAATCCATCACTGCCGCTGTAAATTCCGTTGGCATCGACTGATCGGATAAGCTTTTAATTGTACGCTCAATTTCATCGGTGAGTAAAATTTTATAAATCGGATTTTTCCGGGCATTGAGCGGATCAACACCGTCGTAAGCAAGGCGAACCGGTTTGTTTTCTTTATCTATTATAAAAGTATGCCGGACTTCCTCGAAATCATGATCCTCAAGTTCCATCCAGAAGACAGGAATAAATTTAAAATCAGGATAACGCCGTTCAAACTCCTGACACCATTTAACGGCGCCCAGCGCTTTATATATCGTATAGGCCGGGCCGGTGAACAGGCCCATTTGTTGTCCGGTGACCACCGCGCGCGTATCCGGATGATTGAGGCGGCGGATATTTTGGAGGGTAAGATCCGTACAGCCGAAAGACTGGTTTTGGCGGTGCAGGGTATCGGTTAAGATGCTGATCGGGTCAGGATTAGCAGCCATGCGGTCTGTTATAATCCGACGAATGTCGTTTTCAGAATGATGCGAACCGTTGTAAAAGGCCTCGGTTTTGGAATAATCATAGATATAATCCTTAAATAACGGATTGGTCTGATGGATATTTTTAAATGAGATAAACATACAACGCCGTGCGTGTCATTTGCTGTTTAATACTTTTTTATAAACTTCGAGAGTTTTTTCAGCGACTTTCTGCCATAAAAAATTCCGAACAATATGGTCGCGTAAATTCGTTGTTCTGGGCCGGTTCAGCGCGTTTTCAATTCCCTGGCGTATGGATGGGACGGAGTGCGGGTGCACATAATCGGCATGCGAGCCAAAATAATCTTTAGTGCCGCCGAAAGGCGTAATAGCGATATTGGCTGTGGTCAATGCGGCTTCCAGCGCGGCAATACCCGGCGTTTCATATAACGAAGGCAGGGCAAACACTTTGCAGGCCGCGTAAGCCGATGCCAGCATTTCGGAATCGTTCGGTAATCCGTCGATAATCCGAACATTTTTGTTTTTGGCCGCTTCGTCCAGGCATTGTTGGGCATAGGCGTTCTGGCGGACTTTACCGATTATAACCAGGGGATGATTGAGATCTTTTACCGCGCGTATTAAATTGACGACGTTTTTGCGCTCGGAACCCACATGCCCGACATTTAATATAAAATCCTTAAGGCCGTAGGTACGCACAAAAAGTTCCGGATCCGCTTTTAAAAAACGTTCGTGAACGCCGTTCGGCACCACAACCAACTTTTCCGGTTCAATATGAAGTCCCCTTTCTATGAGACGGGATTCATCGGATGTATTGGGGAGTACGGCGCGGCCTAACCGGCAGACTCTCCGAGTTATTCCGTAGTCATTCCAGATGCCCTTGCCAAGCCGGCCCAGCGTTTTTTCCATCCAGATGCCGGTGCGGATAACGGCGATGCCGCGTTGAGTGAAAAAAATGGGCGATATGATTAACTTTTGACCAAAATGGTACAGCGAATGCGCTATTTCATATGTTGATATATTGGCTCCAAAAACGTGAAACAGGTCAGACGCCTGGGCCTCAAGAGATTCCCAGGGAGAGAAATAGATAACGTCAACGCCCAGTTGCCTGAGATGTCCGACTGTTTCGCGGACCTGCATCAGCGGGCCGCCGTTTACAAAAGTAATGGATTGGGCTGCAACAACGCATATTTTCATTGGGCCATCCTTCGTTTAAAGTCAATCAGATTGCGTTTCAGCAAACGCCAGTCCATGCGCGGTGTGACCAGCGATGAAAAAGGTATGGTATAAAAAATACGGGACCGTTCTTTCCATTCAATGGCTCGCATCGTATAACGGGCCTCGTTCCCGATGAAAGCCTGCTTATGGTTATACAAGAGTCGTACGGTGACACCGGAAGGATGAAAGTCCGATTCAGGGATTGTTTTTATTTCCTGGGCGGCGGTATCGTAATAAGCGGTTATCGCGGTGCGCAAGCGGTCCAGCCACCAGTATGCGTAATCACTGAATGTCATGGTCGTAATGCCGGCTTCCCGAACGCGCAGGAAAATTGATTCGACCACTTTGAGGCGCTCATGAGGCGGGTGATGGTAAAGCGTCAGCGGTTCATCATGAGAAATTTTTTTATCCATAATGTATCGGAAATATTTCTCCATGTCGTTTTCAGGGGTCCGGTTTCTGATGAGGCTTCCGATGCACACCGGATGAATGGGAATTTGCAGCGCGGCGGAATTGCCGGGCCCGCTGTCGGCCATGAAAGGCAGGTTGTCGTAATCCAGAGTGAATTCCGAGGAATAGAGAAAATGCATTGCCCGGATAACCTGCCGTATCGCGCGGTTATACCTACCGGTGGGAGATGCAAAGCCGACCGGTCTGGCGCCGGCCTGAATGAGTAATTGTCTTGCTTTTTCAATGTTCGCGTAATTTCTGCGAAAACTTCTGAACGTCCGGTGACGGTGACCGTGAACGGCGATTTCCTGATGGGCCATAGCCGAAAAATAATCCAGCCAGCCCTGATGCGGCATGGTATGAACAAACCATGTAGCGGCTATCCCGTAATCGGTGATCAGTTTGTAAAGCGCCTCGATTTGCTCCCGTGTGCCGTAATCGGTATCCACGCGAAATAAAAATAGGTTTTTATGCTGGTCCGGATAATACCACCGGTGTGCGAGAGGAATACCGCGCTGGTGATGGAGCCAGCCTAAAGCATTGAACACCAGCTTGCGGATCTCATTTTTTGAAACACGCGATACGACTTCATCGGCATTCACGCCGAAAGGATTATAAAAATATTTACGCCGGTATTGATTGTCCATATAACAGGCGTTAAGATTGAACGGAATCTGAACCGCCAATTGTCCGGAGGCTTCATTAAAATAAACCGTATTTTCAAGCCAGCCGGCGTGGCGATGGATATGAGAAATGCCTTGGATTTCCGCCAAATTGAAATCCGGGAAAACGGAATCTGACGTGCCGTTGAAGATATGTTTCAGCCGGCGTCGACGGAATGAATCATTCGTTTTCATTTTGATGAACCGGTAATTGTCCAGAATTGCGCCACCGGCATTCTGATAGGCCATCAGGTTATCGAACGTCTTGCTGTCGAGCGGCCCGTTGACGATAACCGCGCTGAACCGATCGGGGGATACATCTTTATTCCCGTCCAGAATTTCATACGACAATCCCGATTGATCCAGAAGGCGTATCCATCCCGGTTGATTTTCCAGCAATCCAATGGTTAAACGGATCATTACAGATTCATTAAAATTTTAATTTCTTTAATCGTAATATACCGGAATAAGATAAAAATTCCTACAACTAAAAGCCATAACAGAGGGAGAAAATACCAGGGAATTGTCACGAGGAACGAGCCGGCGCCAACCGCGGCCATTACCGGTACGATTTTGAAAATAGGCAGGAGATAATTTGTTTCCATCGCTTTTCCAAACTGGTAAAAGGAAAAATTCATGATAATCAATTCGCCGATGACCGCCCCTAATGCCGCGCCGGCAGAGCCCAGCGCCGGTGTCATCGCGATGATAATCATTCCTGCGGCGATACCGCCGTAAAGCATGGCTTTGAAATATTGTTTTTCGCGGCCCCGGGCAATAAGGGCAAACGCGTAATAACTGTTGACAACCGTAACCGGAACGTACCATATTAAAATCCGGAATATATTGGCCGCCGGAATATACGATTCAGAAAAAACAAACCGGAATATATCTTCAGCCCCGATAAACGCCATCATGGATAAAGACACGGTTATCAGGATGATGAGCTTGAGAATAACCGGAAAAGCCTGCCGTTTTATGGTTTCGGCGCTGTGCACAAGACGCGTTGCAATCGGCACATACAGAAAAACGAAGATGCGGTCGATGACTAATATCAGAAACGTGATCTTAAGGGCTATGCCGAACAGTCCGGCATCCGCAACCGACACCATGAGGCCGATTACAATAGGCGGTAGGTTAGGAATGATCTGCGCCAGTAAGATTCCGCCGGCTACGGTAATGGATTCTTTTAAGATTCCGGCATAAACGTTTAACCGAAAATGAAACGGGAACAGAGGGTCATTTCTGCGCCACAGATACATAATCAAAGCGCCGGTAATATACGCGATTGAATATAATAGAGGGATCAGCAGTAGGTTGTCATCGGAAAAGACGCAGAGATATAAAAGCAACAAAAATAGTCCGGCGGACCAGATTCTGTAAATGATTACCGGGCGCGAATCCGCCAAAGCCTGGAAATACCAGTCTAAAAGAACCGCCGAAGAGAGCGCCGTCAGCATATAACACGGAATTATAACGGACAGAGGAAAACGGACAAACCCGAAGCTGATCAGTGTGGCAGCGGCCAGCCACAAAAGAGCGAATAACACCTGCAGGCTGATAAAATCGGCCATGCGAAATCGGCGCTGTTCAGACGGCCTTGAATATTCTCGTGTAGCGATGGTTTTTATACCCATATCAGAAAACCAAAGCCCGTACGCCAGAACGGATAGGCCGATGACAACCAAGCCAAAGCTTTCAGGTGTTAATACTGAGGTCATGTACACGGTGCTGAAAAAACCCAGCAGTCGAACGAGTCCGTCGCCGATGAGAAGATATACGATATTATAAAGCAGTTTATTCATTGCCGGCCGGGTTACATGTTTTTTCCGTTGACGGCGGCTATTAAGCCGTTGCGACGCCGGTCGAAGGTAAATAAGGACGTAATGCGTGTCCGTGGCGCCAGGCTGCGTTCATCCGGTGTTACTAACGCCTGACGCAAGGCGCGCTGCAAGGCGTCCGCATCGGCTACCGGGAAAAGATAACCGGTATCGCCAATGGCCTCGGGAATGCCGCCGACATCGGCACCTACCGGAACACATCCGCACAACATGGCTTCGCACAGAGTGTTGACCAGCGATTCCCATCGGCTGGGCTGGCAGTACACTTTAGCTTTTTGATAATAGGATAACAATGCCGTCTGCGGCAGCGCGCCGATAACCTGCATATTGGGCGGTATTTCGATATCTAATGCGCGCAGAAGATTCTCAGAAAATCCGATAAGCATAAAACGGCAATCGGTCATTTGCCGGGCCGCGCTGATCAGCACATCCAGTCCTTTGGTCTTGTATCGGCGGAGAACAATATTCCGATCGTCTGCAGGACCGGCGCCGGCTACGGTCAGTATGATCGGTTCTTTTTTACCGGCGGGCTTCCAGAATCCGGAATCAAACCAGGTTGGGAGATACACGGCGTTATCGGCGTTATAGCCCGCCAGATGCCGCAAGCGGTCGATAAAAGCAGGCGCTGTCACCAGTAGACGATCAGCCCGTTTTAGTCCGTGCCGCAGTAAAAAAGACTTCCAGCGGCTCAGCCAGATGCCGTACCCGATTTCCGGTAATTTCGCAGCATCCACGCCGCCGATAACAATCAGGCACCGTTTTCTGAAAATCTTGCAAAGCATTACCGCAAAGGCGCTGTAAACCGTGCCGAACCAGCAGAACACTACGTCGTTTTTCGGGATATGACGCATCAGTCCGAACAATGCCTTGTGCTTGGCGGCTATCAGGCTGGTTACTCGGGCAAATTCTTTCAGGATGACAACATCCCGTTCCATGAATGGCGCGTAGAACGTCGAAAAAAATAATAGTTTTTTATTTTCTTTTGTTTCCAAAACCAGCTCTGCAGGTAAGGTTACCGGAAGGTTACGGTCTGAGTGGCATGGCGGCGAATAAAGCTTTCAGGCTTGTTGGAACACCCGAATATTAAATCCGGAAAATGGGCCGCGATTTTGCGAATAAACGGATGCATCCCCAAAGGCTGTTTCCGCGAATGGATAGCCATGATATGCATATACCAGTCCGGATCCATGTTCAGATTTCGCCACTGAATCATGTGAATCGCCGTTTTTTTAATAAACGAGGTCAAGGCCCGGAATTCCATGTCCGTGTCTGTAATACCCGGAAAGATCAGGTAGTTAATGGATGTAAACCGGTTCATCGCTCGGCCGATCTTCAGGGTTTCAATCAGGTCGTCAAACGTGTATTGTTTGGGCCGGAAATACCGGTGATACCATTCCGGGACGGCGCTGTTGATGCTGACGCGGATGCTGTCCAAACCGGCGCGGAAAAGTTCTTCTGCTTTATCCGGCAGGCTTCCGTTGCTGTTCATGTGAATGACTCCGCGGCGGGTTTTTCTTCGGATTTCCCGGATGGCGTCCCTGATTAAATCCGCGCAGAGCAGCGGCTCGCCTTCACAGCCCTGACCGAAACTCACGATGGCGCGTTCGGCGCGTTCCAGATGGTACACGGCCAGTTCAACGATTTCCGCCACCGTTGGTAAAAAGTCCAAACGGCATTGCGGCGATGGCACGCTGCCGGAAGGTTGATGCGAGATACAGCCGATACAATCCGCATTGCATAAACGGGACACGGCCGCCGGCGCTTCCCAGCGCCCGAGAAAAAGATTCCTGGCGTTCGGACAGCCGTATTCCAACGCGCACTTAAGGCCGTGATGGGCGATAAGGCGATTTTTCGGAAAGCGCTTCATCCATTGTTGCACCTGATGCCGTACCCGCGCGTCGTCGAACATGACCGGCACATGCTTTTTATCGGTATCCATCGCGACGGCGGGCACGTAGTACCGTCCTTTCATCCATCCGACCGCGGTATAAGAAAAAAAGGGCAGCCGCGGCGCTTCGGCATCAGTGTGATAAGCGGGGAAAGCGGTATGAATATATGAGGGCGCCAGGTAAGCCGCCACGGCAAAATTCTCGAGCCGAGTCAACCGGCCGGTTTTTTTATGATACCCGTAAGCCCTTCGACCCGGCAGATAAAAGAGCTGCGAGCCGCTCGGCAGTGGTATAAACGGTTCTCGGGCGAAAGTATAGACGCGGTTAGCGGACCGGAGGGCTATATTATAGTCCGGTAAATCAAATATATTACCTTTATCATCGCTGACCAGCAAGCTGGGGCTAGGCATGGATGGTTGCACAGGCTAAGATTTTTTCGATTCTTTCAGCGACCGGAGTTCCTCGCCGACTTTATTAAGTTCCTGTATGGTCTGGTTCAGGCGGTCGGCTACCTGCTGGTTTCGCTCCAAGAGCAGTTTGTTATGTTCCAGCAGTTTTTCATACATGATATTCTGTTGGTTTTTTTCGACGCCGAGCTGTAAGGTTTCCAGAAGCATCTTGACTTCCCAGGGCTTGTTGATATAGCGGAAAATCTCGCCCTCGTTAACCGAATCCACCAAAGCATTCATGTCTGTGTATCCCGTCATCAGGATACGGACCGTATTGGGGAACCGCTGTTTAATTATCCGCATCAACTCCGAACCGGTCATTTCCGGCATACGCTGATCGGCAAGGATGACCGATACTTTCGGCGTCATTTTTTCCAGCGCCTCTTTTCCATTGCCGGCCGTAATCAGTTCATAGTCGTCTTCAAGAATTTTAGCAAGGACTTTCAATATTTCTGTTTCATCATCAACAATCATGATAAGCGGTTTTCCAGCCTGTAATTCCATTTGATGCTCCCAAGAATCGTATAAGAAAAATAATTATAAATTTATCGTAAATTATTCAGGTTATCAACTGATTTCTTGCCTTCACAAAATTTTATTCTCTTCGGTAATCGATAATTTTCCAGGCGTCGTTGCGATATTGAACCGTGATGATCCAGACAGGCGATAACCAAAGATCGGAGATTTCCGATGCACATTGAATACCGCAAGAATAGGCGATAATGTTTTGATGAACGGCGGCAGAGTCTATGGTGTAGACCTGACACAGAGAATCCTTATCGTCACTGTAATATATTGAATCGGATTCACGTAACATTTCGTGGGCAAGCTTATCGTAGGCGGTGCTGTCAACGATTGTCAGGAGTTGTTTTTTGTCGGTACCGGAAAAATAGACGTTAGTAAATTTACGGAGCGTTTCTGACGGCGCATTTTCCGTACGGCCCTTACAGTTGGCTGCCCAACCGGCCAGCAGGCCGCATAAAATAACGCGTAGCAGGCGGGCAGTCACAGCTTGTAACCGATGCGGCTTAAATAGGTTTTATCTTTACGCCAGTCTTCCCGGACTTTAACCCACAGTTCTATAAAAACGGGCCGGTCTAAGAACGTCTCGATGTCTTTACGGGCGGAAGCGCCGACTTTTTTCAGTGCCTGGCCTTTTTCGCCGATTAGAATCTTTTTCTGGGAATCCCGCTCCACGAGAATCACGGCGCGAATGTAATCTTTACGGCCCGGGCGTTCGCTGAATTCGTCGATGAGCACTTCGGTGGCATAGGGAATTTCATCCGAATAGCGTTCAAATATCTTTTCCCGAATCAGCTCGGCCACAAAAAATCTCTCGGGCTGTTCCGTAATCTGTTCCGGCGGGTAAAATGGCGCGTTCAGAGGCATGTAGTTTCGCAGCACATTTTTAATGCGTTCGATGCCGTCCCCTTTCAGCGCGGAAACCGGTACCGTTTCTTTGAAGATATTCCATTGGTGAATTTCCTGAATGATCGGCAGCAAATCGGGTTTTGGAATCAGGTCGATTTTGTTGAGTATCATGATTTTAGCCGCAGGCAGATCCGTCAGTGTCTCCTTCGCATACGACCGTATGAATTCGACTTCGCCCTCCGCCGCGATATCGGCGATGTAGAGAATGACGTCGGCGGACTGAATAACCGCGCCTGTGATTTTCATCATCGCGGTCTGAAGCGCATATTTGGGCCGGATCAGGCCGGGCGTGTCGAGGAATATAATCTGGCAGCCGGGTTCATTCAGAATGCCCATCACACGCTGGCGCGTGGTCTGCGGCCGTTTGGACACGATCGAAAGTTTCAGGTTAAGCAGGCGGTTCATCAGCGTGGATTTGCCTGCGTTCGGGCGGCCAATGATCGCTGCATAGCCCGCGCGAAAGGCGGAGGGAATTTCCATTTAAAGTTCTCCGGTTATCCGGCGGCTGATTTCGGCAACCAGCGCATCGCGGTTGTTGGCAGTAATTTGAATTTTATGAATAGATTCGTTACGGTGCAGTTGTTCAATAAATCGGTGCCCTCGCCGCGATACCGTTCCCAGAACGATATGGGTCAGAAAAATCCGGCTCATGGTTTCAAGAAAAAGAGCGCTTTCGCAAAATAAGGGACCGATTTCGTCAATATAAAAAATATCCTGAGGCTGCAGGGTATCGCATAGCGCCTTAAAAAATTCATCAAATACAACCGGCGGTAAATGATACTTGGTTTGTTTTTTTATTATTGGGTTTCGCCGGATGGTTAGGGTTTGCCCGTTATGGGCGATTATTTCGATGCCGCTTTTTTTTCCGTCTTCGAACAGTGGGCGCGAATAAAATCCTTTTAACGGGCGTTTCAGCCCGCCAAGGATGCGGAGAAGGAGCGTTGTTTTACCGATATGCGGCAGGCCGTATATTAAAACAGAAGATGAAACCATAGCGCGTTGTCCGCCGGCCGCTTAACGCCGATGCATAAGAATGTAGCTTTCAAATTCCTGCCGGCTGGCCATAAGGAGTTCATAGTCGCCGAAACCGTAGTAATCAATAAAAATCAGTTTCAGGTTCGGCTGGTAATAATACCATATTTCATAGGGTTTAGCGTCAATGTCAAACGGGTGCCTTTCGATAGCGTCCGGCGCGTCCAGCATGATATAGACCATACCCCGGTCGGTATCCCAGCCCTCGCGGTATCCGGAGGTAAAATAGCGGTTGGCGTAGCTGACCCGGCGGTAATACTCTTCCATCAGTTCATTGCGTTCGGTGTCGGGAGTTGGGTCTTTAGGTTTCCAGAATTCATAGAAAAATTTTTCTTTTTCTTCCTTGGTGCCCTTCAGGATTTTGGGAATATTGGCCTGGCGGGCCACGTGACGCATTTGTTTAATGGCCTGATCGAGGTCGAAGGCGGCGCCGGCGATATCGGAACCGCGGATATTGGCCACCCGAACGTCGAAAGGCGAACGCGTTACGGCTTTATCGGCGCCCCGTTTAACCGTTATTTCAAGGATATACCGGCCGTAACTCAGCTTCGTTTTGTCTAACAGAATGGAACTGAATGTCTGGTACGCGTATGTTGTCTTCACCAGCGAATCCCGGAGGATTACATTCTGGTTTTTATCCAGAATACGGTAGATGAGATCCAGATTCTCTTTTCGGTTTCTGCCGCTGTCAAGGAGTTCCCTGTTCTTTTCGGAAAGGCGGCTGTTATAAATTTCAAAATAAACCCAGTAGGCTTCGTAGTCGGCGTCAAAACTTCTGAAGACATTCGGGACCACATTGATAATATCCATCGCCGTGTCTTTTTGCACTTTATCGGCGAACAGGACATCGCTGATACCCAGCGGCTTGTCGCGGAAAATTTTTACCGGGGTGTCGAGTTTGCGCTGTCCGAAGCGCTGCGTTTCTTTGTCGGTAAGCGTTACCGTCAGTTCGTATTCGCCGGGCGGAACATTGAACGTTTCCCGGATAAAGTGAAAGCGGGTATCGGAGACGGTTTCAAAGTACCGGCTGGTCAGGATGGTTTGGTCGTGGATTTCGCGCGCAACCGGGTTTTGTTTCTTATCCGTCAGCGTGTAATTGATTTCGTACTGTGCGCGGAAACTGGTTTCGTTGATTTTGACAAAGACCAGTTCGCTGTAGGCAATCTTTAGGAAAACCTCAAGCCGGCCTTTGAGGCTGTCCTTAGAGGCAAAGTTGGCCGCGTCAACAAAGAACGACGGACCGCCGGCGGCCTTGCCGGTCTGCAATTGAGCGGTTATCGGGGATGCCGGCCGTAAAAAGAATACGATGATTATTATCGGAAGAATCAGTCTCACGATGGGCTCCTTATGGTTTGATTTGGGCATAAAGGTCATAAGCATCGGCCGCGGTTACAACGGCATTCAGGATGCGGCCGGCCGCTATGTTTTGGGATGTGTGAATAATAACCGCGTTGTCAATTTCGGGTGCGTCCCACTGAGTCCGTCCGGTATAGGCGCCGTCTGCGCCGACATCAATAATTACGGGTAATTGCGCGCCGATCAGTGCGTGGTTTTTTTTCAGGGAAATTTCCTGTTGCAGTAACATAATTTCCTCCGCGCGGCGGAATTTGGTTTTTTCGGCGGTTTTAGGGCGCAGCGCGTAAGAATGTGTTCCCTCTTCATCGGAATAGGGAAACACGCCCAGTCGTTCAAACTGAAACGACTCAATAAACCGATACAATTCCCGGAAATCCGCGGCGGTTTCCCCGGGATGTCCCGTGATAACCGTCGTGCGCACGGCGGCTTCGGGAACGACGGTGCGGATACGCTCCAGCACACGGCGGATAGTTCTGGACGCCGTACCGCGCCGCATGGTCTTAAGCACATGGTCGGATATATGCTGGATTGGCAGTTCAAAATACTTGCATAGCTTTGGATGCGCGGCGATAAAACCGATAAGCTCATCGCTGACCGCCGAGGGGTATAAATACATTAACCGGATCCATTCGACGCCTTCGATGGCCGTCAGTTTTTCCAGAAGCCGGATAAGATGGTGATTGACACTTTTACCGCGGCTTTTGAAGTCATGGCCGTATGCGGTCGTATCCTGGGCGATGACGATGAGTTCCCGGACGCCCGATTCTGCCAGCCGTCGGGCCTGGTCAAGGTTATGATGAATGGAACGGCTCTTTAAGCGTCCCCGTATGGAGGGAATGGCGCAGAATCCGCAGCGGCGGTTGCAACCTTCGGAAATTTTAAGATAGGCGTAATGCGGCGCGTTGAGCAATCGACGGTTTAAATCGTTGAAATGGGAATCGCCAAGATAACGAACCAGTCTCTTCTGATCCTGGACGCCGAAAAAGGCGTCCACTTCCGGAAGCTCTTTCTTAAGGGTTTGCTTATAGCGTTCCGACAAACATCCGGTTACAACAACTTTCAAAGAGCGTCCGATACGTTGGGCTTCTTCTTTTATTTTCAGCGCCGAAAGAATCCCATTCACCGATTCTTCCTTGGCATCGCGGATGAACGCGCAGGTATTGATGATTATCAGGTCGGCCGTTTCAGGATTATCCGTAAAAACGGCGTTTTTCATGTTGCCGGCTATGGTCTCAAGATCCACCTGATTTTTGGCGCAACCTAATGAAACCAGCTTAACGGTATGCCGGTTTTTTTGATTAATTGGAATATTGGATTTTTTTAATAACCGCTTAGCTGACAAAAATGGCCTTACATAAAAAAATACATAGGTTCATTATTTCTACAAAGTTTAATCAAAACATTTCATAAAGTCAAATTCCTATCCCGTCGGTTTTGTTTAGTGGCGTTTTTTTAAAGCCGGCTTTCCCATGTAAATATTTTAACAGCGCTGTAAATTAATCTTGTGTTTTGGTATTTGGATATTTATATTCAAAAGTGTAAATTGCTTGCGCATTCATAAATTTCTTTAGATTACTAACCATAAACTCATTAACTAACTTTTTGGAGATTGGCTATGACAGAACAAAATACGCAACCCGCGGGCAGCAACCGGCCGGTACCCACAGCAGAAGATATTGAAAAAGGAAAAATGATGGCAATCATTGCATACTTAGCTTGCTGTTTCCTGATTCCATTGTTAGCAGCAAGGGAAAACAAATTTGCAATGTACCACTTAGAGCAAGCTTTAGTGATTTTTGTTTTAGAAATTATAGGTGGTGTCTTAGCAATTGCATTCATTGGATATTTGATAATTTTATTTGGATGGGTATTAATGGTTATAGGTATTATTAATGCCGCACAAGGGAAGTGTGTACCTTTACCTGTAATTGGCAAATTTGGTGAGAAATTTAATTTAATGAAATAAATTAAATTATACTTTAAAAAATTACTTTTAGTAAAAGGCAGATATAAAATCTGCCTTTTTTTTGGGGAGAAAACAATATGACAAATTATGATAACTCACATAAAGATATAACAGATCATATATTGTATATTGCAAATGAAGCAAGACCCTGGATTAAATTCTTAGGTGTGATGAGTGTTATTTCAGGTGTTTTGCTTTGCGTTTCATGCTACGGAATAATTATTGGCTGGCTCCCTATTTGGTTGGGAGTTGTTTTATTACAGGCAGGTAATTCGATAAACAACGCAAATCACGATAAACAACAATTAATTGTGTTGATGCAAAAACTGAAAACATATTTTTTAATAAACGGTATATTGATGATAATTTACATTGTTTTTGCAGTGTTGATTGTTTTTGTGTTAATCGGATCAGGTTTATCAGTTTTGAATTCTTTAAAACATTATAGATAAATTGTGCTGTTTTTTAACCGACTTATTAAAGATGATTCCGTCAGAGATCGGGTTGAAAACATTTTTTTATATTTCTCTGTTTTATTGATAAGCGTGCTTTTAGAGCCTTTTCAGGAAGGCCCTGTAGAAATCTGCGTTTTTAAAAATTTAACCAACCTGCCCTGTCCCGGATGCGGCATGACGCGGAGTTTTGTATATGCCGGCCATCTGGATTGGTACAATTCTTTCCTGATGAATCCATTCGGGCTTATATTATTTTTCTTCTGGGGGTGGAGCGCGCTGAAAGACGCGGTATGGCTGCTGTTTAAAAAAAATCTGCCGTTTCCTCCCCAAAACCTGTGGAACCGCGCCAAAATATGGTTTATTGTCGGCCTTGTCATTTTCGGCGTAATCCGCATGGGATTTTACATCCACGATTTTGAACCGTTTCAACCGTTGTGGAAACTCATCCACCAGTTAAAACAATTTGCTTAGTGAGGATCGTATTATGAAAAAGAGGAATCCTTTAGCCGTCTTTTTTCTTCCGGTAATCACATTCGGAATTTATTATTTCGTCAGGTTTGTTAAAGTAAAGGAAGAAATGAAATTTCAGGGGGCATCCATACCTACCGCCTGGTTTCTTATCATCCCGTTTGCCAACCTGTATTTTGTTTGGAAATTCGGGCAGGGCGTGGAGATGGTTACAAAAAAACATATGAGCGCCATCGCATGTTTTCTGTGGATATTCCTGTTCAGCACTATCGGCATGGCCATCACCCAAAGCAAGATAAATAGGACTTTGTAGGCTACCCGAATTTTACATTGTGACTCTTATAAAAACAGGCCCGAGGCCTGTTTTTTAATTAAAAACTCATTGCTTATATGGTGTTTAATTTTTTATATTTACAAATTAATAGCAACACGCAAGCATGAACGCTAATCAGTCAGGCGGCCTTCATGGCGCGAAAGAAAAAATACAATTGGTGCTTACGGATATCATTCGGTGCCGCTTTGCTGGCATGGGGTCTGATAATGCCTGTCGCCAACGCCGCCGCGCAGGAACGTCCGATCCGCTTTGAGAATATTTCGGTCAATGAAGGATTATCCCAGGGCTCGGTCAATGCCATTCTGCAGGACCGGCGCGGATTCATGTGGTTCGGCACGCAGGACGGTCTGAACAAATACGACGGCTATCATTTTACGGTTTACCGCCACCGCCCGTTCGATACCACGTCGCTGCCATACAATTTTATCAATGCAATAGTTGAGGACACAGCCGGAGCATGCCTATGGATTGCCACGTTCGGCGGCGGGCTGGCGCGGATGGATTTTGTCACGGAGAAATTTACAGCTTATAAGCATGATTCTTTACAAACCCCATCTCTGAACGACAATTATCTTCTGTCGCTATGCCTGGATCATGAACGGAATTTATGGATAGGAAGCCGCGGCGGCGGTCTCTGCCGTATGTCGCCGGAATCGGGAAAAATTACCGTTTTCACCCACGATCCGAAAAATCCCAACAGTCTGCCGCATAACCGCGTTCAGTATGTTTATGAGGATTCCCGGAAACGATTATGGGTGGGCACGCAGTATGGTCTGTGCGAGCTGGACCGGTCAACAGGTCGTTTCCGTCCCGTCCGTCTTGATAAAAGTACGGGGGATATTCCGGTTTTGTGCATTTACGAAGATCATCACGGGCAATTGTGGATCGGTACGGACGAAAAAGGATTATACTGTATGCAACCCGGCTCCGAATCGGTGGCGCATTATATTAGCCGGCCTAAAAACAGCGCTTCGGTTAGCAGCAATCACATTTCGAGCATCTACGAAGATCCGTCGTATCAGCTCTGGATTGGCACGTTAAACGGACTGAACGGTATCCATAACCGCTTCACAACGGTCAGTCAGACTCCTGTTTTTAAGTCCTTTCGTCATGACGCGGCGGACCGACACTCGATTGCGGCTAATATTATCCGTTCTCTTTTCAAGGACCGTTCCGGTAATATATGGATCGGCACTAACGGCGGGGGTCTCAGTAAATTTCATTACAATCCGAAGCCGTTCATACGCTATTCCTCTGAAACTGACAACCGGAACGGCCTGACCAATGACGTAATGTTGGCTTTTTGCGAAGATTACCGGGGCACCCTTTGGATTGGCACATGGGGTGGCGGATTATTTGAGTTTGACCGTAACACCGGACGATTTAAAAATCACCGGGCCGCCGGAAAAAAATCCGATATTAGCAATAACAACGTATTTGCCCTGGTCACCGATGAACAAAATATCCTGTGGATTGGTACGTATGACGGGCTTAACCGGTTAGATTTGAGCCGGTATTATAAAGCCGGAGAGGCCGCCTTTGAGCGATATCCGCTCGCTCCGGATAATGACGAAACGTCGGGGATAATTCGCATACGAAGCCTTGAAGCAAGCCATGACAGCGTTTTATGGATCGGCACCTACGGTAGCGGTTTAATACGTCTGGACACCCGCCGCCGCATTAGCCGCTTTTATATCAACCGCGAGGACACGAATTCATTAAGCGGTAACGACATCTGGAAAGTGTATCGGGATTGGGAAGGTTATCTGTGGATCGGCACGTACGGCAGAGGCCTGAACCGCTTGGATCCTGCGAGCGGGAAGATCACCCGGTACCGGAGCAGTGAAAACGATCCGGCGGGTTTAAGAAACGATGCGATTTTGTCGATTTACCGGCCGAATAACAAACATTACATTTGGATCGGTACCCGGGCTGGCCTGCACCGTCTCGACCTGAACACTCAGAAATTTACCTGTTACGATGAGCAAAACGGCTTTGCCAATGAGATTATTTACGGAATTCTTGAGGATTCCGGAGGCCGTCTGTGGGTCAGCACCAATGCGGGAATCAGTAAGATTGTCTGGAACGGTGATTCCACCGTAAGCATAAGGAATTACGGCGTACAGGACGGTTTGCAGGGAAAAGAATTTAATATCGGCGCCTATCTGAAAACACGCGACGGCCAGATGATATTCGGTGGCACCGACGGTTTTAACGCCTTTTATCCGGGCAAAATCCTCGATAATACGATGCCGCCACAAGTACAAATTACGAGTTTTAAAAAATTTGACCGGGCGGTTAATCTTGGAAAAAAAATCTATTTTTTAAACGAGCTGGAACTGAATTATAAAGATGTTTTCATTTCGTTTGAATTTGCCGCGCTGGATTTTGTCAATCCCGGCTATAATCAATACGCCTATCGTCTGGAAGGTTTTGACCCGGACTGGATTTTATGCGGCAGCCGCCGGTATGCCAGTTATACCAATCTGGACGGCGGCCAGTATGTCTTCCGTGTCAAAGGCAGTAATTCTGACGGCGTGTGGAACGAAGAGGGCGCCAGCATTATTATCATCATTAACCCGCCGTTTTGGAAAACATGGTGGTTCCGCGGATTGATGATTGTTCTTGCGGCTGGCGCCGGCGTGGCTTGGGTACGTATTCGTACCCGCGCGATTGAAAAGCAGAAGCAGCGGCTGGAAACCGTGGTCCAAGAACGGACACAGGAAATTACCGAGAAAAACCAAAACTTGCAGGCCGCATACGAGGAAATCCGGCGCCAGAAGGAAATACTGGATTCAATAAATCTGGATCTTCAACAAACGGTGGAGGAATTGAAAGAAACTCAGCACCAGCTGATACAGTCCGAAAAAATGGCCGCGCTGGCGCATCTGGTGGCCGGCGTCGCGCATGAAATCAATAATCCGCTCGGTTTTATTGACGGTAATTTAACTTATATGCAGGATTATATTGCCAGTATGATCCGTATAATCGAGTGTATGGAAGAGGCGCTTTCGAATGATCCCGCGCCGTCTGTCCCGGAACTATCGGCGCGATTTGAGCGTTTAAAAGAAGAGCATGACTTTTCGTATATCGCGCGCGACCTGCCCGGTCTGATAGAGGCCTGCCGGACCGGTTCATCCCGCATTAAGAAAATCGTTACGGAATTAAAGAACCTGGCCAGCGTGGATGAAGCGCTTCAGGAAGAAATCGATATTAATGAAATGATCCTGTCCACGCTGGAAATTCTTCTGCCCGGTCATGAAGACCGCGTCAACATCATTACTGACCTGAACGAACTGCCGCGGCTGAGAGGGTATCCGGGATTACTGCATCAGGTTTTTATGAATATAGTGACTAATGCGCTTGAGGCTATTCCTGAAAAAGGAACCATTACCATCCGAACCGCTTTGTTCTCAAATGAAACCGCATTGCATCCGGACATGATAAACAGAAAATACAAAGTGGTTGTTACAATCCGGGACACTGGCCGCGGTATTTCCGCCGCTATCCGGGATCAGGTGTTTGATCCGTTCTTTACTACCAAGGAAGTCGGACGCGGTACCGGACTGGGGCTGACGATCAGTTATAACGTCATTCAGCGGCACGGCGGCGAAATTACCTTCACCAGCGAGATGGGTAAGGGTACAGAATTCAGGATATATTTACCATGAAAATATTGAATACCATAACGCTTTGGTTCGGGCTTATAAAACTGACAGCCTGGACCGGACTGAGCGCCCAGGCCATGTACGAAAACGGTAAACCGTTCTTGAGGATGTACACGGTTAAGGATTATTCCGGCTATCATCAGAATTGGTGCGCGGCGCAGGATCAAAACGGACTGATGTACTTTGCCAATAACAACGGCGTTTTACAGTATGACGGCGTCAACTGGTCAATCATCCCCACCCATAAGCGCACGACGGTCCGGTCGCTGGCTGTTGACAGCGCCAACAGGATTTACGTAGGCGCCCAGAATGAATTCGGTTATCTGGACTATGACCGGGAAGGCCGCCTTGAATTTCGTCCGCTGACGGATTCTCTCCCGGAAGCATTACGTTCGTTTGACGATGTATGGAGCACGCACGCGACCAGCCAGGGCGTTTATTTCCGATGCCGCAACTACCTGTTCCGCTGGCATGATAACCGGTTGTCGGTGATACGGCCCAGCCAGCGTCTGACACGATCGTTTTTAATCCGCGATACGGTTTATATATATATGGAATCATCCGGTCTTTACCGGGTGCAGGATACTTCGATAATTTTTATGCCGCAAACCGAGAGTCTGAAAAATCAGCGCGTCTATGTCATTATCCCTTATGATGATAAACTGCTTATCGGCACCCGGAATAAAGGTTTTCTGGTTTATGACGGCCAAAAATTAATACCTTTAAAGACAGAATTGGACAGTTATTGCGGTAAACAAATGATCTATTGCGGGGAAGCCCTGAGCGACGGTACCTTTGCCATCGGCTTCCTTTTCGGCGGGCTGGCGATTATGGACCGTAACGGACGGGTCATTACCATGGCGGATAAATTATCCGGACTATCGGAAAAAGTACATTATATCATGAAAGACCAGGCGTCGAATTTATGGCTTGCCCTGGATAACGGACTGGCGTATGTGGAATGGCCTTCCCCTTTTACGGTATTTGATAATTTCCACGGACTGGAAGGGGTCGTACAGTCGGTGACACGACACGAGGGCCGGATTGTTGCCGCAACGAATGCCGGGGTTTTTCATATCGAATGGCAGCAGCCCGGCGGAAGATTAACCCGTCCCATGTTTCAGCGTACAGCCAATATCACTGTGCAGTCATTCAGTCTTTTGTCCCTGCCCCATGCTCTGTTGTGCGCGAATCAGGAGGGTGTCCTTGAGATCATGGGAAACAAGGTTACTCCGTTAACAAAAGAAACGTCATTTTTACTTTATCGCTCACGTTTTGATAGCAGTATCATTTTTTCGGGATACAAAGAAGGAATCAGAATTTTCAAATACCACGGCGGCCGTATCATTAATCTAGGCAGCATAAACGGGTTAAGAACAGAAATACGGAGTCTGACTGAGGATAACAACGGAGCGCTCTGGGCAGGGTCAAAATATCAGGGGGTTTGGAAAATACGATGGGAAAATGAGATTACGCTGACACCAACATTTACGCATTATGATACCCTGAATGGTCTGAGTGCGGGTTGGACTCAGGCTTATTTTATAGATAACGGGATCCTGGTGTCCACCAGTACGGGGCTTTTCCGTTATCAACCCGACCGGGACTGTTTTTTAGAAGACACCTCGTTTTACATATTTAATAAGAAGGTCAGAGAAGGTCTGATACCGATTATCACCGATTATACCGGGGACATCTGGATGGTGGACGGGTCTGAAATTGGTATAGCCCGAAAAACCCGGGACGACCGATGGCAGTTTTTAACCACTCCTTTTAAAAGGCTGCCGAAACATATTAATATTGTTGCGTTATATCCCGAAAAAGACGGCACAATGTGGATTGGTTCCACAGAGACCATCTACCGGTATAATCCCCGTTCGGTCCGGTCTGAACAGAAACCGTTTAAGGCGTTTATAAGAAAAATGATATTAATGGATTCCGAACCCGGCGAAGGCATCATTTATCTTGACCAAAAGGAAAGGCATAGCCGATTGGTTATTTCTGCCGAACAAAATAATGTCCAATGGCTTTTTTCAGGCATTCACTTCGGCTCTGAAGAATACACCCGTTATTCGTACCGGTTAGATGGTTTTGACCGAAAATGGTCAGACTGGGTCAAAGAGCCCAAAAAAGAGTATACCAATTTGCCGGAGGGATATTATCAGTTTTGCGTCAAAGCAAAAAATATATACGACATAGAAAGTGAGGAAGATTTTTTTGCTTTCGAAGTCTTGCCGCCCTGGTATCGTACCTGGTGGGCGTATACTTTTTACGGAGTCGGGATGCTTATTTTCGTTTTTGGGATTATCCGCTGGCGCTCACGGGTGCTGATGCAGCGCAACCTGGAGTTAGAGGAAAAAGTCCTCTTACGGACCCAAGAGCTGCAGCGGGCACAGTCTGAGTTGATACGCCACGAGAAAATGGCTTCGCTCGGGCAGATGGTTGCCGGAATCGCACACGAAATAAACAATCCGCTGGGACTGATTAAAGGCGGCAACGAATTTCTGGAAAACCGGGTGGCGGAATTGCTGGACTATACGGATAGCTTAAGAAAAGCCGTCGAAGGCCATAACCTTTCATCCGAAATCCAATCAGGGCTTCTGCGGCAAGCCGAGCAGATTGAATATCAGGAAGCCCGCGAAGATATCCGGCAGACAATCCGAGAAATTATAGCCGGAACAACCCGCATCGCCGGTATTGTCAGTAATCTGAAGAACTTCTCCAATCTGGACGCGATGTCCTGGCGGGAAATAAATATCCAAAACAGTCTGGATAATATTGTCGATCTTTTTCTGTCTCAGTATCGGGATATCCGGGTTATTAAAGATTATGGCGCGGTTCCGCCATTCTGGTGCCTGCCCGGGGAGCTTCACCAGAGTCTGATTAATATACTGCAAAATGCCGTTCAGGCTGTGCGTGACGCCGAAGAAAAAGGCATTATCCCTGCCGGCAACGGATGGATAACCATAAAGACGGAAACGCTAAATGAAGTCCTGCATCTGTCCATTGGTGACAACGGTATCGGTATGACGGAAGATATCAAAGCCAAGATATTTGACCCGTTTTTTACAACCCGGAAGGTAGGCGCGGGCAAGGGGCTGGGTCTGACTGAAGTTTACGCCGCCGTTGAGAAGCATCAGGGATGTGTGGAAGTGCAGAGCGAGCCCGGAAAAGGAACCGTTTTTGTTTTAAAAATTCCAACCAACCTTAAGCCGCCGGATTTATGATACGGAGAATGCAAAAGCGTATTGGGTTAACGGCGCTTCTTGCCGGTCTTTTGTGGATTAACGATATCCATTCCCAGCAATCGGAAGCGAATTTTGATCATTTAACCATAGAACAAGGTTTGTCCCAGAACGCCGTGAACTGCATGTTGCAGGATCACCATGGGTTTATGTGGTTCGGCACTCAGGAGGGGCTGAATCTGTTTGACGGATATTCCTTTTCCGTTTTCCGTCATGACCGGCAGGATAGTTTTTCTCTTTCCAACGATTATGTGCAATGTCTGTATGAAGACGAGGAAGAAAATATCTGGGTCGGCACGCTTTCAGGAGGTCTTAACAAACTGGACCGCAAGACCCAAAAATTTATCCGATTCGGGGCCGGTCATTCCGGCGGTATTTTATCGAACAACATCTGGAGCATCATTGGCGATTCGGATTCATCCCTGTGGATCGGATCGTTTGGAGGCGGCCTTACGCGTTTCTATTACAAATCCGGCAGGGCGGTTAACTATAAATATGATTCCACCAATATCCATTCGCTGAGCCATAACCGGATACGTGTTATCACGAAGGATGGGCGGGGCAAACTCTGGATTGCGACGGTAGGAGGCGGTCTGAATTATTTTGATCCGTCCAGAGAAACATTTACCCGTTTTGTTACAAAACCTGGACGGCCGGACATACTACCGCATGACAATGTTTGGAGTTTGTTTATTGATAGGGACCGGCGTTTATGGATAGGCACCATCGGCGGAGGCCTGTATTATTTGAATCTGGATGAATTTTATTCAAACGGAAAAGCCGTTTTTCACAAGCTTGACCGGCAACTCAGCCAGCCGCTCAGCGATGACAAGATATGGTCGATTTATCAGGACAACAACAGGATTCTTTGGATCGGAACCAGCACAGGCGGGTTAAACCGCCTGCAATACCGGACCCCTCTGGAAGAGCGGACACCGGTTACCGTTTCCGTTTATCAGAATGATGTTTACAACTTTTACAGTATAGCGCACAACGCCATATCGTCGATTATGGAAGACCGGAGCGGTATCCTGTGGTACGGCACCTACGGCGGCGGCATCAGCCGGTTTGATCCTAAAAGACAAAAATTCAATTCGGTCCGCGCAATTCCGGGAGTTTCAAACACATTGAACAGTAGTATGATCTGGTCTTTTTGGGAGCGTGCCGACGGCCGGATATGGATAGGCACCGATAAAGGCGTCAATTTGTATAATCCGGAATCCAATCAGGTAGAAGCTTGGAGTATGGATGTCAAGGCGCGCACGAGAATTCGCGCTTTATTGGAAGATCATAACGGGCAATTATGGCTGGGAACTGAAAACGGATTGCTGCATTATCATCCCGAAACCCATGCATTCAAGCGTTTTGTTAATCATCCGGATAACCCCAATTCGTTGAGCAACAATACCGTCTTTGCTTTGCTTGAAGATCGCGAAGGCGACTTATGGATTGGCACGTTTGGCGGCGGGCTTAATCGGTATAAACCCTCGACCGGGGTTTTTACGGTTTATAAAAACAATCCGCGGGATTCCGGAAGTATTAGCAACAACAGTGTGCGCGCCTTGTACGAGGACCGGTCCGGCAATATCTGGGTGGGGACGTTGTCGGGCCTTAACCGCTTTGACATTAAAACCGGCCGTTTTCACCGATATAGTTACGACCCGTCCAATCCCGGAAGTATCAGCGGTAATATCATTATTTCTTTCTGCGAAGATCAACGGGGTCAATTATGGGTGGGCACTTACGGCGGCGGTATCAATCGCTATGTGTCTCAAAACGACCGGTTTGTCTCCATAACCGAACGCCATGGTCTGGTGAATAACACGATTTACGGGGTTCTCAGCGATGCGCAGAACCATTTATGGATCAGCACCAACCGCGGTCTTTCTGAAATCACGATTCACAATGATACCCTGCGCGGATTCCGAAGTTTTGACCGCCGTTCAGGACTCCAGAGCAATGAATTTAACGTCGGCGCGTATATGAAATCCCGCACCGGCGTCATGTACTTTGGCGGTATCAATGGATTTAACCGGTTTCATCCGGACAGCATCCGTGAAAATCCCTATCAGGCGCCGGTGTTTATTACCGCTGTTCGCATCAACCATCAGGCGATTGATATCAATCCCCGGATCCGTCCCGTTGAAACCATCCATTTGTCCTATCGCGATTATATGGTTTCATTTGAGTTTTCCGCTCTGGATTACACGAATCCGGAAAAAAATCAGTTTCGCTATATGCTCGAAGGATTGGATCAGGAATGGATACGCCCGGGTTCGCTGCGCATTGCGAGTTATACCAATTTGGATCCCGGTACTTATTTATTCAAGGTTACCGGCACAAACAGCGACGGTGTCTGGAGTCCTTTTACCGCTTCGGTAAGAGTAATAGTGGCTTCGCCTTTCTGGAAAACCCCGTGGTTTTATCTGGCTACTGTATTTTTTATCGCGTTTATTGTGATGACCTGGCACCGTCTTCGCGTGAAAAACATACGCGAACAAAACAAACGCCTTGAAGAACTCGTTAACCAACGGACCAATGAACTGCGTCATCAGCAAGTCGAACTGGAAAACAAAAATGCCGAGCTGGAGCATAAAAACCGTACGCTGGAAAACATAGATGCCATTGTTAAATCCATTAATGCGGTTATTGATTTTCCTTCCGTCATGAAAGCCCTGACGGATAACGCTCTTCAATGGCCCGGCGTGGAGGCCGTTGAAATCTGGATGACGCCGCTGAACCAGTCCATGTTCCGTCTGCTGTTTGCGGCCGGTAAAAGCGCGGAACAGAGCCGTGAAAGTCTGAGCGCATCCGAAGCTCATGAATATTTTATTATCGAAGGATTACAGCCCCGGCCTGACATTTATATCAAATCCTATGGCAATCCGCCGTCGGCCGTCATGACGCTGGTAATTCAAATTCCTGCTTCGATGAGGAGCGGCTACCGTCAATCTGACCAAGAGCCTGAAGCCATGAAAGGATATATTGCCTTTATTAACCGCGCGCGACCAGACGCCTTTACGGATGAAACGGTGAGCTTGCTTGATAATCTTAAGGAGCATTTTATCAACGCGTTCATCAAAGCGATGATTCTCGAAGAACTGAAGCAACTTAATGAAAAAAAGAATGAATTTCTGGGAATCGCCGCGCATGACCTTCGGAACCCGCTGCATGCCATCACCAGTTTTATTAAGATGATTTTGATTGACATCAACCATAACCGGTTTAATGTGGACAGCGTGCAGGATGATCTTATCAGTATTCTGAATGCGGCCGAACGGATGAGCATGCTGATTAATCACTTGCTGGATATATCCGCTATTGAATCCGGAAAAGTCAGGCTGGACTTGCACCAGGATAACCTGAATTATATTCTGGATGAATGCGAACGGCTTCATAAAAAAGCTGCGATGCAGAAGAATATCCAATTGGTCATTGAGAAAAATCCCGAAGTGCCGGATTTGCTGATTGACCGCTCAAGGATTATCGAGGTTCTGGATAATTTGCTGAGCAACGCCATCAAATACACCTATCCCGGGGGCCATGTTCGTGTGTATCCTGAACTGCTTCCGTCCGAAGTCGTAGTGCATTGTCAGGATACCGGTCAGGGCTTAAGCGATGAGGATCTGAAAAAAGTTTTTGTCGGTTTTAACAAGCTCAGCGCCGTACCCACCGCCGGAGAAGCCAGCACCGGCCTGGGCCTGGCTATCGTAAAAAAAATCGTTGAACTGCACGGCGGCCGGGTGTGGGTGCAGAGCCGCAAGGGCACAGGCTCTACATTTAGCTTCTCATTACCCCTGACCCGCCTCGCAGCGCTTCCCGAACAACAAACGATTTGAAGGATCCAACTTACAATCCCCAGGAACTCGTGAAAAAAACAAAACAACCGCTCTACACCCTCCGACGAACAGTGCCCGTTATTATCGCGGGTATTCTGATTTTGACTACCCTGGCGCAGGCTCAGAATGACATAAATTTTATACACTATACAATGGAAGACGGCTTATCCCACAATTCCGTTTATTCAATTGTACAGGATAAAACGGGTTTTTTATGGATAGCTACGGAAGACGGCCTGGATCGTTTTGACGGATATTCCTTTCGTTCCTATCGATACGATCCTTTAGACACCCATTCGTTGCCCATGAGTAACTCGAACATCTTGCTTTCCGGCCGAGACGGCGATCTCTGGATAGGAACCTGGGGGGGCGGATTGGCACGATATAACACGACAACCGATCAATTTATCCGATATGGCAGTGCATCAAACAGTAATACCGCCCTGAGCGATAACCGCATTCAAGCGCTTTGTGAAGATCATTCCGGAAACCTATGGATCGGCACTTACAGCGGTGGCCTCAACCGGTTGGACAGAACGAACGGTAACATCACTTGTTACAAAAATGAGCCGGGCCGTCCGCATTCGCTTTCAAACAACCGGATATGGAGTATCGTCGAAGATGATAAACATTTTTTATGGATAGGAACCCAGAATGGTTTATGCAGGCTCAGCCTGGATTCATTAGACCAGGCGCGTTTTCTGGTTTATGAAAACAATCCGGACGACCCGGCCAGCATCAGTTCCAACATCATTCGTTCCCTCTATATCGATCATCTGGGATCCTTATGGATTGGCACCCAGAAAGGACTTAACCGAAAGCGAAAAGACCAGCCGGCATTTAATCGGTTTTTTATCCACAACGCGGCTTCCGCGAGCTTATCCGGTAACGTTATCAACTGTATCACCGAAGATAAAAATAATCGGTTATGGGTCGGTGTCTTACAGGGCGGGCTTAACATGCTGGACCTGAATCATGAGGCCTCGGGGTTTCGACGCTATACGCATACATACAGCGCTCCTTCCAGTATCAGCAACAATGACGTGCGTTCCGTCTGGATTGATCGATCGCTTAATTTATGGGTTGCGACACGGGGCGGCGGGATCAACCAGGCCGACTTAAAACCAAAAAAATTTAGCACCGTGACCGATTTCATGTATTTCCGCAATGAAAGAGTCTGGGCCATCTGTGATTATGAGGGTCCCGGAGAAAACAACCTATGGCTCGGCACGGACCGGGGTCTTATTCAAATGGACCGGATCAGGAATGTTACCGTCTTGCATGATACCACCTCCGCCATTGCCAACTCGATTCACAATAATTACATTCGGGCATTGCATCATGATGACCAGAATATACTTTGGATCGGAACGAGCGGAGGAGGGATCAACTGTTATAACGTAATCACCAAGCGCTTTTCTTATCTGGTTCATCAGCCGTTTAATTCGAACAGCTTGAGCGATAATCGTGTCCGAGTCATATATGAGGAAAGCGATATACCGGAAAAGCCCTTGTGGATTGGCACCTATGGCGGTCTAAACCGATACGACCGGGCATCGGGCATCTGGCGGCGTTTTCAACACAACCCGGCCGATTCGCTCAGCATCAGTCAGGATGAAATACGCGTGATCTACAAAGACCGTAAAGGATTTCTATGGATCGGGACATTCGGGGGCGGCTTAAATCTCTGGGATCCCGCGAAAAAAAGCTTTAAGCGCTTCCAAAGCCAAACCGGTCGGAACAACTGGATCAACAGCAATGATATTTTATGTCTGGCGGATGATCCCGATACCGCGGGACATATTGTTTGGATAGGCACGAACGGACAGGGATTGAACCGCTTCGACGTGGCCGGAAATAAATTTACGCAAATTACCTCGGGCGACGGCCTGCCCAATGATGTGATTTACGGCATTATCCCCGACAGGGCCGGGAATCTGTGGATTAGCACCAATAAAGGAATTTGCAGATTCAATCCGGCTCATCATACGTTCCACAATTACGACCATCATGACGGCCTGCAGAGCGATATCTTCGGTCCAGGCGCTTACCATAAAAACCGGAACGGCATTATCTACTTCGGCGGCCTGAAAGGACTTAGTTATTTTGATCCTTCCGGAATCCTTAATAATCCATTTGTTCCTCCCGTCGTATTGACATCCTTGAAGGTGTTCAACCGGGAAATCGGCCGTTTTTCCTGTGCTCCGGCTCAACTGTCGCTTTCGTATGAGGATTACTTTTTCACGCTCGAATTCGCCGCCCTGGATTTTACTATCCCGAAAAAAAATCAATTTGCTTATCGTCTGAAGGGATTTGATAATGACTGGGTCTATAGCGGAAACCAACATTATGCCGTTTATACCAATGTGGAACCCGGCACGTACGCATTCGAGGTCATCGCGTCCAATAATGATCAAATCTGGAATACCTCCGGGCTATCGATTCCGGTAATCATTCATCCTCCTTACTGGAAAACCTGGTGGTTTCGTGCGGCAATAGCGGGACTGGCGTTGCTATCCGTTTATATGTTTTATCGTTTTCGGATGCAGCAAATAAGCAAACAAAAAGAACTTCTGGAAAAGCAGGTCGCCGAAAGAACGCAGGAATTAGCCGACAAAAACAACGAGCTGGAATTCCTTAATGAAAAAAAGAATGAATTTATGGGTATCGCCGCTCATGATTTGCGCAACCCCCTGAACGCCATTATCGGATATACCGATTTGATGCTGATGCAGATTCAGGATCAACCGTACCGTCCGGAAGATACTATCGAAGATCTGATGACGGTGCAGAAATCCGCCAAACAAATGGCCCAACTGATCTCAGAACTGCTGGATATTTCTGCAATTGAGTCCGGTAAATTATCCCTGGAACTCCAAACCGAAAATTTGCTGACCATACTCAAAGAATGTGAACGACTGCATTCTCCGGCCGCGTCCCATAAAAACATAACCCTACATATAGATTATTCCACGGATCTGCCCGACGTACTCCTGGACCGCTCCAGGATTATTGAAGTCATTGACAACTTGCTGTCGAATGCAATCAAATATACATACCCGAACGGAAATATCAGCGTTTTATCGGAGTATAACGACCGCGAAGTTATCCTGCACGTAAAAGATACCGGACAGGGTTTGGATGATGAGGATATGAAAAATATTTTCATGAGTTTTAAACGATTAAGCTCAAAACCCACGGGTGGTGAAGCCAGTACCGGTCTGGGTCTTGCCATTGTCAAAAAAATCATCGAACTGCACGGCGGCCGGGTATGGGTGGAGAGCCTGAAAGGGAAGGGATCGGTATTCAGTTTTTCCATACCGCGCCGGCGTCACTCAGAATTGCCTGCTTAAAGAAAAACATCCTTGTATTTTACCCCATTCTTATTGTATCTTAACCATTATGCTGAATGGATCTATACCGCTCCGGGGGGATCTTGTTTGGAAATCCCTCCCGAAAATACTGCTGGCCGCCGTATGTATAATAACCTTTGAATTACGCGGGCAGAGCGATATGGTTAAGTTTGACCACATCGGCCTGCATGAAGGTTTATCGCACGGTATCGTTTATAATATATTCCAAGACAGCAAAGGCTTTCTATGGATTAGTTCTCAGGTGGGCCTGAACCGGTATGACGGATACAATTTTAAAGTTTATTTGCACAATCCTCTGGATACCAACTCCATTTCCGCCAACTCAACAGGGCCGGTGCTGGAAGACCGGCAGGGTTTTTTATGGATCGGCACATGGGGAGGCGGCATCAACCGGTTTAATCCTAAGAACGGAACCTTCCGGGCATTCCGCAACAACCCCAAAGATCCCTCGACCATCAGCGATAACCGGATTCATTCTTTGTGGATGCAGGGTGACAGCATCTTATGGATAGGCTCTTTTGCCGGTGGTGTAAGCGCGCTGGACCTGAACCTTTTTTATGAAACCGGAGCGGCTGTTTTCCGGAATTACAAAAACGAACCCACCAATCCCAGGTCGCTCAGCCATAATCGGGTGTGGGCGCTAACCTGCGATCCGAATCATAACATCTGGATGGGCACCGATGACGGGCTTAATGTATTGGATGCCGCCGCGGATACGTTCCGGATTTATAGGAATATATCCGGAGATTCCTACAGCCTGAGCGATAATAAAATTTATGCCTTATACCGTGACCACAGCGGTTATATATGGGTCGGTACGCTTAACGGCCTTAATCGTTGGGATCCGCAGACCGGCCGTTTTTACCGGTTTTACCACGATCCGAAAAATCCAAAAAGCTTATCCGATAACCGGATACGATCTATTACGGAAGACCGTTACGGAAAAATCTGGGTGGGAACCTTCGAAGGCGGCTTAAACGTTTATGACCCCCAAACCGATCACTTTAAATCCTATACGAATAACCGCCAAAATCCGTTTAGCTTAACGAATAATTTTATCCGGGTACTCTATCCGGATCATTCAGGAAATTTATGGATTGGCTGCGGCACCTACGGACTCGATAAGCTCGACCTGAATAAACCATTCCGGCATTATCAATACGAACCGGATCGGAAAGGAATTATTTCGCATAATGATGTCATCGTAATTGCAGAGGACCAAACGACTCCATCTCAATTGCTATGGGTGGGCACTTACGGTGGCGGGCTTTACAGCTGGAGTCCGGATAATGACTCCTATAATCTCTATCTTTATCAACCGGACAATCCTCTGTCGATTTCAGATAACCGGATCCGGGCTATATATCAGGATAAACGAGGCACATTATGGATTGGCACCATCAACGGCCTCAATCGGTTGGAATATCCGTATAAACGTTTTACCAGATACCGTCAGGATAAAAAATCTACCCGGAGTTTAAGCAGTAATCGGGTGTCGTCTATTCATGAGGATTCAAGAGGTTTTCTGTGGATCGGGACCGATGGAGGCGGATTGAATCTTATAGATCCAAATACCGGTGTGGTTAGTATTTACCAGGCTCAGCCCTCCGGTACCGATGGCTTATCGAATAACTTTATTAACATGATTACCGGCGATAATCATAATGATAGTATCCTGTGGATTGCCACAGAAAACGGGCTTAACCGTTTGAATGTTTACACGGAAGTTTTTACCGTGTACCGGTATCATCCTTTGGATTCGAATACCATCAGTTCCAATAATGTGACTGGGATCTATCAGGACCGAGCGGGAACATTATGGATAGGAACGAACGGAGGCGGGCTGAACCGTATGGATCTGGGTAGCGGAGGCTTCCGGCGTTACGACAGCCGGCATGGACTGATCCACAATGTTATTTATGGTATTCTTCAGGATGACAGGAATTATCTGTGGATGGGCACCAGCCGGGGCATCTCCCGGTTTGATCCGGTTAAAGAGGTTTTCAGGAACTATGATTACAGCGACGGCCTCATCCTGCGCGGATTTGATGATAAGGCGTATTTCCCGTGCCGGTCGCGAACGGGCGAAATGTTCTTCGGCGGGCTTAACGGAATTACCCGGTTTAGACCGTCTTCCGTCAGAGATAATGACCGCGTACCCCCCATCATCCTCACCGGTATTAAAAAATTTAACCAACTGGTGTCCTTCACCCAGGACTTCTCCGAAATCCGCTCCATCGAACTTTCTTATAATGATAATTTTATTTCGTTTGAATTTGCCGCGCTGGATTTCGCCAATCCATCCAAAAATCAATACCGGTTTATCCTCGAAGGTTTTGAATCGGAATGGACCTACGCCGGCACGAGAAACTACGTTAATTACACCAATCTCGACGGCGGGCAATATCTGTTCAAAGTGCAGGCATCCAACAACGACGGATTATGGAATCCAGAGGGGTTATCCATTCCGATATACATCGCGCCGCCGTTCTGGAATACATGGTGGTTCCGGGCGCTTTCGGTGTTAGTTGGCGTTTTCGCTGTTTTAGGCATGTACCGCTGGAGGATCCGGCAGATTGAATGGCAGAAAAAAAAGCTGGAAAACCTTGTGGCCGAGCGCACCTCCGAACTGATTAAAATGAACGAACAACTCAAGCGTCTGAATGAAGAAAAAAACGAATTTCTTGGAATCGCCGCGCATGATCTCAGAAATCCCCTCGGCGCCATTATCGGATTTATTGATTTACATGTGAACGACCTTAAAGGCGGCTATTTGAATGCTAAAGAAGCCATTACAGATCTTGAGATGGTTTTAAAATCGGCCCGACAGATGGTTCAGCTTATAACCGAACTGCTGGATATCTCGGCGATTGAATCAGGGAAAATCACTATTGAAAAAAACCCCAACAACCTGAATGCGATAATCGAAGACTGTGAACGGATCCATCGGCGAACGGCCCAGCAGAAAAATATAAATTTACACATCGAAAAAAATGAAAGTTTACCGCCGTTATACATCGATAAAGCTCGCATTGCTGAAGTTATTGATAATTTATTATCCAATGCCATTAAATATACCCATGCGGGCGGCACGGTGCGGCTATACAGCGAGATGCGTCCGCAGGAAGCCGTGGTACATATTCAGGATACCGGCCAGGGCCTTCATGAAGAAGACATGAAAGTTATATTTAAAACATTTAAAAAACTCAGCGCCACGCCCACCGGCGGTGAACCAAGCACCGGATTTGGACTTGCCATCGTAAAAAAAATCGTGGAACTGCACGGCGGCACGGTATGGGTACAGAGCCAAAAAAACCAAGGTTCTATATTCAGTTTCTCATTACCGCTCCATTCGACTGTCCGGAGTTAAATAAAGCTGTAATCAGATTTTTTAAACTCCCCGAAGAAATCCGGGAAAATCTTCAAGCTATCTAAAAATTTTTCGTGTAATGACCTGACGTGCTCGCCGTCGGAACCATTTGCGGAGTTTGGCTTTCGGATGGCGTCCCGATCTATCGAGACGCTTTGAAAGCCGGAATACGTTCCCGCCATTCAAATAAACAAAGCCAAATTCAAAATTTTTTCGGAAAGTGCCAGTAATCAGATTTTATCTTGAAAAATACATAATAATAGAGTATACTTATATGCTTGTGAGTTTTTTTTCAAACGATTTAATAAACCGGAATATATATGCATAACTCCAAAGAATTCCAGAAAAGACATATTGGACCTAATGAAGACGAAGCGCAGGAAATGTTAAAAACCATTGGCGTAGCTTCAATTGAGCAGTTAATCAAGGAAACCGTTCCCGAGGATATCCGTCTGTCGAAACCGCTGAATTTGCCGCCGGCGCTCACCGAACATGAAATGATTGCCGAATTGCGGGAAATAGCCGGTAAAAATAAAATCTTCAAATCCTACATCGGTCAGGGGTATTATGAAACCATTACGCCGTCGGTAATACTCCGTAATATTCTCGAAAACCCCGGCTGGTATACCTCCTATACACCTTATCAGGCTGAAATTTCCCAGGGCCGGCTTGAAGCTCTGCTGAATTTCCAGACCATGGTTTCCGATTTAACCGGTCTGCCGATTGCCAATGCTTCCCTGCTCGACGAGGGTACGGCTGCAGCGGAAGCCATGCATATGCTGTTTGCCTCTAAAAGCGACGGTAAGGGCAATAAGTTCTTTGTTTCAGACGGCTGTTTTCCCCAGACCATGGATGTGCTGCGAACACGCGCGGAATCTGCAGGCATAGAGCTTGTTTTCGGCGACTATCAGACGTTCAGTTTTTCCGATGATTTTTTTGCCGCCCTGCTTCAGTATCCCTCGGCGGACGGAGCCGTTTATGATTATACGGAATTTTGCAGCCGGGCGCATGAAAAGAAAATGATGGTGGCTGTAGCCGCCGATCTGCTCAGCCTGACGTTATTAAAGCCGCCCGGAGAGTGGGGCGCCGATGTAGTGGTAGGTTCCACACAGCGGTTTGGCATACCAATGGGTTATGGGGGACCACACGCCGCGTATTTCGCAACCAAAGATGAATTTAAACGCAAAATGCCCGGCCGCATTATCGGCGTGTCGATTGATTCCCAGGGAAACCGCGCGTTGCGGATGGCCCTGCAGACCCGCGAGCAGCATATCAAGAGGGAAAAGGCAACCAGCAACATCTGCACGGCGCAGGTTTTACTGGCCAATATGGCCGGCATGTACGCCGTTTATCACGGACCGGAAGGACTTAAAAACATCGCCCTGCATATTCATCATTATACGGTTCTCCTAGAGGATGAACTGAAAAAAGCCGGCTATAAGCAGTATAACAGCGCCTACTTTGATACGCTGAAAATTGAAGTCGGAAAGCTGTTGCCCAAAATCCGAAAAGCCGCCCTGGCAAAGAAAATCAATCTTCGCTACATTGATAATGCAACCATCGGCGTGTCCATAAACGAAACCACCAATCTTGAAGATGTTCAGGAACTTATTGGTCTTTTCGCTGCGGCAAAAGGCGCCAAAATCAAACCCTTAAAAAGCCACCGGCATCATGCCGTCCGTTTGCCTGATGTTTTTATCCGTAAAACGGGATATTTGACGCATCCGGTATTCAACACCTACCATTCCGAATCCGAAATGATGCGCTACATTAAGTCTTTAGAGATGAAGGATATTTCCCTGGTGCATTCTATGATATCGCTGGGCTCCTGCACAATGAAGCTGAATGCCGCCACCGAAATGCTGCCGATAACCTGGCCCGAATTCAGCGCTTTGCATCCATTTGCCCCCGAAGATCAGGCCATGGGATATCAGGAACTGTTTAAACGATTAGAAAAATATTTTAATGAAATTACCGGATTGGCGGCTACTTCGCTTCAGCCGAATTCCGGGGCTCAGGGCGAGTACACCGGATTGATGGTCATCCGGCAATACTTCAAGTCGAAGAAAGAGTCGCACCGCAACATAGCGCTGATTCCGGCATCGGCCCACGGCACCAATCCGGCCAGCGCCGTTATGGCCGGCCTGCAGGTGGTGGTCATCAAATGCGATGAAAACGGCAATATCGATATTAACGACCTGAAACAGCAGGCCGAAGCGCATCGGACAAATTTATGCTGCCTGATCGTCACCTATCCCTCCACCCACGGCGTTTTTGAAACGAACATACGGGAAATCTGCGAGATCGTCCACCGCAATGGCGGGCAGGTTTATATGGACGGCGCCAACATGAACGCGCAGGTCGGTTTGACCAGTCCGGGATTTATCGGCGCCGACGTGTGTCACCTGAATCTACATAAGACCTTCGCCCTACCGCACGGCGGCGGCGGGCCGGGAGTAGGCCCGATCTGCGTCGCGAAGCACCTGGCACGGTTCCTTCCCGGACACGCGGTGGTTAAAACCGGAGGTTCTAAAGCGATCCATGCCGTTTCCGCGGCGCCATGGGGTAGCGCCAGCGTACTTTGGATTTCATATGCCTACATCCGCATGATGGGCGCCGAAGGGCTCACCGACGCCTCCCGGTATGCAATCCTGAACGCGAACTATCTCAAGGAAAAGCTGGCTCGTTATTATAAAACGCTTTATGCCGGCGCCCAGGGACGTGTCGGGCATGAAATGATCCTCGACACGCGCGTTTTCAAAGCCGCAACCGGTATTGAGGTGGAAGATATCGCCAAGCGCCTGATGGACTACGGTTTTCACGCGCCGACCGTGTCCTTTCCGGTGCCCGGTACGATGATGGTCGAACCGACGGAAAGCGAATCGAAGCATGAACTCGACCGTTTCTGCGAAGCGTTGATCTCGATACGCAAAGAAATTGAAGCGATTGAAAACGGGCAGGCCGATAAAAAGGACAATGTACTTGTTAATGCGCCGCATACCGCCCAGATGGTCACAGCCGATAGCTGGACGCATCCGTACACCCGCGAGCAGGCCGCTTACCCGTTGCCGTATCTGAAAGCCGGCAAAGTCTGGCCTTCAGTGGGCCGCGTCAACAACGCCCACGGCGACCGTAACCTGATGTGTTCCTGTCCGCCGATTGAAGCGTTTCAATAAGCGCGGAAACCGGACAATAAAAAGACCGGATGCTCCGTTTCTATCGGATTAAATAAAAAAAATATTGCATTCCGGTTTTTCATTTATTATATTGCGTGCCCCTGAATAATCGCTTTATTAGGTTTGCCGGGGCATAAAAACAGAAAATTTATGATAACGTTTTAATACAGGAGTTCGTGTGAAAGTTTCATTCAAAACAACAATGCCGAAAGAGGGATCTTTCGAGCGGAAGTGGTACGTTGTGGACGCCGCCGATAAAACCCTCGGACGGTTTGCCAGCCGCGTCGCGTCGGTATTGAAAGGAAAGAATAAACCTTTTTACGCCCCGCATGTGGATTGCGGTGATTTTGTGGTGGTCGTAAACGCCGCCAAAATCCGGCTGACGGGTAAAAAGGCCAAACTGAAAGAATATCTGCACAACACGCAGTATCCGGGCGGTATGCGGTCTGAAAAATTCGAAGATCTTATCCGGAATAAGCCCGAGCGCGTGCTGTATTACGCGATTCACGGTATGCTGCCCAAGAATAAAATCGGCAGCGTCATGATAAAAAAATTGAAAATCTATAAAGACGATAAACATCCCCATTCGGCTCAGCATCCTGAGCCGCTGGCGATTTAGTCATTTTCAGTAATTTATATAATCCTCAGGAGAAATTATGAGTTCAGCCATCATGGCCATTGGACGAAGAAAGACATCCCACGCCCGGGTCATGCTTGTACCCGGAAACGGCGAGATTCAGGTCAACGGGAAAGCTTTTAAGCAGTATTTTCCACGGGAATATCACCAACTCCACGCGATGGAACCGTTGAAAGCCGTTGAAATCGGCGGCAAATACAACGTCATCGCCAACATCGCCGGCGGCGGACAAACCGGACAAGCCGGCGCGCTGCGCCTGGGAATTGCCCGCGCGTTAGTAAAAATTGACGAGGAACTGAAGCCCATACTGAAACCGCTGGGTCTGATGAGCCGCGATCCGCGCATGAAAGAACGGCGAAAATACGGTCTGGCCAAAGCCCGTAAACGCTTCCAATTCTCGAAACGATAATTTTTTTAATAACCAATCACACTCTTTGATTTGATGGCGGGTGTCGTTTCTTCTATCCGGAACGATCAAAATCAAAAATGAGAAGAGTGGTTGCTTAACCCAAAGGAGATATCATGAGCGACGAAACCCAGGTGGCTTTTTTTGACCACAACAAAAAACTCGAGGAACTACTGACCGCCGGCGTACATTTCGGTCATTTGACGCGGCGATGGAATCCCAAAATGAAGCCGTATATCTTTATGGAGAAGAACGGCGTACACATCGTCGATCTTAAAAAAAGCGTCCAGCATTTGGAAAAAGCCTGCGCCGCCATCAGCAAAATCGTGGCTAACGGCGAAAAGGTCCTTTTTGTCGGCACCAAGAAACAGGCCAAAGACATCATCAAAAACGAAGCCGTTCGGGCCAACATGTTCTACGTAACCGAACGCTGGCTCGGCGGTATGCTGACGAATTTTTCGACGATCCGTAAAAGCGTCAAGCATATGCAGAACATCGAGAAAAAAGAAACCGACGGCACTTTCGAGAAAATCACCAAAAAAGAACGCCTGATGCTGGAACGCCAGAAAGCCAAGCTGAAAGTCGTACTGGAAGGCATTGAACAAATGCGCCAGCTTCCCGGAGCGGTTTTTGTGGTGGACGTTAAAAAAGAAGCCATTGCCGTGCATGAAGCCAATATCCTTGGAATTCCCGTGTTCGCCATTGTGGACACCAACTGCGATCCCGATCCCATTAATTACCTCATACCGGGTAATGACGACGCCTCCAAATCCATCGAGGTCATATCCCGCACCATTACCGATGCTATCATCGATGCCAGTCAGCGTGCCATAGCCTTGCAGAAGGAGCGCAAAGAAAAAGAAGTGAAAGAAACGGACGCGGAAAAATCTAAAGACGAAACCAGGCAAAAGTATGAAGAAGATGCCCGCTTTGCCAAGTACAAAACGAAGCAGAAAGAAACCATCGGTAAAACCAATTAATCGGGTAACCACCGATACATCCACAGGAGATAACTATGTCAAATAATGAAATAAGCGCTTCGGACGTCATGAAATTGCGCGAGCAGACAGGCGCCGGCATGATGGACTGCAAAAAAGCCCTGACCGAAGCCCGGGGCGATGTTGAAAAAGCCATTGATATCCTTCGCCAGAAGGGTCTTAAGAAAAGCGCCGAAAAAGCCACGCGCGTGGCGAATCAGGGTATTGTCCTGGCGGCGGTTGATGATGCCAGAACCACCGGCGTCCTTATCGAAATCAACTGTGAAACCGATTTTGTGGCCAAGAATGCCGACTTTATCGCTTATTCTCAGAATATTCTCAAAGAAGTTTTAACCCAGCAGCCTAAAGACCTGGACGCTTTTCTGGCCGCGAAAGTTTCGTTCATGCCCGGTAAAACCGTAGCCGATACAGTAACGGAGATGACCGCTAAAATCGGCGAGCGCATTGTCATGAAACGTTTTGCTGTTGTCCGGGCCCAGCAAGGATTGGTGACCGAGTACATCCACCCCGGAAACAAACTCGCCGTGCTGGTAGAGCTAGGCATCGATAAAATAGACGCCGCAAAAATGAGCGATTATCATGTTTTTGCCCGCGATATCGCCATGCAGGTAGCCGCAATGAATCCGCAGGTCGTCTCACGCGATCAGGTGGCTCCTGATGTGCTTGCGCGTGAAACGGAAATATTCAAGGAACAGGCCCGCCAGGAAGGCAAACCGGAAAAAATCCTGGACAACATCGTTAAGGGCCGCGTCGAAAAGTATTATCAGGAAATCTGCCTGCTCGAACAGGCCTATGTCAAGGACGCCTCCAAAACCATCAAGGACTTTGTCCAGGAATTCGGAAAGAAAGTCGGACAAACGGTAACCATCCAGCGTTTTGAGCGGTTTCGGCTGGGCGATTAAATGTAATTACAAGCCACGATTGAGTCGTGGCTTTTTTTTTTTATTAATATCATATCGGGAGTGCTGTATGCCGTTGCCCGTTTATAAAAGAATATTATTGAAATTAAGCGGCGAAGCGCTGATGGGCGACCAGTCTTTCGGCATTGATCGCAAGGTGCTTGAGCAGGTAGCCGCAGAAATCAAGGACGTTAAAACACTCGGCGTCGAAATTGCGATTGTCATCGGCGGCGGTAATATTTTTCGCGGTTTGTCGGCCAGTTCTTCGGGAATGGACCGCGTAACCGGCGACCATATGGGCATGCTGGCCACGGTTATCAACTCCCTCGCCATGCAGGATGCGCTCGAGAAGCTCGGTTTATTTACCCGCGTCATGAGCGCCATTAAAATGGAACAAATGGCGGAACCGTTCATTCGCCGACGCGCCATACGCCATCTCGAAAAGGGCCGTATCGTCATTTTCGCCGGCGGCACCGGCAATCCGTATTTTACCACCGATACGGCTGCTTCCCTGCGCGCCATTGAAATCGAAGCCGACGTCATTCTTAAAGGCACCCGCGTGGACGGCGTCTACGATTCCGACCCCGAAAAAAATAAAGAAGCCATGATGTTTGATAAAATTTCTTACATGGACGTCGTGAAAAAAGGACTGAATGTCATGGATACTACCGCCGTAACGTTATGTATGGAAAACAAACTCCCGATCATCGTATTTAATCTGAAAACAACCGGGAATCTCCGCCGTATCGTTCTCGGAGAAAATGTCGGCTCAAGAGTCCAATGATGATTTCTCTTGAATAAAAAACCTTTCTGTGATAGATTGATCGAAATGAAAAGATTATTAACCATAGAGGCTGAATATGTTTGACGTAAAGAAACAGTTTCAGGAAACCGAAGAGAAAATGAAAAAATCCATCGAGGCCGTCCGTAATGAACTCGCCAAACTGCGCAGCGGCCGGGCATCGACCAGCCTTCTGGACGGCGTCAAAGTAGATTACTACGGTACCATGACCCCCCTGAATCAGGCCGCCAACGTTTCCGCGCCGGAACCGCGTCTGCTTACCGTGCAGCCATGGGATAAGAGTATGCTACCCGTCATTGAAAAAGCCATACTGGCCGCCAACCTCGGCCTCAATCCCGCCAATGACGGCACGATTATCCGCATTCCGATACCGCAGTTGAACGAAGAACGCCGCAAGGAACTCGTAAAACTCAGTAAGAAATATGCCGAAGACGGACGGGTGGCTGTCCGCAACATAAGACGCGAGGCCAACGAACATATTAAAAAAGCCGAAAAAGACCACAAAATTTCCGAAGACGACAGCAAACACGCTCAGGAAAAAATTCAGAAATTAACCGACGATTACATTAAAAAAATTGATGAAATCATCGTCCAGAAAGAAAAAGAAATCATGGAAGTTTAAACGCCATCCAATAGCAATATAAAAAGCCGGTCCATGACCGGCTTTTTTTATCGCCGCATCATCACAATTCGTATTCGATACCACCCACCGGAATCAATGTCCATTGCAGCATTTTATCCTGTTCGTTCTTCACCTCGTTCCGGTAGTATATCGCGACATTATTCCGGTTATAGGCATTAAACATTTCCAGATAGGTGCCCAACGCGGAACCGCTGAAATGGAAACGGCGGCCGAACCGGACATTCAGCGAGTGATAATCCGGGTTTTTTATTGATTTGTAAAGCGTCGATAAGGCCGGTGTTATATTGCCGGGAGTGGTTCTGGTTGAAAGGGCTGAAGGGGACGCCGCCGCATTCTTGCCGTTAAACGACGTGGTGCTCTTTTGACATTTTCGTTATGACGCGGCTATCGCAATAACACCAAGTTTCAGGTTAACGTGTGGCGGTCAACCGTCAGCTGGTAAAAAATAGATTCCGGATCCCCCCGCGCAGCCCCGGCTGTCTTTGCCATTCCAAAGTCCGCAGATCGCCTCAGCGTGGGACTGAATGTCCCGTGTGGACATACCGCGCGCATACATCGAAATAATTTTGTCTTCAATTGGCCCTAAAATGCGCTGATGCTTATTTACAACCAACGGCTCAAATTCACTTTTACGATCGAGTAGAATCTTTAACCGGATCCAGTCGGTATCGGTTGTATTCGTCCTGGCGCGGCTTAGATCGGTTTATAGGAGTACTTCGGGGTATGTTCTTTTAATCTACCATTTATTATTCCCATTTACTCAAAGATCTTTATATTACCATTTTTTAAAGTTTCGGGTCAGTTGAAACATCCATCAGCGCAAACTTCTGAATCGGTTTAGCGAGCGCTATAAAACAGCGAAATAAAATATACCTGTTTTTATCACGTTGGTTGAGGATTTTGAGGCCAATGGCAGTAACCACAGCAGTGAAAACGATAAATATTTCTACGACGGCAACGGCAATAGGATCCAAAAAACATCACGGTGACTCACAGTCTCGGAAATACGCGCGTATCATTTACCGACAGGCATAACGACGGGCAGAGGCGAATATTCTGCAGGAAAATCATTGAGCATTCGTCCTGAGTAAAAGCCTGTGGTGTGTTTTCACGGCAAGAGCGGGATAGGTGACAGTCGCCGGTAACCGGATTTTTCTTTAAATTTGTTTTGATTTTCTCGTGTCGGTATATTAGATTAGGCGGATTTTAAACATGTTTAAACCTTAGAACCAACCCCTAGACTCGGGAGAATGATTATGAAATCGTTTACGCCGGACAAAATCCGCAACATCTGTTTAGCATCCCACGGCGGCACAGGCAAGACTACACTGGCCGAATCCATATTATACGTCACCGGAACGAAGAAGCGTTTCGGCACCGTAACCGACGGTACCACGACCAGCGATTACAATCCGGATGAAATCGAGCGTAAGTTTTCCATCAACGCCTCTTTGATGCACGCGGAATGGAAAGGCGTCAAAATCAATATTTTAGATACACCCGGCTATGCGGATTTCCGGGGTGAAGTGGTCTGCGCGATGAGCGTGGCCGATCTGGTGATCATTCCCGTGCACGCCAGCCCGATTTTTGACGTAGGCACCGAAGCCGCCTGGAAATACGCCGAGGACAACAACGTGCCGGTAATTTTTGTCGTCAACGAACTGGATAAAGAAAATGCGGAATTCGACAAGACCTTTGCCATGCTGAATGATCAATTCGGCCGCGAGCGGCATATCGTGGCCATGTCGTTTCCGCTGGGTATCGGTAAGCCCGATTTCAGTCAGATAGGCGATCTGGTTACGCGCAAATTGCATAAATTCGCAACCGACAAATCCGGTAATTTTGAATCCGCCGATCTGCCCGCGGAACTGAGTGACAAGATGGCCAAAGCATACGAAGCGCTGGTGGAAGACGCCGCCGAGGGCGACGACGCGTTCATGGAACATTTCTTCGAGTCCGGTCAGTTGACCGATGAGGAATTCACGGCCGGTTTGCGCAAAGGCATCCAGAGCCGTAAGATTATACCGGTATTTGCCGCCAGCGCGTTCAACGCCATCGGCATCAAATCCCTGCTTGATTTTATTGTCGCTTACGGTCCGTCCCCGCTGGACATGCCGGCCCGTCCCGCAGTGGACAACGCCGGAAAGGAAATCCAAGTCGAATGCAAGCCGGACGCCCCGTTTTCGGCGTTTGTTTTCAAGACTATCAGTGAAATGCATGTAGGCGAACTGTCGCTGTTTCGCGTGTACTCCGGAACGGTCAAGACCGGCGATGATGTGCTCAACACTTCCAAAAACGTCACCGAGCGCATCAGTTCGATATTTCTGCTGAACGGCAAGGAGCGCGTGGATGCCGGTATTCTGTCCGCCGGCGATATCGGCGCGCTGGTCAAACTGCGGGATACGCACACCAACAACAGCCTGTGCGATAAAAACCGCAGCGTTCGTTTCAAGGAGATAGCGATACCGGATCCCATCATCACATTCGGCATTGTCCCGAAGGGCAAGACAGACGAGACGAAAATCAGCACGGGCCTTCACTCCCTGCACGCCGAAGATCCGTCGTTTGTTTTTACCTATGATACGGAGACGAGCCAGAGCATCGTGAGCGGACAGGGCGAGATGCACCTGATGATTGTCACCAAACGCCTCAAGGACCGTTTCGGGGTGGAAGTCGATTTGGTAGATGCCCGTATTCCTTACAAGGAAACCATCCGCAGCGTGTGTAAGGACGCCGAGTATAAGCACAAGAAACAATCCGGCGGCCGCGGTCAGTACGGCCATGTGCATATTAAAATCGAGCCGAAGCCCCGCGGGACGGGTTTTGAGTTTGTTGATGAAATTGTCGGCGGGGTGGTGCCCGGGCGTTTCATTCCGGCCGTGGAAAAAGGCGTTCACGAAGCCATGACCAGCGGCGTTATCGCGGGTTATCCGGTCGTGGACGTCAAAGTTACCCTGTTTGACGGCACCTATCATGACGTGGATTCGGATGAACTCTCATTTAAACTGGCCGGTTCGCAGGCTTTCCGTAAAGGATTCAAGGAAGCCAAGCCGATTATGCTGGAACCGATTTATGAACTGGAAGTGCGCATTCCCGAGGAATATCTCGGCGCCATCATGGGTGACATTTCCAGCCGCCGCGGGCAGATACAGGGCATGGCCGCCGACGGTCAGTTTCAGGTCGTGAAAGCGCTGGTGCCGCTAGCGGAAATCCAGAAATACGCCACGATCCTGCGCTCCATGACCAGCGGACGCGGCGCGTTCCGGAAAAAATTCATGCACTACGCGGAACTGCCCGCTGAACTGGCCCAGAAGATTATCCAGGACTACGAAGAAAAGAAAGCGGCCGGTGAAAAGTAACCGACTGTAAATACCTATTCGATAAAACCTCGCAGTGACCTGCGAGGTTTTATGCTTAAAAATGCAAAATTTTATGCTGTCCGACGTACTGGAAAGCGCCGTTTTATACGCCCGGCCTTATATAAAAGAAGGCAAACTGCCGGATTATATTCCGGCGCTGGCAGAGGTCCATCCCGGTAAACTAGGTGTGTGTGTCCATACTCTGGACGGTTCCGTTCATGTCGCGGGCGATTATAATATTCCGTTTTCCATCCAAAGCATATCGAAACTTTTCGCTCTTTCGCAGGCGCTGAATACGGCCGGTGCGGAAAAGGTTCTGGCCAAGGCCGGCGTGGAACCGAGTGGGAATCCGTTCTACTCACTGGTCCAGCTGGAATACGAATCAGGCAAGCCCCGCAATCCGCTGATCAATGCCGGAGCCATTGCGGTTACCAGTATGCTTCCCGGAGAAACCGGAGAGGAAAAATTTTCCGGATTACTCGGGTTTATACGCGAACTGGCCGGTGATGATTCCATTGTCATGAACGCTTACGTCTATCAATCAGAAGCCACGACCAGCCACCGCAACCGCGCCGTGGGTCATTTCATGAAGCATTTCGGCATTATTGACGGCGATGTGGACGCCGCGGTGGACGCGTATTTCCGGCAATGCTCGGTGGAAATGAACTGCGTGCAGTTATCCCGTATCGGGCTCTATCTGGCGAATCATGGCGTGGATCCCCTGACGCAGCGCGCGGTGACGGTTCCTGAGCATGTACGTTATATCAATGCGGTGCTGATGTTGTGCGGACTGTACGATGCCAGCGGGGAATTTGCCGTCAAGGTGGGCATTCCGGCCAAAAGCGGCGTGGGCGGGGGCATCCTCGGCATTGTTCCCGGACGGATGAGTATTGCGGTATACGGTCCTGCGCTGGATGAAAAAGGCAACAGCATCGGGGGTATCCGGATAATGGAAAAATTGTCCAGTGATTTGCAATTAAGTTTATTCAATTAAACCAAGGAGATGTCATGAAAAAGATGATTTGGATTGCGGTCCTGCTGACCGTAGCCGCGGCCACCCTGCCGGCGCAGGGTAAACGGGCGATGATGTTTGATGACATGATCAGCATGAAGCGCCTCGACGCGGTATCGGCTTCATCGGATGGCCGCTGGCTTGTTTACAACGTACGGACGTACAGTCTGAGCACGAATACCTATCAATCGAATATTTATTTACAATCCGTGGACGGCAAAACGATAAAACCGCTGACCACCAGTTCTAAAAAAGACCTGAATCCGGTATTCAGTCCGGATGGCCGGCAAATAGCGTTTGTCTCGAACCGCAGCGGTTCCTTTCAGATTTATACCATGTATATTGATGGCGGCGAACCGGCGCGCGTTACGAACCTTTCCACGGGCGTCTCGCCTGGACGGATTGAATGGTCATCCGATGGAAAATATATTCTGTTCACCACGGATGTCTATGCCGACTGCGCGGATGACGACTGCAACCGGATGCGGAATGAGGAACGCGAGAACAGCAAGGTGAAAGCCCAGATTTTTGAGCGCCTGCCGTACCGGGTCTGGGATTCCTGGAAAGAGGGCAAGCGCAGCCAGCTTTTCCTCGCCGAAGTGGCCACCGGCAAAACAACCGACCTCATCCGGGGCGATTACGACGTACCGCCGATCGATCTTGGCGGTTCGCAGGATTACACCTTCTCGCCGGATGCCCAATCGGTTGCGTTTACGATGAACACCGAACCGAACATCGCCTGGTCCACCAACAACGATGTATTCCTGATGACGCTGCCGGACGGCGAACCAAGAAAAATCTCGGACAGTCCGGGCAACGACAACCAACCGGTATTTTCGCCGGATGGCAAGTATATCGCTTACAATTCGATGAAACGGGCGGGTTACGAAGCGGACAAGCGGGATATTATCATTTACGAAATCGCCACGGGCAAACGCACAAACCTTACCGAGAAATTTGACCGCTCGGCCGGTCATGTCGCCTGGTCCGCTAACAGCCGGATGATTTATTTTGATACCGACGATTTAGGTTATCATTCCATTTATCAGATTCCGGTTACCGGAGGCGTGCCGGCAAAAGTATCGGCGGATAAAAAATTTGATCAGCTGGAACTCGTAACGCCCGGAAAAATTATATTCAAACGTACGTCGGTGCAGGTGCCGCATGAATTATGGGTCATGAATCCCGACGGCAGCGACGCCGTACAGCTGACGCAATTAAATACGGATATTCTTTCGGGACTTGATATCCAACCCGCCGAAGAATTCTGGTTTGAAGGCGCCGCTAAGGCCCGTGTCCAGGGTTTCCTGATCAAGCCGCCCGGTTTCAACGAAAAAAAGAAATATTCGATGGTGTATCTCGTACACGGCGGACCACAGGGCGTGTTTGCCGATATGTGGCACTGGCGCTGGAACGCCGCGCTCTTTGCCGCTCCCGGCCATGTAGTGGTCATGGTCAATCCCCGCGGGTCGGTCGGTTACGGACAGAAATTTACGGATGATATTAATCTTGACTGGGGCGGCAGGGCCTTTGAAGACCTGATGAAAGGCCTGGATTACGTGCTGGCCAATTATAAGTTTATTGATAAAAACCGCATCGGAGCGGCCGGCGCTTCGTACGGCGGGTACATGATGAACTGGTTTAACGGCCATACCGATCGTTTCAAATGTATCATCACGCACTCCGGCATCATGAACAAAATAAATATGTACGGAGCCACTGAAGAATTGTGGTTCGAGGAATGGGAAATGGGCGGACCGTACTGGGAAAAGAAACATAAAGAGACTTACGAAAAATGGTCGCCGCATAATTATGTCCAGAATTTTAAAACACCCACATTGGTCATTCACGGAGAGCTTGACTTCCGCGTTCCTGTAACCGAGGGCATCCACTTATTCACGGTTTTACAGCGCAAAGGCATTCCTTCCAAATTCATCTATTTTCCGGATGAAGGCCATTTAATTTTAAAACCCCAGAACGTAAAGCTTTGGTATAAGGAGGTACACGCCTGGCTGGAGCATTATTTAATTCCGTATGAGAAATAAAAAAACGATATAGTAATCTCTGTAAACAAAAAGCAGGTTGTCAGAAGCCTGCTTTTTGTTTTTCAGGCATTCAACATTCCGTATAATATTCAGATGAAATCCGGAGGTCACTCAGACTCAATATATATCACGTCTGCATTTTCGCGCAGATATATTCATCACAGAATGCTTAAAGAATGACGAGAACTTGTGGATGTAGAATAAAAAATATTTCCTGTGTACCCAACGCCGTTAGGTCGGAACGGTAATAAGGTAAGCATTTCGGTTTTGCCGATTTAGTTGTTCATACTTTCATTTTAAGATTACCGAAGCCAACCGCATTATTTACCTGAATCCATGCATTTCATGACCCATGATGTCTGTAAAAAAAGGCGTATTCATGAATATGGATCAAATTCTGCAGTCGCCGGGAAAAGTTGAAGCGCAGGCGCTTAATGACCTGAAGAAACCGGTATCTTAAAAAGTTTCTGAAATTCAGCCATACCCTATCGATGCTGAATTTATCCGAATCGCCGGAGCTGATTGTGGGGCCGTGGCAGAAATCACGCAGGGACAGCGTGTCGACCGGGTTTGAAACAAATAACTTGATATATGAAACTGAATAAAATGGCTTCGCAGGAATAGGCCGAAAAACGTGGCGCTGCAGAAATGTATGGTCAAAACCATCCGAAGGTGGCCCGGCGGCTATTCTTCAGCCGTTTGAGACAGAAAATTCTCATTTCTTGTTTTATCCTGGAAATGTTATCTGAGATCTGAAAAAAAACAGCCGGTTGGTATGTGATACTTCCGCGACCGCTTGTGCGGATCATATGTGAAAAATGTTTATATAAATATGGTGATCCGACCGTAGCGTTGTCTTCCTGATTTTAAATACGTTAACCTGAAATGTTAATTTTCTTTAACCAGTTCACCCTGCGGGGCTTTGGCGCCCGGGGGATTGGAGCCGCGCAACGAAATCACATAGCCGGCAACCTGCTCGATTTCTTTTTCTTTTAGTAACGGGCCCCATGCGATCATGCCTTTCACCGTGACGCCGTAGTATATGGTGTTGCCCACATTCTCAATGCCTGCGCCGTGCAGCCAGTAATCATCCGTAAGATTCGGTCCGATGCCGCCCTGCCCGAGATTGCCGTGGCAGGATACGCAATTTTTAGTAAATATTTCTTTGCCCGCGGCGAGATTCGGCGCGTCGGTGAGGAGGTTAAATTTTTTAACTTCCCGTTTTACGGCGCCGATTGTACCCGAAGCGGCCGCCAGCATACGCGGCGTCACATCTACGCCGGCGTTGTACGCGTAAACCTGGCTGTAGGTTGGCAGAAGCGACCAGGGTTTATAGTCGGGATCTTTGGATTTGCTCCAGCCGGCGTCAAATTCCCGCCTGTACTCATCCACCGAACGATCGCCGATCTGCAGTACATGAAAATACATAAGGTATAAAACCGCCCAGGTTACCGTGATTAAAAACAATTTCACCCACCAGGGCGGCATGGGGTTGTCGTATTCCTTGATTCCGTCAAAATCGTGATCCAGCAATTCATCGCGGACTTCAGCCATGATGGTCTCCTTGGTTTTCCGTGTCTTCCAGCGGCAGTCGTTCGGCCCGCTGTATGGTTTTGGGATCGAGTTTCCATACTTTAATGATTACGGCGCAGAATAATAAAAAAAAGAGAAGCAGAAAAAACGTACCAAAATATTCAACACCTTGAATGTGGCTTAGCATTTCCTTAATCATAACGCGCCTTACTTAGTGGAATCCGCCATAACGGTTGCCGGCCCGGTTTTAATCTTGATATCCGTACCCAGCCTCTGAAGATAAGCAATCAGGGCTATAATCTCTTTGTCGGCGGTGATTTTTATATCCGACTGTTTCAGGTCGTCGGCAATCAGTTTGGCCTGAGACTCAATATCGTTCATGGCTTTTTTGAAGTACTCGTCGGTGTAGGGCACGCCGATTTTCTGCAGGGCTTTCATTTTAATTAGTATATCGTTGGTTTGATACGACTGTTCGGCAAGCCAGGGGAACGGCGGCATTATAGAACCCGGTGACATGCTTTGCGGATCTACCATGTGGAAATAATGCCAGGCGTTCGGATATTTGCCGCCTTCGCGGTGCAGATCGGGGCCGGTGCGCTTAGAACCCCAGAGGAACGGATGATCATATACAAATTCGCCGGCTTTGGAGTATTCGCCGTAGCGTTCCGTCTCGGACCGGAACGGCCGTATCATCTGCGAATGGCAGGTGTTACAGCCCTCGCGAATATAAATGTCCCGACCGATTAATTCCAGCGGCGTATACGGTTTTACGGCGGCAATCGTCGGTACATTGGATGGAACCACAAAGGTCGGTATGATTTCCACCAGTCCGCCGATCAGCACGGCTATGGTCGTGGCGACGATAAACGGAAAGGGTTTGCTTTCTAACCAGCGGTGCAGGTGCGCTTTGAATGGCGAATCGTGAGTGTCTTTTAACAGCGGCGCCGCCTGGGCTTCCTCTTCAGGAACGAATTGGCCGGCTCTGGCGGTTTGATATAAGTTGTATATCATCAGGAACAATCCGGTGACGTAAAGGCCGCCGCCCACCGAGCGCATAATGTACATCGGGATAATCTGCGTGACGGTTTCAAGAAAATTCGGGTACTGCAGGAGTCCTTGCGGCGTAAACTGTTTCCACATCAAGCCCTGTGTGATGCCCGACCAGTACATCGGAACAACCCAGAATAATATACCGAGAAAGCCAATCCAGAAATGTGCGTTGGCCAGTTTTTTCGAGAACAGCGTTGTTTTGTATAAACGCGGGATGATCCAGTATAAAATGCCGAAGGTTAAAAATCCGTTCCATCCGAGCGTACCCACATGAACATGCGCCACGGTCCAGTCGGTGTAATGCGACAGCGCGTTGACGCTTTTTACGGCGAGGGTAGGGCCTTCAAACGTCGCCATACCGTAAGCGGTAACGGCCACGACGAGAAATTTCAGGATCGGTTCCTCGCGGACCTTGTCCCATGCGCCACGCAGCGTCAGCAGGCCGTTCAGCATGCCGCCCCACGACGGGGCAATCAGCATGATCGAGAATGCCGTACCCAGCGACTGGGCCCAGTCCGGCAAGGCCGTGTACAGCAAATGATGCGGGCCGGCCCAGATATAAATAAATATCAGCGCCCAGAAATGCAGGATGGATAATTTATATGAATAAACAGGCCGCTCAGCGGCTTTCGGCAGGAAATAATACATCAGACCCAGATACGGCGTGGTCAGGAAAAACGCCACGGCGTTGTGGCCGTACCACCACTGCACGAGCGCGTCCTGAACGCCGGCGAAAACGGAATAGCTTTTCATCAGCGTAACGGGTATTTCGATGGAGTTCACCACATGCAGGAAGGTTATGGCAATCCATGTCGCCAGATAAAACCAGATAGCCACGTACATGTGTTTTTCACGCCGGCGGATAATCGTGCCGATCATGTTGATACCGAACGCTACCCATACCAGCGCGATGGCGATGTCGAAGGGCCATTCCAGTTCGGCGTATTCCTTACTGGTTGTAAATCCAAGCGGAATCGTAATCGCCGCGGCCAGAATTATCAGTTGCCAGCCCCAGAAATGAAAGTAGCTGAGAAAATCGGAATACAGCCGCGCCTTGCATAACCGCTGCAGGGAATAATAGACGCCGAAAAATATCCCGTTACCGACAAACGCGAATATCACGGCATTCGTGTGTACCGGCCGGATGTGGCTGAATGTCGTGATTGCCAGGCCCAGATTAAGCCCCGGCACGTATAACTGAATGGCTGCCATTAAACCGACCAGCATGCCGATAGCACCCCAGAATACGGTTGCCCACACAAACAGCCGAACAATCCGGTTGTCGTAACGGAAGGTTTCCAGTTGGATGGAGGAATCAGTAGCAGACATAATGCAACTTTCTATTAGTTAATCCATTGACGGTAATTCAGGGTTTCGCAGCCGGTTTGCTTTTTTCATCGTCCCAGAGCATGCGCACCGACGGCGTATGCGTATCGTCATACTGGCCGCTGTGAATCGCCCATAAAAAAAAGAAAAGAAATACCGTGGCTATCAGCAGGCTGACGATAATCAGGACTATAATCACACTCATGAAAACGCTTTCGGTTGAGTGGGTGAACGCGGTAAATATAAGAGGTTATGTTTATTTTTTCAAATAAATAATTTGTCCGGGTTGTTATTAACCTCAGGTAAGATCAATCTGAACAAAATCGGCTACGGTTTTCCTTTCCACAATATACTCATGCACGATGCGTAATCCTTCTCTTTGGGCGGGCCAGGGCAGCAGCGCCAGGGCTTCATCATAGGTCATCCACCGGAATGTTTGATGCTCGCGGGACAGTATCACGTCCATCCGCTCAACCTGCGCCGCAAACACGGGAATGATGTTCACGCGGTCGTGGGAGGCTTCGTAAAAACTGTTGATATACGGCACGGCCCATAAAGCAGCTGGTTTAAGTCCGGTCTCCTCGCGCAGTTCCCGCAAAGCCGTTTGATAAGCCTTCTCGCCGGGTTCGATTTTTCCGCCGATCATCCGCCAGGAATTCGCGTATATCACCGAATCCGATCGCTGCATCAGCAGATAAAGCGGTAATCCGTCTTTTATGAAAAACACATGACAGTCAACGACGCGGCAAAGTATTTCGGGCATAAGCATTCCTATTGATTTAATTCTGCTTGGTGTATCATCGTACCGGCTTCTTCGCCAAGATATGTGTCAATAATAAAATGAACCAGATAAATCAACGGCGTCAACAAGGCGGCGATGATGAATTTGTAAATGTAATTGGTCAGACCGATTTCCAATATCTGTCCGAGCGCTAACTGGCCATAAAACGCGATGAACAAAACGACGAACGAATCCACAAGCTGCGAAACAAAGGTGGAGCCCGTCGCGCGCATCCACAGCCATTTGGCGCGTGTTTTCTGGCGTATCCAGAAGAACACCGAGATGTCAATCATTTGTCCGATCAGATATGCCGTAACGGAACCCAGAATAATGCGCGCGGACTGACCAAAGACATTATTGAACGCCTCATCCTGCACCGGCGAAAACGGCGCGGCAGGAATCTGCATGTCCAGAGCTAAAATAAGATACGCGAACAGGATCATGCTCATGCCGATCAGCGTAATAAACCGGATTCCTTTTTTTCCGTAATATTCATTGATGATGTCGGTTACCAGAAAGGTGATCGGGAAAGGAATAACGCCCATCGTCATCGTAAAGGAAAACGATCCGAACGGCGTCCACGCGATGAGTTTGCTTCCGGTCAACTCGGCCAGAATCAGCGCCGTAAGGAAAACGCCGCCAAGCAGGACATATAATTTCTGGGATTTATTCATCTTTTTCTCTTATCCTTGGCATAATTCTAATATGTTTAAATATCCGACGAAATGCAAGTGCCGGAATATTTCAACCGATTGTCGGTTTATAACCACAGAACTAAACGAAGGGAAATCATTTATGAGCATACATGAAATTTTCACCAAGCGTAAAAGCCAGAGAGCGTTTGCCGATAAACCCGTTTCACCGGAGACCATGACTGCCTTGTTTGAGGCGGCCCGGTGGGCGCCCTCATCGTATAACGACCAGCCCTGGCGGTTCATTTATGCGCATAAAGAGGACAAGGCGGCGTTTGAAAAACTGCTGTCCTGCGCCAACGAATGGAATTACGCATGGGCCAAGAACGCGGCGGTGATTTTGGTGTCGGTCGCCAAGCTTCATTTCGATCACAACGGCGCGCCCAACAAACACGCATGGCACGATGTCGGCATGGCGATGCAGAACCTGGCCTTGCAGGGCGCCGAACTCGGCCTGAATGTCCACCAGATGGCGGGATTTGACCCGGATAAAGTGAAACGGTTATATAATCTTCCGGACGGATATGAAGCCGTCGCCCTTACGGCTATCGGATATTTCGGCAATCCGGAATCCCTGCCCGAACCCTACCGCGATATGGAAAAGAATCCCCGCCAGCGGAAACCGGTCAGCGCTATTGCTTTCCGTAATGAATGGCAATCCTGACAGGGCGCCATGATTCAATTGCGGAAAAGCGGAGAGCGCGGTTGCACCCGCACCGACTGGCTCGAAAGTTATCACAGTTTTTCCTTTAATAATTATTACGATCCGCATCACATCCGGTACGGTCCCTTGCGCGTTTTAAACGAGGATGTGGTCCAGGCGGGCCGTGGTTTTCCGCGGCATGCCCACCAGAATATGGAAATCATCACCTACGTCCTGTCCGGCGCATTGAAGCATGAGGACAGTGCCGGCGGCGAAGGCATCATCCGCGCAGGCGAGGCGCAGAAAATGTCTGCCGGTTCGGGTATTGTTCACTCGGAATATAACGGCTCGGACACCGAACCCGTCCACTTTATTCAGATATGGCTTATGCCCCGGCAGACAAACATCGCGCCGTACTATGAACAAAAAGCGCTGAACGGGAACGGCGTCATGAATCAATGGCTTCTTCTGGCCGGGCCCGATGCGTCGGAACATTCCCTGATGATTCACCAGGATGCCGGGATATATAAACTGCATCTGACCCTCGGCGCTTCCGTTTCTTACGATACCAGGCCGGACCGGAAGTATTACTTGTTTGTTATTAACGGTTCGGTGGAAACAAACGGCGTTTTGGCGGGCCCAGGCGATGCCTTGATGCTAACGGAATTAAACGGGTGCCGCATAACAGCCCGGGCGTTGTCGCATATCCTGTGGTTTGATTTGCCGATAAACGGATAATCGGGCGCCAAAAATCCCTGCCTCATTCGGCCGTAACGGTTGACGGCATTCGACATATTTTTTGATTGAATTTTTACCGGGAATTACGCATTCTTTTGCGTAACTAATTTCTTTGGATGCCGCATCAACCGAATATGAATCACGCCTTTGACGACAGTTTAAAATATCTTTACGACCTGCAGTTCTTCGGCATGAAGCTCGGGCTGGAGAACATACGCCGTTTATGCGCGTCGCTGGACCATCCGCAGAACGCCTTCCCTACGATTCATGTAGCCGGCACCAACGGCAAAGGCTCCACCTGCGCGATGCTCGCGTCGATATTTCAGAAGGCCGGCTATCAAACGGGATTATATACCTCGCCGCATATTCATCATTTCTCCGAACGCATCCGGGTTAACGGGACCGGCATTTCAGAAGACGCTATCGTGCGTTTGACGCAAAGCATGCGCCCGGAAATAGACCGTCTTCAATGTACGTTTTTTGAAGCGACGACCGCGATGGCGTTTCAGTATTTCCGCGAACAGCGGGTGGATATCGCCGTTATCGAAACGGGGCTGGGCGGGCGGCTCGACGCGACAAATGTCATCACGCCGGAGATATCCGTTATCACCGGCATCGGACTGGATCATACCGAACATCTGGGCCGTGATAAAACAAAAATAGCCGCTGAAAAAGGCGGTATCATCAAATACAAAGTGCCTCTGGTAACCGGTGAAACCGATCCCGACTGTCTCGAGGTGTTTCACCGTATCGCCGGCGAATTAAGAACGGATGTCATTCGCGCCGACCGCGTCACGGATATTCTCAATCCCCATAGCACCATCTACGGCAGTTCCTTTGACGTCATTCTGAAACTGCCGGATATCGAGCCGCGGCTGATTCAATTGATGACGCCGATGATCGGGGAATACCAGATCCATAACGCGGTGACGGCCATGCTTGCGGCGTTATTGCAGAAGCGCCTGCCCGTATCCGACGACGCGGTGCGCGAGGGATTGCGTGAGGCGGTATTCAAAGGCCGCATGGAATGGCTCAGCCCGAATATCATCACCGATGCCGCGCATAATCCCGCCGCGCTGGAAGCCCTGAAGCAAACGATTAACCGCTTGTTCCGTCCCGCGTTTAAAAAAATATACTTGATTATCGGTATGTTGTCGGATAAAGATTATAAGCTCGGCGTAGAAATATTGTCCGGCGTCGCCGATCAGTTCTTTACCGTCACGCCGGATAACCCGAGGGCGCTGAAAAGCACAATACTGGCTCAACAGCTTAAACAAAAAAAGAATGCAGTGACCGACTGCGATTCCGTAGAAACAGCGGTGAAGAAAGCAAAAAAAATAATGAAGCCGGATGATCTGTTGATTATTACCGGCTCGCATTACGTGCTGTCGGAAGTTAAATAAGATTCAACCGATTGGAAACGGATTTTCCTGATCCGCTGAGCCCGATATAGGGTACTCGATTACGGTTTACGCGTTCGATGTTCACAGGACGGCGTATTGATGCACGTATCGTCCAGCAGTAAATGCGCGGCGGGTTTTCCTTCGTATAAGGCGCGCACGATGGATGCGGCGTCTTCCTTTTTTACAAATCCGTACCACCAGCCCTCCGGATAAATCACTACGGTCGGCCCGTGTTCGCACTGGTCGAGGCAGCCGCATTTATTGACCCGAACGGAAGCGTCGAGCCCGTACGGTTTCAGCGCGGTTTTGAACGCCTGCACCAGATCGCTGTTGCCGGAAGGATTACAGCTGGGGCGCGTCGCGGAAGGTTCACGCGTATTCTGGCAAATGAAGATATGATGTTTGTATTTAGCCATACAGCGCCGTTAAATGCTGCGAAGGTTGTCCACCACGCGGGCAATCATACCGTACGGTATCGCTTCTTCCGCTGTGAACCAGCAATCGCGGTTGGTGTCTTCCGCGACTTTTTCAATCGGCTGTCCCGTCTCCGCGGCGAGTATCCGATTGAGCGTCTCGCGCAGGCGGATAATCTGGTTCGCGCTGATTTCAATGTCCGTTGTGCTGCCGCGTACGCCGCCCAGCGGCTGATGAATCATAATCCGCGAGTTCGGAAACGCCATGCGGTTTTCCTTCTTCGCCGCGACTAATATGATCGCCGCCGCGCTGGCCGCCAGCCCTGTCACAATGGTTTTGACGGGCGCATCGATGAGTTTAATCGTGTCGTATATCGCCAGACCGTCATCCGCCACGCCGCCGGGTGAATTGATGAAAAAACGAATCGGCTGTTTCGGGTCTTTTTCGTTCAGGTATAATAATTGCGAAATTATTTTTTTGGTAATTTTAGGCTCAATCGATTCAAACAATAAAATGGTCCGCGATTTCAGGAACGATTTGGATATTTTCTTTTCATTGGGGTCGCGACGTTTTTTCTTTTCGGTCGGCTCGTCAACTTCGGCGCGATAATTCAGATCCATATATTTCGGCATGCAGGCTCCTTATAATAATTATTAAAAATACGAATGAATATAGCCGTTTTCATTTTGAAATTCAATGATTCTTAATCAAAAAAAATCATTGTAACCCATGGACAATAATATATATTTACACGCATTGAAATATCGGCGCGGTTAAACCGTTAACACTTATCAAAGGGAGTTTTTCTATGTCCGACCGGTTTAAAGAATTTACCGAGTTCCGCCAGAAGATGAACGAGCGCATTCTTGAACAAGACAACAAAGCCATCAAACGCTTTTTCGCGCTGGACACGCTCACCTATCAGCGCGGCGCCCTGGATGTCAAAACGAAGGAAATGCTTGGCCTCGTCTCCTCCATGGTTCTGCGCTGCGATGACTGCATATCGTATCATATTAATAAATGCAAAGAAGCCGGCGTTACGCGGGAGGAATTATTCGAAGTATTCAGCGTCGCGCTGGTAGTCGGCGGTTCGATTGTTATTCCGCATTTGCGCCGCGCGGTGGCTTTTCTGGATGAACTTGAAAATAAAAACGATTAAAAAAAACGATTAAGGAGCTTGTATGCGATTCTTGATTTTTATGCTGGCAACGGTTGTATCCGTAAACTTTTCTATTTTGTGGGCTCAGGAGTATGTTCCTGTTGATCAATTTGATCCGAACCGCGACGCCGCTCAGGATATTCAAAACGCATTAACATTCGCCAAGGCGCAGAATAAAACCGTGCTGATGGAAGTCGGCGGCGAGTGGTGCAGCTGGTGCAAACGATTGAATAAATTTATGGAGGATCAGAAAGCGATTAAAGAGTATTTGCAGGCCAACTATGTGCTGGTGCGCGTGAATTACAGTAAGGAAAACGAGAATAAGGAAGTTTTATCGCAGTTTCCGAAAATTAAGGGCTATCCTCACTTTTTTATTCTGTCTGCCGGCGGCCAGTTATTGCATTCGCAGGATACCGGCGAATTAGAAGAAGGCAAGGGCTACAGCGAGGAAAAAATCATGAATTTCCTGAGGAAATGGGCGCCGGTGAAAGATTAAAGCCGAAAATAAAGCGATAAGCGATATGGGAATCCTCCTGTTAATATTACTGATGACTGTGGCGGGTAGTGTGGGCTCAGTCGCCGCAGGTGGAACCTTTCTTTTTTTTAAAGAAAATATCCGTAAACGCATCATTCCCTACCTGGTAAGCTATGCCGCGGGAACACTGCTGGGCGCGGCATTTCTCGGGATGATCCCCAAAGCGCTGCATCATCTGGAGCCGATACGCGTGTTTCAGGTTCTGCTTCTCGGCATTCTTGTTTTTTTTGTGCTTGAAAAAATCATGATATGGCGGCATTGTCATCATGAGGACTGTAAAGTGCATCGGTCCGAAGGGACACTGATCCTTATCGGCGACGCTTTACACAATTTCATTGATGGCGTGATCATCGCGTCGGCGTTTCTCGTTTCCGTGCCGTTCGGTTTTCTGACGGCGCTGACCGTCATATCCCATGAAATCCCGCAGGAAGCCGGCGATTTCGCGATTCTTCTGAACAGCGGTTACTCCCGCAAGAAGGCGATTTTGTATAACCTTCTGTCCTCGGCGACGTCTCTGATCGGGGCGCTTTTGGGATATTTTTTCCTGAAAGACATGATGGAGTTCATTCCTTATATCATGGTTCTTTCCGCCAGCAGTTTTATTTATATCGCCATTGCCGATCTCGTGCCGGGACTTCATCAATATCCTTCCCTGCGCAGCGGTATCATGCAGTTCATCCTGATCCTCGGCGGCATCGCCACTATCGCGCTGATGAGCCATGGGCATTGAGCACAAAGGCGGATAGCGGTTGCCGGGTGTAATTTGTTTTTTTTTAAATTGGTAGCCGCGACCTTTAGGTCGCGTATCCACGGATAACAACGAATATCGAATTTCGGACGCGGAATATCGAAGGTGCGCCGATCGCATATTTTGCAATCGTTAAAATATATGCGCAAGCCAAAGGCTTGCGGTTACAGGATATTTATTATTGAATTGGTAGCCGCGGCCTTCAGGTCGCGTATCCACGGATAACAACGAATATCGAATTTCGAACGCGGAATATCGAAGGTGCGCCGATTGCATATTTTGCAATCGTTAAAATATATGCGCAAGCCAAAGGCTTGCGGTTACAGGATATTTATTATTGAATTGGTAGGCGCGGCCTTCAGGCCGCGTATATAAAAATCCATTCTTGAATCCGTCCCGTTAATTTCGTATAATGTGAGTATCTGGTTTTTTCCATTATTACGCCAATCATAATACGGAGTATTCGTCATGAAAAAATTTTCAACCCTGTTCATCCTGACGGTGGTATTATCCGCCCTGGCCATGCCGACATTCGCCCAGCAGAGGGGCATGAAAATCATCGCCAACGACAAATCCGGCGTGCCGAAGGAAATCCCGCTGTACAACAAATCCTACGCGGTAATTATCGGCATTGACCGGTACCGGAACCTTGATTATAACCTTCAGCTCAAGAACGCCGTGAGCGACGCCAAAGGCGTTCAGCAGGTATTGGCGGAAAAATACCAGTTTGATAAATTCTACACGCTGTTCAATGAAGAAGCCACCAAAGAAAGCATACTCAAGACGCTGCAAGGCGACCTGGCTGGCGCCGGTAAAGACGACGCGCTGTTCGTTTTTTACGCCGGGCACGGCTACACGCAGACCACGCAGTTCGGCGACGAGGTGGGCTACATCGTTCCGCACGACGGCTCCATGAAAGACAATGAAATGTATAAAAATATTTCCATGGTGGAACTGCGCGATAACATCGCCAAGACGCTCAACGCCAAGCATATCTTTTTCGTGATGGATGCCTGCTACTCCGGCACGCTCCTGCGGCGCGGGAGTACCACGAAGGAACAAGCCGTGGATTACGACTATCTTAAAACCATTACTGAAACTCCGGTAAGACAGGTGCTCACCGCCGGCGGCAAGAATGAACAGGTTTTGGACGGCGGGTATAAGAACCATTCCATATTCACCGGCCGGCTGATCGAGAAACTCGAAAAAGCCGAAAATTACATTACCGCCACGGAATTAGGTTCCTATGTGCCGAAGAAAGTGATTATTGACGCCTCCGACCGCAACCACAAGCAGAACCCGCAGTTCGGCTACTTGCTCGGCGAAGGCGATTTCGTGTTCATCGCCAAATCCATGCAGAACGTGAATTCCGAGGACGTGCTGGCGCAGGAACTCAAAAAACTGCAGGAAGAAAACGCGCGGCTGGAAAACGCCAAAAAGGATAAGGAACTGCAGGAAAACCAGCGCAAGCAGGATGAAGTGCGCCGGCAGATGGCGCTTTTGGAAGAAAAGAAAAAATTAGCCGAACTGGAAAAAGCCCGCAAGGAAGAAGAACAGCGCAAAGCGCTGGAGGAGGAAAAACGCAAGAAAGAGCTGCTCGCGAAAATTGAACTGGAAAAACAAAAACAAGCTTCTTCTTATGCCGAGGATTTCTCCTACAAAGACGCGCTGAAAAAGATAACGGAATTAAAAACAAAAATCGCGCAGGTGGAAAAGGAATACGACGAGCAAAAAGCCAAAGCCATTAAACTGGTCATAGACGAATCGCCGCGGGGGGAATTTGAAACCAAACAGGAATACGAACAGCGCCTGCAGAATAACCGGCTGAAAACCAAACAGGTGAGCGATGAATATGAAGCGCTGAAGGCCTCGAACAAAAAAATCTATACCGATGAACTGCAATCGGTAACTTCGCGCAAATACACGATTGGCAAGGACAAACTCACCGTGAAACTCGGCACCTATGATATAGACAACCAGTATTTCCCGGTGACGGTAACGGAAGTAAAAGAATATGATCCCTGCGATAAGAATCCGATTCAAAATTATGTTAGCTCTAAAATTTACATTGCCCGCGACGGCGCGAAAATGCTGAGGGAAAATGAGGCGCTTCTGGATATTAAAGCGACACTGCTTGTAAGCGCGGACGAAAAACTGATGATAGATAAAATCACACTGATTGACGCGGCGAATAATAAGAATTATGATTTCACGGCGAATATGCGGATCAGCGCAGAAGGCGCAAGCAGCGGAATAGCGATACTGCCGGGCGACTGCAACCGCATGGTTTTGATCAAAGGCGGCACATTCGACATGGGCGATGTGTGGGGCGATGGATATAGCGACGAACGGCCCGTGCACACGGTAACGGTGAGCGATTTTTACATGAGCAAGTATGAAGTGACGCAGAAATTATGGAAAGAAGTGATGGGAAATAATCCCTCAGGGTTTTCCGGATGTGACGATTGTCCCGTTGAAAAGGTTTCGTGGAACGATATACAGGATTTTCTGAAAAAATTGAATCGGAAAACCGGGAAGAAATACCGCTTGCCGTATGAAGCGGAGTGGGAATACGCGGCGCGCGAAGGCGGGAAGAAAGACTATAAATACAGCGGAAGCAACAATGCCGATGGAGTGGCATGGTATGATGATAATTCTGGAAGTAAGACGCATCCCGTGGGACAGAAGCAACCGAACGCGCTGGGATTGTATGACATGAGCGGCAATGTACGGGAATGGTGCGAAGACTGGTATGATGAGGATTACTATAAAAATTCACCGTCAGTAAATCCGAAAGGGCCGGTAAGCGGCACGCATCGCGTTGTTCGCGGGGGCTCGTGGTACAGTACTACGTACCTCCTGCGCGCGTCGGACCGCTGCTGGAATGATCCGGACAGCCGCGACAACGGCGTCGGGTTTCGTCTGTGTGTTGCCGCGGAGTAAATTTTGTTACACTTTAGGTTTTT
>CAZSRX010000009.1:0-95525 GCA_964609675.1 uncultured Bacteroidota bacterium | reverse complement strand
AACCCAATAATTTTATCCTCGATTTATGTAATATTACATTATCGGTTTAATATAAGAGTTTTACGCGCGCTGTCGTCGTTAACGCCGCTGATAGTTATCTGACTTACCAGATCTGCGGACGTCATAAAAATCAAAAAAAGACCGAAAGCGGATGGATTGGCAAACTGAATGAGCCGCATTTTGTTATTCCGGGTATTCAATTCTAAACCGGCAGAAGGGGTAATGAGCGCTCTATCAAAGAGAGTTCAAAAAGACAGAAATATTATTGATGCTTTATCAATAAGACCTCTGTGTTATATGTGATCGCTGTGATCACTTTATCTTCGTTAAAATTATCGATGTTTATAATGTTGAATCGTTTTAAACACGCTTCAAATGCCGGGATTTATGATTATCTGCGCCGTATATGTATTTCGGCAGGGGCTCAAAGTTTTCGTCCAAGCACCACCGTTTTTTTGACGCTTTCATGATATTTGGAAGTTTCGTACAGGGCTTCCAGATATATGACATAGATGCCGATGCGCGCCCATCGGCCTTTGCTGTCTTTGCCGTCCCAGATAACCTCGCGGTAACTGCCGCTTGGAGCATTATTGAGCAGGGTATGGATCAGGCGTCCCTGATGGTCATAGATTTTCAGCGTCAGCCGGGCCTGCGGTACGGGCAGTTCGATGATGAGGCGCGTTTTCTCGTTCCGGTCGGTGAAGAACGGATTGGGATCGGCGGTAAGGCGGATTTTCTTGCGGTCCTGTCCGTGATAGAGGCTGTTCCGGTATCCCGGCGTGCCGCCTTCGGTAAATACGCAGGATCCCCAGTTGGACGGAATCGTGGTTTCCTCGTCCGGTCGGATGCGTTCGAGAGCAATGCCGGTCCCGCCGCCCCATGCCGGATCATAATACACGCTGTCAATGGAAGTGCCAACCATATCGCGTATCACAATCATCGCGCCGGAGTTGGACAGCGACGGCATATTGGACAACTGCACCAACAGCGTCGGAGGCGGGGTAAACCGATCGGAAAGGGTTTTATTTTCAGAAACCACCAGATATCCGTCCGGCGGCACCAGCAGGCTGTTTGTGGTGAGGATCACTTTCGTCGTGCCGACCTGAATGCTCCAGTTGCTGATGTTCCATGTCGAATCGGTACGATTGTAAAACTCAATGTATTCCGGCTCGTTGGTAAACGGGCTGTACATGATCTCGTTGATAATCAAAGCGTGCCTTGGATAAGGCCGGGCCAGCAGGACGCCGTTGATCATGCCGGGACTGCAGCCGCCGGCAGACGCCGAACTGCTCCAGTTGCCGGGATCGTTGGAATAACGGTTGGCGTCAATGCGCTCGAGGCTCACGCCGCGGCGCCCGCCCCATGTGTTGTAATAATATACCGAATCGACCATCATGCCGTTCGGGTCTTTGATATACACGGCATCTTTTTCGTTGTGCAGGCTGGGCATCGAAGGTATTATAAGAATCAGGCTGTCAGGCAGTCCGGAAAACTTCCGGTAAACGGACGTATCGGCCGTGAGAGCGCGGTATCCGCCGGGCGGCAGCCAGTGGTCGGATGCCGTGATCGTTTTAGAGGACGTCGCATCGCCTATCTTCCAGTTTTTCAGGTTAACCGCTTCGTCGCTGCGGTTATAGAGTTCGGCAAATTCCACCTGATTCGTATCGGGGTAATACAGTATCTCATTAACAACCACGGTTTGCGGGCGTGTGCCCAGCCGGAACGAACGGATTGCCGTGTTGTTTTGCGGGCGCTCATCATCCGGATATCCGATAACGGCGATGATCGTCAGAGAATCCTGTGCGGCGGCGGATTCTTTTAAAAACCCGTAAGCGATCGCCGAGGCCGGTACCGGCCACGTAAACGTCCTGACCAGGGAGTCGCCCGGCGTCAGATAATCGCCAACGGCGTCGTCCAGCAATTCCTCTTGATCCGGGAGCCCGTTGCGGTTGGCGTCGTAATAGGTTCTGAGATAAAATGTATCGGAGACGGTCTGCGATCCGCTGTTCCTCATGACGATGTTAAACCGGACGGAGTCGCCGGCTAACGGGAATGCGGGTTCCGCGGTGATGCCGGCCGCGGCAACGGACAAGTCCTTATTCATCGGTGTCAGGCTGTTGATGACGCCCGGCGTGCTGCCGGACGGATCCACGCTGGTGCCCCAATTGGCGGGATCATTGGATCCGGAACCGCTGCGGATACGCTCGAGTGATTTGCCCGCGGCATTGCCCCCCCAGTTGTCGTCATAGAACACACTGTCCACCACCGCGCCGAGACTGTCGAACAGCACCGCCATATCCCCGGTCTGGTTAAAGCTGGATAGCGACATTTTGATTTTTTTAAATGGCAAACCCGCAAACTGAGCCGTATCGGAACTGACAACGACATAATCACCCGGCAATAAAATAAAAGTGGACGCGGTGATCGTCTTGGGCGATTTGAAATCCACCTCATCGGCCAGTTTCCATTTCTTCAGATCGAGCGTATCGCCGCTCCGATTATAGATTTCGATCCAGTCGCCCGCCGACTCATAATATTTGATTTCATTAATTACGGCGCTGTATCGCCGTGTACCGGTAAACAAAGTTTTTGTGAGCGTATTGTTCGACGGTTTCATGTCGCCCGGATAATCGATGGTTACGCGGTATTTCTGCAGTCCGGAAAGCCGTGCGGTATCGGCCAGCGAGATAATCAGCGAATCGCCGGCATTCAGCGGCAAATAATTTTGATTCAGTAATAGAACCGTATCGCCCGGAAGCAAGCGCCGGAGCGAGACCGCAAACGATCCGCTCGTCATTGTACCGAGATTTTTAATGATGGCCTGCACGGTAAACGATTCTCCCGGGGCCGGAAACGGCGGCGCGAAAGTTATGCCCTGTGAGCCGAATGACAGGTCATAGGCGACTGTAAAAAGACTGTTCAGTCTTCCCGGCGTACTGCCGGACGGATCCGTGCAGGTGCCCCAGCTTGAGGCCAGTACGGCATTGCTGTCGGGATGACGGCGTTCGAGCGAGATGCCGTCGCTACCGCCCCACGAAGGGCTGTAATTCAGGCTGTCAATCACCGCGCCGACGCTGTCGAACAGCACCGCTTTATCGCTCGATGAGGAATTGAGATTGGGAAACCCGGCGACTTTAATCTTTTTAATGGGATCGCCGGATATCTGGTCCGTATCGCCGCTGATCACGACAAATTCCCCGGGCAGCAGAGGAAACGGCGCCGCGGTTAGCTGCACCGGCGTCGTCAGGATACTGCCGTCGGCAAACTTCCAGCCGTTAAGGTCCAGCGTATCGTTACTGCGGTTATAGAGCTCGACCCAGTCAGAAAGATCGGAAAGTGGTATATAAATGAACTCGTTAATCACCACACAGTTCCTCGGTTTGCCGATCAGAAGGGTTTTAAGCGCCGTGTTGTTGTCCGGCTTCTGGTCCTGCCCGTAGATTACGCGAATGCGATACTTCTGATCGCCTGAAATAAGCGCCGTGTCGGTAATTATCACAGCCATCGAATCGCCGGTATTCAGGCCGGAATAATTCTGATTCAATTTTACAATCGTATCACTCTGGATGATGCGTTGAATAATCACCGAAAACGAGCCGCTGGGCTGCCCGCCGCTGTTTTTGATTATAGCCTTCATGGTAAAAGGGGCGTTCTGCTCCGGATACGGCGGCGTGAAGGAGACATACTGTGACGGAACCGACAGATCAAAATCCACCGGCGTGATGGAATTCAGCGATCCGGGCGTTCCGTTAAGGTTCAGCGTAACCGCCCAGTTGGATGCGGAATTATCGGCGGTCAGCAGGCGCTTCTCGTACGAATAACCCGCCGGATGCGATGTGGGCGCAGTAAACACATACGCGCTGACCGTATCGCCGTCCGGGTTGATGATCTTAATCATATCGCCTTCGTTGGTCAGCTGGTTGCCGATGGACGAGTCATCCACTTTTATAATCAGTGCGTCGGGCGGGATGAGATCCGCGTAAATGCCGCTTGCGGGATCATACGTCTGCGGGAAGATTACGGCGAATTTACCGGGCGCCAGCGTCATGCCGAAACCGGCGTCCACGAGCTCATCTGTGGACGCATTGTCGCGGATTTTCCAGCCGGTGAAATTAACGGGCGCACTGCCATAATTATACAACTCCACAAATTCATCTATGGTAGTGCCGCTTAATGGTTTGAACATGACTTCCGATATGGTTACGGAATCGGCCAGAATCGCTGAGGTTACCCGTACGGAATCCAGACGGCGGTTGTTCCCTGAATTTTCATCCGGCGAAGGCAGGACGCTGGTGTCCGCGATCACGGCGATGAACCGGTGCCATCCGGCGCTCAGCGGAGCAGTGGTAACTGACGACGCTACCGAATCCCCGGACGCAAGCGTGCCGTTATAAACGGTGGAGTCAAAAAGTTCCGCCGCATCCGGCAGGTAGTTCTGATTCGCGTCGTCGTAAAATTTTATTTTAAATCTCGTAATGGTTTCCAATCCCGGATTCTTAACCGTTGCGGTAATCCGTACGGTGTCGCCTTCCGTGAGAGATGGCGGATTAAAAATCAGTCGGTTTCCGCTGACGGATAAATCATTAACAACCGGACTCACGGAATTTTTAAAACCAGGCGTCCCGTAAACAACAAGGCTGCGCGCCCAATTCGAGACATCATTATTGTTATCCATAATGATTTTTTCATCGGACTTGCCGTTAGGTGAACCGCCGGAGTATTTATATCGGGCAACCGTATCGGCTGAGCCATTAATAAGATAAATGGGTTCAGGAGGCGAATTACGCAGTCCGCCATTACAGAAATCACTGGTCCCTATTTTTAAAATCCGCGCTGTATCGGGAATCAACGTATTGTAAGGGTTGGTGCCCGAATTATAATCGCCGTCCAGAATGATGCCATATTGTCCGGGATATAACAGCAATCCCTCGCCGGCGTCGACGATGTTATCCGTGCCGGTGCTGTCGGAAAGTTTCCAGCCGGATAAATTGTAGATTTGAGTTTTACTGTAATTATAAATTTCAATAAATTCATCGTATTCGTCCGCCCCGACGGGGTCAAACATAATTTCCGACAGCGTCACGCTGTCCGTTTGCGCCATCAGTACAACAGGCATGAGGGACAGCATCATGGCGACGGTAATTATAAAATCTCGCATTCTGCGCATATAAGTTTTACCCGTATAGTTAATTTAATTTTTTAATTTGTCCGCCATAGAATTGAAGGATGACCGGAGCGTCGTTGTACCGTTTATCTTTGCTAAACCGGATAGTATGACGCAGGCCTTTCCACTCATAACCGTTCTGCAGTTCGGCCTGAATTTCGTCGGCGCCAAACGATCCGGTGCGCACCAGTTCGGTGATCATGCCCATCGGGTCGTAACCCCAGAGGATAGGTAAAGCCGGTTCCCGTCCAGTCCACTGGCGGAACTGGGCGGCAAAATCGCGATAACGCGGATCCTCCGCGTTGAAATAAGCATCCGCAACAAAGACCGCCCCGTTCAGGTAATTCTGCTGGGCTTTCAGGTCGCTCAGGGAATTCCATTGCATACTGCCCAGCCACTGGGAGCGGATGTTATAATACGCCAGCTGGGGCGCAATGTATTTAAGTTCCTCGGAATACATCGGCATGAACAGTCCCTGAATGTGGTCCATCGGTACGGCAAAAGCGTCTTTATCGTCGGTATCGGAGGGATAATAAAGGTAATACAGCGAATCCAGGGTTTTACGGGACATCGGGTGAAGCGGGTCGAAATTTACCGAACGGGTAACCAGGTCTAACAGCCCGATCTTACGGATGCGGATGAGCTGAGCGCGGAAATCCTCGGTGCCTTCGTAATAACGTTCTACCGTCAGAACACGGCCGCCCAGCTGACGGATGCGGGCGATGAAGGCAGCGCTGGATTGCTCACCGTTTGGGTCCGACGGCGCCAGCACGGCAAAGGTTTTCAGATTCAACTGCCTGAAGGCATACTCCGCCAGCATCTTAGACTGAATATCAAGCGGGATGTTGGCCTGGTATATAAAATTACCGATATCCGTAAGTCCGGCAAGCGTAGTAACCGGCGCGATAACCGGAATGCGGTAATGATTGGCTTCGGCCGCGACGGCGGCCATGCGCTGGCCGTCCGCCGGCCCGATGATAACGCTGATATCGTCGCTGAGACACAGCGCGCGCGCATGCCGGACGCTCTGGATGATGTCCGAATGGTCATCCAGTATGACCAGTTCGATTTTGGGCTCATATTTGAGGTTATATTGATACGCGCCATATTCCGCGCCAATACGAATGGCGGCGCCCGTTTCGCTGTCCTCGCCTGTCAGGGAAGCAATCAGGCCGATGCGTACCGGCCCTTCGGAAAGCGGCTGAATCCGATGAAGCAGCGAATTAAAACTCTTTTCCGTTTTGTGGTCAAGACGCTCCTGCAGCATTTCACGGCATAGTGCCGCGGCCTGACGATAACGTTGGTTAACAGCCATCCGTTGCGCGGTCATTAAAGCCGCGGATTGTATGTCGGCGGGTTCTTTTAATGTGGCTAACAGGGTACGCATTTCCTGCAATGTCAGGATACGGTCTGCGAGAACTTCCAGCACGGAATCCGCTTCCCGTCGTATCGATTGGTCTTTGGCCGTACGCCGCAAATGGATAAGCATACGGGCGCCTTCGGCCATCTGGTCCTCGGCTAATGCCGATTTGGCTCTTATCAGAAGAAGTTCATCCCGGCAGTTACCGGGGGCGGAGGCGGTTTCATACCCCGCCGTTACGGCCGCGATTTCACGGTAGCGTTTGAGCTGGTAACAGGACTTGACCAGTAGCAGGCGGCTGAATTCCGCGCGGGGAGCATCCGGATATTCCCGGATAAGCGTTTTAAAATCTCGCAAGGCATTCCGGTAATCCTTCTGTAAAAAGGCTTTCAACCCTTTTTCAAACATATTCTCACTGGTCTGAGAGTAATTCCGAACGGTCAGAAAAAAAAGGTTTAAAAGGCACAGCGGTGTGATAAGAATCATTGAATTGGTTTTCATGGCTTCCGGATAAGATTTTTTTTAATAATCAGGTCATTCAATATAGACATTTTTATTTTAAAGTTAAATTAAAAATGTTACGTGTAAGAATTTTTTATCGGATAAAACTTGTAACAAATCAAATAATTATTAAATTAAGCTTTTTAAATGTTGAAACCTATTACGTTTACTTTGAGAGAGATTAGGTATGGGTATTACAAAACGCGAACAGGACTATTCCCAATGGTATATTGATATTGTATTGCAGGCCCAGCTCGCGGATTATGCGCCCGTCAAGGGTTGCATGGTAATCCGGCCGAACGGTTATGCGGTCTGGGAACTGATACAGCAGAATCTGGACGCCATGTTCAAGGAGACCGGTCATATCAATGCGTACTTTCCGCTCTTCATCCCGGAAAGTTTCATCAATAAGGAGAAAGAGCATGTGGAGGGGTTCGCTCCGGAATGCGCGGTCGTTACGCACGGCGGCGGCAAGGAACTTGAAGAAAAACTGTATGTGCGTCCGACTTCGGAGACCGTTATCTGGAGCATGTATCAAAAGTGGATTCAGTCCTACCGCGACCTGCCGATCCTGATTAATCAGTGGGCGAATGTGGTGCGCTGGGAAATGCGCACGCGCCTGTTTCTCCGCACCACGGAATTCCTCTGGCAGGAAGGGCATACCGCCCACGCCACCTATGAAGAGGCGGAAGAGGAAACCGTAAAGATGCTTCATGTGTATAAGCGTTTTGCCGAAGAATTTATGGCTCTGCCGGTCTATCACGGTAAAAAAACCGATTCCGAAAAATTCGCCGGCGCCCTGCACACATACTGCATCGAAGCGATGATGCAGGATAAAAAAGCCCTGCAAGCCGGTACTTCGCATAATCTGGGACAGAATTTTGCCAAAGCGTTCGATGTCAAATATCAGGATGCCAACAAGGAACTGCAGTATGTCTGGGCCACCAGCTGGGGCGTCAGCACGCGGCTGATCGGCGCGCTGATTATGGCGCACAGCGACGATACCGGTCTTGTCCTTCCTCCGAAATTAGCGCCCAGACAGGTCGTCGTGGTGCCGATTTACAAAGACGACTCTGAAAAAACCGCCGTGATGGAAGCCGCCAACCGCATCCGGCAGGAACTCTCCGAACAGCGCGTGCGGGTACATGTGGATGACCGCGACCAGTACCGGCCGGGCTGGAAGTTCAACGAGTGGGAGCTTCAGGGCGTTCCCGTGCGGATCGAGGTCGGTCCGAAGGACGTTGCTGCCGGTCAGGCAGTCATCGCCCGGCGCGATAAGATGGATAAGGCTTCCAAGGAAACCGTCAAACTGGATCATCTGGCGACGCGCGTCCTGCACACCATTACGGATATCCAGCAAAACCTGTTCCTCCGCGCTAAGAAATTCCGCGACGACCATACCCTGCCGGTTAAAAATTATGACGAACTCCGGTCGCTCATGGAATCCGACGGCGGTTTTGCCCGATGTTTCTGGGCCGGCGACGCGGAACATGAAGCCAAACTCAAAGAAGCCATGAAGGCCACCGTACGGGTTATTCCTTTTGAGCAAACCGGTGAGAAGGGCGTCTGTGTCATGAGCGGCAAGGAAACGGCCACGCAGGTCATCATCGGCAAAGCGTATTAAGTGAGGCCGTCAACCATGTTCTGTTTTGATAAAGGTTCAGGGCCGGCGGTTATCCTGATACACGGCTATCCGCTGAACCATCGGATATGGCGGCACCAATTCATTTTCAAAGACACGCATCGGGTGCTGGCGCCCGACCTGCCCGGATTCGGGCAGAGCGCCGGCGAAGCCGTGGATACCATGGAGGCCTACGCGGATCTTATCGCGCGGCTGATGGACCGGCTCAAAATTCAGACCGCCGTCGTCCTCGGCCATTCGATGGGCGGTTACATCGCGCTGGCCTTTGCGGAACGCTACCGGCATCGCCTGAGCGGACTCGGGCTGCTATGTTCGCGCGTCATCGCCGACAGTGAGGAAACCCGCGCGAACCGCATGCATACCATCGCGCGCATCCAGTCAGGAGAAAAAGACGCCGTAACCGCCGCCATGAAGGAAAAGCTCCTCGCGCCGGACAACTTAAATCATTCCGATGCCAGCCGTGAATTAGACACGATTTTCCGGGAAGCCACCGCCGAAGGAATGATTGGCGCCCTTCGCGCAATGGCCGGCCGCAAAGACCAAACCCGTCTGGCGGCTACTCTGGAAATCCCGATCCTGCTTATCGCCGGCCGCTATGACATGCTGGTGCCGCTGAACGAATACCGCGAAACCAAAAATCTGAATCCGCTCATTCATTACCACGAAATCGACGGCGCCGGCCATTTGGCCATGATGGAAAATCCCGGCGCGGTCAATGCGGCGATTAAAAGTTTTCTGTCCAATCTGAAGTTTTTTGAATAAATCCGTTGTGTTCCGGGAACGATTTATCATCGAAATGAAAAAACCTTTTAGCCTCCGTTAAACCGTTCTGTAACAGGGAAGGGTATCGGCGTTACGGCAGGTACAGCTGTTCAGATTGGCTCAAACCAGCCACGAAATTTAGTATAGGCCGCATCCGGTAACAGCGCGCCCTGATACCGACAAACTTCCGCCGCAAATTCGCTTGCTCTTTCAATGAGAGTCTGCAAGTCCCATTGCCGCTGATAGCCCAGCGCCAGAATGGCCGCCAGGCCGTCGCCGGCCCCTACCGTATCGGTAATATCGGTCAGCGGATGCCGATAGCTGGTAAAATAATCGCCGTCGGTCAGTACCGCGCCCTCCGAACCCATCGTGACGCAAACCAATTCCGAACGAAAGACCCGGACGATATCGGCGGCCAATTCGTATAAATCAAACGGGATATGAAAAAAAAGATCATTGATTACCCGCAGTTCGTCCAAATTCATCTTAACGATATGCGCCGCGCTCAGCGACCGGCTTAAAATTTCTTCCGAATAATAATTCTGCCTCAGGTTCACATCAAAAAGTAATTTAACTCTGAGCGCGTAAAGCCGTTCGATGCTTTTTCTCGTAACCGGACTGCGCTGGGCCAGCGTGCCAAAATATAACAGATAAGCGTTAGAAATTACGCAGGCTTCAACGGCGTCGGTGATTTCAATATAATCGTAAGCCGCTTCCTCCGGTATGGTAAAGACAGGCGTTTTATCTTTTTCAAAAGCTACTTGTGCCGTCCCGGTCGGATGACGCGCGTCGGTGGCGATGAAATGGCCGCTCATAGAGTTCTCAGATAAAAAACGCGCCAAATCCTTTCCCGGCCGGTCGTTTCCAATCTGCGATATCAACCGGCCCTGGCCGGTGAGTTTGCGAATGTGATAAATGAAGTTGAAAGGCGCTCCACCGATCACCGAACGGTCAGGGTAAATATCATACAATATCTCACCAATGGAAAAAATTTCCGTTTTGGCTGTTTGATTCATAATACCGCCGTATCCGGGAAAACCGGCTTCTGGTGTGAATTAAAATAATCAACGTTTTCCATATATTACATTTTATCAAATTGCAATAAATATCGCAAGTTTTTTTATCGATTTAATTTTTTTAAGGCAATGCTTTTAAAGAAAAACAGAGTTCTTATGTAAAGTATTGCACACACTGTTTTAGAATCAGCGCATAAATATTTACACAAAAATATTATATTGTAAATATTAGCTATATGAAAGACGATTTTAAATTTGTATGGATAGATGCACATAAATCAATAATGAAGTAAACTAATGCTCACACAAATAAAACAAATAATAACAACAAATTAACTTTAAGGCATGATTTTTGAAGAGTATTATTCGCGTTTTCATTTCATTTTTTAATATTAACCCGAACAAGGAGAAAAAATGACACACGTTACGAAACTCGCTAAAGCGTTGATGATTTTAGCTCTCTTGGTTATTTCTTCAGCTTTAGTCATGGCTCAGGCAGAAAAAGCTCACAACCACAATCATGATGCGGACGAGGAAGTTTATATCCGTTCCTGCGGCACCATGCAGGTGCATGAACACCTGATGGCCACCGACCCGGATTACAAGCGCAATTTTGAAGCTCAGGAAGCGCAGACGATGCTTCTGGCAAAAAATCGCCTGATGATGGCGCCCACCGAAGCCGTCAGAACGATTAGGGTAATCGTCCATGTCGTATACAATACTTCGACCGAAAACATCTCCGATGCGCAAGTGCAGTCCCAGATTCGCATATTGAATGAAGACTATGCCCGCGCCAATGCCGATGCCGGCAATACGCCTTCGGTGTTCAGCGGACTGGCCGCCAATACGCAGATTCAGTTCGTACTTGACCGCATTATCCGCAAACAGACGACGGTAACATCCTGGAGTACGAATGACTATGTCAAGTACACATCCCGCGGCGGTTCGGACGTGATCGAGCCGGCCAGTTATCTGAATATCTGGGTTTGCAACCTTGGCGGCGGCGTTCTCGGTTACGCCCAGTTCCCGGGCGGCGCCTCGGCCACCGACGGCGTGGTTATCGGTTATAAATATTTTGGCGATATCGGTACGGCGACGGCTCCGTTCAATAAAGGCCGCACAGCGACCCATGAAGTCGGGCATTACCTGAACCTGCGTCACATTTGGGGTGACGACGGCACGGCCTGCACCGGCACCGATTACGTGGACGATACCCCGAACCAGGCCGATGAAAACTACGGCTGTCCCACTTTCCCTACCGTCAGCTGCTCCAACGGACCCAACGGGGATATGTTCATGAATTATATGGACTATACCGACGACGCCTGCATGAACATGTTTTCCGCCGGTCAGTCCGCCCGCATGAACGCGACCTTAGACGGCGCCCGTTCCGGTCTTGTGAGCGGTTCTACCACGCCGACTATTACCGTTACCGCACCGAACGGCGGCGAAAACTGGACGGTGAACACGACCCGTACCATCACCTGGACATCCACCGGCACCATTGCAAATGTGAAGATAGAATATTCGGTAAACAGCGGCAGCACCTGGACAACCATAGTGGCCTCGACCAGCAACACGGGCTCCTACAGCTGGACGGTGCCGAACAATCCGGCCACGACCTGCCGCGTCCGCGTATCCGATGCGTCGAATGCGGCCACCAACGATATCAGTAACGCCAACTTCACGATATCCGCAAGCAGCGGGGGATACATCACCGCCGAGAGCGAATCCAATAACACCAGCGGTACCGCCAACGGGCCGGTCGGTTCGGGCGTGGCTGTAACAGGCGCGGTCAGTTCATCCACTGATGTCGATTACTTCACATTTACAACCGGTTCCGTCGGCACGATCAGCATTTCCCTCGCGATCGGCACCAGCGCGGACTTGGATTGGTATTTGTATGACGCCGGTTTGGTCGAAAAAGCCAAAGGTTATACGACCAGCAATCCCGAAACCGGCAGTTATGCCAACGCTCCGGCCGGTACGTACTACATTAAAGTAAACGGTTACAGCGGAGCCACCAGCGCGTACACGCTGAATGTAACTTACCCGGGCGCGGCGGCCAACAGTATTACCGTAACTTCTCCGAACGGCGGCGAAAACTGGGCTGTCGGCTCCAGCAAAAATATCACCTGGACATCTACCGGCTCTATCGCGAATGTTAAAATCGAATATTCCGTAAATAGCGGCAGCACATGGACGACCATTGTTGCCAGCACGGCGAACACCGGCACCTATGCCTGGACGGTCCCGAACAATCCCGCGACAACCTGTCGTGTCCGCGTATCCGACGCCGCCGCGTCAGCCACCAATGACGTGAGCAACGCCAATTTCACGATCAGTTCGGGAGGTACAACCGTTACGTTACTAAGCGAAGGATTTGAAAGCAACGCCGTTCCCGGAACTTATTGGCTTGCCGCCGATCAGAACAGCACCAGCGGTTCGGATTACTGGGGCGATAAGAGCAGTTCTTCCAGTGCACGGGTCCATTCAGGCACCTGGAGCGCCTGGTGCGCCGATAATGGCCGCACGGGGACGACGTACGACAATAATATGAATTCCTATATGGAATACAAAAACGGCCTGAACATTACCGGTTATTCCAATGTCCAAATCAGTTTCTGGATCTGGTATAAAACCTATGATAGTTATGATTATTGCTCCTTCCAGTACTATAATGGAACCAGTTGGGTTGAGTTTACAAACGGGCGCTGGTATGGAACCGGGACAACATGGGCGCAAAAGACGTTCAGCGTTCCTGCCGCGGCAGGCACCACGTTTAAATTCCGTTGGGTATTCTACTCCAACAGCTCTTCCACGTCTGAAGGCGTTTATATCGATGACATACTTGTAACCGGTGTTTCCGGGGCTCGTATGGAATTTACGAAGGATATGGACAGCGACCTTCCGAAGGATTTCACGCTCGAGCAGAATTATCCGAATCCGTTCAATCCATCCACGACAATAAATTTCGCCCTGCCGAAAGAATCGGATGTAACGCTGAACATTTACAACGTCAACGGCCAGCTGGTTCGTACTTTGGCTAGCGGTCGTTATGAAGCCGGACGCCACCATGTGGTTTGGGACGGCCGTAATAACTTTGGCCAGACGGTATCCACCGGCGTATACATCTACCGTATCGCCGCGGGTAACTTTGTCAAATCCTGCAAGATGATGTTCATCAAGTAATCAGACCCTGAACGATTATAAAGCCCGGCCCCGATGCTCTCGGGACCGGGTTTTTTTTGTCATCATGCGGTTCGCTGGGGTTGGGAGCGCGCGGGGTTTTACATGGGTTCTTTTGCCGGGATTAAGTATCGTTTAGGGTGCTGTCCGGTTCCGAAGAAGACGTATGTAAATTATTGCCGTTTTAGCGTCCGGGGTTGTAGCAATCATCAAAGTAAAAAAAATTATTTTATTCAGGATATTATTTGAATTTTGTTAAAAAAGTAAATATATTTCTTCGTTTTTCCGGGTTAGTTGATAAATTCAGGCTACACACAAATTAATTTCTACCACCCTAACAAAGGACTAAACCTCAAAAACAAATTAACTTTTTAATTTATCACCCATTATTGACTGAAGAGGATCTATGGCAAACAACATGGCAACGGTAGTGCGAGATGTTGTCGGTACTTACAAGAAAGACGCGACCAAGCTGCTGGATGTCGTCCGTGACGTGCAGAAACAGCTGGGATGTCTTACCGATGAAACGATCGGTCAGATTGCTAAGGAGATGAACGTCTCACGCGTGGATGTGGACGGAGTGGTAACCTTTTACCACTTCTTTTCCAAAAAGCCGGTGGGTAAAAACACCGTGTATTTAAACAACAGCATAACAGCGCAGATGAACGGTCGTGCGGAAGTCGCCAAAGCGTTCGAGGAAGCGGCCGGATGCGCATTCGGGCAGATTACCGCGGACGGCAGCATCGGACTGTTTCCGACCTCCTGTATCGGCATGAACGATCAGGAACCGGCGGCAATCATTAACGATGTCGTATTCACTAAACTGACGCCCGCCAGAGCCAAGGAAATTATCAGCGGGCTCAGGTCAGGCAAATCCGCTCAGGATATGGTTACGGCATACGGCGACGGACAGAACCAGCATCCGCTGGTGAAAGCGATGGTGCACAACAATATTCACAAAGCCGGCGCGGTGGTTTTAGCTCCCTTTGAAACAGGCGCCGGTCTCAAAGCCGCTCTCGGTAAGACTCCGGAAGGCGTGATCCAGGATATCAAAGACTCCAATCTCCGCGGACGCGGCGGCGCGGGCTTTCCCACAGGCCTCAAATGGGATTTCTGCCGCAAATCGCAGGCCGCCAAGCATTACGTCGTCTGCAACGCCGACGAAGGCGAACCGGGCACGTTTAAAGATCGCGTGATCCTGACCGAAAAGCCGCAGCTTGTGTTTGAAGGTATGGCGGTGGCCGGTTACGCCGTGGGCGCAGAAGAAGGCATTCTTTATCTGCGCGCGGAGTACATGTATCTGAAAAACTATCTCGAAAGCGTACTCGAAGACCTGCGCAAGAAAAACGTGCTGGGCAAGAACGCCGGCGGCCAATCCGGATTTAATTTTGATATCCGCATCCAAATGGGCGCGGGTGCGTATGTATGCGGCGAAGAATCGGCGCTGATTGAATCCGCCGAGGGCAAGCGCGGTGAGCCCCGCAACCGGCCGCCGTATCCCGTCACCAAAGGCTATATGGATTACCCGACGACGGTCAACAACGTCGAAACGTACTGCGCCGTGGCCCGGATTATGAAAGAAGGCGCGGCATGGTTCAAGGCGATCGGTACCGAGAAATCCGCCGGCACCCGCCTGCTGAGCATTTCCGGCGACTGCAAGAAACCGGGCATCTATGAAGTCGAATTTGGCACCACCATGCAGAAGATCCTTGAAATGTGCGAGGGCACGGGCGCCAAAGCCATTCAGGTCGGAGGCCCGTCCGGTTCGCTGATTAACAGCTCCGATTTCAACCGCATCCTCGGCCACGAAGATCTCGCCACCGGCGGCTCGTTCATCGTGTTCGGCCCGAACCGCGACATTCTTGAAGTGGTGCACAACTTCATGGAATTTTTCGTGGAGGAATCCTGCGGGTTCTGCACGCCGTGCCGCGCCGGCAACACCCTCCTGCTCCATAAGCTTAATAAGATATTTGCCGGAAACGGCACCGCTTCCGATTTGAAAGAAATGGAAGCATGGAGCAAAATCATCAAAACGATGAGCCGTTGCGGTCTCGGCCAGACCTCGCCGAATCCGGTGCTCGGATCGCTGAATAAATTCCGCGAATTGTATGAGGCGAAAATTAATAAGGGCGCCGAATACCTGACCGGGTTTAACTTAGCTGCGGCTGTCGAGGCTTCCTGCAAAGCCGCGAACCGCAAACCCAACCTACATCATAAGGACTAACGCTATGAAGGAAATCACATTTAAAATAGACGGCAAAGTCATCAAAGCCAAGGAAGGCCAGACGATTCTGGAAGCCGCCAAGGAAAACGGCGTGTATATTCCCTGGTTATGTTATTTTGAGGGCGTCAAACCTGCGGGTTCTTGCCGCGTTTGTACGGTAAAAGTCAACGGCATGGCGCAGGCCGCCTGCACGACTCCGGTCAGCGAAGGCGCCGAGGTGGACAACAGCAGTCCCGAACTCGAGGATATGCGCAAAGCGTTGATTGAAATGCTTTTTGTGGAAGGCAACCATTTCTGTCCGGCCTGCGAAAAAAGCGGCAACTGCGAATTGCAGGCGCTGGGCTACCGTTACCAGATGATGGTGCCCCGCTTCCCGTATTTGTGGCAGATGCGTGAAATCGACGCTACCGTGCCGAAAATCTATCTCGAGCGTAATCGTTGCGTGCAGTGCTTTCGCTGCGTCAACGGCATCACCACGCCGGACGGTAAAAAAATCTTCGGCATGATTCACCGCGGTGAACGCGACGTCGTGACCATTGATCCCGAACTGGCCGCCAAAATGACCGATGAGGAAGCGCTGAAAGCGATGAACCTCTGCCCGGTCGGCGCAATCATTAAAAAAGAAGTCGGGTTCAAGATTCCGGTCGGCAAGCGCAAATACGATACCCAGCCCATCGGCAGCGATGTGCAGAAGTAACGCTCACAATTTAAACACTGGAGACCGATTATGAATAAACCCATTGTTGCAACGGCGTCGCTGGCGGGCTGCTTCGGCTGCCATATGTCCATTTTGGACATCGACGACCGTATATTAAAACTGATTGAAGTGGTGGAGTTCAACAAATCGCCTATTGACGATATAAAGAAATTCACCAAACCCTGCGATATCGGCCTGATAGAAGGCGGATGCTGTAACAGCGAGAATGTCGAGAATCTGCTTGAATTCCGCAAAAACTGCAAGATCCTGATTTCCGTCGGGGAATGCGCCATCATGGGCGGCCTGCCGGCGGCCCGGAACGGTATCCCGGTGGAAGAATGTCTGCGGGAGGCCTATCTGCAGGGCCCAACCACAGCCGACGGGGATCCGAAAATCATTCCGAACGACGACGAACTGCCGATGATTCTGGACCGCGTTTACGCCTGCCACGAAATCGTCAAGATTGACTATTTTCTTCCCGGGTGCCCGCCGTCCGCAGAACTGATCTGGAATGCCGTTACCGCCCTGGTAGAAGGCAAACCGATTGATTTACCCTACGAAACCGTCAAATATGATTAAAGGAGATAACTATGGCTAGTAAAATCACCATCGAACCCGTCACGCGGGTGGAGGGCCACGGCAAGGTCACCATCCAGATTGACGATTCGGGCAAAGTTACGGATACGCGGTTCCATATCGTGGAGTTCCGCGGATTTGAACGGTTCTTCCAGGGAAGGCCGTACTGGGAAGCGCCGGTGTTTGTCCAGCGCCTCTGCGGGATTTGTCCGGTCAGCCATCACCTCGCCGCCGCCAAGGCGACGGACGTGATTGTCGGCGTAGGCCCGGAAGGGCTGTCTCCAACGGCCGAGAAAATGCGCCGGCTCATGCATTACGGCCAGATGTTCCAGTCGCATGCGCTGCATTTTTTCCACCTGTGCTCGCCCGATCTGCTGCTCGGCGTAGACGCCGACCCGGCCATCCGTAATGTGATCGGTGTGGCGCTCAAGCACCGTGATCTCGCCGTCATGGGCGTGATGATGCGCAAGTTCGGTCAGGAAATCATCAAAGCCACGGCGGGCAAGAAAATCCACGGCACCGGTGCGATTCCCGGCGGTATCAACAAGAACCTGACTATCGCGGAACGCGACGCTTTCATCAAGGGATTTGACGGCATGCCCGGCATCGACAAGATGATCGAATGGGCGCAAGCCTCGGTGGACTTGTTCAAGAACTACCACAAGGAACATACAGCGATGATCGATACGTTCGCCAATTTCCCGACCAACTCGCTGAGTCTCGTCCGCAAGGACGGCGCGCTGGACCTGTATCACGGCGTCCTGCGGGCCGTGGACGTAGACGGTAAGAAGATTCTGAACGACGTCGATTATCAGGAATACGACAAGTATATCGCCGAACTGACCAAGCCGTGGAGCTACATGAAGTTCCCGTACCTGCGGTCGATCGGACGCGACAAAGGATGGTACACCGTGGGACCAATGGGCCGCCTGAACTGCTGTGATTTCATTCCCACGCCGCTTGCGCAGAAAGAATTTGAACTGTACAAAGCGTACACCAAAGGCAAACCGCATACGGCTTCCCTGCATATGCACTGGGCCCGCCTCATCGAACTTTTGCATGCCGCCGAGGTAATGAAGAATCTCCTCAACGATCCGGACCTGCAGAAAGAAGAATTGGTGCGCAAAGGCAAGAAGCAGTCCCGCGGTGTCGGTTTGATTGAAGCGCCACGCGGCACGCTGTTCCATCACTATGAGATTAACGAACACGATCAAATCGTTCTGGCCAATCTCATCGTGTCCACGACGAACAATAACGAGCCGATGAACCGCGCCGTCAATGAAGTCGCCGTCAAAGGCATGAGCGGGCAGAAAACCATCACCGAACCGATGATGAACGCGGTGGAGGTGGCGATACGCGCTTATGACCCGTGCCTCAGCTGCGCCACCCACGCGCTCGGCCAGATGCCCCTTGAGATTAAACTCAAGGACGCTTCCGGAAATGTCATCGACGTAAAGCGGCGCTAGTTTATTGAAGATACTGATTTACGGATACGGCAACCCAGGTCGTCAGGACGACGGCCTGGGTGATGCCGTGGTTCAATTAATCGAGCAAACGCCAATTCCGGGCGTTACCACCGACAGTAATTACCAGCTGAACATCGAAGATGCGGCCCTGGTGGCCGAACACGACCTCGTCGTGTTTGCGGATGCTTCCGTCAATGCCGCCGAGCCGTTTGAATTCACCCGCATCCATCCTGCATCCGAAATCGCGTTTACCACGCATGCCATGTCGGCTCCCTCGGTGCTGGCTTTATGCGAGGAATTGTATCAGAAAAAACCAACAGCCTATCTGCTGGCTATCCGCGGTTATGAATGGAATCAGGAACAACCCATGAGCGAGCCGGCAAAAAATAATTTGAAAAAAGCTTATACCTTCCTGCTGGATTTCCTGAAAAATCCTTCCGGATATGATTGTCACAAAACGTGAATTAAATTTTTTCGTATGGTATCATTCCGATGAGGGTTTGCGGTTGCACGGCCTGTGACCGCATTCATTCGACAACCAAGGGATGCGGCGAAGTGATTTTCTTGTTTCGTAGAGGCCGGCGCCACGCAGATTTATTCCTCAGGCAGAACCCGATATAGAATGGCGCTTCCGTAAACCGGGTCGTATTCCTCGTGAATAAAGTTCAACCCCGGCCGATCCATGGGCTGGAGTAATTCGCCCACGTTACGGTTATAGGTCTTTACCATAAATTCTTCAACAATCAGGTAATCCACGCCGTGCTGCTGAAGGTGTTTTACAAGCGTCGCGGTATCCTTGGGTTTATTATACCGGAAATACCGTCCGTGCGCAAGGAAGGTTATGAACGGCTTTCGGTCGGCGATAAGGCATCCCCGGGCATCGGGCAAGTTCCGGTTCATCCATTCGCCCATCTTGCGGTGATTCGGCAGGACGCGGTTCGTCAGCGTGTTGTTAGCGATTGGTTTATAGGATTCCAGTAATACAAAAATAAACAGCGCCGCCCAAACCAGCCGGAACCGGGGACGATTTTCCGTACGCAGTTGTATTTCATGGATAACCGCAGAACTAATCAGCAGCCAGACCGGTATATGCATCATAAAATGGCGGTCAATCGTACGATACCACAGCGCGAGCGTGATTACCGGAATGAGCAGGAGATACAGAAACACACGCCCCGTGACGAATCGCTTGCGGAAGAGAAAAAGGGAAGCTATAAACAGCGAAAAATGTAAAACCCCGATGATGGTGAAAAACCGGCGTCCGTATTCCCATAGACTCTTCGGAAAGCGTTCCAGATCCTGCCTAAAAGATTCTTCGGTATACGGACTGCGGACAATGTAGGCGTTATAATTGTATTCGACGTGCGGGGGTTCGGATGGCGCGCCGGCGTTCAGGCCCAGGAACGGTTCCACCAACGGCCGGAAAAAAAACCGGTTGTAGGTGGTTAAAACCCATTTACCTGTGGAGTCATGCACGAAACGGATCTGAGGCGTTATGACCAGAATAAAAATCACAATGAACATAAGAAGGCTGGCCGCGTGCACCCTGAAAATATGTTTTTTTATCATCAGGACAGTCAGGAAAATAATGATAATAACGGCGAACTGAAACGCTTCGGGTTTGGTCAGGTAGGCAAGACCAAGAAACAGTCCGGCCGCCAGGAAGTCCTGCCATGCCGCTTTTGAGGATTCTTCGAAAGCTTTCAGTATCCGCGATACGAAATAATAGGCCGTCACAAGCAGCAATATTAAGACGGTTTCGGGCAGGAGACGGCTGGAAAGCCGCAGCAGGAAGCCGTTCAGAGTATAAAGCGTCACGGCCATCAGCGCCGTTGGCGGATTGAACAAATTCTTAGCCAGATAATAAAAAGGAATCACGCTGAGTGAAAAAGAGAGAATGAGAATAGCATGCGAGGCAATTTGCAAATCATCGATGATAAAGCTGGCCAGTCCGATGAGGACGCTAAATAGCGGCCATGTGAACGTATTGGGTACGTCGCTGTACGTGAAACCCTGCCCGTGAAAAAGATTCCATCCGCTTAACGCATAGGTAGCGCCGTCCACGCCGCTGCCCCGCGGGTAACTGATGAAGATTGTCAGCAGGAGAGAACCCAGAAAGGCGATAGCCGATAAAAGAAACAGGGTTTTTTTTTCGTGCCGGATTATTCCGTCACTTATACCCGATAAAGTGAGTAACCATTTTTTTATTGATGGGGTTTTCATGTTGATTCGTTATTCTGTTAAGACACTTGACATGGGTTTGTTACTCTGAATAGGCTTATTAATAACACATTTTCAAATTATCCGGTTTTCTGTTCGATTCGTTTAGCGATAAGATGTTTCTATATAAAAAATTTTCTGCATAGCCTTTTGGCTTAATCAGCCCGGTATACGTTCGTGCGTTGATAATCCGGTAGCCCCGGCAGGATTTCCCGACAAGTCGGGATAACCCTCGGTTCCGGAAGCCCCTGCGGAACCATAGTAAACATAGATGATCCATTACTATAAACGTACTGTGCAGAAAATGCGGATAAAAATTTCAGTAGCCCCGACAGGATTCGAACCTGTAACCCTCGGTTCCGAAGACCGATGCTCTATCCAGTTGAACTACGGGGCCGTTAACGGCAAAAAAGATAGGCGTTTTAGTTTAAATATCAACAGGTTTTTTAAAACAATGGGATACATCCATTGAGAGTCCTGCGATGCCTCCTCGCACTTAGGTGAATGTATTTAATTATAAATTGTTTGAAAAATTGGTTAATTTTAAGCAGTTTACTTTAGTGAAAGACCAATCATTCAGGAAAGGCGCCTACCATGGTTATGATTAGATTTTTAACAGGTTTTTTTATTCTATGGGCTGTTGTATCGTGCGCCCAAACGCAGATACGATCTCAGGTTGAATTGGTCGAAAGCATTCCCCTTGAAACGGATATGGATAATCCCGACATTCGCAATACCGCCGAAGTCTGGCTGGAAATGGTCCGCGGGGCGAAGACGTCCCTGGATATCGAACAATTTTATTTTATTACAAAAAGCGGCGAGCCGTTTGATACTGTTCTGCAGGCGATTGTGCAGGCCGGTCAGCGTGGCGTGCGCGTACGGATACTGGCGGATGCGAAAATGCACAAGACCTATCCGGAAACGATCAAGTGGCTGGGAGAACAGAAGAACATTCAGACCCGGATAATTGATTATAACAAACTCAGCGGAGGCGTCCAGCACGCAAAATTTTTTATTGTGGACGGTTCATCGGCGTTTATGGGCAGTCAGAACTTCGACTGGCGGGCGGTGACGCATATTCATGAACTGGGGCTTTGGATCCGGCATGCCGCGGCGGTTGATTTTTACCGGAAAATATTCGAACTGGACTGGGCGCTCGCGGCGACGAATGATAAAACGCGGTTATCCGATTTACTCAAAGATACTCTCTATGCGGTACCGTTTACGATAACCGATCCCGTGTATGGCGCCGTGTGGTTAACGCCGACAGCCAGCCCATACGGTTTCCTGCCCGACAGCAATCTATGGGATGAACCGCACATAATTCGGATGATAGATTCGGCAAAAAGCGAAGTGCTTCTGCAGTTCTTGATTTACGGCGTCCAAAACCGCGACAAGAGCGCATACCGTGCTTTGGATGACGCCCTTCGCCGCGCGGCCGCACGGGGTGTTACAGTGCGCCTGATTGTTTCCGATTGGATTAAAGGACGCGCCGCCGAAAAAGACGTTAAGGCGCTGGCGACGGTTCCGAATATCGAAGTCAAAATCAGTGAAATCCCCGACTGGTCCGGCGGATACATTTCCTTCGCACGGGTGGAGCACTGTAAATATATCGTAGCCGATTCGTCGGTATTCTGGTTAGGCAGCAGTAACGCGGAAAAAAGTTATTTCTACGCGGCACGCAATCTTGGCGCGGTCGTCATCAATAAAAAACTGGGCGCGCGGTTACAGAAAATTTTTTACAAAGACTGGCACGGGCCCTATACGTATTTTATAGATCCGAACAAAAACTACGAGCCCAGAAAGCGCGGGGAAGAATAAGCCGTTTTTTCCAAACGATTACATAAAAAGCCTATCCATGTCAGACGTTCTGGATATTATTATCTGGTTAAGGCGCGGCTGGCCAGTGAGCGGGCTAAGGCGTTTATTTTTTCTTAAACCACGGTACAAAGGCGCTGGTGCTTTGCTGATAGGCGCGGAAGGCCTCGCCTTTGCTTTGAACCGCCTGCTCTTCGGAAGCGGCAATGCCGGTGACATGGATCAGAAAATGGAGCATGAGCGCAGGGGCGATCCATGCGATCCAGCCGTATGGCGCCGGTAAAGCGATGACCGCATACGCGATCCATATCAGCCATTCAAAAAAATAATTCGGATGGCGTGAATAATTCCACAGTCCGGATTGGCAGACCTTGCCTTTATTGGCCGGGTCGGATTTAAACCGCTTGAGCTGATAATCCGCCAGGGATTCGCCCGCCAGCCCGATCAACCATAATCCCGCGCCTATCCACTCCAGGTGATGAATCGACGGAGAAGGATTAAGACTGATCATTAAAAACGGAACGGACAGGACGATATTCAGAACGGCCTGGAATTCAAAAAACAAGAAAAATTTAAACAGGATATTTTCTTTCCATTTATCCCTAAGCGTCCGGTAGCGGCTGTCTTCCGGTTTGCCGATGACACGGATGAAGAGATAAGCAGCCAGACGCAGGCCCCACAAACCGGCTATAACCGCAAGCATTATCCGGCGCGGCCCGTGACCGTCGCCCATCATGGCATACAGCCACGCCATCATCGCCAGGCCGAATGCCCACGCAATGTCCACAATGCCCGCATTTTTCAGGGGAATGTGAATCAGCCAAACCAGCGCCATCAAAGCCATCATCGCTGCGGCCGCTATTAGGGCCATATCAGCCCATAGGATTCCGGTAATGGTCATCAGCCGTTCCTTTTTGCCAGCAATTGTTCGACGCTTTCTCCCGGCTTCAGGCGAAACAATTGGATGAGCAGGTACAGTGACGTCGCGATGCTGCCGAGACCCACAAACAATATCAGCCAAAGGATTTTCATCGCCACGGCCCGTTCTTTATATAATACCCATACGTAAATCAGCGCCACCAGTCCGTAGAAATCATACAGGGTGGCTTTCATCCACGGTATCGTTATCAGGGCGGGCAGTTCCCTAAACAAATTACTTTCCAGGCTGGTGACGACAACCATGTATGTCATGAACAGAAACAGAAAACCGAATACCGTTTTTAACAGGATAATCATACGCTGCCTTCGTGTTGGGATTTCATTTTTATTATTTTTAGAAAATGCATCAACCGGATAAACGGATAGGCGCCGTCAAACTCGAACCAGCGCGTGGCGAAGTTTGTACGCATGGGATATTTGTGGTGGTTGTTCTGAAACAGTTCGCCCAAAAGGAAAATATCCCACCCAATCGTATTTTTAGAGTGGTCGCGGTTATCGTAATTCGCATAGCCGTATTTATGCCCGCACCAGTTGACAATCGCGCCATGGATCGGCCCCATGAGAAAATGCACCGGCAGGAAGAGGTACATCCACTCCCACCCTTGCGGCATAAAGATGATATAAAATACGCCGTAAGCCACTCCCCATGCTATGCGTACCATCCAACGGTCACTGAGGCGGTCCAGCCAGCGCCATTCGATAAGATGACTCAGGAAACGCGGCTCAACCGGCGTCCGGGATTCCAGTACGTCGCGGTAAACCTTATACGTATGTTTCATCATCGCAAACACGTGCTTAAAAAAAATCGGCGAGTGCGGATCCTTTTCGGTATCGCTGAACGCGTGATGCCAGCGGTGCAAAACGGCATAGGCCCGCGGATTCAGGAAAGAAGCCCCCTGAAAAAGAAAAGTCAGCAGGTAAAAGGTTTTTTCCCAGAAACGGTTCATTGTAAACATACGATGTGCCGCGTACCGGTGTAAAAAAAACGTCTGACTGAACAGCGACAGAAACCAGTGACTGATGATAAATAATGGTATGGCCATATGACTTTTCCTGTATTATTCCCGGCTTCGCGTTTATGGCCCGGGAAGGTTAAAACGAAAATTCGAATGCATATATTCCGTGATTAGAAAAAATGATAATTATTTTTTTTATTTTATTCAACCGGATTGTTAGGGGCGTTTCGGTGATGTCTATTAAAATTTTATATGAAATGTTGAACCTTTGATGTATATTAATTATGTCTTCAAAATTCTTTTGAAAAAAATATTTATTTTCATATACGGAGGTCGTATGAAGATACCTCGGTTGGCGTTAGGAATAATTGTATTCGCATTTTTATATAATTCTTCCTGCACCTATCCTGATGCCAGACTGAACGTCGAAATCAATAACGAGGGCCATAAAACGCTGAAAATCGTTTATCCTACCCCGAAAATATTTGAATATTTCTGCGCCCGGAACGGCAATTTGTGGGGCATCTTTTTTCGTTTTAACGATTATACAGTCCTGTCGGTACCGGCTCCCGGAGAGATTATCGAGGAAAGATGGTTTTATTATTTAAGTTTAACCGATAACAATCTGAACCTTATATGGAAACGTCCTTTACGCATCGAGGACTATAAACAATCTGAACGTGCTTTTGCCGGTCAGACGATGGCGCTTTTCGCGGCAGAGCGCGGGTTTATAGCCGTCTATGCGGTCGGCAAAGATGTTTATTTTACAGGGTATGATGCCAACGGCCAACAAACCATTGGCCGCACCACTATTTTCAGCGGCTTCTATCAACCCGCGCCGGAAAGCGTTTTCCTGCGGATTGATTATTATAATGAGACGATATACTTTTTCCTCCGTGAACCGCCCGAGAACCTGTATAACGGTCAATGGGCCGTTAACAGGATAAAAAAAAACGTGAAAACCGGGGCTTTAGAAATCGTGAAGAATTTCATTCCGAGCGAGGAGGGTTCTTATAATGTAAAATCAATGGATACACGTTTTATCGGAGACACCTTGTTTCTGGCGTGGATAGATGGAAGAAAAGAGGAGACAGGACACGGTTCCTATAAACTGAGCGGATTATATTATTTTGCGCGGGCTTCGCTAAAAGACACATCGTGCAACCGCCAGCTACTGATGAGGTCCAAAGAATATTTCAACAGCGATATTTACTTTGCGGTTGCCGGCGGCGATTTAGCCGTCATCATGAAGGACAGCGGTTCCGTGTGGCAGCGGAAAATCAATGGGGCGGAAGCCTTGAATCAACCCGATAAGATTTCTGATGATGAGATGCATAACATATTATCCAATGATGCTAACGGGAGGCGCTTTCCTTATCCGGTGATTATCGGGCCGGAAGGCGAATAAACGCACTGTAGGCATCCTGTAACCAAGGGTCACGCGTATGCTCAAACAACTCCGATCTCTGCTCACGCTGGTCGCCGGGCTTCTGGGCGTATTATTTATTTTGTTTGTAATCAATCAGACGTATCAGATTGTCAGCTTAGCCCGGGCCGTCGATGATACATTGGGCGATATCGTTTTATATGGTTTGCTTATTGTTTACGGCATTGTAACCGTGGTGCCCATATATATCTATTTCAGCAGACCCAAAGCGCTCCGGCCGCCTGCGGATGAGGGTTCGCAAGCGTACGAACGGTTTCTGAAGAAACTGTCCCGGCGGCTGATGAAAAATCCGCATCTCACAGGCGTTACGCTGAACGGAACCGATAGGGCAGTTATTAAAAAGGCCATTAAGGCGCTGGATGACAAAGCGGATGAGATTATCAAGCAAAGCGCGGCCACGGTATTTTTAACGACGGCGATTTCGCAGTCGGGGCGGCTGGACGCGTTATTGGTGCTACTCACGCAAACCCGGCTCATTTATGCGGTGGCGCGGGTTTACAACCAGCGGCCGCATCTGCGGGAACTGGTCCGGCTGTACGCAAACGTCGGCGCGACGGCCTTTCTGGCCGCTGAACTGGACGATCTGGATTTCAGCCGACAGATAGAGCCGGTGATTACTGCCGTGGCGGGTAGTTCGCTTACAGGAATGATTCCCGGTTTTTCCGCGGCATCGGCGCTGGTAACCCATGCGCTGATGGATGGCGCCGCCAACGCATTCATGACCCTGCGCGTCGGCATCATTGCCCGGCAGTATTGCGGATTGCTCACGCGCGCCGACCGTAAATCCATCCGCCGATCTGCCACCGCCGCCGCGGCGCAGATGCTCGGTTCCATCGTTATGAGCAGCGCCAAATCCGTGGTTACGGCCATTACCGATGCCGCTAAAAGGAAAATTCCAAGTTTTCTGAAATTCGGAAGGACAGAGGCGGATATGTAGATTCGTGCCAGGAAAATTTCTGCAGGGGGTGGTAGAATCACAAAAAAAACCGAACGGCCTCACAGAGTTCGATGGATGGTAGGCTAAAATTACCCTTGGTTACTTCATGCAATTTGTAAAAAGAACGGATTAACCATTGTCCGCTTTTATGCCTGCATTTCAGAAAAGCCAATCGGCAGCCATTCGATAGAGCCAAACATTGAACAGTCTATAATTCCAGGTTCAATCCTTCGGCGCAGGCAAAACATTCTAACGGAATACCTTTTCCGGCAATGTATTCGCGGCACCAGTCCAGCTGACGGTCAAGGTCTTCATCGGTGCGGTCGGGATCATGGTGAAACAGCCCGAGGCGCTTAACGCCGGCTTCCATAGCCAGGTCGAGGGCATCCTGATACGTGGAATGGCCCCAGCCCCGGGTAATCTTGTATTCAGATTCCGTGTACTGCGCGTCATGAATGAGTATTTCGGCGTTCTGGCAGAATGCTACATAATCCTCGCGCGTGCGGCCGCCCTGATGCGCATATCGGATTTCATTGTCTGTGAGAAATACAAACGAACCGTTCGTATTGGTAAATTTAAAACCGTAACCGCCGTTCGGGTGATTGAGCGCTATGGAATGACATAGAACCGAAGGTTCGATACCGGTCAGTTTTCCGTCGCATTGGATTTTATCACACTGACAGCCGGGCAGCAGCCGGGCCTTAAGCATGCTGAAGTCCACCGGAAAATAAGGCGGATCCATCTCATGTTTCAGATAATTGATTACCGAAGTCTGGGCGTCGCCGCCGCCGCACAGATGAATGGTGTAATCGGGCAAATAAGCGGGAATGAAAAACGGGAAACCCCAAAGATGATCCCAGTGCGAATGGGTCAGCAGCAACGTGATATCGGTAAAGGTTTTTTCTTTGATAATTTTTTTGCCTAATTTCCTCAAGCCGGAACCCGCATCCACAATAACAAGTTGGCCACCGTCTGTCAGGATTTCCAGGCAGGTGGTTTCGCCGCCGTAACGCACCGTTGCCGCGCCGGGCGTTGCAATGGATCCACGACAGCCCCATATAGTTATTTTCATTAAATATTTCCTTGTTAAAATTAAATGGATTTAACATTAATTTAGGCATTTGAATGCGGTGAATCAATAAAAATTATCCGCTTCTTTTAAATTGGCAACGGAAGTTATTTTCTGATTGGTTAAAGTCATTTATGAAAAAAAAAATGAAAAAGGTCTTTGACCGGCGGGATTCCGTTTAGTCATATAGCTTTTTTTCTTTTTGCCGGCAATAAATTTCATAATGCCGCTATTGATGGTTTCATTTAGCTTATCAGGGGCTTCTGAAAAAAACACTTCCTGCACTCATGCGGCGCGGTATTCATACGCCGGATTATATTTAGAAGAACAATCAATGGAATGATTTCATAAACGCGTAGGGCCGTATAACGGAATCCGCGAAATGCGGGATGCTGGGCTGTAGAAAATCAAAAATCGCCCCGGTGGCACGGAAGTATCTTTTGTCATAACGTATCCCGGCGGGAATGCGTTGCATGCTTTATTCTATTGCCCACAGAGCGGCGCCAACCAAGCCTGCGCGGTAACCATATTTTGCTTTTACAATTTTCATATTTTTCCGCGCGGACGCCATGACCCTACCTTCGGCCGCCTGACGAATCAGGGCAAGATAATCATCACCAGCTTCCGAAATGCCTCCGCCGATGACCATGATATCCGGATTGATGGTATGCGCGATGTTCGCAATCCCCGAACCGAGATAGCCGGCGGCGTTCGCTATGATATCTGCGGCTACACGATCGCCGTTTCTCCAGGCGTCAAAAATGTTTTTCACCGTAAGTGTTTTGGTATATTCTTCCGATGATGCGGCGTGCCGCCTTATGGCTTCAAGATAATCTCTAATCATAAATTTGCCTCCGGCATAGCGCTCAAGGCAACCCCGGTTACCGCATGCGCAAAGCCGTCCGTTTGCTTCCACGGTCATGTGCCCGAACTCCGCCGCATTGAACGAACTGCCGCTAAGAATTTCGCCATGGATAACGATGCCTCCGCCGATGCCCGTACCGAGCGTGATACCGACGACGCAACGGTATCCCTGTCCGGCACCGCGGCGGTACTCGCCGTAGGCCATTAATTTTGCGTCGTTGTTAACCCGAACCGGTAAACCAACCGTGCCTTGAATAATAGATTTTATGGCAACATTGGTCCAATCCGGGATGTGCGGCGTCGGGCCAAGGGACACACCCCGATCCGAATCGATACTGCCCGGACAACCGATACCGACGGCTGTAATTATTATATTATTTTGTCCGGAAAACGTTTGGCATTCTTTAATCGATTGAATCATCAAATCCAATATATGATTTTTTCCTTTTTCCGTCTCCACAGCGACAGAACTAAAAAAGATAATCCCGCCATCGTCGGATACAATTCCGTATTTCAGATTCGTTCCGCCCAAGTCAAGCCCGATGGCATATTTAATCGATCGCGTATTCATCATAAAGTTTTTAGAGCTCCGCCGCGTTATAGTTTTTGACCGGGAATTTAAATGTTGTCAGAGAAGTGAAAACCATCAACCGTTCAGAAAACCGTATGACCCTAAGCGTAAGTCTTATCCGGTACATCCAGCGCATCCACAGAATACAGGCCTCGGTATCCGCAATAAATCGTTTCAGCGAATTTTGTATGGTATATAGGCACATAAATACCAATAAATATATTCTGTAATTATTCCGCAGAATAAAATCAGGGCGCCAATCAAAAAATTCTGTGCTGTTTCAATAGGCCGTTTGGGACATTAGTATCTACCCGAGTCGGGATGTTTTTATACTTAGCGACCGGTTTGACCCCTCGTACTGTTTTCTGTGTATTACCGGCACCTGCAAAACGGTAAATATTAAAGGAAGAAATTCTGAATATTTCGATCAGCATCACTTAGCGGAGGTACAGGGGAAACTCCTGAAAAAATTGTGTTGTGTCCGATTTCCAATCGATCTGAATTTTCCAGTAACCGCTCATCAGGTTGGCGACAGAAATATCTTGCCGCAGGGAATCATTCAGGCGGAGCGGAATTTTTATATCCTGTTTTGTATCCGATGGCCTGAAGAAGAGTATGGTTCCATCCACGCGCCGGTTACGAAAATATTCGGGGAAAACGATGCGAACGTTTTTATTAATCAACGAAAATCGAAGCGATTCCGGCAGGGATTGGGTGTGGCTTATCGCGCGCATCTGCTGTTCATAGCGGACTTCACGTTCATAGTAATCATCGGAAACCAGATCCACGCTGTTTTTTTCCGATACGGCAATAATCACCAGTCGGATCAGGACGAATGCGATATAAACGACCGCAATGCCGATACCCCAGCTGATTTTAAATTTCATGAAGGGCCTTTATTTTGGTGAAAGTTTCAACCCGGTACCCATGAATGAGGTAACGAGTTCATCGATTTTATCAGCGCCTTTATAAACGCCGATATGAATTTTCTGTTGAACGGCTTTGGCCTGAGCCGGCGGTATTTCAATGATCATGGATGTTTCTGCCGCATCGTCGGCGGGGATGATAATTTCCTGTTTTCCGGCGAGGGTCACGTTGCCTTCTGCATTTTCCAGCTGAAACCGCAGCGGTACCCTTTCAAAGGTTTTATTAACGATTTTCGCCGTATAGATGTTCGCGACGTTGCCGTTGTCAAGCAACTGGTACAGCGAGCCCGGCGCGCGCAACAGCGTCACTTCGACATCGGTGCGGGAGGTCATAAAAAATGTAACCAGCGTTATCAGCAGAGCGAGCACAACCGTATAAAGCACAATCCTCGGCGTGACGCGGAATTTCTGTCCTTCGGCAATCTGGTTCATCGAGGCATAACGAATCAGCTTATCCGGGCGCTTAACCTTGCGCATGACGCCGTCGCAGGCGTCCATACACGCGGTGCAATTTACGCACTCGAGTTGTATCCCATTGCGGATGTCGATGCCGGTCGGGCACACCTGTTTGCACATGCCGCAGTCCACGCAGTCGCCCAGTTTTTCACCCTGCCGGCTCCGGCTTAACGGCCCGCGGGGCTCGCCGCGCTTGTAATCGTAAGCGACAACAATCGTATTCTTGTCCAGAAGCACAGACTGCAGGCGACCGTAAGGGCAGACGAATATGCACGCGTTTTCCCGGAACCAGGCGAATACGAAATAAAAAATTCCGCTAAAAACCAGTAAAGCAATATACACGCCGGTATTTTCCGTAAAAGACTGCATAAAAATGATTTTCATTTTATCATATCCGGCTACCCAGAAACTGAACCAGATGCCTACCGTAATCGCAATTAAAATATACAGAAAATGCTTGAAGAAAATTTTAGTGATTTTAATACGGTTCCAAGGGCCAAAATATAACTGCTTTCGTTTCGCCGGATCGCCTTCAATCCAGAATTCCAGCCGCCGGAATACCAGTTCAAGAAATACCGTTTGCGGGCAAATCCAGCCGCAGAAAATCCGGCCGAATACCGCCGTAAAGAGCACGATGAACACCAGCCATGTTAAAAAACTCAGCGCGAATATGTGAAAATCCTGCGTCCAGAACACCAGTCCGAAGACAATAAATTTGCGTTCCAGAAAATTCAGCAGAAACAGCGGATGTCCGCCCGCGCTGACAAACGGCATCCCGAAGAAAAATCCGAGCAGTAATAGCGCCACCATATTCCGCCAGGCGTAATATTTTCCTTTCGGCTGTCGCGGGAACAGCATAACCCGTTTGCCTCTGCCGTCGATGATCTCCAGGCGGTCGCGATAGGAATATGCATTTGATGGTTGGGGCGTTTGATTAGTCATTGTCGGTACTTTACTAAATATATTAGCGTTTTATTATCCTGGTTCCGGCCGGCTTTGGATAAATTGAATTCCGAAAAACAAACCATGCCAATATATGCATAAAAAGGAATATTGTGAAATATTTTATACAAAAATAACATCCACGGATCTTCAAGGCCGTACGATGTCGTATAAAACTATGATTAGCGATGTGAGCCCATTTTGAAATGTATAAATCATTAAGAAGTTTAATGGTGAAGGGGCTGGTAAAAATTTTTATTATCGTTGTCATTAAACGTCCGTAAAAGACATAATCGCGGCATTTCCATACGAAGCGCTCTATCGCGGATGTCGAACAATAGCTTCTATAATTACGAAATTGAACTTTCAGAGGCATTGGCCATAGGTACAAAGAAACCATTTGAATTTAAAAGGGATTCGTTTAAATTTATTATTATGAAATCGCTAATCCTGCCGTCTTATTCCAAAGTTTATAATAGCGCCATGCCAAGCAATCGTTTCCATGACAAATCTTCTGACGTAACCCGCAAAACAATCCTATGAAAATCGGCATAACCTGTTATCCTACCTACGGCGGTAGTGGTGTGGTCGCCACGGAACTCGGCATTGAAATGGCGCGACGGGGCCATGACGTTCACTTTATTACGTCAGCGGTGCCGTTTCGGCTTAATCGATTTGCGGATCATATCTATTTCCACGAAGTGGACGCGATGATGTATCCGGTATTTGAGCACTCGCCGTATGCGCTGGCGTTAGCCGCCCGGATGGCTGAAGTGGCGGAATTCGAGGATCTCGATCTGTTGCATGTGCATTACGCCATTCCGCACGCGCCCGCGGCCTATCTGGCCCGGCAGATTGTCAAAAAGAATAACCGGTTGAAGGAATTAAAAATTATTACCACCCTGCACGGCACGGATATCACCCTGCTCAGCATGGACCGGTCGTTTCTCAACCTCATCAAATTCAGCATTGACGAAAGCGACGGCGCCACGGCGGTATCGAAATATCTTCGCAATAAAACCTATTCCGAGATCCGTCCAAGCCGGTCGATTCAGGTGTTTCATAATTTTGTGGATACGGAGAAATACCGTCCGCGAGACAACCGTCATGAAATCTGTTCCGGGTTTCTGCGACGCATCGCGCCGAACAACGAAAAAATCATCATGCACATCAGCAACTTCCGTCCCGTAAAGCGCGTGCAGGACGTGATTCAGGTTTTCCGGAAGGTCCGAGATTCTGTAAACGCCCGCCTGGTGCTTGTGGGCGACGGACCGGAGCGCAACAGCGTCGGTCAGCTCATCCGCGAACTGCGCCTGGACGATCAGGTGATCTTTCTCGGAAAGCAGGAAGCCGTCGCGGACATTCTGTGCACGGCGGATGTGTTCCTGCTGCCCAGCGAGACGGAAAGCTTCGGACTGGCGGCTCTCGAAGCGATGAGCGCGGGCGTGCCCGTGGTTACTACCAATGTCGGCGGACTTCCGGAGGTCAACATCCAGGGCGTCACAGGCTATCTGGAAAATCTTGGCGATACGGAGGCCATGGCTGAGGATGTGATTAAGATTCTTGAAAATGACGATCTAAGAAAAAAACTTTCCGAACAGGCCCGCCAGCGGGTGATCAATCATTTCACCACGGATAAAATCGTATCCCAGTATGAGCATTATTACCATCAGGTGCTGGAGGGTTCCCTGCGATGATTCCGCGAAAGAAAAATGTTATGATCATTGCGCACCGGGGCGTTACCTATTCCGGCCTTCCTGAAAACTCCCTGCCGGCATTTCAGGCGGCCGTGGACGAAGGTTACGACGGCGTGGAATTAGACGTACGGCTCACCCGGGACAAGGAACTGGTCGTGTTTCATGACATCCGGCTGGAGCGTCTTACAATGGAAGGGCGCGGCATGGTGCGCACCAAGACGCTTCATCAACTCCGGCAGTTGCGCATCCGCAATGATATGGTGGAGACGTTTATTCCGACCCTTTCGGAAGTCATGGAGATGCTGAAGCATACCGACCTGCTGATCAACATAGAAATCAAAAGTGAAATGCCCATGCGCGGCCGCATTGAACAGCGCGTGATCAGCTGTATCTATAAGTACGGACTCCGCCATCGCGTGGTGATATCCTCCTTCAACCCGCTGGTAATTAAAAAAATTCAAAAGGTTGATCCGACCATTCACACGGGTTTTTTATTTGAAAAGCGCTTACCGAAGTTCAACCAGCGCCTGGCATCCGGGCTTATCGTGGATTCCTGGCATCCCAATCATAAAGGCGTCACCAGCCTGACTGTAGAAAAAGCTCATGGGCAGTCATGCCGGGTATTTCCATGGACCGTGAATGATGAAAAGGAAATTCACCGCATGCTGGATCTCGGCGTAGACGGGATTATAACCGATATGCCGCACCTGGTAAAGAAAATTATCCGGAGCCGGCGATAGAAACGGGATGCTTTTTTCTGCCAGGCCGCCCAGGCGTGACGGAAAGGGTTAAGGTTCATCGCGCAAGGCGCAAAGAGTTCAAATTAGAGTTCAGGCCCTATCACAGTAAAACGCAAGGCGGTTAAGATTTTTAATTATTATTTTTGCAAAAAACCTCCGGCATGCACGCGCCCGGTTATTTGACGTTGGTTGACGTCCGGCAGCCTGCTAACCTCCGCGATTACAGTTGTCGCTGATATCTCAGCCGACAGCTATTTAATGAATACTGTTTTGATATTCACGAATTCTCTGATGCCGAACGGCGACAGTTCCCGGCCGTAGCCGGATTCTTTGATTCCGCCGAACGGCAAACGCGGATCGGATTTTACAAAGGCGTTAACAAAACACGAGCCGGCAAATAATTCCTTAGCGGCAAGGCGTTCACCGCGTTCGATATGCGCAGTAAAAACGGCGGCTCCCAGCCCGTAAGCGGTGTCATTGGCAATCCGTATGGCATCGATTTCATCTTTAGCCGCTATTACGGATGCCACCGGCCCGAATGTTTCCTCGTGATAAACCGTCATTCCTTTTTGAACGCCGGTAAGCACCGTGGGACTATAAAAGAATCCCTTTCGTTCGGGCATGGAGCCGCCCAGCAATAAACGCGCGCCTTGCCGGATGCTTTCGGTCACCTGGCGGTGCAGATTGTCACGGAGATCGATGCGGGCTAACGGCCCTACTTCCACGGTCGGATCCATGGGATCGCCCATTTTTTTCATCTTCAGTTTGGCGACTATTTGTTCTTCGAAATGCTTCAACAGCGGCTCTACGACAATAAACCGTTTGGCGCTGATGCAGCTCTGGCCGGTATTGATGAGTCGCGATGCCACGCAGGCCTCCACAGCCAGATCCAGATTAGCGTCTTCCAGAATAATATACGGGTCACTGCCGCCGAGTTCCATTACGGTTTTTTTCATACAGGCGCCGGCTTGCGCGGCAACGCTTTTTCCCGCGCGCGTACTGCCGGTAAGCGTAATGCCTTGCACATACGGATGTTCGATCAGTTTAGCGATGATATCAGGCTGTACATAGATGATCTGAAACAGGCCTTCCGGCAAGCCGGATTCTTTTGTTACCGATAGGATGGCTTTAGCGCATTCTGAAACATTGGGCGCATGTTTGAGAACAGCCGCGTTACCGGCAAGCATCGCGGGGACAATAAATCGAAACACCTGCCAGAACGGAAAATTCCAGGGCATGATGCCAAGGATGATTCCCAGCGGTTCGTAGGCCATATAGCTTTTTGCGGCGTCGGTCTCAACGGGCTCCGGAGAGAGAAATTTATCGGCGTTTTGGGAATAGTAATCGCACAGCCACGCGCATTTCTCCGCTTCGCCGATGCCCTGCAGTACCGGCTTGCCCATTTCACGGGCCATGAGCGCGCCGAATTCGACTTTACGTTTTCGGAGAATAGCTGCCATTTTCTGGATGTACGGTATTCGTTCCGTAAGGGCCATACGCCGCCATTCATGAAAGCGGCGGTGTCCGTTTTCTATAATCTTCATCGTTTCATCCAGAGACGTTTCGGTTTGAACGGCGATGCGTTCCTCGGTGGCAGGATTGATAGATTCAAATTTCAACATGGCTTGACCCTTACGTATTCAAATGGTTCGTATTTATAAATTTTTGATTTTTTCATAATCTTCCGGAGTGTCCATATCAGCCAGAATGCCCGCGTCATCCACGTCCACGTATTTGATTGACGATTCGTTCTGATAAATCATTTCCTTCAGCGGGCGATCATGATCCAGCCACAGACACTGCTCGGCTAACGACTTGTCAATCAGAACGGGATGGCCCCGTTGGGCGCGATACCGGGGCAGCAGGATACTGCCGGGGGTGAAGGCGTACATTAATTGCGCCATAGTATCCTTACGAACCAGCGGCATATCGCCGTGAGCGATGAAGACACCCTGGCTGGCCGGATGAATTTTTTCAAGACCCATTTTTAAAGATAAGCCCATACCCTCCTGCGGACGCGGGTTGATGATAATGCGCCAGCCCGAAAACGCAGGCATTTTTTTTATTGCATCAGCCAGATGTCCGGTGACAATCAGTCGGTCCCGGATTTCCGGAAAATCAAACAACTCCGAGATATGCTCGATAATCGTCCGGCCGCGGAAGGGCAACAGGATTTTATTGACGCCCATGCGGACCGACTCGCCGGCCGCCAGCAGGATACAGGAATAATTAAAAGTACGCTGCAAAAGGTCACTCCTTATTCATATGACATCATTGTTAATCGGATAAACATCCTGTCCGTTAAGGCATTTTGAATGCTCCCTGACCGCGCACGGTCAGCACAGGGCAGGGCGCCTTACGGACGACTTTCTCCGTAACGCTGCCAAGCAGGATGTGCTCCAGCGCGCTGCGGCCGTGCGAAGACATGATGATCATATCGGCGTTTTTTTCTCGAGCGGCTTTGATGATTTCGATGAACGGTTTACCCTGCGTCAAAATTGATTCCACTTCGATATCGCCGTAGGTTTCGCGCCGTCCGTGAAAATACTCGTCCACAATCTTTTTCATAGATTGTTCCGATGCCGCCTGGATGTTTTGTTCCATAGTGAACATATCCGGCAGCCCCAGCGGCGCCTCGGAGTAATATACCAGCGGCTCATAAACATGAATCAGGTATATTTTTGACTGAAAGGTTTTCGCAATGGATAACGCGTATTCATAAGCCGCCATCGCCGACTCTGAGAAATCCGTCGGCACCAGAATGTTGGTTATTTTAATCATCACACACCTCCCGTGTTAAATTAAGACGGTTTCTTTTTTATCAGATTGTAAATAAAGAAAAAGGATCCAACGATGCCCGGCAGCAGAACATTGGTCAGGAACAGAAAGATAGAAGCGTTAAAGACCGACGAAGCCGGCACCGAAAGGCGGCTGAAGAAATAAATCAGAGCGCCCTCACGGACGCCCAGATCCATCACCGCTACCGGTAAAATGGCCTTGCTAAAGAAGGCCAGACTGGACAGCGCCATTACCGAAACCAGATTCGCTTCGGAAAAGGCGCTGAGCATCACGTAATATTGCATCAGGACAATAACCTGAAACAACAACGCATAACTCATGGCTGGCCAAAAATGTTCCCTTTTAAAATTATCCACCGCCGAAAGCAGGGCAAACAGTTTATTGCGCCAGGGTAGCCGGTACACGGCACGCTTGGAATTTCGGACAATATACCGGATCCGGTTAGGGAAAAAAATAATAATCAGCATAAACGCCATGAACAGCCCGGCCAGCGTAAGCAATAAACCATAGATGACGGTAAAGGGAAATTCATGGATGACGACCATTCCCATCAGCGCCGCGACGCTGATCAGCGATAACGCCATAAGCGAGAGGATTTTATCGATGATACCCATGCCGATCATCTGAGGTTTGGCGGCGCTTTCCAGAAACCAACCGCGTCCCATCTCGCCAAGACGACCCGGCGTGATTAACCCGATGGAGAATCCGCAAAGCAGCGATCGGAAAATATCCCGGTGCGTGACAGCCGGATCGACCAGCCGGGCGAGGTAGCGCCATTTGAGATGCTGCACCAGCAAGTTAGGAATGGTCATCAGAAGGCCCAGAGCCAGAATGGCGCCGTTAACGCTGTGCCAATCTGCCCGGATTTCCTGAGGCTGGATTTTATGAATGATAACGGTAAGCAGAAAAACAGTTATTGAAATTTTCAGCGTGAAAAATAATACCTGGATAAACCGGCTGTGACGGCGCGGTGCGATTGCGTCGCTGTAGCCGGTTGCCGGTTCCGAGGCGTCGGTTATCAACGGGTTACCGGTATTGTCTTTCCGTAAGTTTGTCATCCCTGCAGCCATAAGGACGGATCCACCGCCTCACGGTCTTTATATATTTCAAAATGAAGAACGGATTTACCTTCGTCGGATTCATCCACCAGTCCGATTGTATCGCCGGCCGTAATGTTCTGCCCCGCCTGTACATACAGGGCGCCGAGATGCGCATACACGGTGTAATAGCCGTAGCCGTGCTCAATGATGATCGTGTTCCCGAAGCGCCGCAGGAAGGTCACCAGAGAGACCCGTCCGTTGGCAACGGCGCGAACCGGCGCATTAGCCGTCGTCTGGATGCCGACGCCGGGGTACCGGGTTTTGGTGCCCAACACCGGATGCACCTGATTGCCGAATTTGGTCACAATGCGGCCCGGCACCGGATAAGGCAGTCGGCCTTTGGCTTTGCCGAAGTTCGCAACCGGTTTGTATTCGATTCGGGCGATTTCATCGGTGGTCTTTCCGGCGGACTTCGCGGCGGCGAGACTTTCGGCTTTTTTACGCTCCAGTTCGGCAATCATGGCCTGCAGACTCTGGATGTCTTCCCGCCGCTGATCAATCAGGGTTTTCAGCAGGGATTTGTCACGGCGGATTTTTTTCAGCGCGCCGGTGCGTTTGACCAGTTCGCCCTGAATGGCCTGCACTTCGTTTTGGCGCTCCCTCATGATGGCTTGCTGGAAACTCATGGCTTCCCGTATTTTCGTTTTCTGGTCTTCTAACAACCGGATTTTATTCCGCAGCGTGTTCAGGTCCTTTCGGTCCTGTTCAGCGATGAGACGGAGGTATTTCAAACGGGCATAGGCCTGGGTGAAGCTTTGCGACGTCAGCACTAAAGCCAGCGGATTTTCGTCGCGATGCTTGTATATCTGAACCAGCCGCCGGGCAATGAGCCGCTTTAGTTTGGACGTCGCATCCTCTGTTGCGGCCAGCCCACGGTCCAGTTGCCGGATGCGGCCGGCATTGTTCTGCTGTTGCTGGTCCAGCGCGCCCAGAACCTTATTGAGTAACGAAATTTTCCGGTTGGCGTCGTTGAGCCGGTCCAGTTCATTCTTTTCTTTCTGCGATTCATTCAGAAGACGGCCCTGATACTCGCTGAGTTCATTTCGCAACTGTTTGAGATTCTCTTCCTGCTCGCTGATTTTTTTTTGGTAATCCTGTCCCTGTAAATCAGCATCTAAGGCATACAAAAACGCGCATAACAATAAATGCGCCATACGGTATGACGGTTTTTTAATCAGCATACAGCGGCCTTTGCGTCTTCGGGCACATACGTTGTATCTGAATTCAATTCTGCGGATGGGCGGAGTTTCCCGTTCAGAACGCGAACCATGTCCTTCATCGTTTGATAATCCTTGAGGCTGAAATCCGGGCTAAAAACATGGAACACGGATTTATTTGTCAGCAGCGGCTCATCTTCCGGGAAGCCGTACTGCTGAATGGCGGTTTTCCAGTCAGCGGTGCCGGGGATGGGCGAGAAAGCGCAGAGACTTATGGGAGCGCCAAGATTATGCACGTACATCACGCTGTCGATAACTTCCCGGCGCGTTTGTCCGGGCAGGCCCATCATAATATAGACTTTAATATGACTCCTCCGAAAACCAGCTTTTTCCAGCCGGTCGAGCGCGCGCGCGAGTTCGGTATTGCTGACTTTGCCCATCGCTACCTGCCGCGCAGGGTCGCTGGACTCAAAACTGAGGCGCAGGGTTTTCAATCCGCTTTTCATCATCAGATCTGCCAGTTCGTCATCAATGTATTTCGGGAAAAGGCCATTGGGCGTGTGAAAATTTACATTAAATTTTCGTGCAATGATCATGCGTAGAATTGGTTTGATATGTTGTTCCGGATTCCAGAACAAGGCGTCGTCGTAGAAGGCCATATTCCGGATGTGTAATCCGCGCGCATAATATTCTATTTCATCAACGACGCGTTCGGGTTGGCGCTGGTAAAACCGCCGGTTTAATGTCCGGGAAGCGCAGAATGAACAGTGATACGGGCATCCGCGCGAGGTCAGCAAAGCCGCATGGCCGAGACGTTCGTACAAATCATAGGCCGGTCTCGGCGTTTCGTCGGTATCGCTGCCGGCAACAGGGATGTTAACGCTGAAGGTTTCGCGCATATAATCCCGTATGAAGGGTTCGCCTTCACCGGTAACTATATAATCAGCCCCGGAATGCCGCCGGGCGTGATCCCGGCAAAGCGTCGCATAAGCGCCTCCCAGGACAATGGCAACGCCCGGAAAAATTTCCCGACAAAGGTTGATAACTTCCTGCGCGCTCCGGTACCAGTAAATCATTACGGATGTTATCAGTATCAGACGAATTTTATTATGTATCTGTATGGACTCCAGTTTGTTCCGCAGTATTTCCGGCGGCATACCGTAACGGTAATAGGGGCGTCCAACATGGCTGAATCCGTCTGGTTTTTCCACAGGCGCCTTGTAAAAATACCCGTCATCGTAAAGTTTTGATTTGGGCGCCGGACGTTTCTGGAGTCTTAATACGTCGTTATCCCAACGGTCCATGCAGTCCACCAATATCGGCCGGCCGCCGCAGGCGCGCACCATGCCCGCAATATACAGCAATCCCAGCGGCCGCAACCAAAGATCATACGCCGCAAAATCATAAATATACGGATTAATAAGCAATATATCGGGACGTTCCATACAATAATAATTTAGACATTTATCTTGGAATTCGCAACAGGTAAAAGCGTCCGTCTTTCTGAAAAACAGGATGATATTTTGCGCATTTGAATTTATTAAAAATCCTGATATATTTATTTACATTTATATAATTACCTTTACGATCAGGTATCAAGACTTATGGCTGCTATTCCATTTCGTTATGGCGAATATGAAATCATTCGCGAAACGGCCCACGACACTATACGGACGGTTTTTCTTGCAAAAAAAGGCAGTCTTTTCTACCACCTCTATTACTATCCGATCCGCGCCGATCAGTTAAGCGCGCGCACCGAACATCTTAAAAAAGCCGCTGCGGCGCTGATTGCCATCGAGCATAAATATTTGCCGCGTTTTGTGGAATACACTTTTGGCCAGGAACCGGAGACAAAACCGGTCGTAAAGAGCAACGCCGGCGGTCATTATTTTGCGATGGTGCAGTTCGCCCGGGAGGGTAAATATCTGTCCGAATATATTGCCGAAAAAACGCCGATCACACTGGAGCAGTGGTTTAACGGTTTTATTTCCGCGCTGGAAGCGCTGGATTATCTGCACACGAAGCTCGAACCGATTTGCCACGGCCGCCTGTCGCCTTCGTCGGTAGTCATGATGTCGGATGCGGCGTACCTTATGGATTTCGGCCTATGCCGTCCTGTCCATTCCGGAGAAGGCACGGGAAGCGCGGAAGAGGATTTCTACCGCGCGCCGGAGCAAACATCCGAATCCGCCGCTACGCCCGCCGCCGACTTGTATGCTCTGGCCATGACGTTCATTGCCTTTGCCGGATTGCTGAATAAAGATTACCGCGGGAAAAGCATGACGATTATCGAATCCATCGGACCCTTGCCGGAATTCATGCGGCAATTGCTGGAATCGATGATAGCGTTGGATCCGGAACTCCGGCCGAAAACAACCCGGGAGGTGCTGAAAAAAATCTATAAATACCGTCCGTCAAAAAAGCATAAGGCGCAAAAAATTATTAAGTACGGCTCGGCGGCGGCACTCGCTGTCCTGCTCATTTTGACAGGATGGAAATATGGCAACTCGCTGAAACGCGGCGAGGGTGAAATCGCGACGCTGGGCGGATGGTTCAGCGGACACGGCAACCCCGTCAGTCCCGTCACCGATATGCTGTTCGACGATGAAGACCTGATTCTGCACCGCGGTGACGTCTGGGACGCGGCGTTTCATCCGGGCGGAAAGCGGTTGGTTTCGTTGGGTTACAAAAAAATTATAGAATGGGACCTGGAGACCCGAACGCCGGTTAAAGAAAGCAAACCCAATAATAACGATATCTATATTTACGAAAAGCCTTTGTACTTTGACTATGCCCGCAGCGGCAGTCAGATATACATCGGCACATCGTACGCTTTTTATGTGCTCGAAGCCGGCAGTCTGATGCCGGCCGCGCATTACCGGAGTACTGAGTTATCGCGAAACTTCTGTACCAACTGTTACGGCCATTTTCGCGCCTTTGCAGAAACAACCTCGGGCGCCTTGTACGCTGCGTTTTTCTTCGATTCGACTCTGGTTTGGTACAACCTGACCGCGAATGTGGCACTCACCCAAATTAATAATATTTATTGGGATAAAATCCAGTTCAGCCCGCACGGCGAAATGATGATAGCGTGTAATACTCAATATTCGGAAAACAGAATCAAAGGTACCCGGATTACACTGATTCCCGCTGACGACCCGGAACAAATCAAGATATTAATATTTTGATAAAAATACGAGAGTGACAAAAAACGTTATTTGAGAATGATATACGATGAAAAGTCGTTTAAAAATTACTAAAACGCAACATTTTTCAATATTAATTTGAGAATACACTTACGGAATGGTGGTCTGATGGTCCTCTAAAACACCCGAATAAACGACGTTATAAACGGTGCCTTTATAGGCGTAAAAGTGAGAATAATAGGTGGTTTCGGCGGTCAGGCCAGTGATGGAAATGGACATGCCGGAGCCGTATTTTTTTACCGCGCCGCCGCCGATCGATCCGCCGACGGTATAAACCGTACCATTCACCGGGCCGGAAGTGGGCGCTGATGCAGCCTTGGTGACGACCATGTAACCATCATAACCGGATGTGGGACCAGTCCATGTATATGTTATATAAGTGTCTTCAATTTCTGTGGCGGCGAGGCCGGAGACGGCATTGGGGCGCCTAGACATGAGGAAGGCATTCAAAGTGAGGGCGGTTTTTCCTTTAAAGGTGAATTTGGCGCCGTTGTTAAGGAAATGAAACTCGTTCAGTAAGTCGATCGGGGTGGTTATATAACCATAATATAACTCATCGGAATCGGTATAATGAGGCTGTAATGACACCGAATTCTGGGCATAATTCTCGTCCGGATCGAAGTCGTACTGGGCTTTAATGATGCTGATCAGATCCCAGTAATCGGAATCTGAGATGTATGGCAAATAGACGTCGATCTCGACCTGCCAGGCACGGTTGAAAATGGCCAGGGTGTTATCCTGAGAGCGGTGCCTGATGAGATCCGGAATATAAGAAGGCGTGAGCCTCCCCGGATAATTGGCCAGAACGAGCTCAATGTCGGCCTCACCGGCGCCATTGAGCAGGCAGATTCTGGGTTTTGACGTGCCGAATATCATTTTTACGCCTCTTCGTCTAAAAAATCAGTGGTATCCAGCTTCTCACTACCCTCGAACTTAAATTTAATACCATGAGTGAGCTGGTGAAACTCGTTTATAATTTCCAGGGGCGTGGTTATATAGCCAAGGAACGAGTCATCGTAATCCGTATGAGGCATAATCTTGGCGGAATACTGGACATAGCCATTGGCGGAATCAAATTCATACTGATACTTGATTATATCCACCAGGGTGCGGAAATCCGTATCAGAGACATATGGGAAATACGCTTCTATGCTGATCCACCAGCCGCGGTTGAAAACAGCGAGGGAATTATCTATGGCCCTCTGCTCGATAAGATCAGGGATAAACGACGGAAGAAGCTTATTGGGATATACGCCGAGAGACAAGGTCAGCGCAGCTTCGCCGGCTCCGTTGATCAAATAGATGCGTGGTTTTGCGGTGCCGAATATCATGCCGAATTCCATGTAGAATCGTCCGCTATCGATAAGACATAGCCTTCCAGGCTGGTCTCATATCGCTTAGGATTCTTAGTTACTTTTGTGGGAACAAATATATATGTCAAATGGGTTCCATTCACGAAGTAAAAGTTAAATTTGTAAGTTTCAAATATGTTCCAGGATATACCTTTTAATCTTAATGTACAGGCCGCCACGATCTTATTTAAAAACAGATGCCAGTCAAAATCACACATAAAGGATACGGCCGAATCGGTCGTTAAATAGGTGCTTCCATCCTTAAAAGCCTTAATATTATCCCACCCTGTATAGATTGTTACCGTTTCCTCTATGCGTTTCAGCCAGAAATCCGATTCCTGGATACCTTTCAATGTATTGAAATAAAACATATGGCTGTAAAACTGATTTACGACATCAGAGTTGCTTATGGCGCCAGCGTCATCGAAGGTCACCGTGCCGGCCGTTTCCTCATCCGGAGTCACATAACCCCAGTCTATATTGCCGTAAGAACCGACCATTTTTTGATAGAAAGACAATTTAATGTCCAAGATGGAACTGGACGATATCAGGGTCTGTTCATTCAGCCTAACTTTAGGATAACAATACGATTCTAAATACTCATCAAATCCCATTTTGAACTGAAACAAATTGGCGATATGACTCATGAAGGTTTTGACGTCCGGAATATTAGCATCGGCCACTGATCCATAGAGCGTATCATTAAGACTCTGATCAATTAATATTTCATCAAAGGTGCCGGTCGCCGGACCATCACCCACAGCGAACAGATCGTTCAATACATAGTCAATTTTATCAGACCCATGATCAATTATTTCTTTGCCGGTAATTAATTTAAAACATTTTTTGAGCATATCTATTAAATAATAAATAATTTCGCTAGAATCCGTAATTCCAAGCGGATTCTGCGCCACCGAACCAACCCTGAACGGATAATTCGAGAAGTTATCCGCTGGCACGATATCAAATGTCAGAATATAATCATCAATGCTGTATTTAATGGTTTTATTATCCACGATATACGTCATATATTGCACGTCGTTTATATATAAGTCGCAATATGTGGCTGACTCATAATCGTTATCATGTATATTGGTCAAAAAGTAGAATAATGACTTAAAGGATCCATCGTCACCAGTGGCTGTACCATCCTGATGAAAGGCATCCAGAATTTTCAAATTAATCTGAGGAAAATACATTTTTGAAAGCAGATTCCGATCGGCTTCCATAGAAATGGTAAACTCGCCATCATTTACCAGTTTTGCTTTTGTAGGCAATTCATAATCGGAAGGGTCATTTGATTCCCGCTTAAAGACAAACTCATACTTTAAATCCGTATTGTCATTTAGAAAGTCTACACAGTTGGATGTCAGCGAGAGCGTCCTATATCCCATCTCTTAATGTCCTTCTGTTACCTTCAATTAAATGGCGCTCGAATAGTTGATCGTCCTTAAAATCACCGGCGAATACGGCGGCCATTTTCTTTTCTTTAAGTTCCATCCTGAGCATCTGAAGTTCGCGGACGAGCGCTGAATTATCGCTATATGATGATGAGCTGGTGTACATCCTGGAATTATTGTTTATAGTAGACGCAAGCGATCGGGAGAAGTTGCTGACCGATCCGCCGGATACAGCGCCGACTATATCAGATACCAGCCGGCTGAAATCCTGCACCGGTGCGATGATCTCGGGGCCTTCTTCACCGGCGAGAATGATCTCGGGTTTTTCGATTATTCCGCCGCGGGCGAAGCCGAGCAATCTGCCGAAGCCAGTGAGGAAGCCGGCCGAACCGCCGGGACCAACACTGAACAGAGCGGTGAAGAGCTGGCGGATGCCGGACTGGATGATCATGTTTCGGATGGAAATGAGGAAGCTTTTGAAGGAAAGCTTGCCGGTGTCGAGGCCCTGAATGATGGCGGAGGAGAAGCCGTCGGCGATAAAGTTGGCGGTTTCACGCGATAATTGTTTTATTCTTTCATTCGCGTCGATTTCCGCTCTTACTCTCTTGTCGGTTATTTCATCAAACGCAGACGTGTCCGCTTGATCATCAAGGATGCCCTCAATAGCCGGATCAATGATCTTCTCCATATTGCTGCGCTCTTCATCCCACATAGCGATACGTTCACGCTGGAGTTTGTAAAGCAAAAACGCTTCTTCATTGAAATTTTTTACTTTTTCTGTAGTTTTTTCAAAAGTTTTAGATATCTTATCAGTTGATTCCTCCAAAGCAACCAAGCCCTGCATCGCTCTTAATCCGTTTTCATAAACTTTCTTAAGTCCCTCATTATTCATGTACTCCGTAGAATAACGAAGATCCTCCAGACGCTTGACTAATAATGATGCCGTATCCTCTTTTTTCCCTTCCGCTCTGATGCGGGCCGATAATTTTTTTACCGCTTCCTCAGCAGGAAGTTTGTCCATTGATTCAAGCCAAGACTTCCGAGCGCCTTCGGAAAAACCTTCCAGCGCGTCCTTACCCCATTTACGCCATTTCATAGGTGTCAGAAACGGCACATATTTTCCTATAAATTCATCAATTTCAAAAAAGGTATCCGCCCATTCTTTCATCTTGTTACGCTTATCCTCATCCATATAAGTATAAAATATCTTGAAAGATTCTGATGTATCGGACAGCGCCGTATTTAACTTATTCACAACATTGGTTAATTCTGAAACCCCCGCTTTTGTGGCGGGAAGCAACCCCTCGCCTACGGTGGCTTCAAGCTTTTTGATACCATCTTCGAGATTGGATACCATGCCGTTGAATGTCTTGGCCTGTTCCTGCATCATACCCGCAAATCCTTTGGCCGCAACAATCTTCGGTAAAGCATCAGCCATTTGCTCAGCCGTCGTCATTATCTCTCCGGATTTGCTGAATTTGGCCGCCGTGGCTCTCGCCCAGTCATCCGAGGTTATCAGCAGATCCCGAAACATGTCTATGGCTATGCCTTTTTGTCCACTCACAAGTTTAGCATAGGCACCAAGAACTTGCTCGAATGGTTTTTGTGACGCACTGGCCAGATCACCAAGCATCCGAAGAGTATCCAATGAATAACGGCCCATGGCTTGCAATTGATTCCCCGCTTCCACTACCTGCGGAAGCGTGAATGGCGTGGTAGCGGCGAACTGCTGCAGTTCCTGCAGACGTTCTTTTGCTTTTTCAGCCGAGCCCATCATAACCGTTAAGGCCATTTCATACGATTCAAATTGCGCTGCGGCTTTTATCGGTTTAGAAACGACTGAAGCAAACTGATTTGCCAGTTGTATGCCCTGATTAATACCGGTTGTAATCTGCGCCCAGGCGGCGGCCATATCACGGAAACCCCCGGATGATTGTGTTGCGGTCCCGGTAACGGTTTTACCTAGTTTACGCATGGCTTCTTCGCCGAGGTTGGCGGTGGCGAGGAATTCCTTGCCGTCGAGGATGAGCTTGAATGTGAGGTTATCGGCCATAAATTTCTATCTTAATCCCGTAAAATGAATGTTGCGCCTACCGTTCACCATGAAGAACGCGGCTACGGGTGATATTTTTGTTTTGCCAGTTTCAATTTTATTAATAATACATCCATCGGCGTGAAGGAGACCTGCTCGTATTTGGTGACGTCGAGGTCGGCGGCGGTGAGGATGAACTCTATCCATTCGCGCTCGCTTTCGGCATTGCGGTTTCGTTTTTCAACAACTCCGGCGATGCGCTCGTAGCACTCGTCACCGCTTTCATCAGACTTAAGATCATTGACGAGGTCTTCGACGCATCGTTTAAAGTAAAAAAATCGGCGACCACCTCCAGGAAGGTTGGCGGGTCGATCTCATAAAAATCGGACAGAGTGAGTCGATCGGTTAAATAGCACGGCCGGTTGGTGTCGGCGTCGATGAAGATGGTATTGATGAGCCGGGTGATGAGCTCGGGCTTTTTGGTTTCGAGGTCATTGAGTACTTGGTAGATAACGGTCATGTCGACGGAATCGTCGTCTAAAGATGGCATCTGATGCACAGATGCCATCTGGGCCATCTGATGCTGAAGTTCGGTGATGATGGCGGCGAGGCGGATGAGCTGCATGGGCGAGAGCGGACGGTGGATGACGCGCTTGCCGGAGATGGTGTAGGTTTTGTAGTTCATGGTGCGGGTCCTTCGTTTTAGAGATGGCATCCGTAATGGATGCCATCTGATTTGAGCTTAGAGACTTAGTCCTTTGTAATATAATTTATCAGCGAACGCGTATTTATTTGCCGTCTTGTAATTATTAACATAACAGGCCTGGAAACCGATCTTGTACAGCACGTCGGAGCCGGCGGCGAAGAAATCGGATGGTACGGCTTCGGTAAACAACCGGGACGTGCCCTGATAAACGGTGATGTAACGGTCCTCGACGATGAGATAGAATGTGTGCGCCGTGTTATTGGTCGTTGAAGCCAGCGCCGTAGTAGATCCCGAAGGCTTTTTTATCAGACCGTTGTAAACGGGCATGTTTAACCGATTAGTATAACCTGAATTCCCGTTCTGTAAAAACAAGCCTACATCATCGCATCCCGAATGGCTTTGCCACGCAAGCTGAATACTGAAGCGGCCAAAGCGGAATGGATAGACATCGAAGCCGGAATACAACCAGGCGCCAACGCCGGACACGAGTATGCGGTTGGGCGCGGCGTCGAATCCCGTGAGGCCAGATTCCGGCACTTCGCAGGAACCTACGGTAAACTCTAAGTCGTCATTTATTCTTGTAATTGCCATATTAAGGAGGTGTTATTAAATCAACATAATCAACTTCAGTATAATGCTCGTATTCATCAGCCATAAGATATTCTGGAAGGAACAGATCGGATTGATAATTAAAATTACCTAACGTATTAGATTCCGAACCGTTTCCGTCATTATCTTTGATTGCCAGGCCTACGTAATAACCATATGAATTCGGATTGGTTAATGTATAACTCCCGATCAGAGTCGTATTATCATAAATATCCACAGTAGTGCCGGTTACCTTCATGCTTAACGTAAATGATTCCGTTGCCGTATTGTGAATCAGATTGAATGAGGTTTTTAAAGACGGTGCAACATTTGTTTTTGAACTGTAAATATTTACCTTGCCATTATGAACCAAATACATACTGCCGAATGTATTATTATGATTCAAAGCGAAACCAATTTCACGACCGGAGAGGGAGGTTATAACAATCTCCGCTGATATAATAAACGCGGAGGATTGTAATGAAAACCCAAGCTGAGAGGAATTGTCGGAAGAATCATCTAAATAACCCGAACGGACGCCGACATTCGTCGATATTTTAAAATCATTTAAATCGGCTCCGGTAAAAGGATTCATAGAATTAAATAATATTGAATTTCGATAAACAAAATATTCCAATGGTATATTGATTGTCTGCAAAGACGGCTTGAATATATCATCAATATTTGAGAATTGACCGGTAAAAGTGACTGGAATTCCCCTATTTTTGGACGCGGAAATATCGATATCGCCATCCACGTAAAGACTCATGTTGCGTTGTATAAAATTTGATTCGGAGAAGGCTTCATGATAATACAGTACATCGACATTTTCACGGGTTTTAAGGTTTTTTAATATGGTCAATATGTCGGCATGGGCCTGAGCCAGAACGGTGCGCACTTTCACATTATACAGGATAGCATGTTCGCCGCCTTCGGTATCGGCAATGACCGGCGAGATGTTGACGACAGTGGACCCGCGGCTGGTGTAGCCGAGATTGACGAAGGATTTATCATGGGTATCGTCCAAGTACTCGGCGTCGGAACGGCGGACGTAGATGTCCATTGGCAGGGCGAGTATCTGCTCGTAGGACTTGGATGATGTGAGAGTGATGGTGCTCATGAGTTCTTAGAGATGGCATACGATTAACGGATGCCATCTGAGTTGGTTAAGCGGGTTCACTAATTACCAGCTGGGTGTCGACGTCCTTGACGAAGGCGTGGAGCTCGCAGGGGAAGCCGAGCACATCCTTCTGATTCATCTTGGCTTCCATGCCGAGCTTGAGATGCACGTCGGTGATGCTGATGATCTTGGACTCGCCGGTGAATACGGCATCGACTAACCCGGGCAACATAGCCTCGAGGGTTGTGAGCGTGACATGCTGGAACTGAATGAGGAAGAACTTGCAGGACAGGTTGCAACCGATCTGATGCCGACCGCCCTCGATTTCGGTGAATACCGGCTCGACCGTGACGATCGTGTCGCCCTTGGTGTAACCGACGGTGGCCGGAGTGCCGTCCGCGGCGCACATGGTAACTGCGCATTTGTCGGTAAAAACTGTGGTGAGAGATTTGGTGATTGACATCTTATTCTTTCTTAAGATATGGCATCCGATAAACGGATGCCATCTGAGTGGTTATATTAGGCAGGAGTTATGGAAATGCCAGTGCTGATTAATTTGGCGAAGCGGTGGAACGAACACGGGAACCCGAGTACGGATTTCATGTCGAACTTGGCCTCGACACCCATGGCGAAGTTGAACGCCGTGCATTCGATGGTGGCGACCCCGCCAGTGAACTTAATGTCGACATCCTTGCCGACATAGGCCTTGATCTCATCCTTAACGGCTTCGGTGAACTGGACGAGGATGAACTTGCCCTCAATCTCGACGCCAGTCTGATGCTGACCGTTTTCCAGATCAATCATGACGGGTGTAGCGATGATCTGGGATTCGCCTTTGGTATAACCGACTTCGAGGAAACCGCCGACGCCGGTTTCACGCATGGTGACGGCGCACTTATCGGCGATGATGTAGGTTTTTGCTTTTGAGATTGCCATGATTTTCTTTCTTTCTAAGCGACGAACTGAAGTTTGTCGAATTATGGTAATTTTTCTATAAGTTTAACGTATAGCCTTGTCGCCTCGCCGCTGGTGCTGATGTACGGAAAGACGGAATATTCGTAAGTGGTGGATGATTTGATCCGGATGCGGATCTCGAATAGTTTTGATGATTTGCCGCCGCAGGTGAACGTGGTGTAATCGGACGCGGAGAATGCGATCAGGAGATTGGACTTAGTCGCCGAATCCTCGTCCAGCGTGATGCCTGTGGTGGTGGCTCCGCTGACCCGATTCTTCTGAAGTACCGGCGTTTCGGAATTGATAGCGAAGATGTCCACGTAAATGTCTTTGTCGGTGAGGTTGACGTTGCTGGTCCCGTAGGCTATAGTGCCGGCGGACTCATCGTATTTGCCGACGCTGACTTTTAAAGTGAAGATTTCTCCTTCGACCCAGGTTTTGGTTATATCTGACATTTATTCTTCCCATTCTGCGCTTATAGCCGTAATAGTCGGCTCAGGGTTAACATATTTGCGTACCAATGGGTCTAACATCTGTAATGCACAATCATAAACCCTTGCCATCGCATATCCTGCGTTTGTTATATTGGTATCTGTAACGCTGGCTTTTGGCGTGCCATCAAACAAAAATGTAATACTACTTCCGACTACACTTAACCCCCACGTGCCCCAATTAAATGTTTGTGATGACGATGAAACCGGCGCTGGCGTTGTGATACTTGTATAAGTTGTAGGGAATGCTAGTCTATAATAGATGTTTGTGGGATGATAAGCTCGCCCATTGTAACAGTTCCCCGAAGTCTGTCCCCTTAATCCAATCCATATATTGTTAGGATTTTCAACCCACCCCCTGATTTTAGCGGTAACTATTGCGTTTTGTAAAGAACCGGATTTAGCACGTATAATTGATGAATTAGAGCCATTATAACGCATATAAATCATTTTATGATAATGTATTGTATCGCCTGTCGTGCTATCCCCAGCCCACCACAAATAAGACCGCTTATCCGTAGCGGCCGGCGTGCTGTCTCCATACGACCATATACATCTTAATGCGGGTTGGTTATTATAAACCGGTTTAATATGATTGTGTGACCATGTCGAGCCCGTGGTTACATGTCTGTAATATGCCCACGATGCGCCCGAATCTGAAGACCTATACTCATCAATATCCCCACCGTCTTCATTAGCTTGAACGGCAACTGATGGAAAATAAACTGAAAGATTTCCTCCACCGCGGTTAATAATACATCCAATATCAAACTGATGGTCATGAGATACGACGTTCGCTGTGGTTACTACCCCGGCCGATGTTACTTTTATTACTTTAGCTTGCCATGTTGTTCCGCTGCCCTGTGAACATAAACAATATACATTTCCATTTGTGTCCGTAGCTATATCCGAAATCATTACTTCGTCCGTTCCGCTGTCTAATACCTTTGTTGATTTCGTAGTATCTACGGGAAGAGTTTGGGTTATCCCGGAAGAGTTTTTCCAGCTTACGCCGCCATCGTCCGAATAAACATGGTATATATTATATCTACCGGTTGGTACCGTTGTTTTATAAGGCGTCCAGAATATATGGATTTTGTTCGGCGAAGTATTGGGGTCAGCATATATTTTACAGTATGCCCAATATCCAGTACCAGCAAAAATTATTCCTGTTGGAGACCCCCACGAAGACGCCTCATCGGATGATTTTTGCATATAAAGATAATCCTGCGCCGGAGAGGAATTGTAGAATAAGCATAGATTCCCAGACGACGGTTCAAATAATGTTGGATATACGCCATTGTTAGTACTGTCTGCCCCAGCTGTAAACGCCCCGATATTATTAGGCTCATCCGATACAGCCGTTTTTATCTTTGAAGATATACCACCATACCCCACCACTATCGTGCCACTTCGCAATACGCATAAAGCCGGGTTGGCATGCGCATCTGTCGTAGATATTTCACCTATCGTTTTAGGACGATACCAACGTCCTATTGTATGGTCGTAATAGGTTATTCCATAATAAAATTTGCTAACAATATTTATTGAGGAATAATAAGGAATCGGATATACAATATAAGTTCTGTCTGCATCAGCATTATATACCGCCTGCGGGTTATTCCACATTGAAAACGTTCCCGCCGGGCCGTGATAATATGTACTGTTTTCATACCACGATGATTGAATGTCGGAGTCATATATAAACGTATCTGGAGTTACTACGCCGCTTCCCGTTAATACGTCCCATTTATCAGTTGGTACACCGGTTAATCCATTATCCGCAAACCCCACTGCACTATCCGTAGATGTGTCGGACAACGTTGTACCATATTGCATTTTAAACACAACCGTATCTGGACTTGCGGGGATGGTGTCTGCTTTGAAGTAAACCACACAATAATCGTATGGCACCATATCCCATTTATAGTGTTGAATTACATCACCGCCTGAATTCCTGAACACCAAATCACTAAAATCACTCTTGCATTTTCCGTTAAGATAAATATCAGTCGCCGTATCCGAGCCGGCACCGTAGTGGAGGGTAATTGGTATAGAATAATCGGTTTGTGCCCCGGCTGTAGTTCCGGTTACGGTAATATTCTTAAAATAGGTTACTCCGTGACAGTAATCGCCGGACCAATCGGAAACTATGGCTCCGTTTTTCGATCTGACACGCCAATAATAAGTGATTCCACCGTAACATAAGTTATATTCGTAACCCGCATCGGATATGGTGGTATCTATTAGCGGAGAAGAATAATCTGAATTTAATGATATTTGTATATCATAATTTGCCGCTCCCTCAACAGGCTCCCAATCAAATTGGGTTGTAATATTTACCGCTTCGTCTGTTTCAGGACTTAATAGTATAGGCACTGTAATAACGGTGACTGTTCTATATGCAGCGTAAGAAGTTGTGACGGCGCCGTTCTTAGCACGAACGCGCCAGTAATAAACATCGTTGCCGAGCGCGGTAGCCGTATAGGAATTGGTAGCCGGAGAGGACGTTTGAACAATGTTCGCGAATCCTGTGTCAGTCGCTATGTCGATGTCATACGCGGACGCACCTTCGATGGCTGACCAGGTGAAGTCCGGAGTGGTATCGGCGGTGTAAGAGGAATCGTCGGGCGAAGTAAGAGCCGGCACCGTTAGGACGGTTACGGACCAGACAGAGGAATATTCCGTCTGACCGGTAAGGTTCTTGGCGCGGACCTTCCAGTAATAGACATCATTGGATAACGCGGAAGGCATGTAACTGTTAGTCTCCGGAGAGGCGGAGACGACAATATCGGTAAAACCGGAATCACGGGCGATCAATATGTCATAAGCCGTGGCGCCCGAGACGGCGCCCCAGGTGAATTCAGGAGTGGTATCGGCCGTGTAGGATGCGTCCGTTGGAGAGGTGAGCACCGGCACGGTCAATGACTGGACGGTTACGGACCAGACGGACGACCATGCGGTGGCCAGTTCCCCGACTACGCTTCGCACACGCCAGTAATACGTGCCATTATCGAGACCATCCGAAAGATAATATTCATCTGCATTTCCGAATTCTATTACATTTGTAAAATTAATATCCGTCGCAATTTCTATATCATAAGATGAAGCATAAAGAACTTCACTCCAGTGGAATTCCGGAGTGGTATCGGCGGTGAAGGATTCATTGTCGGGAGACGTGAGCGAAGGAATGGTGATTACATATACCGACTGAACGGTTGACCATTCTGAATATAATTCATCTCTTTTACCGCGAACCCGCCAGTAATGGACAGCATTCGTCAGCCCCGTAGCGTTATAACTGGTCTCCCCTATTGTCTCATTTACCACCATCGTATCGAACGTCTCATCGGTGGCCACCTGAAGCTGATATTCCGTAGCGTAATCCGCCGCACCCCAAGAGAATTCCTGCGAGGATAATATTACGGCCAGATCCAGGGGCGCGACCAGTTCGGGTATTGCCGGGATCGGCAAGCGATCATCCCGGTAAACGCCGGAGACGTTGACCGTGGATCGGAACACGGACGATCCGGCGGACATGACGGCCCGGTGGATCGAGGAGGTGTTCTGCGTGTCGCGTATGATGGAGGTGACGTTCATAATTTGTTTTAATCCCACGGATGAATCCGTGGGTTATTTTAAGTACAATCCGAGGACGCCGAGCAGGGAAATTATAATGCCCACGGTTTGTAATGTTTTCATCCAGTTGTTTGTAGATTTCTGATCCTGTTTAGTGTGTTCAATTAAATGGGCATCAAAACTTTTGTTAAGGTTTTTCAAATCTGACTCAATGCGTACGAGGTCTTTGCCCTGACATTCTAGCTTGGGATAAAATATAGCTTTGAATGACTGAAAGGCGTGTTTGAGTTCGTCCAGATTTTTGGCGGTATTTTCGGACGTCAAGATTAGACGCTCGAATTTTTCAAGGAACTCTAGTTGTTGTTTTTGATCTTCAGGAGGCATTACCGATTTCTTTCGTTTTATGCGCAACCTAAAGGTTGCGGTTACATATTTAGTCTGCCGGAGCCGGTTAAGACCCCGGCAGGCTAAGTCGCGCTGGAGTAGGTGAAGGACCAGTTAAATATTTGTTTCGTAGTTCCTTTTGAATCGCTGTATGCGGTTGACATAAAGCCTTGTTTCCAGAGGCAGTTTCCAGTATATCAGATCCCAGTTGTAATTGTAAGTCCGGGCTAATCTCCGTATGCGACCCATGCCATAATTATAGGCTGCGTCGACAAAGAGCTGAGCATTCTTGTAATTAAGCGGATACAGTTTCTCAATCTCGATGAACTGAGCGATGTCTATGGTATATAATACCATGGCGTTGATCGCTTCTTCCGGATTGAGCGGGTCGATACCGTATTCTTCCGCGGTGGCAGGCATGAACTGACACAAACCCAGGGCGCCGACGTATGACACGGCATAGGGATCGAACCGGGATTCGGCCTCAATCCTTGCCTTGTACCAATGCACCAGGGCGGGAAAATGTTCAGGCTGATACTTCTGAACCGCGTCCCTGATGATCGGGTCATATTCGTCGCTCGCCCATACCCTTCCGGTAAACATGATTGTTAAGATCATGGTGATGAGTAAACGTTTCATAATATCCTTTCGTGTTAGAGATGGAATCGCCGGGAGCTATTCCATCTAATAGCCGATCAATAATATCGAGAAGGCCAGTATGATGATGGCGGCGCCGACGGCACGAAGGCCGTGAGCGGTGGACCTGGACGCATTCTCAAATACCTCGGCGAAATCCAGATACTTAACCATGATGAGCAGGAACAGCGCGAAGAGGATCATCTTGGTCGCCAGGAAAAACAGCTTGAGCCCGACATCGCTTAAGGCGCCGATGAAGTCACCGGTGGAGAATAAACTGAGAATGGCTAGGCCCGCGACGGCGATCAGGGTGATGACTAATATCTGGGTGATGAGTTTCATATCCGATCCTTCATTGCGCAACCTGAAGGTTGCGGTTACAGAGTGAGAAGTTTGATGACAATTACTATTACAGCGATGACCCCAGCTCCTTCGTAACGGCCCATGACTCGGTTGCGCTCGGCTTTTATGCCGCAGTCGATGACTACGGAATCGAGCATGGCGGTCTTGACGCTGTCGCGGATGAAGCAGTCGAGACAGTCGGTCATGAGATCGTGATAGTTACGATCGCCTAAATAATATTCCTTAGCCGGCTTATTTTTCGTGCCAGCGGCGGTATTCCTGCGCGTAACGCTCGAGGAGGTCGAGCAGCTGATCGTCAGTAAGCTTGTCAGGATCAATACCGTCCATGACATCCTTAACCTTACGATCTTCCTGAAGGCGTATCGCATCAATGGTTTCCTTGGCTGAGTCCGCCTTGGTCTTACGGTCATCTTTGTAGATCCACCAGGCAACCGATCCGAAGAGGATGGCGCCGAGTGTGAATCCGATGAGGAACGTATTTAAGCGGGTCAGCATAACTAATTTAAGGATGGCATCCCGGTGAAGGGATGCCATCCAGGTTGACGGTTTAGGCGACCACATCGTACAGCAGATGGCCGCAGAGATCGGTGGCTGTCATGACCTCGGTGACGGACTCGCCGACACGGATGGTGATGCCGCCTTTCAATCCGATTTCGGGATTGTCGCGGGTGAGAGCCACGCGTTCGCCGAACTGGGCGGTGTACCCGAAGGTCACGCCCTGCCGGGTTCCGGCCAGCGGTTCGCGGTAATACACCAGCATGCTCTTGCCCCACGCGCGGGCGAGCGTGACGGTCTGACCCTTTTTCGCGGTGTTGTAAAAACTCTCGCCGACAAACAAATCTTCCAGCTCGAACAGGTCCGCGATGGCCCGGCGTGTAGCGATACCCTTGGTGCCTGAGTTGCGGTTGACCGCGGCAATGATGTCCTGATTCTGAGCCAGGATGGAGAACGCGGCGCGGCCGATGACCGCGTAATTCGGGCGGATGACGCAGGAATCGATGGCGGCCAGGATCTGAGCGACGGGCGTACCGGCGGTAGCCGTCCAGCGGGTTCCTGCGCCGACATTGGTGCGGTTGCTGGAGCCGTAGTTTGTATACGTGAACGCGGCGGCGGCGGCACGCACTTCCCGATCGGTGAGGATCAGATGCGTGAGATACTCGGTTGAATGACCCAGCGGATCGTAATTGGCAGGCGCGTTGGCGATGTCATCATACGGGATGTCATCTTCCAGCCCGTAGTCCTGACAGGAGCCGGTCGCTTCGACGCCGGTGAAACTGGTTTTGTTGACCTTACCCTTACGGCCGACGCGGGTATCCGGAAGCGTCATGCCTTCGCCGGCAGGATAGGTCATGTATTTGAACTCGGCTTTTGAAACCGGCACGCGCGGGAACACTTCATCCGCGATGAACCGGGCATTCTTATACGCCACCGCGACATTTACGAGTTCGGGGTTTACGGTGAACGGGGATTGATTTGCCATTGTTGGTCTTTCTTAAAAGATGGCATCCGATAAACGGATGCCATCTGAGTGGTTAAAATTAGGAGACGGTTGCGCTGAACGGAGAGGCTTCGGTGCCGGTCGCGCTGATCTTGACGTCGACAAACCACAGATTAGTGGCGATGTCGATCAGTTCGATCATGTCGCCGATGATACCACCGGTGGTGGAACCGTCAAGCGTGATCGTGTCATCCGTACCGCCCGCTTCGATCATCAAAGCCGTATTGCCACCATCCTGGTAAACGGCGGCGAATCCAACCATTGTGGTGGAAGCATCCGCCACTTTGATGGTCGTGGTATTGCTGGTGACCGTTGTGCCGACGAACAACCGGAATTTCGCTCCGCTTCCAGTAGCGGCCGGAAGTGTAACAGCGATACCGGCGGCACGGTTAAGGGTAACAATCTTTCCGTCATGGGTCGCTTCGGACAATGTCAGCGTAGAAGCCGTGCAATTTACCAGCCTGGCGGACACATCGCAGGCGCGGTTGATTTCAGCGGCGGTGGCGGCGATGGCCGTGCCCGCGCCGGAGCCGAGACACAGACCGCCGTCAGCAATGGTCAATGTATTGAGATTTTTGTTGGCACCGCAAACCAGAGCCTTGGAAGCGGTAACCGTACCAGCGGTGACATCGTGCAACGTGTTGACTTCGGCGGCCGTTGCTTCAATGCCGTCGAGCTTGGACAATTTGCCCGGCACTACCAGCACCTGGAAGATGTCGCCGGCGACGGAGGATTCCAGAGCGATGCCGAGGTAATGAATGGTGACGGAAGCGATCATCGTATCAGTGACTTTGACCGCACGTCCGACGGAATCGGAAGTGACCAGATCGCCGCGGGTGATGGTATCATAGGATTCCACCTCCGCGATACCGGCAAGGATGACGTCGCCCATGGCCCCGGAAGTGATGTCGAGTTCACCGCAGACGCCGATGATCGCATCGGTTTCTGCCGTCGCCTGGATGACGGTATTGGCCGCTGAGAACTTGACCATGCGGTATTTGTTTACCGTGGCTCCGCCCAGATAGCCTTTGGTTAAAAGAGGGATACTCATTTGGGTTCTTTCTTATTTTTAGTTTATGTTTTTTACCTTACATAAGACGGGCATAGTCCGTCTTTACTTCAGACCGTGCTTTTTCATAATTTCGGAGACGGCGTCGGTGAAGCTCATGCGGATGCCGAGTTTGGATTTTTCGGCGACCAGCTCCTGCGCCTCACGCGGGACGTTGACCGGCGAATTACCTGATGACGGCGACTTGCCGGCGGTCATCTTAGTGCCTATGACGGGCATGAGGTCCACCACTTTGGGGTTCATGCGGATTCGGTCGAGGAACGCCTGCCGTTTTTTCTTGCCTTCCTCGGAGGTGACGTCGATCTCGGCAGGCAGAATCTTCCCGTCCTCTACGGCCTTGTTCAGGATGGCGACGGCCTGTTCGGATTCCTGTTTTTCGGCGGCGTCTTTCTTTTCCTTTTCAAGGGCTTCGAGTTTCGCCTTCATGGCTTTAAGCTCTTCCTCTTTGGCCGCGAGTTGCTGTTTCTGTTTCTCGATGTCGGCGTTGATCGCTTTCATCTGCTCATCGACTTCGTTCTTGGCCTTTTTGATGGCCTCGATGGAAGCCACGAGGGCTTCTTCGCTTGCTCCCGGCAGGTTGAGAGCCGATTGAATTTTGAGCATTTTGTTTGCCTTTCGTGTTTCCTTAAAAATGGAGTTGTAATATTGCTTAACCGCCACCGCTTTGCTCTGCGGCTGCTGGTTAGTTTGCACGATCTCGTCGATGAACTTCTTATCCATCGCTTCCTGAGCAGTGAGCCAGGTCTCCTCGTCCATCATTTTGGTGAGTTCCTTTTCGGACAGCCCGGTGCGGCCGTAGGCTTTCATGATGATACCCTTGATCATGTCGAGGTTTTCCTGAATCTTCTCGAAATAATTGGCGTCGCCGGCGGCGAACGTCCAGGGATTGTGGATCATCATCATGGAGTTATCGAACATCTTCACCCGCTTGCCGGCCATGGCGATGAACGACGCGGAGGACGCGGCCAGCCCCTCCACGGAAACGGTAACGTCGCGCTCGGCCAGTGCGTTGAATATGCCGATGGCCTCGAACACCTCGCCGCCCGGGGAATTGATGCGCAGGATGAACTGCTTAGCGCCAGCGGCCTCAGCCTCATGCAGGGTATTGGTAAAGTCCTTGGCGGTCAGCTCCTCGACGCCGATGGCGCCCATGATAAATACTTCGGCGGTGATGCGGTCGTCTAAGATTCGGTAATTCATTTTATTCCTTTTCGCTTTATCTCATGCCCACGACGGAGATGACAATGCCGTTGACGCTGAGATCGGCGTCGCGGGTGATCATGGTATCGGAAAGCACTTCAATGTTAAATTTGTAATCTACGGAACTGATGGTGAAATCGATGGCCGCGCCGGTGAGCTCATTGATGACCAGATCCTTCAGATCCAGAACTTCGTCATTTTTGGACGTCCGGCTGGCGATGTTATTGGAACAGACAAGTACCTGATACACGGACTCGATGCGGTACTTGCTGTTTCCCTCCGCGTTGACGTCGTAATTGGTGTCGTTGTAGAATACCAGGATAGCCGGCAGGGTCAGGGCGAACTCGGCGATTTTGGCTTTGTCGTTCAACTGGCCGTCGTATTTGATAATGTTCCTGCATACGGCCGTGACGGAAGTCCTGGCCTTCAGGTAATCAATAATCTCCTGCTGTATGATGGAACTAACTTGTGCTGTCACGATAAAACAATCTGTCCTTGACCTGCAGAGCGCTCGAGGACGGGCGCGTGCGCGGCATTATGAGTGAATTGTTGACCCCCAGCTGGATCTTGCCGGACGAAATGTTCTCGAGGATCTTGACGGAGTCATCGTAACGCTGGCGGACGGCATCGCTGGCGCCGGCCCCGCGGTTCTCGTAAACATAATACACGGCTATGTTGAGGGTGAGTTTTTTAATCAGTTCCGGGCAGGTCGCGAACGGCACCTCGTAATTCTTCATGCAATAGCCATTCACGATCGCCTGAGCGTCGGTGATGGCGGCATTAATGACATCGGTGTCGATGGTGGATCCGGCTTCGTCACCGGACAGGCGGGCTGTCTGGTTTGTACCCAGAAGCTGTTCAACGGATGGGGAATTTTCGGCTATGGTCGCGTAACAATAACTCAAATTTTTTTCTTTCTAAAGCCAATTATCTGGCCACGCTTCAATTTAACTTATAAGGCAAGAAAATAAAAACGATCTAGTGATATATGTACTTATATCACTTTAATTTAAGGATATTTGACTTTTTAGAAGTATCTTGTAGCGTATGAAAGCAAGTAATATATAAAGGACAAGGGGGTGTGAAATATGAAGAAAACTCACATATAAAACCTTTACAGTCGGCCGTGAGCCAATACGAGAAAGTTATACGATTAAAAACCGACTATGAAAAAAACCACGAAGTGTGATTATGAACGATGCTAACGAGCAACATATACCGACTCAACAGGAGCTTGATATCAAGGAAAATATCGAGCTAACCTTAAGAAACATATTTACTTGGGCGTGGAAGGGATTACAGGCGGTAAAGATCAAAATGCCCGTTACACACCCTGACACGGATCACGCCGAAGCTCAGTTCGTTCTGTGTATACTTGATAAGTACGATATGGATGAAATATTCAAGCTGTTGCGCAGGGGTATTAACAGGGGCCAGCGTGAGAAAAAATTAGAACCGATCTTCACGAATATCAATGACACGCCCGACCCGGAAGCGGAGTTCGAGCGACAGCTCTTTGACATGAAAGCGGACCTCTTAGACAAGGCCAAAAAGGAGAATGACACGAAGGAGCTTCTGAAGATCGTGGACGCCATAACGAAGATACAGAATACCATGCGGGTACGGCATAACATACGCAAGCCGGACATACAACTGATCACCGCACTGGCGAAACGGTTAGATCCGAATATCACCGAAGAACGGGTGCTCGAAATTTTAGAGTTTGAATCGCAACGATTAAAAGCCTGAAGGCTGTGGCTACGGATAATATGATTGAAAATTCCCATTTAATACGAGAATTGGAAGAGCGGAAGGCGGCGCTGGAGAATCTGAACGAGGTGTTCAATCCGGCTCAATTCTCAATTAAAGATAAAAAGATTCGTAAGGAAACAGCGAGGAATGACGACGCTTTTTTCCTGAAGGAATACTTCCCTGATTTATTCGATAAGGAATTCGGGCCGATCCAGTACGAGATAATGGCCCTGACGCATAAGCGCGGCCATGAGCTGCACCTGATATGCGGGCCGCGCGGATGGGGCAAGTCTGAGATCATAAGAGGGCTGAGGATAAAGAAGATGCTGTTCAAAGAAATACGGAACGGCATACGGGTGGGCGAGAACTTAGAGGACAGCGAGAACGAACTGGCGATGACGAAGCTGGAGCTGGAACTGAACCCGCGCCTGCGAAACGATTTCGGCGACGTGGCGGACAAGCGGTTCTGGTCCAATAAGCATATACGACTGACCAATGGCGTATCTTTTAAAGCGATATCGGTGAACGTGAAAGGGCGCGGCATTTCACCGCGACCGGATTACGCCGAGATCGACGACTTTGAGGACCGCGAATCCGCGGCCAACCCGGAACGGGGTGCCAAGAAATTAGACTGGCTGATCGCCGAGTTCTACCTCGCCGTAACGCTGGGAGGGGTTATCGTATGGCTAGGGAACAATTTAAGCCTTGACAGCGCCTGCAATCAATTTATAGAGGAGATTAAATCCGCTCCGAACAGCAAGTTCTTTACGCATATTTACAAGGCCATAGAGACCGACGCGGACGGCAACGAATATTCTACATGGGAAGCCGGCATGCCTATCGAGGTATTGCGGGAAATCCGGGCAACGATTGGCACGGTTCGGTGGGAAGCTGAAATGCAGCAGAACCCACTGAGACCGGGCGAGATTTTTAAATACGACTGGTTCAGCTTTGTGGATTATTCCGAGATCGAAAAGGAAAAGGACAAACGCAAGGTGGGCATCTTTCTAGATCCCGGTTACGGCAAGTCCGAGACTTCCTGTTACAAAGCGATCATCGTATTCACCAGCGACGGTGCGTTCTATGACATCACGGACGCCTGGGTGCGGCAGACCTCGGTGAGCGCGATGTGCCATGCGTGGTTCGAAATGGTGAATAAATGGAAGGCGTGGAACCTGATGTTCGCCAAGTTCGAGGACACGCTGAGCCAGCAACTGCTGTTAGGCAATTTTAAAGAAGTGGCCCGCGAACGCAAAGAGCCCCTGATGATCAGCGGGGTGGCCGGGGACAAATGGTTCCAGGCGCCGAAGCCGTTGAGAATTGAAACCCTGTCCATGCCGATCGAGACGGGCATCGTGCGGTTCGTGAAACGAAACGGCGAGCTGTCGCAGGACATGAAGCGGCTGATCGAGCAGTTCACGAATTACCCGAAGAAACCGGACGACGGACCGGATTCCGCCGCCTCATGCTTTCACCTGCTGGCCGGCAAAATACGGCAGGGCAAACAGCGAATGTACCGAAGCCTCGCCAAGCGACGAGCCTGGCGGGATACCATTTTATAAAGGACCCCTATGCCAAATCATTCGGAACTTTTAAAGATAAATTCACCCGCCCGGCGGACGAATAAACTATTCACGGCATGGAACATCACTCCGGCCAACCTGAAGTCGGCTCGGTCGGAAGCGGAACTGGGCCGGCCGCTGTACTATTACCAGATTCTTGACGACATCAAAACCTTAGACGGCCATCTGGCCGGGGAACTGCAAACGCGCAAGGACGCCATACTCGGCCTGCCGTTCACCATCACCGGCGAGCAGACGGCACAGGTGGACTTCATCAAGGCGGCGCTGAAGATGGTGGATTACTACACCCTGGTGGAGATGATACTGGATTCCGTTTATCACGGATTCCGGATCCTCGACCTGGACGAGTGGAAGATGATCAACGGTAAAATCATGCCGACGCATATTGACATGTTCGAGAACTCGCTGTTCCGGTCCGCGACGGTTGACGAGGCGAAGACGGCGATGTCCATCAAGGACATACTGATGTACCAGTACGAAACCGGCAAGTACATTCCGCTGAAAGAATACGCGGAGAACCGGCTGATCGTGGCGGACTTTAACATCACCAGCTACAAGCAGCTGCCGGTTAACTTCACCCGCTTAGGTCTGGGCGCGGCGTGCGCGTTCTTCAGCATCATCAAGCACTATAATGTCCAGGATTGGTCGTCGTTCAACGAACTGATGGCCCAGCCGGCGCGTATCGGCACATACAACTCAGCAGCATCGGAGGATGAGATCGATGAGCTGACGGAAGCGGTGCAGGGCTGGGGCACGGACATGGCCGCGGTGATATCAGAGAACTGCAAGATCGACCTGCAGGAAGCGCAGAAATCCGGATCCATTAGCACCTACGATACATTGATCACGCAGAGCAACAAGATGCAAAGCATTATCATTGTAGGACAGACCGGCACAAGCGACCTGAAGGACGCGCACAGTTACGCGGCGGTGCGGGTTCTGAACGGCGTGCGGTTCGAGAAGATGCTGAGCGACGGCCGGTTCGCCATGCAGGTGATCAATGAGCAGTTCATCCAGCGACTTCTGAAGTTAAACTTTGCCCAGCCGGACCCGACGGTGGGATTAGAGATCCGATTCCCGGACTGGACGGACTTAGAATCGGAGATCCGGATCCTGCGGGAAGCGTATGAGATGGGATGCCCGATACCGGTATCGCATCTGCAAAAGCGATTTAAAATTCCGGCGGCTAAAGACGGGGAGGAAGTGCTGAGGAAGACAGAAGGGAAACTGACGGGGTTGTTTTAGGGAAACAAGATTTCTCGCTACGCTCGAAATGACAGACTGTTATGGAACCACATGAAATTGTAAATAAGAGACTCAGGGAAGTGCTGGGGCAGATCGCATCGCGGCAGCGGCTCAACGAGGCGGCAAACATGGCGATCGCGTTCATCAACGAGCGGACGAACCGCGGGGTGGACGTGAATAACGCGCCGTTCGCGCAGTACAGCGCCGGATATCTGCGTTTCAAGATGGGACAGACCAAACCCAGAAACCGTAAAAAAGTAATGAACCGGTACTCCGGAGTGGTGGACCTGCAACTGACCGGTGATATGATGAAGGACATGAAAGTGAATATCACCCGGACGCCGTCGATCGGACGGTTTGAGACGGAGATCGGATATATTTCAGGCAAGTCGAGAGAAGCCAGCATACGAAAAGCGAACTGGCATAATCTGAGCGGGGCGGGCAAGGGGAAGGTGCTCAGGAAGTTCTTGGGGCTGACGGCTGGAGAGAAGGATATTATATTAAACTGGTTTCAGAGATAAAGATGGAATCCCATGAAGGGATTCCATCTTATTTTCAACGGAGACTAAAACTTTAAAGATAAACCGACTGCAGGTTGGTTGCCGACAGCCGCGAGAGAAATCGAGACATCGCTTCTCTTTGCTCCTTTGATTGCAAAATAAACGTCGCTGATCTTAAAAGCCGCGAATCCGGCGGACATGAGGAACATAGTCCTGTCATGTTCATTCCAGTTGTAAGCACCATACATACCAGCGATGTAAACGGTTTCAAAAAAGGCAAAGTAACACCCTTTGCCTATATCTCCGTTGTAAATATGGCCAAGACCGGGAACAACCATTGATAATGTTCCGGACCAGGCAGGATTCTTATCCTGCGCGTTCAGCGATGTTACGTTAAGCAACAGCGCGATGGCGAGAACGAGATACGTTTTCATGGTAACCTCCGTTTTATTAAGAGATGGAATCCCCGGGAGGGATTCCATCTGAGTTGATTAATTTACTGCACTTTCTTCTTAAACCTGCGGTCCCATTCCGGGTTGACGTGAACCCATCGGTGGCGGCAGTTGTAACCGCCGCAATAGGTGATGACGGGTTCGATCTGGCCGTTGGACATGGCGTCAATATCATCAAGTCGGTACACTTTATCAAGCCTTTCTTTGCAGAACGGGCGGGTGGACGGCGTGAGGGTGCCGCAGTACCAGGCATAGTCGAGCCCGGCCTTGTCGGCGGATAGGTTGGAATAGTTCTGCGACACGCCGGAGAGGGTGGTGTGGGCGAGCGTGTAGGAATACTGCTGAAGCTTGCTGCCGGCGTCTACGAAGGACCGCTGGAGTTCCTGCTGATCCAGCCCGGCGCTGATCTGCTTGCGGATCGCACGGCGGATGATGTCGCGCTGGGCGTAGCTGATCTCGAGGAAACTGCTCTGCATGCCTTGCATGAATCCGCGAAACACGGCGGCTTTTTCCTGCGAGCTGACGGCGCTGGCCTCATGGTCAACCGGCAACGCACGGAAAAAGTCATCCTCGACCTGCGCGACCTGATCAAACTCGCGCACGACTTCCTTAATCATCTCGGCGGCGACGTTGTCGGCGTTGTCACGGATGAACTTGTCGAGTTTCCTGAGATCGTCTTCGCTCTCTGCCGTCTCGATGAGTAATGCCTTGTAGCGCTCGATGAAACCGGTAAGGTTTTTATCGGCGGAATTGATCAGCCTGGCGATTTCCTGCTCACGGACGGTGTCGAGCTTGAGGAGTTTTTCTAAAGAGATTTTCATGTGGTTCTTTAAGAGATGGAATCCCCGGGAGGGATTCCATCTAAGATGAGGCCGGTATCTTTATCGGCTTTTTTGAATGTATCTGCCCAATACATGGCTCCGCACTCGGTGCATTTGAGCAGTTCGTAACGGACTTTAATCGGCAATCTGAGAATATTCTTAGGATGCGTAGCCGGGATGATCTTTTGGCGCAGAATAAAATAGAATTCGTTGTAGCCGCATTCGCACGGCTGCTTGATCTGTTCGTGGGCCGGCACCTGCTGAATGATGCGCTGGGCTTCCATTTTGAATGCCAGTTCCGGCGGCAGTGTCGTTACCGGCGGCGGAGGGATTTGGTTCTGATCGGACATTTTAGTAATCCTTATCTTTTAATAATTAGTTGCACCAGGTTCAACTAATTGGTGTTAGGTGCCACACTTGCTTACATCGTAATCGGTATCTTGTTTTACAATTTTAATACCATTGCATTCGGCGCATTCATATATATAAGGGGAATATACTTTCTTGCATTTGGGGCATATCCATCCTTTTGGATCCTCAGGGCGCCATGTATTAGTATCGAAATAGTATCCCTGTATTGTGTGTTCAAAGCAAAATCCATGAACGTAATCATCCGCCGTATTCCTTAACTCACATCCACAAAATTTACAGTTCATATATTTTCCTTTTCCGTTCCAACTCGGACAAATGAAATTGGATTTACTTCAGAGTTCACTTCTACATTTCATCGTCAAAATACCATTTTTTACATTTCGGGCATTGCTTCTGTTCGTCGCCCTTTTTATACCGCTCGTCCAGATATTTGAGATGGGCGACATAACCGAGTTTTGATTTTTTATGATTGCACGGTTCGGCGATTATTATTTCTTTCCCATTTTTGAATGACGGACTGGATATGCTGATCGTGACGCCATCTTTGTTGGCTGTCTTCTGCATGTCGGATTTGAACTTGCGAGCGATATCGCTTAGTGTTTTCTTTTTCATCTTATTTTTCTCCAGGATAAATCACGTTAATTCAGGATAATAATATGCCCTGTATTGTTGTATTCATAAGAGTCAGCCGGCAATTCAATCTTTTCCATTTCTCTTTCGTGCTCGAACCCAAGATTCCTGTCTTCTATAAATTTCTTTAGTTTATTATAAGCCTCCGACGGATCGTCTGCCAATACATAACTGTATCCAAGATTTACGCCGGTTATTGAGGATTTTAATCCCTTAAGCGTGACCTTATACAGTTTCATTTCATGTACCTCTTTAAATGACTGAACATTTCATTTGAATTAATAATGTTGATCCAGGCGTTGAGTCTTTCGGTCTGTTCGTTCGCCGGCTGTTCTAATCCGCAGAGCTGGGCGTGATTACATTGATCGGAACATTTTTCACAACAGCCTTCGCATTCGGATGAGAAGTGACACATCATACATATCTGGGCCGGACTCGGCTCGAAATCCAATTTCATTTGTTCCGAGCTCACGTTCACATCCCTTCATGCAGCAGGAGCGCTGCGGTTATGATGCGGGTCAGGCCGAAATCGACGACCTGCTTATCTCCGTGATAAATGGTGATATCGTTCACCGGCAGGCCGTTTTCGCCCTTGGCCGCAAACTTGCGCACGTTATAAATCATGCCGCCGTGTTTGATCTCGTACCAGATGGTGGTTTTTACGCGGGTGATTTTCATTTGCCGAACTCCGAGATTATCTTCTCAATCGCCTGCCGTTCCCTGTCCAGCGCGTCAATCTTCATCTGGTACTTGGCGGAGCCGTCGTTATCAGGATACCGGTAGATCGCCTCGATGCGGCGGGTGCGCTTCTTGACCTGCCCTTCCAGGCTCCGGGCGATGACTTTCTTTTCCCATTCGTCCAGATAATAGGCAAACTGCCCTTTGACGGTAGCTGAGTGCTCTATTTCCATGCTATCTCTCTCTAACTATTTTGATCATTTCCAGCCGGAGGCGCTCCATGTCGATCAGCGTCTTGGCGTGCTCGTTGATCTCTTTGGCCTGACCGATGTAGTTCGGGCTGGCTTCCATCTTCCTGATGTTATTCAGCAGGACGGAACTCAGATCCGTGAGCTGACGGTTGGACGCCATGAGTTCCTTCAGCGTAGCTAGCGAGCGCTCGTGTTCCACCGGGCCCTCGATTGGAAGGAATTCCCTGGCGACGTCCTTCGGGTTGACGGTGACCCATTTGTTTTTGATCAGAAACTGAACGTAAAGCCCGTCCTCGGTGGGACGGACGCCTTCGATAAGCACCTCGCGCATGTTGTGCATGTACAGGCGGCCTATCATGTGATTGTAGCTTTTCATCGCGACTCCTTGATTAACCGGTTAAGTTGAAACTGACGGCGCTGGACCTCAAGCAATGCCTTGTTGCCGAAAGCCAGGTCGTATATTTTTCTGTTGTATTGTCCTTTTCCTTTGGTGCCTTTGTTGGCGATCCGCATGGCGATGTATTCGTCGCTGTTCCGGGACCGCGCCATGTGTTCCTGCCGAGTTATCAGCTCCAGGTTCTCAATGATGCAGTTCAGCGAATTGCCGTCTTTGAATACCACGTTCATGCCCTTCGGCACGGGGCCGTACTGCTGTTCCCACAGGTACACATGCAGTTCTTTCCAGTTCGCTTTTGATAATCGGATGTAATAATACCCGCGTTTCTTTTCTTTGCGGTGACCGCTATGACAGTACCGGAGCGATATGGCGCCGTCAAATTTGGTATTCTGCGGCAAATGGCCTTTCTTGAACCAGCCTTTCTCGGATCCGGGCACGCAATATCCTTTCCTCCCTTTGTTCCAGGAAGCGTGCCCTTTTCTAAACTGCGTCCCCTTGCCGGAATCCTTCAATTTCACACCGAGAGATATGTTCTGGATGAGCAGATAAAGAGGATCCTTGTTAAGGCCGAGCCGATCCGCGCGGCCGTATAACGAATCTATGGTCCGTCCTAAATAACCGGCCAGCCACTTGGTATCTGTACACGGATACAGTCTGCGCATGGTATCGTCGTCCTCGCGTGTCCATTTAAAGCTGCCCATTATTTCACCCGCGCTTTCGTGTAATAATCATAGGTCCACCGCCACAGGAGGTGGGCGTAAGCGGCGCCCAGCAGGCAATCGATCCAGCCAATGCGGCAGGCGATGACGTAAGCGATGAACGGCGTGTAAAAGCGGAACCACTTCAGCCAGTGCCAGCAGATCTGGTGGTAGCTGTCGCGCCATTCCCGGCGGTACAGCCAGCGAAATAGGGACAATACGCGGTCCAGGCTTTTGCTGTACCTGAAATACGCCGGCCCGCTGGTGCGGGCGTCGCACAGCGGATCGAAATAGCAGACCGCCGTGATCATCGCGTAAAATATTATCAGTTCCATACGGCTCCTAAAATAAATAATTAATGAGTTTGTAACACAGCACGGCCATGCCGTAAGCGATGACCAGCACGGCGGCGTAAACCAGGCGGATAAGGGTTTGGTCTTTCATTGTACCTCGCTTCCTTCCTTGTCATACAGCTTGCTGACCTGGAAATCCCACCGGCAGTGGGGACATTTATAAATATGCTTAGTATCGAACATGCCCCGCCAGTCGGAGGTTTTTTCGCATACCGGGCAGATGGCGGTCCATTGGTACAGGCCGCTCAGCACGCCGGAGGTTTGTTTGTATTTTTGCATCATGCGGTTCCTTTAAAATGGCAAATCGTCTTAGTTCAGGTTTGGTACGTCCACGGTCCGTTCTAGCGGCGGCGCGGCTTCTTCCTTCTTGTCGCCGATCATCTGTATCGATTCGGCGATGATCTCGGTCATGTAATGTTTCACGCCGTCCTTCTCCCAGCTGCGGGTGCGGAGCTTGCCCTCCACATAGACCTGCGAGCCCTTCTTCAGGTACTGGGCGCATATCTCGGCCAGCTTGCGCCACGCCACGATGTTGTGCCAGTCGGTTACGGATTTCTCGTTGCCCTGCTCGTCGCGCCAGGTCTCGTTGGTGGCCACGCTGAAGTTGGCGATCGGCACACCGGAGGACGTGTACTTCATGTCCACATCCTTGCCCATCCGGCCGATCAGTATCGCTTTGTTGATCGTTCCTTTTGACATAGGTCTCCTTACTAATTCTTCTTGCATTGTTGAGGACAGTATTTGAGAATGCCGTATCCGCCGCACCGTTCGCAGTTGACATACGTCTTCGCGTTGAACCCGATACCGCCGCAGTCCGGGCATACCCTGAATTCATATAAATTCCCGCATTCACATTTCAGTTTCAGGCTCTTAAGGAGCTTAATCGCCATTTGTCCGGTAAGCATATTAGTTGCGTCTTTCATACAGGCTCGCTTTGTCCGGCAGATTCTCGTCGAACATTAAAATGAAATTATTCGGGTTAATGGAAGCCAGGTACGCCCGTTTTTTCTTCAGTTCCGGGAACTGGCTCGTGGCGAGCACATAGGAGCGGAACATCTCACCCATGATGAACGTCATTTTTTCAATGTTGTCGGCGTTCACCCGTTTAAACAACCCGGTGAGGCTGTTGATATATAGTTTACCCGAAGAGTTCATGTTGCTCCGGAAGTTTATAGCCGATCTTGGCCTCGATGGTCTCGAACGTGGGGCCGTGAGGCATGATCAGCCGGGTGCGCCGGTTGTACTTGTAATGGGAACGGTCCACCTTGATTACTATCGTGTTGTGCCGCTGGTCAAAACGCTCTTCGGTTTGCCAACATTTCCCGCAGGCTTCACAGCGCAGTTTACGGATACGGGTTTGAGAAAATTTCTCAGAGCGGATGGTGCGGTACTGGTAATTTTTGCATCTTGGGCAGCGCATTAGTTATGTCCTTTCAGCACGGTGATCACGGTCCGCCGGGATATGCCTATGCGCCGTCCGATCTCGCTGTTATTTACGCCCTGAGCTTTCAGGTCGAATATTAATTGATTGCGTTCCTGCTTGGTCTGCTTCTTGGATGACACCTGCGGACGCGGCGCCTGCGGTTCGGCCTTGCGCTCGTCCCGTTCCGATTCCTTAATCCGGTGCACCTGAGCGGCAATAATATGATGGTCCGCCGTGGCGTTCACCATGCCGAGGAACACGATCCCTAGCGGAGCCACTCCGCCGACGCTGATGCTGAGCACCTGCGACATGATGGCCGTAAACTCGTCTGGGCTGTTCCGCCACATGTAATAGATATTCAGCAGGCCGGAGATTAGCACGATTATAATGAATATGAACCAGCCGAACCAGAAACGCAGGTTATTCCCGCGGTTCTCGATCAGCAGGAGCGAGAAAAACATCATCAGGTCCAGCCAGATCACGAATCCGGCGGTGGACAGCGAGCCCCAAGCGGACTTGCTGAAATAATTCAGCACGGTGTAGGAATGTTCAAATGTGACCAGTAGGATCATGACCAGTAAAAACCTTATTTTCGCTTTTTGTGAGAAGGATAAGCGTTCCTTTATGTTATCGGACATCATGTTCTTTAAGTTCATAGGCCCTATGGTTTAGAGGTGTAACAGTCGATACAGACGCCGCCCAGCATCAGCTCGGATTCTTCCTTGTCCTTCCCGCAGCGCTTGCAGGACTTGGGCTCCTGATACGGCGCCGGCGCGGTCTTGCGCTTGCCGTCCAGCGCTTTGGCCTTTTCCTTGTAATTCCGGTATTGCTCAAGCCGGATCAGCTGGTCCACCAGGACCTTGCGCCAGTCCTTGCGGGTCTTGCGGCGCGAGGAGTCCGTCCAGTAGAGGTCCATTTTTAGAAGCTTGTCGTATATATCATCCAGCCCGTAGCCTTTCATGTTCAGCTTCTTTATGTATTCATACGTGAAGCCGGGCTGGCTCTTGCCAAATAGCGGATGCGCGTGCACGTACTTGAGGATCTGCGTGATCTTCTCGCGCTCGCCCAGCAGCTGCTTAAATGTTGTCAGTTCAATTTCCGCCATGATAATGTACATCCTAATTGAGATTCGATGATGCGTTTGTAATCCGGATCCACAATTTGTATCCAGAGAAAATATTTCTGCGGTTCCGGATCGTTAATTTTTGACGAGGCTTTCGGGGCGATGTTGATCAGTCCAGCTGCTTCCTCGCGCATTTCCTTGTTCAGCCGGGCCGCTCCGTCGCGGTCATGCGTAAATGTTTCGGCAATAAAAATTGACATCAGAGTAAAATCCCTTTTGATTTTGCGATTTGTTTAAGTGAAATGATCAGCTTGTCCAGCTGGGTGTTTGACAGTTGCGCGTAAGAATCCCGGTGATAATGGCTTTTCACGTAATTGTTTAGGTGGGCGTAATCGATCTCGTTACCTTTGGCGGTTTTCACGACCCAGCCGATCCTGTGACAGCACAGCCCGATTACCGGCATGTATTTCCTGATCGCCTTATACCGTTCCTGCTTCAGCTCGCCGATGGCCGAGTTCATTTCCTCGATCTGCATTTCGTGCGAATGTTCGGTACGCCCGAAGGTGTGTTTGGATACTATGGCTTTCTTTTCGTCATCGGTCAGACCGTTACGGTCGACGAGTAAATGAAATTGTTTGTTCTGGCTCAACGTTCGCTCCATGCGTTTCTTTTTTAAAAGCCCGCCCGGCGACCAGAGGAAAGAACTGAACCGCCGGGGCAGGCCGGGAGAGTATGGCTAATTTTTGTCCGCCGTTTCAAATGAAACCCGCGGGCTGGATTCCTTCTGGCAAAGCTTGATCAGCTTGTTCGATGCGGCGCCCAGCAGCAGTTTCGCCTCGTCGCGGAAGTTCGGCGCCAGCGTGTAGTTCACCGACGGCAGGAACAGCCTGGTAAAGAACTTGCCGGCCGCTTCCTTGATCTTCTCGATGCCCTTGCCTTCGCCGGCGATCTTGTCTTTCAGCGTTTCGGCCGGGAAGGATACGCGGCAGATACATCCGTCCGATCCCTCGGCGGTCCATGAGGATCCTCCGCCTTCGGTTTCGGTATGCTCTTCCGGCCGGCTGTTCGCCTCGGCCACCAGCGTGGATTTGATTTCTTTCAGCTTAGCCTGTTTTTCCTCGATCTCACGGTCCAGGTCGACCGCCTGTTTTACCAGGATTTTTAATTTCGCGTCAGTCATTCGTGTCTTTCTTGGTTATTCGATCCAAAATGAAAATGTTGTTTTTACTTTCTTACCTTCGTGAACGGCTTTTGATATTTTATCCGCCAATTCATGACTTATACTGATATGAATTCCCAATCTGTTGATCATAACAGTATTGTCGTCCACTTTGATAATTTCCGGTTCTTTTCCATTCTTTCCCATACTTCACCTGTTTAGATATTCCATTAATTCCCGGGTCCGGCACCGCTCCCTGAACACGGCGCGGGAATGTTTCTTTCGCCGCTTCTCGCACGGTTTCTCGTAATGCTCATGCTCGCGGTACCGTTCCATGAGCTTGGTGCGGTAGATGGCGTCCTGCATGCGGTTGAGCGCCTTGCGCAGGTCGCCTTTTTTTACTTTTACGGAAATGGCCATGCCGCCTCCTATTGCTGCAGTTTCCGGTTGATGTAGCTTATCTGGGCGCGCAGGTCCGTTACCTGTTCCTTGATGGCCCGGATGGCGCGGTTACGCTCCTTGCGTTCGCGATGCATGTCGTCGAGTTTGAGGAGTTTCTTGTTGTACTCCCGCTTCATGTCTTCCATGTCGTCGGCAAGTTCGGCAAACGCCTCTTTCGTTAATTTCTGCCGGGCTTGTCTGGCCGACGTGTTCACTTTCAATGCTGCTTCACCCATGGTGATCTCCTTATTTTGGGTTTAAAAAACTATTGGTTAATTGTGGGATCTTCGGTTCTGAATTCTCCGGTGGTGGTGTTTATCCATCCGCCTTCCTGGTGACTGTGCACCCATTCCATTTCGTCGGCTTCGTGGCGCAGCACTTCCATTTCCATCACGGCCTCTTCCTCGCGGTCGCGCTCTTCGCTGAACCGGTGCATATCCGGGTTGAAATGGATGATCTTGCCCTTCACCTGGTCGGTGATTTCCGTCTTGTCCTGCAGGGCCATGTCCAGCCGGTCTTTCAGCACGTTCACCGTGGCGAACTCCTCGTTGAACTCGCGCAGGATCCGGTTGATCTTCGCTTTCATCTTGGCGTACTGCTCGGCCTGGTCTTTATTGTACCCGCGCAGCAGGTCGCTGTACACGGTGGTGATGAACTTGCCGTTGTCCGGATCGAAGACGAACATCTTGGAGAGCGTATATTCGTTAGTCGGGTCAAACCGCACTTCCACGTCGCGGCCGTAATAATCCAGCAAGGCCATGGCGTTGGTCGCCGATGGCAAGTACAGGAATTTCTCGCCAAAAAATGTTTTATGCACGCCGGCATGGCTCACCTTCACATGGTCCGGCACGCCGAACAGCATGGTCAGGTAATCCTCGCTGTACACCCGCTTGTAATGCTTCTTCATGAAGCAGTTAAATATGTCGATCCGGCGGATTTTGTATACGTACTCGCTCACCTGCCGCACGCCCTGGCCTTCATTTCTCATATCTTCGATGCTGACAGGAGATAAATACCGGACGTCGATTTCGATCACTTCGTGATTGTAAGCCTCCCAGATTTGCGCGGTTAACTGGTGCAGTTCCTGCATCGTATGCACGGCCGCCACCGGCTTCGTGCCGAGCTGTGTTTTCGGCGAACTGATGCGGTCGCCTCCGGAATACCCGGGTGAATCCTTCAGATAAGACACAAACTGGCGCCACAATCCTTCAATCGCTTTTTGCCAGCCGTGGTACCCTTTGGCGCGGCGGATGACCTCCGGATTCTCATTTAATTCTGATAAATCGTAGAGACGCAAAATGCTGTTTTCGGCGCGTTCGTTCTTGTTTTCCATTCCGTGATCCAGGAGAAAATAACTGTTCGGGCGGCCGTATTGCTCCACGATTTTCATTAGCGATAAACAGAATTTGTTGGAATTTATCGAATTGAAATGGAGATCGAACCGCATCATGAATCCGGTCTTGCCCTCCATCCAGCCGACCATCTGTACCGTCTTTTCAACGGCTTTGTCGCCGTCCACCAGGGCGATCTTCGCATTCTCGTGCAGTTTATGGTTGTCTGACTCCCAGACATCCATAAATCCCCACTGCCTCCAGCGGTCAAAGTTGTGCATCGGCAGTACCTTGGTCATGTATTCGTTGTATTGCCAGCGCTTCATCCGCGCGGCTTTAACGATGCCCTGTTTGTGGACCATGCCGACGAAATAATGATAGGCCGGCAGCTTGTAGCCAAGCAGTTTTTCGGCGTCCTCTTTCAGCATGCGGTGATTCTTCCAGTCCTGCACTTTATGACCTTTTTCCCGGCAGTAATTCCAGATGGTCAGGCGGTACGCTTCGCTCAGGTTGCCTCCCACCTGGTCATTCTCCGCGCCTTTGCCCTGGCTCACGAAGTATTTCAGGAACATATTTTTCAGAACTGATATGTCTCTGTAATTTTCCCGCAGGATCCCCTTGTCCATCCGCATCTTGCGTCCGGACGCGCCGTCGAATCCGATGAACCGCGCCTTTTGCATGCGTTTGTAGATGGACTTATGATCCAGCCCCCTGCATCCCGGGAATTCGGCCTTGAGCGCGTCGCAGATGGCGATCTTCTCGCCTTCCGTGGCCGCCTTTGTACATTCCCGCACGGCTATTTCTATAATATCCCGCTTGGACATCATCTTGGTATGATCGATCACCGAGCGGAACATCTTGTCTTTGCCGGCTTTGGCGTGGTACCGGAATATGCCCTTCTCAATGCACATCCGGTTAAAGGTCTCCTTGTATTCGCTGTAATAGTTCAGCAGGCTTTTCACCTGCAGCTCGATGCGCCCGTTATTCTCACGATGGCGTATATTGGCCCTCTGATAATTCTTCTTCACGCCTTCCTTATCGATGCCAAGCAACTCAGCCGCTAAATCTATTGTTATGTATTGCATAAACGCCTCCTAAGCGACTATCGGTTCATTTCTTGATTGGCTGATCGTCAGAATAGCTTTTTTGATCGATCCGAGCATTTCCTGCGATGCGTATTCATTTTCATTCAGGATCTTGGATATGAATCGTTCACCCCAGCCATTTTCATATCCTAAAAATTCAGAAATTTCTTTATTTTTAACCTGATATTGACCACGTAAGGCTCTGAGTTCTTCAATCGTTACAATCTCTTTTGACATTTAAAACCTTTCAGATTTGCTTTTCTCGTTTTGTCGCCTTATATTGTCTATGTTTATTTGACTATGAGTAATATAAGCACAAACGTGCGTAAACGCAAGAAATATTTTTAACAATTACGCACGATTGTTCGTAAGGCGGTGATATTTATATTCTTAGACATTGAAAAAAAATTAAAAAAACTTCGCGGAGATATGTCTGTTAAGAAATTCGCCGCCAAAATAGGCATATCAGACCGTGCTATTGTCTATTATGAAAGCGGAGAACGCCTCCCAGGACTCGATATTTTATATAAAATCTGCGAAAAGTTTAATGTAGATATATCATACTTTCTTGATGATGCTTCTAAAAGTAAAGAAATCAACAAATATGATATTAAGATTGTCGGCATGGTCCCGGCCGGGCATACATCCATTTACGATCAGCCGGAAGTGCTGGATCCGCTGGTCATGCCTTTTAAGCAGTTCAAGAACTGCATCGCCGTCCAAGTCACCGGAGCCAGCATGGAAAAGCTATTTTATGACGGCGATATCTTGATCATTCGCGAGTGCCAGGATCAGTCTCCACGCAAGGATGGTCTGACCTATGTGATCGAATGGGAAGAAGCCGATCAGCTGACCCGGGCCGTAAAATATGTGTACCGCGAAAGCAACGGCTTCCGGCTGGTAAGCGAAAATAAAATTTTTAAAGATATTTACACCGATAATATCACAAAATTATACCGGATCGTCGGAGTAATTTATCCGAATTTCAGATACCAGACTACGAGTTAATATTTATTTGAGAATATGACGGTTTTTTAAAAATATTTTGTTCAACTCGATGATTTATAACTTTAATATCTACGTTCAAGAAAAGTTCAAATTTGTCCCTTTGCGCTTCGATTATCCGATCCGGCTGTCGAAAATTATTTTATGTAAGTTGTGATTTTTAAAAATATTAGCGTTTTTAAATATTCTCAAATAGCTTTTAAAAACTGTAAATATTCTCAGATATAAATTAAAAGGTTAATATTTGACTTTGATTCGTACATTCAGTATGCGACAATCAGCCCGGATTTGAAACATGTAATTTATTTATCCGATCGTACAGTATATCAGGTGCCTATCGCTACCGGCAGAACGAAGAAAATCAGCGCCGCCAGTGATATTTACGCCGGGGATTATCTGCTCGTAAATCCGGATTCCCGTTATCTGGCCGTTGCGTTATCCTGGTGGCAGGACCGGTCGGTCGCGGCGATTTATGATATAGCCAGCGGGAAGCGTATCGCCCGATTTAAGGGACATCAGGAATACGTTTCAAAAATCCGCTTTGACCCGACCGGTAAGATCCTCGCCAGTTGCAGCAACGATCAGACCGTGAAATTGTGGCGCATAGAACCGTAAAGGTATTGCCGTTATTTTGCGCGGCCTGTAACCGGCGCGTTCGCATTAAAAAAAATTGATTATACAGCATGTCCCCGGCAAAAAGGCGCACCGTGTTTATGCCGTTGCAGGGAAACCGGTCATGCGGTTTTACGCCTCCGCGAGCAATACAAAAAAGGCGCCCCTTGGGAGGGGGCTTTCCCGAGACAAGAAAATGATAATTTTTATTTCACGGGCATCCTCTTCTGCGATTTCACAAAATCGCACGCCACGATGCGGTATAGGTACAATCCGGTCGGCACCGCGTTGTTCTTGCCGCTCCACATAACCTGCCTGTGTCCGGACGTCTGGTCCTCGTTTACCAGCGTACAAAAATCCTGAGCGAGCGTGTGGTATATCATGAGTCTGACCTTCAGCGTGTATTGGATAGTCTTCTGACTTACCATTTATTAACCCCATTTACACAAAAATCTTCACCTTACCCAATAGAGTATCGGAATAAAAGACTTTCCCATAAATACAACCCTGCATTCAACAACAAGTTATTCATAAATTGTTCAACGTCTGAATTCAGAACGATTTACGGGAAATCACCCGATATTTCTAAAACGAACGAGCCGTGTCTGCGTGAGAATTTTTTTAAATGATAGGGCCCGCAAGAAATATTTCAATGTACTCAAAGAGTTTTACCATGACTAAGGGGGCGTGGTTTTACTGCTTCTCTGCGGCCTTTGCGCTTGGGTTTCGATCAAACGCGATTAGGCGCCCGGATGTTTTTCCATTTTCCTGTTGCTATCCAATCATTAAATTTCGATATTAAAAAATATGCAGGGCCGATTAATTATAATCGTCGGGTTAATAATCATGCCGTCACTGTTCCTGCGCGCGCAGACGAATCAGCCGGCTCATTTTGATCCCGCGAAAAAAATCACACAGTACATCATTGACAGTTGGGATAATCAGGACGGACTGCCGTCCAACGGGCTGTTATACATTACCCAGGCGTCGGACGGGTATATCTGGATTACCAGTTTCAACGGGCTGATACGTTTTGACGGCGCGCGTTTTACGCTGTTCAATTCAAGGAAGATTCCGTTCCTGAAGAACAACATCTTCGAGGATCTTGCGGAAGACCGCGACGGCACGCTGTGGATCGGCACGCAGGGCAGCGGACTGGTGTCATATAAGGACGGCGTTTTCGCCGCGCATCGTCCCGACACGGGCGAGGTGCCGTTCATCAAAAAACCGTTCGTGGATCGGGACGGCGTCATCTGGTTCGGCACCCAGCATAACGGTATTTACCGGTATGACCGCCGTGTCTTTCGCCGGTATGACGTTCTGCCGGGACAGACCCATCCAACGGTTATCGGCATCGCGCAGGGAGGCGACGGCACGCTGTGGTTTTCCACGGAAGGCCGCGGCGTTTTTTACCTTAAAAACGACTCCATACTGCCGCTGCAACAGCCACTGCCGTCCCAGATTGTCAACGCGGTCAGCGTGGATTCAAAAAACCGCCTGTGGATATCCACCGCGCAGGGACTCTGCCGGTGGGACGGCGCCGTACTGCATGTGCTGGAGTCGACCCGCGGTTATGATTTTTTCAAAGTCGTGGAGGATAATACCGGCTACTTATGGGCAGCCATGACCGGAGGCGTGGTGCGCGTGGATCCGGGCGGCACGCATACGGAGTTTCTGACGCCGCGCAACGGATCGCCGATCCGTTATGCCTTCAGCATGTGTTTTGACCGCGAAGGCAGTCTCTGGGTTACGGATTACCGGGGCGGCCTGCACCGGATTAAGGATACCCGGCTTACGCATTTTTCCATGCATGAAGGTTTTCGAGGAAAAGTAGCCAACGCCCTATGCGCGCTGGACAGCGCTACCGTATTAGTGGGTTTCGACGACGGGCTCATCGATAGAATCCGGGACGGGAATATCCGGCCGTTTCCGGTACGGCAGAATCTTATCAGCCGCCGGATACGGCACATGATAAAAGATTCGAAGGGAAATATCTGGGTTGGAACTTACGGCGGCCTGCTGAAGATTGAAAAAAACGGAAAGGAAAACTGGATGTCCCGCCTGACGGGGCTCAAGGACGACCGTATCCGCGTTGTCTTCGAGGATTCGGAAGGCCATATCTGGTTTGGTACCCGGGGAGAAGGGGTGTTCCGGATTAATAACGGTAAAATCGACCGGCAGTATGCATTACAGAATGGACTGGGTTCCAACTTCATTATGTCCATTGGCGAAGACTATCAGCGTCATCTATGGATCGGCACCAGCGGCGGCGGGCTGAGCCTTATCCGGCCGGATGGCGGCGTCGAAACGCATAATGAGCCGACGGGCTTTAAGGGCGAGATTGTTTTTCAAATTTATTTCGATTCCACGGGGACAGCCTGGATTGCCCTTAACGGCGGCATCGCGCGGTATAAAGACGGCGGATTTGGTTACTGGACCCAGCGCGAAAATTTTCCCGCGGATTCCCCGTTTGATATTCTGGAAGACGGCCGCGGCAATTTCTGGTGTCACACGTCGACCGGCCTGCTGAGAATTTCCAAAGCCAGTTTAAACGCCTATCTGGACGGCCGTTCCGGCGAGGTAGATTATCATTTGCTTACGCGTAAGGATGGTCTGCGGGAGGCAGAGGGCACCGCCACATCCAAAGCGCTGAAAATGCCCGATGGGTCGCTGTGGTTTCCCACCATACAGGGCGTGGTTAAAATTGATCCGAACACGATGGCGATTAATTCCCTGATACCCCCGGTTTACATCGAACAGGCCGTCGTGGATAACGTGGTTACAGACCGTCCGCAGGCATTCGAAATGCCCTACGGCGCCCGGCGGCTGACGCTCTATTTTACGGCGCTCAGCCTGCTGTATCCTGAGAACGTTATGTTCCGTTATCAGCTGGAAGGATATGACCGGGCATGGAGCGAACCGTCTAACGCCCGATCCGTACAGTACACCAATCTGCCGCCCGGCGATTATGTTTTCCGGGTCATTGCGGCGAACAACGACGGCGTCTGGAATGACAAAGGCGCCTCCCTGACGGTCACGGTGCCCACGCCGCTCTGGCAACGATGGTGGGCATGGAGTCTGTATATTCTGGGCCTCGTGGCTTTGGTGTACGCTTCCGTACACTGGCGGACGTACCGGCTTAAGAAACGCTCCTCAGAACTGGAAGATAAAGTCGAAGCGCGAACCCAGGAGCTGAAACAGGCGCAGGTGCAGCTGATCCACGCCAGTAAAATGGCTTCGCTCGGCGAAATGGTCGCCGGTATCGCGCATGAAATCAACAATCCCGTCGCGTTTATACAGGGCCACCTGGATTTCATGAAGCAAACGATTGATGATTGCCGCCGCGCCAATGCCGGCAACGAACCCTGCGAAGCGATGGATGAAATGGCGGAATCTGTGGCGGTTTCCATCCAGGGCACCCAGCGAATTAAATCGATAGTCGAACAACTCCGCAACTTCTCTAAACTGCACCTGTCGAGTCTTAAAGACGTCCGTCTGCATGAGGAAATGGATACCGTACTGGACTTGTTTTTTAAACAGCATCCGGAAATCCGCTTTGAAAAGCAGTTGGATACGGCGCTGGATCATCTCCGGTTCGCCTGTTACGCGGAAGAACTGAACCTGTGCTGGTACAATCTGTTGATCAACGCCGTCCAGGCCATTCATGACGCCGAGGCGGCCCATCAGGTCAAACGAGGCGATGGGCAGATCTTCATCACGACGCAGTTGACCGCGCCGGATGCGATTCGGGTGACAATCCGCGATAACGGCATCGGGATGAGCCGGGAAATCCTGCCGAAGATATTCGATCCGTTTTTTACCACCCGGCGGATCGGCATGGGACGCGGGCTGGGTCTGACGGAAGCGTACGGCATTATCCAGAAGCACCGCGGTACCATTGAGGTTCACAGCGAACCTGGCCGCGGGGCGGAATTCATCATCATATTACCGATCATCAACTATTCTTAACCAACCTACGGGTGCTTATATGTGCGATTTCTCAAAAATCAAAAACTATCCGATACGCGAAAGGAAAAACAAAGTTCATATAAAAAATTTCGCGCAACCGGCGCTGCCGGACCGCTCCTTTCAGAAATATTTGGAGCATCTTCCGGATTTTCTTGCTGTCCGGTATCTGAAAGCCGTCGCCGAAGCGATTGTGCAGGCGCGCCGGAGCGGGAGGCCGGTCGTGCTGGCCATGGGCGGCCATGTCATCAAGGTTGGCCTCAGTCCGCTGGTGATAGACCTGATGCGGCGCGGCATAATCACGGCGGTAGCCATGAACGGCTCCGGAGCGATTCACGATTACGAAATATCGCTGATCGGCGAAACCTCCGAGGATGTCGCCGAGGAAATCAAGACCGGTCGTTTCGGCATGGCGGAAGAAACCGGCCGCGCGCTCAATGCAGCCGCCCGTTACGGGCTGAATAACCCAATCGGCTACGGCGAAGCTATCGGGAAATTAATCGTTGAGGAGAAGAATCCGTACGCCGCTTTCAGTATCCTGGCCGCGGGGTACACGCAAAAAATTCCAGTGACCGTCCATGTCGCGCTCGGCACGGATATCATTCATATGCATCCCACCGCGGACGGCAAGGCGCTGGGAGCAGTGACGTTCCACGATTACCGGAAGCTTACGGCAATCGTTTGCCGGCTGGACGGCGGCGTCTGGATTAATCTCGGCTCGGCCGTGGTCATGCCGGAAATATTCGTCAAGGCGGTGTCCGTCGCGCGCAACCTCGGCTATCCGCTGAACGGCATCACCACCGTCAACATGGATATGATCCAGCATTACCGCCCTACGGAAAACGTGGTGCGCCGGCCCACGCTGGGCACCGGCGCCGGGTACGCACTCACCGGCCATCATGAGATTATGTTCCCGTTGTTGCGCATGGCCGTGCTGTGCGGGATGGAAATGTTTGAATAAAAACAACAATAGTTTTTCGCGGCTTTGTTGCATAAATCTTTAAATCATTTTACTATTTTAGTGGTCTTCATTCTGTCGTCCGAGGCTTGAATAGACAGATCGATCCATTGTTGAATCAATTTTTTGAATAATTTGTAGTTTCGGATTTCTTTTTGAATGATTTTCACCGATTGGGGCGGAATGTATCGGGTTCGGCTTTTCATTTTATGGGTATAACTCAATTGATAGTATGCGTATCGTTTTTGATTTCGTTCGATGTATTGTTTGGAGAGCGTCCCGGGGCGAAAATCATTTAGGGACATCAAGGTCTGTTTAATGGCCTCGATACGTTTCTTTTTTTGAAGATTGGACTTGACCATAAGGCTCCTTTTTGTTGTATAATAGCATATATATGCTATATATATACGGATATTATTATGAAAAAGCAAGAACAAAATCAAAACCCGACCCAACCGAAAAACAAATACCGCATCAAAAACGGGAGCGACTATCACCGGGCCTTAGTGCAGCGGGGCTCTATGGATCTGTATATCGAACCCCAAGCCATGGCCGCATGGAAAGCCTTTCCCGAAGACAAGCCCGGTCGTCAAAAACAATATTCCGATACGGCCATCAAAGTCATCCTCCTGATTCAAAAGACTTTCCACCTGCGTCTGCGACAGTTAGAAGGATTTGTAAGTTCCTTATTTAAAAGGATGGGCATTGCTTTACCCGTACCCGATTATACGACCATTTCGCGACGGGCAGGAAACCTTACGTTGAGTTGGCCGGCATCCCCCAAACCGGAAAAAATTACGGCGATCCTTGATTCCACCGGATTAAAAGTCTTTGGCGAGGGCGAATGGAAAGTCCGTAAACATGGGTACTCCAAGCGTCGAACATGGAAAAAGCGCCATCTTTGCGTCGATCCCTCCGGTTGGATTCATGAACTGTCCCTGACCGACAACGATGTTGATGACGCCGATTAGGTCAAACCCTTAACCGACGCAATAAAAGACCGGATGGACGCCTTTATCGGCGATGGCGCTTATGATAAAAAGAAAGTCTATGAGCAGTTGGATGATACCATTCGAGTGCTGGTTCCACCCCGAGTAGACGCCGTTTTGGGATTACACGATACACGCGATAAAAATATTCGGGACATTCAAAACTGCAATCGAAAAGAGTGGAAGCAATCCGTCGGTTATCACCAACGATCCATAAGTGAGAATGCTATGTTCCGAAAAAAAACCATATTCGGCGATAAATTATTTTACCGAAAGGAAGCTCAACAAAAGGTTGAAGCGAAAATCATGGGTAGCATTCTTAATAAATTTACCAAGCCAGGTATGCCGGTAAGCTATGTGGTTGCCTGACTAATACGCTGGAATAGAGTAATTCTGTCGTTGCAAATATTTGTGCAACAAAGCCGTTGAAAACCGGAATCGGAAAAAGAACCGTTGAACCGCTTACGCTGGTTTCATATAGCGGTTTGGAATGGGATTTTTACAGTTACAAATCGCATCGATTTTACGCGTCAATAAATTTGAGCTATTTATATCGTAAAAATCATAATTTATTTGACGACCGCGTATGGAAACAAACGGTTGGAGTGGGATATCAGTTTATGGCGTATAAACGAATCGGTCTTAGTATGGAATATTATCCCATCGGCTTCTATCACGGTACGCGAAAGGATAATCCGGAGAAAGGCAATCCGTCATTAACCGGCGCGGGGGAATTTCATGTGAATATATTTGTGGCGTTGTTTAAAATATAGAATCTGCGCTAACTATCATTTATAAATTCTTCTTCCAGAACTCGATCATTGTTTTGTAATAATGTTTCCGTCCGGGCGGATCGCTGACGCCGTGCTTTCGCATCGGATAAAACATTGAGTCGAAGGTTTTATTGACTTTAATCAGTTCGTCAATAAACAGCCAAATTTGCTGGGGATGGACGTTGTCGTCGTACGTGCCGTGAATGATCATCAGGCGGCCATGCAGGTTTTTGGCGTATTGCAGGAGAGAAGTATACCGGTAGCCGTCGGGATTTTCCGTCGGGGTTTTCATAGTGCGTTCGGCGTATTTGGTGTCGTAATAATTCCAGTCCGTTACGGCGGCGACGGCGATGCCGGCTTTGAAGGCGTCGGAGCGGGTCATGCCGAGCAGGGTGAACGTACCGCCGCCGCTGGCGCCCCAGATGCCGATCCGTGAGGAGTCGATCCATGATTGTTTTTTGTACCAGGCCACGGCGTCAAGAAGATCGTTCAGTTCGCCGTCGCTGGCCTGTTTTTTAAGCACGGTGGCGGCGAGCGCTTTACTGATGCCGGTCGCGCTGCGGTTGTCCACCACGGTGACCAGGTAGCCTTCGTTCAGCAGTAATTGATTGTACCAGATGTACCGGTCCCAGCCGCGCGACACGGCCGGCGCGGAGGGCCCGCCGTACACGTAAAAAATGAGCGGATATTTTTTATTCGGGTCAAAGCCGGCGGGCTTATAAATCAGCGCGGGCATCGGGAAACTGTCGCGGGCGGGGATCGTGAAATATTCCGGGAAGGACAATGGATATTTCTGCAAGTCGGCCGTGCGCGATTCCGCGAGCCATTCCACCCGCGTTCCGTCATTTTTGTGCAAAGCCAGCGCCGGCAGGATAGCCGAATAGGAAAACCGATCGGTGTAGTATTGATTATCCGGGCTGAAATACACTTCGTGCACGCCGGTCTCGGCGGAGAGGCGTTGCAGTTTTTTGCCGTCCAGGCCGACGCGATACAGGTGCCGTTCGACGGCGGATTTTTCCAGCGCGGTGAAATACACCAGCCCTTTTTTCTCGTCGACGGCTACGATGGACTCGTTACGCCGGTGCGGCTGTACGGCCCAGGGGCCGCGGGTTACCGCGTTAACCGGCGCGCCGTCCATGGTGTAGCGATAGATGTGATTAAAACCGGTGCGTTCGGAAGTCCACAGAAAATGTTTGCCATCCTTCAGGAAAACGAGATCGTAATGCGGATCCACCCAGGCGCTGTCGGTTTCCGTAAGGATCAGCGGGGAAGGGCCGCCGCTGGCGTCCGAGAAAAACAGCTTCAGCGTTGTTTGCGCGCGGTTCAGCGTCTGTAACGCCACGCGGCGGCTGTCGGGCAGCCAGTTCACGCGCACTACATATTCGCAGCCGGCGGTATCGTAACGCAGCCAGAAAACCGATTGGGAAGCGACGTCCGCCACGCCGACCCGGACTTTCGGATTGGCGCCGCCGGCTTTGGGATAGCGCTGAAGGATTTCCTTCGGGATTACCGGGCGGATGTCAATCCAGCGTGTCACCGCCACGGGAGCCTCATCCGCCTGCAGGAACGCGATCGAGCGCGAGTCCGGCGACCACCAGTAACCGGTGTCTTCCCGGTCGAAAATCTCCTCCCAGTAAATCCATGAGAGCGTACCGTTGAGGATCGTTTCGCTGCCGTCCTGCGTCAGCCGGATTTCGCGGTTGCCGGCCAGATCATAGACATACAAATCATGGTTACGGACATAGGCGATTTTCATGCCGTCGGGCGCAAAACGCGGGGATTTTTCTTCCGCATCCGTTTGGGTGATGCGCCGGAACGTATTAGAAGGGATATCGAGCACAAACAGGTCGTCCTGGAAAACATACAGCGCTTTGGTTAACGGCTCATTGAAGGCCACGGGCCACGGGAGGACCACGGGCGCGTCGTCGCCAAGCCAGAACCTCAGCTGCTCCACAGCGGCTTTCATGTCGAATAATGACCGTCGCGTTTTTTTGGCGGGATGATAGACTTCAAAAATCCTGTCCGGGGCGGGTTGACGGATGTCGTAAATAATCAGCGAACCGTCCGATGTCCATTGGACAGTCGGTAAAGCGGTCAGCGCGGCGTACTCCCGCGAGAAAAGCCAGTCGAGCGTGATCGGCGTTTTTTCCTGCGCCAAAGCCAACGAATGAAAGAAAGGCATACAGATCATTGCCATGAAGAGCCGGTGCATGTTTTTGAACTCCTTAAAAAATATTTGCGGTGCCTGTGCTTTAGGACGATACGGCGACGTAGCGGCTTACTCCGGAATTTCCTTGATGGCGTGAATGTCATACGTCGGTTTCGGGTATTTCATGTCAAGTTCTTCCATGCGCTGGACGATGATTTTGGCGACCGCGAGGTTGCGGAACCATTTCTTGTTCGACGGGATAATGTACCATGGCGCGTGTTTCGTGCTGCAATGGTTAAACACATCCTCATAGGCTTTCTGGTAATCGTGCCAGAGCGCGCGCTCCTTGATGTCAGCCGGATCGAACTTCCAGTGTTTTTCCTTATCGTCGAGCCGTTCCTGAAGCCGCTTGCGTTGTTCGTCTTTAGATATATGCAGAAAAAACTTTAAAATCGTGACATTATTTTCCGACAGCAGTTCCTCGAATTCATTAATGCGTTTGAAACGGTGTTTGGCCGTATCGTCGTCAATCCATTGGTGCACGCGCGTGATAAGAACCTCTTCGTAGTGGGAACGGTTGAAGATGCCGATCATACCGTGCGCGGGCACTTGTTTGTGCACGCGCCACAGGAAATCGTGCGCTTTTTCCTCGTCGGTGGGCGCCTTGAAACTGTAAACAGTGCAGCTCTGCGGATTCAGCCCGCGCATCACATGTTTAATGGTGCCGTCCTTGCCGCCGGCGTCCATGGCCTGGAAAATGATCAGCAGGGAGCGTTTCTTCTCCGCGTAGAGCAGTTCCTGCAAATCGATCATCTTAAGATTCAGGTTTTTAAAGTCCTCGCGGGCGTCGTCCGGCGACTTATAATCCAGCGTTTCGTCCGGGTCGAAGTCCTTGATGGCGATTTTATCTTCATGGCCGACTTTGAATTTTTTTATCATGGCGGTTACCTCAGTTTGTAAAAAAAAGTGAACATCCGCATAACCCATACCGGTATGGCATTCTGTATAAATAAACAACCTTGCATTTTAACGCAATAAAAAATAAATTTAATTTTAAAGGCAAAAATACTTTGAAAGATATTCCTCTGATAAGAAAAAAATAAAAGGTAAAGCCAATCACCGGGTTATGCGACCATCCCTATTAATGACGCTCCGAACGCATTTTTTCTTTACGTGTATTATCCTGCTGACCGCGGTTACAGGAATGGCTGTGGTTTTTCTTGCGGGGCAGTATATGGACAGCCGGTACCGCCAGGACTTGTTGAATACGGCCAGGTTGATTGCCGAATCGGTATCGGATATTTCTGCCATCCGATTGACGCATTCGGCGGATGATCTGAAAAACCCGGACTGGCGGGCGATCCGCGACGGGTTAATCCGGATGCAGCGTATCGATCCCGAATTGGCCTGGATCTATATTATGAAGATCGATCAGGGAAAAATTTATTTTTTATGGGACACCACGCCCGAGGATTCCCCCGATTTCGCGGTGCCCGGCACGGTATACAGCGAGGCGCCGGAAGAGCTTTTCCGTGTTTTTCAGAGCGGCGAAGGGCGCACTGCCGGGCCCTATACGGATCAGTGGGGCACGTTTATATCGGCCTTTGTACCGGTAGCGGATCGTACGGCAACCCTGCGGTACGTGCTCGGTATGGATATCCATGCCGGCCGCTGGAATCAGTCGATCCGGATCAGCCAGATTCCCGTCGCATTGATTTTTGTGTTAATGCTCATACTGGAAAGCCTGTTGTATGTTTACATCCGCCGTTTGCGGCGCACGGAATCGTTGCTGCGGCAGGCCAATACCGAGCTGGAACAACGGGTGGAGGAGCGGACACAGTCCCTGCGGCTTTCCCGCGAAGCCCTGCAGGACAGCGAGGAGCGCTTCCGCGCCGTGGTGGAGCAAATCAGCGACGGGATCATTTTATACGATCTGCAATCCCGTTCGGTGCTGGTAAGCAATGCGGCCTACGAACAGATGCTCGGATACGCGCACGACGAAATGCAACAACTGACTATTTATGATATTGTGGCTCATGAGCGCGGCGATATTGACCGATATGTACAGTCCATCATCAACAACAATAAGCGGTCGATTAAGGAACGGAAACACCGCCGCAAAGACGGCAGTGTCGTCGATGTGGAAGTCAGCGTCAATGTTATCCGTTACATGGGAAGAGAAGCTTTGTGCGTCGTCGTACGCGATATTACCGAGCGCAAGCGGGCGGAATTAAAAGAACGCGAACTGGAACGCCGGCAGTCAGAAATTCTGAAAACTCTCCCCGTCGTCATTTACAGCGCAGAAATTCCCAGTCCGTATGCGGCAGTATGGATGAGCGACAATGTGGCGGCCATTACCGGTTTTCCGTCCAGTCAATTTGTCGCCGTACCGGGATTCTGGGAACAGCAAACGCATCCGGACGATCTGGCTGTCGTTAAAGAGCAACTTCGAAAATTGGAAGAAACGGATACGCTCGATCTTGAATACCGCTGGCTGTGCGCGGACGGGCGGTATCACTGGTTTTCGGATCACTTGGTTAAAGGGAAAACGGTTAACGGTAAAACCGAATACTTCGGCGTCTGGTTAAACATCACGGAACGTAAATTGACGGAAGAAGCCCTGAAAGCGAGCGAGATCAAATACCGCAACCTGGCCGAACACACCAGCGACTGGGTGTGGGAAATTGACCTTAACGGACGGTTTATTTACAGTAACGCGCGCGCCGCACAGCTCCTGGGTTATCCGCTGGAGGCCATTATCGGAAAAACGCCGTTTGATTTTATGGCGCCCGGAGAAGCGGAGGGATTGCAGGATCAGCTCCGCCACGATGCCAATCAGAAAGCCGCCGCGGTTAAAGTCGAAGGAACAATGCGGCGCCGGGACGGCCAGCCCGTGATCTTTGAAGTCAGCGGCGTTCCGGTAGTTGACGAAGCGGGCGTTCTTAAGGGATTCCGGGGCATCAGCCGGGACATCACGGAACGCCGCCGCGCGGAAGAGGAAAAACGCAAACTGGAACAGCAGATGCTGCATACGCAGAAATTGGAAAGTCTGGGCATTTTAGCGGGCGGCATCGCGCATGATTTTAACAATTTATTGATGACCATTCTCGGATATTCGGAACTCGCCCGAAAGAAGTTGCCGGTCGAAACCCCGGCTGCCGGGCATCTGGCGGAAATCGAGAAAGCGTCACACCGCGCGGCGGAACTTTGCCAGCAGATGCTTGCGTATGCGGGTCAGGGGCGCGTGCTTATTGAGCCGCTGCGGTTGAACGCTATCCTGAAAGATATGCTGCAGATGCTGGAAGTGTCCATATCCAAGAAAGCCGCGCTGAAACTTCATCTGGACGAACGGCTGCCGCTCATCCAGGGCGATGCGGTGCAGATCCGTCAGATTATCATGAATCTGGTTATTAATGCGTCCGATGCGCTTTCCGAAAAGCCCGGCATCATCGCCGTTTCCACCGGCCAGCGTATGTGCGATGCAACCGCGCTGACCTCGGTCTGGCTGAAGGATCCGTTGCCGGAAGGCCGGTATGTGTACCTGGAAGTGGCGGATACCGGCTGCGGCATGGATGAGGCGACACTGAACAAAATTTTTGATCCGTTTTTCACCACTAAATTCGCCGGGCGCGGACTGGGTCTGGCCGCCGTGTTGGGCATTATACGCGGGCACCGCGGCGCCGTGCAGATTCAGAGCGCCGTTGGGAAAGGGACAGCCTTTACGATCTATTTTCCGGTTCATAAAGAGGATGATGATATGATTATCAAAGAAGAAACCGCGCCCCCTATAGAAAGCGGGCATGCGCACATACTGGTCGTGGACGATGATCCGCAAATCTGCACGCTGACCCGTGAAATTCTGAAAATGCTGGGTTACACCGTAACGACCGCCTCGGGCGGACTTGAGGCCGTAAAAAAATTTAACGCGCAGCGCGGCGGTTTTGACTGCGTGGTGCTGGACCTGACGATGCCCGATATGGACGGGCAGGCGGTCTATGAGGAACTTCGCCGGATTGACCCGGCGGTTACAGTAATCCTTTCCAGCGGCTACAGCGCCCATGAAATCGAAAAACGGTTTGCCGGCCACGGCATCGCCGGGTTTATCCAGAAACCCTACAATATTGAAACGCTGGAAGAAAAAGTAAAAACCGTTCTTCATCAACGAAAGCTCTGATCATGCCGGTTTACCTGGATCACCACGCCACAACCCCCATAGATCCGCGCGTGCTGGACGCGATGATGCCGTATCTGACTTCTAAATTTGGCAACGCGGCCAGCCATAATCATGTATTCGGATGGGAAGCCGAAGAAGCCGTGCGGGTGGCCCGCGGGCAGATGGCCGCGTTAATCGGCGCGCTAGACCGGGAAATCATTTTTACCAGCGGCGCGACCGAGGCCAACAACCTCGCCATCAAAGGCGTCGCTGAAATGTACGCCGGCAAGGGCCGGCATATCATTACAGCCGCGGCGGAACACAAATGTGTCCTTGATACCTGCCGGCAGCTGATGAAAAAGGGATTGGAGGTAACCTTCCTTCCGGTAAATGCCGATGGCTCCGTGGATCCGGAAGCGGTGCGGTCGGCGATCACCGAAAAGACGATACTCATCTCGGTTATGCTGGCCAATAACGAGATAGGGACCATCAATGACGCGGAAGCGATCGGCCGGATTGCGCATGAGCGCGGCGTGATCTTTCACAGCGACTGTTCGCAGGCTCTTGGTAAAATTCCGGTTGACGTGCAGGCCCTGTCGATCGATCTGGCGTCTTTTTCGGCGCATAAGTTCTACGGCCCCAAAGGCGTGGGCGCGCTGTATGTGCGGAGCAAAGACCCGCGCGTAAAGCTCATGCCGCAAATCAACGGCGGCGGGCACGAATCGGGAATGCGATCCGGCACGCTGAATGTTCCGGGCATTGTGGGGATGGGCAAGGCCGCGGCGCTGTGTGCGGAGGATTTTGAACGGGACTTCTGGCATTACGCCGAACTGCGCAATGCATTATATCATCGGTTAAAAGAAGGTCTTTATATCCTGGGGCTTAACGGTCCGGAAATCGGGGAGCTGGAAAAAATGAAAGCCTGCGGTTCCGCGGAACAAGCCGCGCGACACCTGAAACGTCTGCCGAATAACCTGAACGTTCATTTCGGTCGTATCGACGGCGCCGCGCTGATCAGTTCACTGAAGGATATTGCCGTGTCGTCCGGTTCAGCCTGCACCAGCGCTTCGCCGGAGCCCTCGCATGTGCTGCAGGCGATCGGCCTGGACGCGGAGTCCTCACGATCCTCGATCCGCTTCGGAATCGGACGGTTCAACACGCTGGATGAGATTGCCTATGCGGCCGACCGCATCATCGGATTGGTAAGGCAACTACGCGGATTGCCGGCTGATGGCGCAACACCGGTTACGGAAACGGGTAAAACCGCTTCGGACATTTTTCCGGAATGCGGGTGCCCGTCCTGAAAAAATTTTCAACTATTTTACTCACTACCCGGCAACCACGGTGCCGGATTGTTTTTCCGGCTATGTAGAATAACTCCTGGTACCGCATTGACGTTGTTCATTCAGGAAATCAGCAATAAACGGCCCCGTTCTTTATATATACGCGAAACCATTAAGCGCTTTGTTAAGAAATGAACAAAAATGAAACACCCGCCATACGATGATAATGTAACCGGCGTATGAGGTCAGACCGTAGAGATAGTATGATGACATTAGATAATATTACTTAGAAAAAAACATTTATAAGACGGCGTTTATTTTTTGCGGTGAATTGTAAAGGAGTTTCCAGGTAAAAAAATAAAATTTTCATAAAAATATATTATTATCTAAAAATGCTTGACATTTTTTCTAAATTACATTAGCATAACATTGGATACCTTAAAAACCTTTACTCTATCCTAAATTTAACCTGTTAACAACAAACCTAAGAAAGGAGAAACCGGGGGACAAAAAAATTTTTCAAGCAAGTCACGAAACCTTAAAACGGAACTCCTTAACTTCAATTGGAAAGGAGACGCCCATCAAAAAAAAACTAAAAAACCACTTAATTTTTAAACTTTTAACTACGGAAAAACAATGAGAAAAACGTTAGTAAGCATTGCTTTATTCCTTGTTTTCTGTACAACTCAAGCGATAGGACAGGCCTATATGTCGCCGCGGTTGGTCAGTGAATTGGATAAAGCGAAAGAAAGCAATACACCGGTGATGACGCTGGTCGTGCTGAAAGATCAAGTGGATATTGCCGGGCTGGATGCGCAGTTATACGCGATGAAAGCCGATCTGAACTATCGGGCGTACACAGTAATTACCACCTTGCAGGAAAAAGCTAACGCGACACAGGAGCCGCTGTTGGCGTATCTCCGCAGTAAGACTACGACCGAAGTGTTAAATTTCCAGAGTTTCTGGATTGTCAACATGATCGCGGTCGAAGCGACGCCGTCGGTAATCTATGAAATCAGCCGGCATGCCGATGTCGGATTTATTGACATCGATGCGGAATTGGTGTATGACAAGCCCGTAAAGGTCTCCGCGGCTCCGATGATAAGCCCCGGCGGAGCGGAACCCGGATTAAAAGCCATAAACGCCCATTTGATGTGGGCGGCCGGCTTTACCGGAGCAGGCCGTATCGTGATGAATGATGATACCGGCGTCAACGGCACCCATCCGGCGTTGTCCTATAAATGGCGCGGTAATCATGTGCCTCACACTCAGGCATGGTTCTACAACGGCGCTCCATCTACAGATACGCCGACCGATTGCGATAATTCTTCACCGCATCACGGCACCCACACGATGGGAACCATGTGCGGTCTGGATCCTGCAACCAATGATACGATTGGCGTGGCTTTTGGCGCTGAATGGATTGCCTCCAACGGTATCTGCACATCCCCCCACGCTTCTTGGTCTATCGGGGCCTGGCAGTGGGCGATGAATCCGGACAGCAACGCCGGAACCATCACCGATATGCCCGATGTCATCAGCAATTCCTGGTATGATCCGGATTATAATGCGCCACTGGAATGTTCCACCGATCCGGCCGTAAATCCGTATTACAATGCGATTGTCGCGGTCGAAGCTTCAGGTATCGCGATTGTGTTTTCAGCCGGGAATTCTGGCCCGTCAGCTTCTTCCTGTACGGCGCCCAAAAATATGATGGTTGACCTGACCACTCCCTTTACCGTTGGCGCCGTAAACGGAAACACTTCCTGGCCTTATGTTATTGCCAGTTTCAGCAGCCGCGGGCCTTCTAAATGCACGCCCGCTTCCGGACCGGATTCGCTGCGGCTGAAGCTCAAACCGGAAGTTACCGCTCCGGGCGTGAATGTTCGTTCGGCATCCACGGGCACCGGATATGTTTACATGGACGGTACCTCGATGGCCTCACCCCACGTAGCCGGCGCAATCGCTCTATTGAAACAAGCGCATCCCGGGATGACCGGCAAGCAATTAAAGATGGCGCTGTATGAAACGGCGCGCGATCTGGGCGATCCGGGCGAAGATAATACCTATGGTATGGGCATGATCGACGTATGGGCCGCGCATTTATCCTTAGCCGATCCGGACGATCCCAAACCGGTAACGAACGCTACCATATACAGCGATTACCTGACGCCGACTTCCATGACTCTGACATGGACGGATCCATCCGAATACGAAGATGGTTCCCCGTTGACGAATTTTGTTATCGATATTTACCGCGCCAGTACGCTGGTAGCCACGGTACCGTCGGGTGTTCAGACTTACACGGAAACAGGCCTGAACGACGGCGACCTGTGGAGTTATGACATCTATGCCCGCGAAACCGTTCACGACAGCCTCAGTTCCAAGGTAACGACGGATCTCTGGTACGTGGGCGGCCATCCGGTTCCGAGCGCGCCGACGAACTTTGCGGCGACCGGTTATTCCAACCGCGCGGAATTGTCTTGGACCAATCCGACGACGCAATTAGACGGTACGCCGCTGGATGATTTCGATTCCATCCGGATTTACCGCAACGGCGAATATTACGCCAATGTGGCGGCGGGCGTGAGCGCGTACACGGATTTTGGCGTTACCGGAGATTATTATACGTATAAGATTCAGGCGATCGACAACGAAACGCCGGTGAACGCGAGCGCGTTTACCAGTGAGATTCAGGTTTACGCGGGTCCTCAGCCGGATATCGCGGTGAGTCCGGATCCGTTAACGTTTAACGTGGTGTCGGGCGAGACGGCGCAGGACAGTTTTTACATTTACAATACCGGCGACGCGACGCTGAACATTACGAACATCGACGCGGAGGACATTACCGGGACGCTGAAGGAAGTTATTCCGACCTGGACCCAGGAACAGAAGTACACGCCGGATTATCCGAAGGGCGCTGTAGAGCCGACGTTTGGAGCGGTGACCGAAGGTTCGGGCGGACCGGATCCTTACGGATACCGCTGGAAAGACTCGGACGCGCCGGGCGGGCCTGCGGTGAATTTCATAGATATATCCGCGACGGGTACGCAGATAACCTTCAGCAGCAATGACGACGGCTATACAGCGATACCGCTGCCGTTCCCGGTGAAGTTTTACGGGAATACGTACAGCGGGAATCTGACGGTATCGACGAACGGCTGGGTTGGTTATGATACGTATACCAGCAGTTATTTTAGCAATGCGGCGATACCGGCGACGGCATTGCCGAATAATATTATAGCGCCGTTCTGGGATGATTTGAACGGGAACAATGCGGGCAGCAAGGTGGTCTACCAGGCTGTGGGCAATAAGTTCATCGTTCAGTGGGTAAACTGGAACCGATACGGGAACACCGGCGGCAATTTGAATTTCGAGGTGATATTGACGCAGAATTCGGATAAGGTAGAGATTCAGTACGCGACGATGACACAGGGCAGCGGCACGACGAACAGCCACACGATCGGTATTGAGAGCGCGGGCGGGACGATGGGCCTGCAGTGCGTTTACAATGCGGCGTATGTGCACAGTAATATGGCGATTGTATTCCAGAAGAGCGTGGATTGGCTGACGCTGAGCCCGACGACGGG
>CAZSRX010000008.1:93295-95836 GCA_964609675.1 uncultured Bacteroidota bacterium | reverse complement strand
CTTCACCCTATAGTTTTTCAACCTAATTTTCTAATGACAAATCTGGGTTAATATTCCAGATTTATCAGGGACAACGAAAAAGTATTGATTGTAAGCAGAGCATCAACGCATAAAACGAAGTCCCTTTTCAGGGCCAGAAAGCTATCTGATTGGTCGCATGGGCTTTATCCTTTTATTTAAGGTGGTTGCTGTAATACGATAATGACTAGGAACTTTGATCTATCGTGCCGACAGAATATATAAAAACCAGCGACAAAACCTTCAGGTAACCCATTCGCTTTTTCTTCCCGCCGGAAGATAATGCCAATGAGCGTAAAAAGCCGTGGGACAAAACCGGTCGTCCTCTCAACAGGTTGGAATTATCCAGGCGACGGCCTGTGCAGGCTCTACAACATTATAATATAGCATAATTTCTAACGCGCGCACGGATAAGTGAAGTTTATCGAAAAGTATTTTAAGATATTGGAAAGCGGTAAAAAAAATCAGAAATGCCCGGGAAAACGGCCAGACATTATTTGAGCCGCCTGATATTTTCAAAAAGTACCTCCCGATTGGGTTTAAATCGGGTTATATTATGGAACAACAGTTTTCTTTAACCAAAACTTCAGGTTGCGCACAAACAACGAGGTCGCGTATAACCACCCAGGACACGCATGTCCAAACAATCAAAACACGGGCGGTGGAACGCACCGCATATTGCATACGAAATAAATGGTAACCGTGAATGACCAATAATGGATTGATGAATATGCAAAAACGATCATTTTTTGATGTGATCCGCAACAGAAATGTTGCGGCTACCGTTGTGGAAAATAATAATATTTCGGCAGCCGCAACCTTCAGGTTGCGCTTCCGGTCGCTAAAAAATATTTGACATTAAGGAAATTAATTAATATGATCAAAGTAAGGAGAAAACATTAGACGATAATTGTACGAAAAATTAATGTTCAAAGAACGCACCTTTTTAATTAACTAGAAATTAAGATCCTAGAATAAAATATAAAGGGAAGAGACTATTACCCACATCAGGCATGTGCTCCATGAATGATATAATAACAATCAGCCATATTTGCAATATTTGTTCTCACTAATCTGGAGTTTAGCATCATGCGTATTCCCATGTTGTTCATCCTTGCGATTATTTCATTGTCTTTCATTAGATGCAGTGAAAGTAATTTCAACGATCAGTTTGATGAAAATGCAGTATATTCTGTAAAAGACGCTACAGATATTTTAACACAGGCATCGTATAATTTAGCGGCCAATGGTTCATGGATTAATTCTGAAACATTACCGATACTTGAAAGAAGCGCGTTAAAACTTAAAAAAACAGCAACGGTTACCGACATTCCTCAATCTATACGGATTAAAACAGAAAATGGCGACATAATCGATTATTTAGTCGTCATTGAACCGTACCGGTCTGCTCAAACTAATTTAAGTAAGTCTTTGAGCGGAGGCACTTATTATGTTGCTTTGGATCCTGATCAATTTTATCGCCCTGAAGATCCCGATGAAGAGTTGTGGACATCCCGACCGCCTCTTGAAATCCCAGTATATTATTATGACGGCGTTTCTTCGACGCCTGTATCGACCACGATTACCTTAAATCAGGGACAATCTCCCTCTGAACCCATCTTTTTTATAACGTTGAGAGAGAATCAAGAAGGCGGCATGAATAAAACCGCGGTGGTGCCCGGAACCTATTTAGCGTATTATGGATTAGATTTACGGTATGATACGGACGATAACAATGAAGAATTTGAAGCCTATTTTGCAAATGGTATCGATCCTATCAATAACCCCTTTAATCCGACGACTACTCATATGTTTGACGGTAATGGCAGGAATGACGCGTCGGGTGTGCTGCGCAATTATCCTGATATAGATTACAGTGAGTCTGGGGATGAATGGGATGTTCCAATCGGACAGGAAATCGCTCTATGGAATTTCGCAAACGGCATTTGCAGATTATCCCCGATCGAAGACGATGCGTATGTAGGGCAGTATGCCAGATCGGGTAACCCCGGGTCATTAAGCTCCATTAATATTGACTATTATGATCTGAATGATAATTACGTAAAATTTAACATCCGAAGTAATTTCCAGATTAGCCAGTATTCATCAAAAAACGATGACCGGTACAGGTCAGCCGGGGTTACGAATATTAATTTAGAAAATGTAAATGCACAAATTCCTTCTGGAGGTCAATATTTCCAAACCGATCAGGCTTACGGTACTAAATTATCTAACTTAAATTGGAAGTTAGGTAAAGTAGTTAGAAACTAAAATGATTTATTATTTACGGAGACGCAGATAGCATCTGTGTCTCCTCTTTATATAAACAGGATAAAATAATGTATAAAATTTATTTAACATGCATGGCTCTCGGATTATTATTTGTAGATTGTAGCTGTGATGAAAGAAATAAAAACGATTCAAGATTTTTAGATAAGGATTATGATTTTGTATTAGGATTTGCAGTTCCCGATGAGGATAGGCTTGTACCAACGGAAGTATTTGTAGGTAAAATGCTTGATC
>CAZSRX010000008.1:0-93195 GCA_964609675.1 uncultured Bacteroidota bacterium | reverse complement strand
GCCATGATGATGCAATAGGTAATTTCAGTTCATATAATGCGGCGAGAGTTAATTTCTATATTTGGGGCAAGAAAGATTCTTGCGGTTTTTAATAAATATTTTTAGCGGTGTTAAAGAAACAGTTTATCGCACAGCGGCTAACAGGCGGTTAGGCGTTCGCTCAGTGCCATATGTGAATTTTGAAAGTATTGAGATATATAGAATGAGGTTTACATTAAATAACAAATTTGGCACTTCGCACATGCCCGCCGCCTTTCTAAATCTGTAGCGGCGGCCACGTCGGCTACCCGCGGAACGTTAAATTACCAACGGCGAGGAACGAATCAAGGAATATTTTCCATCCATGGGTTACCCCACCGCGCGCCGCTGTGAAATACGACGGCATTCGTAGTAATCTGAAAACGCCTGGGTTCACGACTCTTGCTTCGCTCCACCGAGAGGTCAGCAAAACCGCATCATCAACCAATCGAAAAAAATGTTTTTTCCCCGGGATATATTTTTTTCCTGATTATTTAAAGGTGTTTTTGGGCATCCGGTAAATAGTAAGCCGCAATTGGTAACGGATCGCGATACCGCTAAAAACCATTTGATTATTTTCCGTTTATAGTATATTTTACGCGCGATACGTTTAGATTTGTATAAATTACCGGAGAAAGCATGAAAGTATCGGTTAACTGGCTTAAAGAATATGTGGACATTTCCATACCGGCTAAGGAACTGGCGAAAAAGCTGAGCATGATCGGGCTGACAGTGGAGGAGATACAGATCATGGATCCGTTTCCGGGCGTGGTGATCGGGAAAGTGCTGGAGGTTCAGAAGCACCCCAACGCGGACCGGCTATCCCTGACCAAGGTGGACACCGGCGGCGCAGTGTATTCGATTGTCTGCGGAGCGCCGAATGTGGCGGCCGGACAGGTAGTGCCCGTCGCGCTGGAAGGCACGAAGATGCCCGGCGGTTTTGAAATAAAAAAAGCGAAAATCCGCGGTGTGGATTCCTGCGGTATGATTTGTTCGAAAAGCGAGCTGGGCTATGAACCTGGCAAATCGGAGGGCATCTGGGATCTCGATCCCGGCCAGCCGCACCGGCTCGGCCAGCCGTTCGCCGAATACCTGAAGGTTTCCGACGTGATACTGGATATCGATGTGACCTCCAACCGCGCGGACTGCCTGAGCCTGCTCGGCATCGCGCGCGAGATTGCTGTTATGGTTGGGGCGCAGTTGAAAAAACCGGTTCCGTGGATCCGGGAGTCCGGAGAACCGGTTGACCAACTGGCTACGGTCCAGATTGAGGACACGGACGGCTGTACCCGCTACGCCGCGCGCGTGATCCGTGGCATCCGGGTTGGCCCTTCGCCGGACTGGCTGCGGCAGCGGCTGGAGGCCGTCGGGTCGCGATCCATCAATAATATTGTGGACATCACCAACTATGTCCTGCTGGAATGCGGGCAGCCGCTGCATGCGTTCGACTACGATCGCATCGCGGGGCACGCCGTCATCGTGCGCGCGTCGGCTGCCGGTGAGCGTTTCCAGACGCTCGATGAAAAAGAACATACACTGCCCGAAAAAACGGTCCTGATATGCGACGCGGAAAAAGCCATCGCGCTCGGCGGCATCATGGGTGGCCGCAATTCCGAAATATCGGACGGCACCGTGAATGTGTTGCTCGAGTCGGCGTATTTCGAGCCCGTGCGCATCCGCAGGGCCTCCAAGCGGCTGCAGATTACCTCCGATGCGTCGGTCCGCTTCAGCCGCGGCGTGGATCCGGACGGTATGATCTACGCCATTGACCGCGCCGCTCAATTAATAACCGAACTGGCCGGCGGCCGGCTTGCCCCGGGCGTTATCGATGTAAAGGTAAAGACTTTCCAGCCGCCCGAAATCACGCTTCGCCTGTCCGTCGTCCATCGCCTGCTGGATGCGTCCATCAATGCCGATACCGTAAGGACGATTCTTGAAAGTCTCGGGTGCCGGGTATCCGTTACGGGAAGCAGCCTGTTTACGGTGGTGCCGCCTTCGTTCCGGACGGATTTGCGCGCCGAGCACGACCTTATTGAAGAAGTCGCGCGCATCTACGGCTACGACCGCCTTCCGTCCGCACGGCAGGCGACCGTGTATTACCGGCCGGAGGAAAATAAATCCGAGCGGCTGTCACGCCTGATACGCCAGACCTTCTTGCGGATCGGTTTCGACGAGGCGGTTACCAACTCCATGGTCAACCCGAAACCTTTTCAAATGACCGACGGCATTAGTCCTGAGGATTGTATACGTTTGATAAATCCTCTGAACGAAGATTTTTCCGTGCTCCGGGCCGGCATGCTCCCAAGTCTGCTGGAAGTCCTGCGAACCAATCTGTACCAGAAAAACGAACATGTGCGGATTTTTGAAATCGGTAAAATATACCGTAAAGGAAAAAATTCCAATGGATTGGCCGATGAAAAAATTAAAATTGCCGGATGCGCCTGCGGTAACCGGACGCCGGAGCACTGGCAAACCAAGTCTGAACCGATTGATTTTTATGATTTAAAGAACCTCGCCCAGGAGGTCGTAACGCAGTTTAAACTTGACAACGTTAAATATAATACGTATACTAATCTGATATATACCAGTCAAGCGATGGAACTGGTTTTGCCGGCTTCTAAAATTCAGTTGGGGCATTTTGGAAAAATTAAAAAGCCGTTATTGCGGGAATTTGATATTGATACCACGGTTTGGTATTTTGAATTTGATTTTGAGGCGCTGCTGAGCGAAGCGCGTTTTACGACAACCTATCAACCGATTTCACGATTCCCATCGATCCAGAGAGATCTGGCCGTGACGGTCGCGCGGGATTTAGAAGCCCGGGCATTGATGGAAAGTATCCGTTCGACGGCCGGCGCCTTGCTGACGCATCTTGGTATATTTGACGTGTATACCGGAAAACCGATAGCGGAAGATAAAAAAAGCGTGGCGTTTTCACTGACCTTCCGTTCGGAGGAACGGACCCTGACGGAAGACGAAATAGACGTGCTGATGGGTAAAATTATTAAGCGGCTGGAAAAACAATATCAGGCGCAGTTGCGGCAGGGATGATGAAAAAGGCCTCAAAAAAATCCGCATCACGAAGCTCCGACACACCGGAAGTTTTTTTGGCTGCCGGCCGGCTGGACACACTGGAGAGCCGAATTCTGGCCTGTCTGGAAAAAATGCACCGGCTGGAAAAGGAAAACGCGGAGTTGCTGTTACAGCTTCAGGAGCGTAAATACAAACCGCTGGAAGCGCAGGAACAGTTAGAGAAAACGTTGCGGGAGAAAGAGCAGACGCTGAAGCGCCAGCAAACGCTGATCCGCGAGAAAGACGACGCACTGAAACAAACACAGGCCGAACTCAGCCAATGGAAAAAAACGTGCGATGTCTTAAACGAACAGAACCGGCAACTTAACGGAGAAATTCAGGCTCTAAAAATCATGATGAATCCATTACCGGCCCAGACCGAAGCCGCCGTCCGCGACCCGCAGACAACCAAACAACTCCGGCGGCGCATCGAGCAGGCCATGGAAAAAGTCGAACAATTGGAACGGCTGTTTTTACAGCCGTGATTGCATAGATCCTTCAGGATACGGAACCCATGAGTGACAACAAACAGACCGTCAAAGTGAACATTTTCGGCACGGATTATATGATCCGGGGTGATGCCGGGGCGGATCATATCCGCCGCGTGGCCGAGTACCTCGACCGGAAAATGCAGGAAATTCACCGCGGCGGCCAGATCAAGTCTTCATTAAAAGTGGCGATCCTGGCGGCGCTTAACATCACTGACGAGTATTTCAGAACCCGTGAGGATATGACCCGGCAAATGGAAGCCTACGAACGGCGCATCCAGAAATTCATTGATCTTCTGGAAACGTCCGCGCCGCCGGCCGAATCCGGACAGCCCCTGCCCTCACCGGTGATTTCGGAAATAGAAAGTTTGTCGTTGTTTGAGGAAGAGACCTAAGCCGCCTTTCACACCGCTTCCGTTCCATACCTGCAGGACATTCATTCGCCGTTAACGGCGATAAGGTTCTTTGCATAGTTAACTTATTTTATATAGATCAACCATAGAAGAAAACCATGACTGATATAATACTGATTGCAATCATCCTTTCGGCCGTCGTACTGGTGGTAGCCGCTTTTTTGTTCGGGCAGATTTATGCCGTCCGGTTGCATACCGCCAAACGGATCCGTGAGGCCGAGCAGGAAGCCGTGAAAATCCGTCAGGACGCGCAGAAAGACGCCGAGAACCTGATTAAGGAAAAAATGCTCGAGGTGAAAGAAGAGTGGTACCGCAAAAAAGTCGAATTCGACGAGCAGACTAAAACCGCCCGCGCTCAGTTGAAAACCCAGCAGGATGATTTCCTGCGGCGGGAACGCAGCATCGAACAGAAAGGCGACTGGATCACGCGCAAAGAACGGGAAGTCGGTCAGCGGGAAACCCAGTTGAAACAAAGGGAGGATGAACTGAACCGCAAGACCGCCCAGCTGGATTCGCTGATTCAGGCGCAGAACGAAAAGTTGGAACAGGTGGCGCGGATGACGGCCGAGGAAGCCAAACAGGTGCTGATGAACAACCTGTACGAGCGCGTCCGCAACGATGCGGCGCAGACGATACGCAACATCAAGGAACAAGCGCAGTTAACCGCCCGCGAAGAAGCGCGCCACATTATTCTGCAGGCTATGGACCGTTCGGCCCTGGAACAGGTACGTGAATCCACCATCACGGTGGTGCCGCTGCCGAGCAACGAGATGAAAGGCCGCATTATCGGCCGCGAGGGCCGCAACATCCGCGCGTTTGAGACCATCACCGGCTGCGAAGTGCTGATAGACGACACGCCGAATCTGATCGTGCTGTCGGGTTTCGATCCCATCCGGCGGGAAATCGCGCGGCTGGCGATGCAGGCGCTGATCGCCGACGGCCGCATCCATCCCGGCCGCATCGAGGATGTTGTGGAAAAAGCCCGGCGCGATTTTGAGGAAACCGTCATCGCCGCCGGCGAGGAAGCGCTGTTCGAGGCCTCGGTGCACGGCTCGCATCTGGAAATCGTCAAGCTGGTCGGGCGGCTGAAGTATCTCAGCAGCGGCGGCCAGAACCTCCTGCAGCACAGTCTGGAAACCTCGGTCATCGCCGGACTGATGGCCGCCGAGCTCGGCTTCGACGTTCAGTTAGCCAAGCGCGCCGGAATGCTGCACGACATCGGCTACACGCAGGAACGCGCCGAACAACCCCACAACGTCATCGGAGCAGAACTCGCCCGCAAATACGGGGAAAATCTTGCCGTACAGCAAGCCATCCTGCAGCACCACGAGGAACCCAATATCGCGAACCCCATCAGCGTGCTCGTGCAGGCCGCCAACCGCATCAGCAAGGAACGTCCCGGCGCGCACCGTCAGGCGTTCGAAAGCTATGTCCAGCGCCTCCGCGATCTGGAAACAATTGCGCTGTCCATGCCCGGCGTCACGCAGGCCTTCGCTATTCAGGCCGGCCGCGAACTGCGTATTCTTGTTGATTTTAATATTATTGACGATACTAAAGTCATTCAACTGGCCGATGAAGTCGCTCATAAAATCGAAACCACCATTACCTACGCCGGCCAGGTTAAAATTACCGTTATCCGCGAATTCCGCGCGATGGATATGGCCAAGTAGAGCGTTCGATAAGACAGAATCATGAGGCGGTGGGAGCGTGAACCAAAGCGCCACCGGATCAGTCGTACATTTTAGCGATATCCACCAGCTTTTTCTGGTTCAGGATTTTAATTTTTCGGCCGCGGAGGTCAATCAGGCGGTTTTCTTTGAATTCCGTCAGCAGGCGGATGGTGGTTTCGGTGGCCGCACCGACAATGTTAGCCAAATCGTCGCGGGTTAAGTGAATGCTGAGTGTCACGCGGTCCTTTTCACAGCCGGAGAATTCCTTCAGCATGATCAGCGTTTCGGCGAGGCGTTCGCGCACGGTTTTCTGGGCCATATCGGAGATGCGCTTTTCGGCGCGGCGCAGGTCGCCGGATATCAGCCGTACGATGCGCATGGATAACTCCTCATCATTATGAATTAAGCCAAAAAAAACATTTTTAGGAATGAAGCATATCGCCGAGTCTTCGAGCACGGACGCAGAGGCCTGATAGAGTTCGCCGCTCATTAAAGACCGGTAGCCGACGATTTCGCCGTCCTTAGCCAGTCGCAGGATTTGCTCCTTGCCGTCCACGCCGACCTTATACACCTTGACTTTGCCGCTGCAGATGCAGAATAATCCGGCCGGCCGGTTGCCCTCCAAAAAAACCAGCTGGCCTTTTTTATAAATATTACCGCACTTGTTTCCCGAAAGCGCTTCCATCTGATTCGGTTTCAGTTCGGCAAATACGGATTTCAGGCGGGACTTGCATTCCTCGCAAAACGGGATGGGCGGTTTAAAAGGGGGGCTTTTCATTGTCAGCGATTCATCCTGTGGTTTTGATTTCACGGAACATACGATAAACGGAACAATTTATCAAGAAAAAATGACATTTGTCATAGTTGAGTATGACTACCCTATGTGTTGCCTTATGGTTGGATGCGTAAGTTTATTCTTGATTTTCTTGTTTGGTGATAGTAAAATTATATGATTTACTATCGCAAAATTTTTAAAAAAACAGAAAAGCCGCACAATGAATATTTCCTCGCAAAGCAATGCGGAAAGGTTTCGCAAAGAATTTGAAGAATTTCTCAAGGGCAAATACGGCCAGCAGGATGCCGAACAGGATACGCTGGGCAGCAAGGCCGGCTCTCCGTCCCGGGACGATCAGACGGCCGAGCAGTTTAACCTGAAACCGGACGAGTTGGAGGCGTACCTGAAGCAGTACGTGGAGTGCCAGGACGAATCGATTGAAGTTATTGCCACAAAAATCGCCACCCATTACAACCGCATGAAGCTGGAAGATGCGCTGACCGAGGAGCAGAAGCTGGTGGGCAACATCAAGAGCAACATTCTGATGATTGGACCCACGGGAGTCGGCAAAACCTACATGATCCGGCTGATTGCCAAAAAGATCGGGGTTCCGTTTGTCAAGGGCGATGCGACCAAGTTCAGCGAGACCGGCTACGTGGGGGGCGACGTGGAAGACCTGATCCGCGACCTTGTCCGCGAGGCCGACGGCGACATCCGACGCGCGGAATACGGCATCGTGTACCTGGACGAAATCGACAAAATCGCCTCGGCCACTAATTTCCGCGGCATCGACGTGTCGCGCACCGGCGTCCAGCGCAACCTGCTTAAGCTGATGGAAGAATCCGAAGTGGATCTTCGCGTACCCCACGACATGGCCTCCCAGATGGAAGCCGCCATGGAAGCCCAGCGAACGGGCAAGGTGGTACGAAAAAAAGTCAACACCAAGAACATCCTCTTCGTCATGAGCGGGGCCTTCGGCGGACTGGAAGACATCATCCGCAAACGCATCAGCCACAGTCGCATCGGTTTTAGCGCCTCGGGAAGTCACCAGGCCGCCCTAAACAAAACCGACCTGCTTAAACAAGTCCGTACCGAAGATTTGATTGAATACGGTTTTGAGTCGGAATTTGTCGGCCGTCTGCCGGTTATGACCGTACTCAATGAGCTTTCCGTGGAGGCGCTGTATCACATCCTTAAAAACCCTAACAGCAGCGTTATCCTGAGCAAAAAGCGGGACTTTGCGGCCTATGGTATCGAAATTGATTTCGACGACGATGCCCTGCGTCTCCTTGCCGAACGGGCGTTTGAACAACAAACCGGCGCGCGCGGTCTGGTAAATATCCTTGAAAATGTGTTAATCAAATACGAAAAAAAACTGCCTTCGACCTCGGTAAAGCGGTTAAAGGTCACCCAGGCGATGGTTGAAAATCCCGTAAAAGAATTGAAAAGCCTTCTGACGAAAACGGATATTAAAGAATTCCAGGCCCGTTTTCTGAATCAGCACGGTATTGTCATAGAATTTTCTGAATCCGCCATTAACCGGCTTCATTTGCTTTCGGAAAAAAGCAACCAAACAGTAATTCAATTGCTTTCTGAACTGCTCAAGGATTATGAGTTTGGCCTAAAGCTGGCCAGGAAAAACCACTTTCACGTTGACGAAGCGGTGCTGGAAGACCCTAAGCGGGTCCTGGACGGGTTGATAAAAGAGTCGTATAAAAGCCAGAGTGGCAATCCCGAAACCTGAATATTGCAAAAAAGGCCTAAGTAAATTAGCATAATAATCAATTTTACCAAGAAAATGTAATAAAGGAACCGTATCGGCCATCTTAAGTAGAAAAAAAATAAATTATTGACTTTTTAAAAAAAATATTATAATAATGTACGTTTTATTGACCATCAATGGCAGGGGTATGTACAAACAAGTGTTATTTTTACACTTTAAAGTTAGGAAATAATAAGAACTAATATAAAAACGGAGAGATATTTAATGAAACGCTTACTTGTTACCGTGGTAATGGTGTCTGTACTGGCTGCAACCGGCTATACCCAGACCAAAGCGAGAAAAGCATTTGCGGAGGAAAACCCCCGGGAAATCTTGTATTCGGATACAATTAAAAACGTACCGTCCGGGAAAGACGCTACAGGCCCCGGCATTCCCGTCGACCTTACTAAAGACGATAGGCTGAAGACCGATGAACTGATTCAAGTAAGTGAATCACGCCGGTTAAAGGGATATGTCACCGGCAATCCATTACCCGAGGAAGTTCATCCGGATTATAAATTCCGGCCGGTAAAAACCGATGTCCGAAACGGCAAGGGCGGCGGATTTACAGAGGCGCTTACGCTAAAAACCTGGGTCGGCGGTAGCGGTTCTTTGTGGTCTACTGCGGCTAACTGGAGCCCAGCCGGCGTACCGACCCCGTGGGACAGTGTCGTTATTGATAATAATGCAACCGTAAACATTACCTCATCTACGGATTCCTGCGGAGCGGTGACCGTTGCCGTGGGTAACACGCTGAATATCAGCACCGGAACCCTGACGGTTTCCCAATCCGGCGGCGGTTCTGGGAATGTCCGGGTTGCCGGCACGCTCAACCTTTACGGCACTCTCAATGTTGCCGGTAATTTCTTAATCGCCGCCGATATAACAGGCCTTGGGGTTATTAATTCCTATTCGGGCAGCACAGTCAATTTTAACGGGAGTGGCAACCAGGCCATCGGCTTAAAAGGCACCGGAACGTTATATAATGTAACCATGACTGGCGGAGGCACTACCAAGTCGCTCGATACAGCCATCACCATTGAAGGCAACCTGACAATTAATACCAACGTGACTTTCGCCGCAAATGGCAGTAATATCTTTTTTGGCGGGGGAGTCTGGGATAATCAGGGCATCTTCTCCGGCCTTAACTCAGTATTTACGCTTAACGGCTCCGGCGCTCAGACAATATATGACAGCCGCGGGGCCGGCGTAAGCCCGTCGGGCGTCTTCCGATTCGGTACGCTGGTCGCCACCGGAAACGTAAAATATTTGCATGATTCGATCTCGGTGGCTGATTCCATGGTGATACAAAGCGGCAACACTTTCTATCTGCTCGACCGCTTTGCGGTCTTTAACGGGCGCGGCGGCAAGATCCGCGGCGACGGAGCCGATAACGCGCTTACCTGTTACGGCGGCCTGGTGATACGGCGCGTCAATGGCAACGGTAACGCCACGCAGGACATGTTTCCGGACGGGTTCGAACGCATCCGCTTTGAAAACGGGTATACGTATTATGACGCTAATTCTCACCAGATTGTGCGTTCTATGGATGCCGATGGGGACCCCATCTACTACTACGGATTATATTTAGGCCGGCAAACGGCCGGACAACGGTATCATAAGTATGTGCTAGACGGTGAAATTATCAATACACAGTTTACCGTAACCGTAGGCCCGGAGACCATCTTTGACCTTGAAGGCGCGGCCTGCGAACTGTATATCGGGCAGAATCAAACCACCGGACACACCGCCCTTAACGTTCAGGATAACGGCACCGTAGGCGGCGCCATCCGATTCTCACAATTTAGCAATCCCATTCACTTTGTAGCGCCTGCCTATCAGACGATCTACATTACCGGTTTAGATACTATTAACCCGGGAAGCACAGCCCAGTCCCAGTTTAACGACGTGTTCTTCGATGGTACCCAGGGTAAAGACCTGGTTAACACTTATGGTGTATCCATGAAAGTTCTGGGCACCTTCAGAGCTTTCTCGGGCGTAACCTATGTTAACCTCAGGACGAATCAGGTTGAAGCGGTCGGCAGCGGGACCCGCATGCTAGAAATTAACGACGGAGTTATCCTGTATGTCCGCGGCGCCAATAACTTCCCTGATTTTCCTGTAGCTAATATTACCCTGGGTACAAACAGCACCGTTCAATATGACGGCACCCTTGATCAAACCATCAAGGGAAGTATTAACTACGGCAATCTGATCACCGGCGGCAACGGTACCTTTAAAACCATCGGGTCTTCTATTCCGGGTATCTATGGCGATTTTCAAATCAACGCCGGCGTTACGCTGAGAACCCAGGGATATAATCTCACCATACAGGGATACTGGACCAACTGGAGCACCGGTATTTTTGAGCACGGGAACAATACGGTGATTTTTGCCGGCGACCAGGATCAGCAGATACGTACCGGCGGACAAGGAGCCGGTAAGCAGTTTTACAATGTTACAGTTAATAAAACCGGCGGCGTCGCCCAATTATATGGCGCCATCTATATCGACAGCAATTTTTATCATCAGGCCGGTACCTTCAGCACCTCTAATAATAATTATGCAATGCGTGTAAACGGAACCTGGCGAAGAGACGCGGGTACGACTTTCGATTTTAATAATTCGACGGTTACTCTTGGCGAAAACGGTAATCAAACGATTATAGGTACCGGGGATAATGACTTTTACAATCTCACTTTATTATATACAACTCCCCGGACTATTACGGTTGACAATACCAATTCCGATTCGCTTCATGTGGCCGGCAACCTGGTATTTCAAGATAGTGTTACCCTGGACATCAGTAACGACTATCTCAAAGTTGGGGGTAATTTTGATAACCGGCTTGGCACCGGGCGTTTTACTGCAGGTACAGGCGCCGTTGTCCTTGTCGGAAGCGCGACCCAGGCCATTTACAGCGGATATACCGGACAAGGCGCTACCCAACCTGGTCTCCAATTTAATAACTTAATCGTCCGTAAAGCGGACCAGAAACTGTCGACCATCAATCAATACGATTTATACATCAGTGGTAACTTTAATATTATAAGCGGCATCGTCCAGGCGAATTATGCGGTTAACCAGTATCGGGATGTTTTCCTTGTAGGTGACTGGATTAACAATGCCACGTTCACGCCGAACGCCGATACAATCCATTTTATAGGCGCCGGCCAGACCATAAGCGGCGCAGGCGCGAATGATTTTTATGTGGTCCGCTTTGCCGGGTCCGGAACAAAAAATCTGACCGCCAATATGGATGTTAACTATGATGTGCTTATCGAATCGGGCGTAACGCTTAATCTGCCTACGAACACCACGATTTACGTAGGCGGGCACTGGCTGAATTACGGCGCTTTCCAGGCCAGTTCCGGAAGTACGGTTGAACTGACCGGTACCCGCTGGATGCAGTATATCTTCAACGGCGGCATCAGCAATTATTTTTATAATTTAAAGATAAATAAAATATCCAACCCCAATGGCTGGGTGCGCGTCTATACTCCGCCGGCTATTAGCTATAATCCTTCTTTTGGTAATCTGAGGGTTGCAAATAATATTACTATAGAAAAAGGCTATTTCGATGTTTACAGAGACAGCGGAACGTTCGATATTAATTCCTATGATTTAGTCGTCGGAGGCTCTTTTATCGTAAAAGATGACGGCCAATTCCTGCCCCGTAATAGGACGGTGACCATCAATGGCTCCGGCTTAACCGACCGTACCATCCAGATGACGCCAATCGACGGCACCTATAATTTGTTTAACTCACTGATCGTTAACGCTCCCGGATCCTATTATACTTTAAAAACCGATCTTACCGTTGCAAATAATTTCCGGTTATATGACGGAACTGTAAAAGTTTACGACAGTGCCGCGGCTACCGGGCATGATCTGAAAGTCGGTAATGACGGCGGTACCGGGACTCAGGATACTTTACTTATTTCCGGCGGTTTACTGGATGTTGGAGACAATTCTTCAATCCAGCTTTATGCGGATGCGAATAACAACTCAGCGTTACGACTGACCGGCGGTCAATTGAAAGTGGTCGGTAGGCCCGGTTCCGAGGCGGTGATTACCCGTCAAAGCACGACCGGCACTCCTTCATATAAGTTTAATATTGAAAATGGCGCCAAGATTGCCGCCAAATACGCGCAGTTTGAGTATATGGACACCGACGGCGTCTGGGTGCAGAACGGCGCTGAAATTGACACACTCAACAACTTCAGCTATTGTACGTTTACAAACGGATCGGCTACGGCGGGTTCCTGTCTGCTGCGGATCGATAACAACCAGTCTCTGACGGGCATCTATGATATCAAAGGCGTTAACTTCCCGAAAAATTCAGGAACGGGAACTTTAAACATAAGGAAGTCCCAAGATCAGGGTACGATTATCCTTACCGATCCGTTGGGTATTTTTGCGGATTCCGCATATGAAGGGGATCCGTTTAACCGGATAAACTGGTACTATACTACGATTCTTACGCGCTGGCTGCATAATACGGGAGCCGGCAGCGATCAGTTATGGACGAACGCGCTCAACTGGAGCAACGGTGTTCCGGACGCCACACGCCGGGTCGTCATTCCGGGCGGTAACCGCGCGCCGATTATTGATGTTCCCACGGCTATTGCGTATAATATAAGCCTTAAAGATTCATTAGTGCTTGGATCCGGCGCAAACAGAGGCGTTTTACGCGTATTGACTGATTTTAATGTGGATTCTGCCGCCGGCAATCTAGTCGCCAACAGCACTGCCGGCAATGATACATTATATATACAGGGCAATTATGCCAATACCATTGGGATTGTATCCCATAATAATAAATTGACTGTAAACTTTAACGGCCAATCCAGTCAGAATATTAACACCAATACCAATGCCAGCCGACGTTTTTATAATTTAGTCATTCAGAAGACCGGAACGGCCACGCTGGGCGGCGATATCGATGTCCGGGGGGATGTCAAACTGATTAACGGCTCGTTTGACGTTAGCAGTTACGATATTTATAGCTACGGAAATTGGGAAAAATGGGATGAAGGCGGCGATTCGGTGGCCACTTTTATACCGCGTACGCGTTCCGTTTACCGCAATGGTACCGGAAAAACCATCCGCGGCACCGGAGAAACGGATTTTTACAATCTGGTCATCAACGGCAGTGATACGCTGAAATCAAGCATCAATGTTACGCACACTTTACAACTTAATGTCGGCGGCTATCTGGATGTGGGTCCGGAAAACCTGGGCATTACACTAAGCGGTTACGGCGGGACCCCCACAACCGGTAATAGTGTCTGGTTCAGTAATGGCGGCACGTTTGTGGCGCGTGAAGGCACTGTCCTGCTGAACGGTTCGAACGGTAATCAATACATGTATCCCAATGGTACCGTGTTCCACAATCTGGAATTTGCCGGCGTCAGTAATAAGTTTATCGAGACCCATACCGTCGTAACCGGCAACATTACGGTCGCTCTCAGCCAGGCCGCGCGCGGTCTGACAATCGACAGTTCGTTGGTCATGCGCGGCGCTAATAACACGTTTACATTAAGCGGAGGCACCGATTACAATTATCTGTATCTGCGCGGCACCAATAGCTTCCCGGACAGCGTGGAAAACGCCAATTTCAGCTCCGGAAGTATTGTGATTTATGATCGGCCAGCGGTTGGCGACTCGATACAAACCGTCAAAACGTATCTTCCTAACGGAAACCAGATTAATTATTCGAACCTGTATCTGCGTTACGGGTATAAAACACTGGATAGTAATCTGAAAGTAACCGGTACGCTTTATGTTTATAATAATACGACACTGCGAATGTATAACCCGAGCAACCGGTATTTTAACATTAATGTCGGGAACAATTTACAGTTCAATGACGGCGCCAACGCCCGCATTGACGTGGGTTCGCAACCCTCGACCATCACGCTAGACCGCAACGACGGTACCGGCACCGGTATATATTTGTATGCGGGAGCGCCGAAGCAGACCTTCTGGAATCTGAATTTTACAGGTTCCGGCGCCCGTACGGTTTATTATGACAGTTTCGATGTGCGCGGCAATATAACCGTGAACGCTGGTGTGGCGTACCTAAACCTGCAGAATTTCCGCATCAACGGTTTGGGCGGCAGTAACACATTAGACCTGGGCGCCAATTGCGGATTGTATATTCGAAACACTACCGGTTCCGACAGCAACTCGTTCCCTGCTGGTTTTGAGACCATCACGCTGGCCGCCTCCAGCACCGTGTATTTTGACCGCGGCAACCAGGTCATACCCGCCGTAACCGCAAGCGGCTCTAAGATCCAGTACGGTAATATTTACTTCTATGGTAACGGCGCCGTCGTTACAAAAACCTTAGATGGCGATTTAAATTGCCGCGGTAATCTTACCATAGAGGCCAATACGACTCTTGATGTTTCGACGAATAATTACACAATCAATTGCGGCGGATACTGGTATAATACCACCGCCTCCGGGGTGTTTCAGCCGCGATCCGGCCGGGTGATTATAGACGGAAGCGGCATACAGTATTTGTACAGCGGTAATCTGAGTAATGGTAAGGCCTTTAATAAGCTGTATCTCCGCGGTAACGACGTCCGTATTACGCAACGTCTGGATGTGAATGACAGTTTGGCTATAGAATCCGGGAATTTCAGTCTTGGCGGGCAGGCCGTTTACGTGGGCGGTAATTGGTATCAGGCGCCTTCCACAACGGTTACGACCGGTACCGGCAGCGTTACTTTTAATCGAAACGGGCCGCAATACATTTCGGCCACCGGACGCGATGACTTTTATGATCTCGTGCTGTCCGGGTCCGGCGCAAAATATTTTATGACCAAAATTGACGTCAACCGCCACCTGACCATCAATGCCGGCGATTCCCTGATTGTCAACAGCGGCGATTCCCTGTTTGTCGGCGGCAACTGGACCAACAACGGCGTTTTTATACATAACAATAATACGGTTATCGCCGATGGAACTGTCAACGCCACGTTTACCACAAACATGAATTCCATTAACCAGGCTTTAACGAACGGTTTTTATAACTTTGTTCTGAACAAACCCAACCAGAATGATGTATTATTGGGACAAACAAACAGTGATTTATATGTCGGCGGGAATTTAATTATAATTGCCGGTTCGCTCGATGTGAATACGCTTGGGTTTAACACTGTTTATTGCTACGGGGATTGGGATAACCGGGGCGGTACTTTTATAGCCCGCGGCGACACGGTTTATCTGCGCGGCAAGGGCAGTCGCACGCTTCGAACGGGTTATACCGGCATTGGCGGCAATTATATTTTTAACCATTTACAAATTGACAGCGCAGGCACATACACGCTTACCGGCTACCAGATGGATGTTCGCGGGGTGTTTAATATCAACCGCGGTACTATCCGGTCCAATGGTTACGACATTTATTACAGCACGACCGGAACCGATTCGGTAAATATAGCCGAAGGAGGCGTATTGGCCATTGAAACCGGCAGTACCTTCTATGTTTACCAGAATTCCCGCGTAAACGTCGGTCTGTACGGTACCGCCGGGACGCTTACGGTTATTGGCGACAGCGCTAATCCGGCCATTATCACACGGCGCACAGGGGCCGGCACCTATGCGCTTACGATAGGGCCTAATGGAACTATCGGAGCCCGTTATTATAAGATTGAACGCACCAACGCCAACGGCGTGTGGGTCCAGGCCGGAGGAACCATCCAGACTTACCCGTATAATTTCAGCGACGGTAACTTTGCTTATCCAATGGGCGTAGCCGGCGCGACGGCTTTACGTATAGACAGTTTAACAACCAGTATGACCCGCGCTAATAACAACGCGATCTGGAACGCCAATTTCTCAGTCAATCCTGGTGGCGGCGCCAACAACGTAACCTTCGGGGATGCCACCGATACCCTGCAGTTTGTGGACGCCACCGGCGTATTTTCCGGCGACACATACGATAATCCCACGAGCACGGGCATTATTGAATGGATTTTCTCCGATTCCATATCGACCTGGAACGGTACCTACAGCACCAATTGGTTTAATCCCTACAACTGGACGCCGGCCGGCGTACCCGACGGAAACCGACGCGTGGTGATTGCTGCTTCCGCCGTTAACCATTGCTATACGGACACCAACAACACCCCCGGCGTAGCTTACTGCAAAGACCTGACCATCGAAGCCGGTACGCGCCAGCTGATGATAATGGACGATACATTAGTGGTTCACGGCGACATTACCATTAATGGTACATTGACCGTTATGAGCGGCCAGTCCCTTATCCAGGTCAAAGGTAACTGGTCAAATCCCGGGACTTTCAATCCCGGCGGCGGACGCGTGCGGTTTGACAGTACCGGCATCCAGACGCTGGTCAGTGGCGGTACTGCGACCAACAAGCGTTTCAGTACGCTCGAAGTCGGCCGCAATTCCATTCTTGCTATAACTACCAATGCGGTTCAGATCAATGATACGTTGTTTATTGACTCGTTCGGCACGCTGGATAACGTATCCAACGTAGCTTTATATGTCGGAAAGAAATGGGATAATGACAACGGCGGTTATTATAAGCACGGCACCAGTACAACCTATTTTAACGGTACCGCTGCCGCTTTCATTTATGGTCGCGACTCGAGCGATTTTTATAACGTTGTCTTTGAAAATAGCGGTGCCAAGACCTTCATGACGAATGTCGATATCCGCGGAGGAATTACCATTCAGTTATCTTCGGGCGTCGTAGACGGCAACGGCAAGACCATTCAATTAAGTGGCAACTGGGACAATTACGCTACTTTTACGCCTAATCTGAGCACCGTTATATTCAACGGAGCCGGACAAAATATATATGGCGGGGGTACCGGCGGAAATAATCCTACTACATTCAGCGGTCTGCGGTTTGAAGGAACCGGGACTAAAACACTCTTCACCAATATTAATATTGACAGCGGATTATTTGACGTCAAACGCAATTTTGATTTGAATGTTTATACGGTCAACAGTCTATCCGAAGCCGACAGTTTCCAACTCGACGCGGGTATGAATATCTATTTGCGCGGCTATGACAATTTTCCTAAGAATTTCGAATATATTAACATGAATCCCACTTCCGTTACTCAATATATACGGGATTCGGTCCAGCTTATTGAGACCAAATTGTCTGACGGTTCCCATTTCTATTACGGCAATCTACTGATCAGCAAACAATCCAGCGGCCCGGTTTACTGGAAACGCATTAACGGCGATTTGCAAGCACGGGGATATATACAGATATCAACGGCTGCCATGGCAGGAGAAGTTATTCTGGATGTCAGCACGGAAAATCATAATATAACGTGTGGTGGTAATTTTTTAAATTACGGTTTGTTGCTGTCAGATACCAATGAGGTCAATAACACCCTGACATTTAACGGATCGGCAAATCAAAACTTCTATCCGGAGGGTACAGGGAAAGGCAAACGGTACTTTAATATCATCATCAGCAATACCGGCACTGCTCCAACTAATTATGTCTATCTGCAGGGTTTGTCGGATTTAATTATTCGGAATAACCTGAATATCAATGAAGGAAACTTCAGCGCCAACGGTACGCGCGATATTACCGTACAAGGAAACTGGAACGCGACCAGCGGCACATTTACACCTTCCACTTCAACGGTTATTCTTACCGGGGCAACAAAAACTATCCGATCGAACGGCTCGAGTTTTGAGAATATCCGCATAACCGGTTCCTATTCGCTAACCGATGCCGCAACCTTTAACGGAAACATGACCGTCCTATACGGCAGTCTGGATCTTAACGGTCAGGTATTAAATTTGGGCAATGCCGCAACCGATTACTTTGTTGTTGACAGTAATGCCACGCTGGAAGTAGATGCCGGTGCTCAGTTAAAAATATTCGGTAATTCGGCGTTTACGGTTCAAAACGGCGCCGTATTCCGGGCCGTCGGCGTTAGCGGTAATGTCGCGACGGTGACCCGTAATAACGCCGCCAATTATTACGGCTTTACCATGTCTAACGGCACAAAAATTCATGCGAAATATGCTAAGTTCGAGTATATGAATACTTACGGTATCTATATCAATTCAGCGACGATTGATACCGGCAACAATTTCAGCTATTGTACGTTTGACAACGGTATGGCGGAAGGTAAAATGCTATACCTGAAAAATAACACCGATACATTGGTTATCCGGGATGTTAACTTCCCGACAGTTCCCACCGGGCAGTCCTATAATGTCGCCAAAGAAGGAGCGGCCGGCCACATTACCATGCAAGATGCTACGGGTGCCTTTGAAGGTGCCGATTATGAACTCGACGCGGGTGATCGTGTAGATTGGGTATATACCACCAATACCCGGCAATGGACCGGTAAAACCAATACTAACTGGCATAATCCGGGTAACTGGAGTCCGAAGTCAGTGCCGACGAGGGACAATAACGTGATTATTAATTCCAGTTCCTCCAATATGCCGACGATTACGGCAGATACGGCGCTGGCTAAAACGCTTCAGATAAGCCAAAAAACGCTGACGTTGAACGGAAGAAATTTAATTGTTACGGATTATCTAACTATAGACGGCACCGGCACCATCACGGTAACGAATAGTACCGATACAATCTTTGTCGGAGGTAACTGGACGAATTCCAGTAATTTCAACCACGGTAACGGCGTAGTAATATTTAACGGAAACTCCGGACAAACTTTCGTAACCGGCGGAACCGGCTCGGGTAAGCAATTTTACAACATCGTTGTGAATAAATCCGGCGGCAGCCTTGTTATGGGCGCTAACGATCTGCAGGTGAACAACGATTTACGGATTCTGCAAGGAACCTTTAATAATAACGGCCGAACCACAACCATCAACGGTGAATTTTATAATGCTGGCACGTTTACCGATGCAGGATCCGGAGAAATCAGGTTATCCAGCAATAACAACAAAAACCTTACCTCTAACGGCTCCTCGTTTAACAATCTGCGAATTGATAAGACTTCAACGGGTTCTATAACGCTGCAGGATAATCTTACAGTTGTTGGTAATCTTAATATTGCCAGCGGTACTTTATATTCAAACAAAAAGACAATAGAATTCGGAGATGGCGCCGATAATTTGACTGTTTCCGGAACGCTGGACCTGAATAAAGGTTCTAATCTCCGGATGTATGCTGCCGCCGCCGGTAATACGGCCCTGACCGTCAATTCCGGTGGCAGGATCAACATTATAGGGACACCGGATAGCAATGTTACGGTGACCCGCCGCACCGGTGGCACTTCATATTACGGCTTTACTGTCAGTTCCGGAGGTACTATTGCGGCCAAACACGCTCTGTTTGAATATATGAACACCAATGGTGTTTCCATTACAACAAACGGCACGAATAGCGGAATTGACGCTACGTATGATTTCGATTCTACCACATTTACTAACGGGCAGGCAGACGGCTCCTTATTAAAACTGGACGGTAATTTTACCACGGGCGATATTTGGATGACCGGCGTAACCTTCCCGACCAACGCTGGAGGCGTATCCAAAAATGTTACCCGAACAAACGCTACCAGCGGTGATTCACTGATTATGTATGATGCCAGCGGAGCGTTTGAAGGCGAGGCCTACAGTTCCGGCGCTTATTTAGACTGGCGTTATTCCACGACTACCTATACTTTTGACGGCGGTCCCTCCGGTACCGGGCGCTCATGGAAAGTAGCTGAAAATTGGAATCCTAATGGCTTACCCGATGATGCGACAAAGAACGCTCTTATTCCTTCAGGATTTACGAATGTACAGTATGATACCAATCTTACCTGCAATAATATAACCATTCGAGACGGTGCAACTGTAAACGTTAATGCCACTAAACGAATGCGGCTTGTCGGAAGCTTATTAATAACGGGAACGTCCTCTTCGTTAACGTTGACTACTGGCACTGATACTATGTTTGTAGCTAAAAGTATTACAATAGGTGCCGGCGCTACGTTAACGGCTAATAACAATAAAATTGTTTGCGGAGAAAACTGGACTACCACAGGTACCTTTAATTACGGTACAGGAAATATCATATTCAACGGTACTGGTTTACAGACAATTAATACCGGCGGGACGTCCAAACCCTTTTATAATGTTCGTATTGATAAACCATCGGGTACTATTCGATTGGCGTCTTCGCTGCAATTACGCGGTCTATTGAATATTGTCAATGGTATATTTGATTTATCCAGCAGTGATATTGAAGTATATGGCAGTTGGTATAATAACGGCGGCACATTTATTCCTAACGGAAGAACCGTATCGTTTGTAGGCAATATCAATTCAAGTATCGAAACCAATGGAACGACGTATTATCGGCTTGTTGTCAATAAAAATTCGGGTAATTATTTACAATTAAATTCAAATAATAACATCGTTACTAACGAATTCACCGTATCATCCGGTGGGTTCAGGACCAATAACAGACATTTAACCATTGGCGGTAATGTTACTTTAACAGCTTCGGTGACTATGCAAGCCGGCGATTCTCTCATACTCAACGGATCAACGGCTTCTAATTATGATGATGGAAACAATTCGATTGCCAATCTGGTAATTAACAAAACCGGTGCGACCGTTACTTCCACAGGTGATTCAAAAGTGATAAATCATTTTATCGTCCGGGACGGCACATTTGATCTAAGCGGAAGAAATTTCGATTATGGCGATGCCGCAACGGATTCCATCCGGGTTTATAGCGGCGATCTGCTTGTATCCGGAGGCGGTAACTTGAAGATGACTAACGGCACCAAGGTTAATATATACGGCGGTTCTTTAAGTATACTTGGTACCTCCGATGCTATCCGTGCGCGACTTACAAGACTTATCTCAGGAAATTATTCTATTAACGTTTACGATAATGGTACCCTGGTTATGGGTTACGGTACTATCGAAGATTGCAATAATTTCAACGTTTCGGGATTACTGCAAGCCCAGGCCGCGAAGGTATCCCGCTTCGGTGACGGCACGGTTATTAATATCAACAACAATGGTATTTTCCGCGCAATCGGTACGGATACAACGTACGCTAACCGCGCTAACATCGGTTCGGTAAGCGGGAACTACCGTATGGTGGTCGCGAGCGGCGGCACGCTGGACGTCAAGAACGCCGGCTTCTTCAATCTCGGTGGCAGCGGGCAATATGGTATAACCCTGCAGTCCGGCGCACTGATTGAATCGACCCAGAAGATGGACAACACCTTCTTCCTGAGCGGCACCGGCAATGCCTATATCTCAATGGCCAGCGATCAGTTCGTCAGCCCAAGCGGCGTACGGTTTGACTCTGCCGCCACGAATCGCATGCTTTACAATGTTTCCAATACGTCCGGCAATGGACGTATATCCTTTGTCAATTACAAAGGCACCATGAGCGGCGTGCGCTATGAACAGGATAATGGCGATCCTTCCTACGGACGCGTACGGTGGAGTTTCAATGAAACCCAAAACGTAGGCACCAGCGCCAATGTTATATTCGGAAATGACTTCCGTATTAAGACCTTAGGCAACGCCTTAGGAAGCACGACCGTGCGGTTGATTAGCGATACGCTGAATGTTGCCGTAGCTGCTGTAATGCGATACTACACTGTCCAATCCGCTAATACGGTCAGCAATGACACGATACGCTTGTATTATGGGCGCGATGAACTGAATAATAATAATAAGAATCAGTTACATATCTGGCGGCGCAGCGCCGGTGTATGGGCCATGATCGATACGATGCCGGGCGTAACCATGCTTCGGGATACCACCGAGCTGTGGGTACAAGCCGCAAACTACCCGTTCCGCGCGGGCATACTGGATACACTGGTCATCTGCGACGCCGTTAATGACGCGAGCCTGCCGGTCGAACTGGCTTATTTCCGCGCACGCTCCGAAAACGGCAAAGTAACGCTGGAATGGAGAACCGAAAGCGAGCTGAATAACGCTTACTGGCTCGTGTTTAAGAAAGAAATTTCGGAAGAAGAATACGACAAACTGAACAAGGGTCTTATCACCATCGAACAGCTGTATTCTACGTTTGCTTCAGCCGGTCAGCTTAAGGGCGCAGGTACCAAGCCCTCTGCGACGGATTATATCTTCGAAGATACCGAAGTGAAGTCCGGCGCGCGCTACGCTTATCGTATCGCTGACGTTTCGTATGACGGCAAGATTAATGTTCATGACGCCGAATACGTTCTGGTGGATCTGCCGAAGAGCTTCCGGTTGTCGCAGAATTATCCGAATCCTTTTAACCCGAACACAACCATCGAGTACGATCTGCCGGTCGCAGCGCAGGTAACCATAAAGATCTACAACATCCTTGGCCAGGAAGTGCAGACGCTGGTGAACAAGAAGATGGAACCCGGATTCCACAAAGTCCGATGGAACGGACTCAGTAACCGCAATACGGCTGTCGCATCCGGTGTGTACATCTATCGAATTACCGCAAAAGCGCTGGAAGGCAAACAGCGGTTTACCAAGACCCATAAGATGATGGTCATCAAATAAGAACGAAAAAATTATTAAAAAAAAGGGCGGGAATATTTGCACCCGCCCTTTGTTTTTATTATATTACAAGCAAATAATATAATAACTAACCGGAGGTACTCTATGAAAGCTGTTACCAAAAATTTGTCACTCATTTTGGGCTTAATTTTTATTGTTGCCTCATTGACAATGGCGCAGGGCAATCTGAAGGAAGCGATTACCGGACTTGCCGAACCCGCGGCTAAGTTATATACCAAACCGGTAACCACCGGCTTTTCGACAAATCTGAATACCGGATGGTTTCACCGTTCACCAAAAGCCAAAAAATTCGGACTGGACATTGAAGTCGGCGTGGTATTTGTAGGAACGATGTTCACCGATAAAGATAAACGGTTTTCCACCACCGGCGATTATCAATTTCAGCAAGCCGATGCGAATGAAATATCCGAAGCCTATTTAAGAAATCAGGCCTGGTATAATAGTCTTGATTCCGCTCAAAAAATAACCGCTATTAATACGGTTTCATCACAAATTGTCGGTCAATCCGTACCGGTAACATTGTCCGGCGCCACATTTATTGGAAAAAAATCAGATAAAATCGTTGTTACCATTGGCAATAAAACGTTCAATATTACTGATCCCAACGGGCAAACGCAGACAATAGAATTAAATAATATCAGAGATACTTTAAAAATCGGAGGCATTCTCGAATCGCCAGTTGTGCCGCTTATGGCGCCCCAGGCAACTATCGGTACGGTTTGGGGCACTCAGGTTACTTTACGCTATCTGCCGCCGGCCAAAATATATGGCAAGGTCGGTAAAATGAATTATTTCGGATGGGGAATACAGCACAATCCTGCCGTGTGGCTGCCTTTTAAGATGCCAATGGATTTTGCCGCCGCGTTTTATCAGCAAAATATCAGCCAGGGAAAATTGTTTGAAGCCCATGCCGTAGCTTATGGTGCGACAGTGAGTAAACAACTTGGATTTGGTTTTTTGAATATCACGCCATATGCCGGTTATCTCAGGGAATCCTCAGAAATGACATTCAAATATGATTATGTCATGGACGCGAATAATACCATTCCTGTAAAATTTAAGGCCAAAGGGGTTAATAAAGACCGTATTACAGTCGGAAGCAATTTCCGGTTCCTGCTTGTTAATATCAATGCAGACTACAGTATGGCTAAGAAGAAAGCTTACAGCGTAGGTGTCAATTTTGCTATTTAAGTATCATTAAGTTTTACGAGCAAGGTTGAATGTAAATACATTCAACCTTGTTTTTTTTGGGAAAAATATTAGATTTAAAGCCGTATAAAAAACTTATAAAGGTTTTGCATGCCATCGATATTTAACCGGGTCAATACACCGGATGATTTAAAAACGCTCAAACCGGAAGAACTGATCAGACTGTCAGCGGAATTGAGGCAGTATGTGATTGATGAAATCACCCGCATTGGCGGCCATCTGGGCGCAAGCCTGGGCGTAGTGGAACTGACCGTTGCCCTGCATTATACCTTTGATACCCCGCGTGATAAAATTATCTGGGATGTGAGCCACCAGGCCTATATTCATAAATTACTGACCGGGCGTAAGGACCGTTTTCACACGATCCGCCAAACTGATGGTCTGAGCGGTTTCTGCAAGATTGATGAAAGCGAGTATGACGCATTCTGTACCGGCCATGCCAGCACGTCGATATCCGCGGCTGTGGGGATGGCCATCGCGCGGGATATACAGAAACAAAATCACAAAGTCATTGCCATCATCGGCGATGGCGCCCTGACAGGCGGTCTGGCGTTTGAAGCGCTCAACCACGCGGGCAGTATTAAGAGAGACCTCATCGTCATTTTGAATGACAATATGATGTCGATTTCATCCAATGTAGGCGCCTTATCCAAGCATCTAACCGATCTGATTTCCAACCCGCTTTATAATAAAGTTAAGAAAGAGATTTGGGAAGCGCTCGGAAAATTTCATGATCTCGGTGATAAAGTCCGTTATGGCGTTGCCAAACTTGAAGAAGGCATTAAAACCGTCCTGGTGCCGGGTCATTTTTTTGAAAGTCTTGGTTTCCGATATTTCGGTCCGGTGGATGGTCATGATCTGCCGCGGTTATTACGGCTATTTAACGACATCAAAAATATCAAAGGCCCGCTGCTGCTTCATGTGCTGACTAAAAAAGGCAAAGGGATGATACAGGAAGAGCGCGATGTGGAGAAATACAAAGAAGACGCTACCCGTTATCATGCGGTATCGGCGAAATCCACATCCTTAGAAACGGCATTCGAATCCCGAAAGTCGGCGCCCTCCTACACGGAGGTATTCGGAAAAACCTTGTTGAAATTATGCCGTAAATATCCGCATGTGGTAGGCATTACCGCCGCGATGGCCGAAGGAACCGGATTGAAATACTTAGCGGACGCCATGCCTCAGCGTTTTTTTGATGTAGGCATTGCGGAATCGCACGCCGTTACAATGGCCGCAGGCATGGGACTAAACGGACTGAAACCGGTGGTGGCCATTTATTCCACGTTTATTCAGCGCAGCTTTGACCAGATCGTCCACGACGTGGCTTTGCAGAATGTGCCGGTGCTCTTTTGCCTTGACCGCGCCGGTTTGGTAGGCGCCGACGGCCCTACCCATCACGGAGCGCTGGATTTGTCGTTCTTGCGATGCATTCAAGGCATGACCATTATGGCGCCAAAAGATGAAAACGAACTAAAGGATATGATTTATACAGGGATTCTTTATAATCAGGGGCCCATTGCCATTCGATACCCGCGCGGTAACGGTGTCGGCGTGCCGATTCTTGAAGAATTCAGTAAAATTGAAATTGGAAAATCTGAGATACTCGTGCGCGGAAATGATGCCGCCATCCTTGCCATCGGATCCATGGTTTCCACAGCCAGTCAGGCGGCGGCGCGACTTCTTAAAGCGGGGTATTCGGTCACGGTGGTGAACGCCCGTTTTGTAAAACCTTTGGATGAAGAAATGCTTTTCGAAATGGTACGGGATCATCGTATCGTCATCACTCTGGAAGACAATACTATCCAGGGCGGGTTTGGCAGCGCCGTTCTTGAAAAAATTTACTGCCAGAAATTCATCGAAACGCATTCCCGTCGTGATCCGCAATTTGCAGAAAAAATATCCCGGCTGACTGTCCATGTGATGGGCTTGCCTGACGCGTTCGTCGAGCATGGCGAAAATGAAATTTTGTATCAGCGCTTGGGCCTTGATTCCGAAGGCGTCATGCAGGAGATTCAATCGCTCATAGAAGCTAAAGGCATCCGCCTGAAGCTTACGCATACCAAAGAGAAGCCGGCATCCATAGCCCAGTAAAAAAAAAGTCCCGACGGTGTGGTCGGGACTTTATAGTTTTATGCCTTCAGGGAACAAATCGCGGTGACGTTGGCGATGTCCTCGGCGCTGCAGCCGCGCGAGAGATCATTGATAGGTTTGGCCAGTCCTTGAATAACGGGACCGACGGCCTGCGCTTTACCGATGCGTTCGGTGATTTTGTAGCCGATATTACCGGCGTCCAGATTCGGGAAAATAAACACATTGGCTTTTCCGGCGACGGGGCTATCCGGAGCTTTCCGTTTGCCGATGGCTTCTACGAATGCGGCGTCGAACTGCATTTCGCCGTCGGCTTTGAGGTCGGGACGTTTTTGTTTAACAATATTCAACGCATTGACCACTTTGGTGACGGCGTCGTGCTTGGCGCTGCCTTTGGTGGAAAACGACAGCATCGCCATAACCGGCTCTTCGCCGGTGAGCTGCCTGTGCGTGTCCGCAGAAGCGATGGCGATATCGGCCAGCTGGTTTTCGTCCGGATAAGGGTTCACCGCGCAGTCGGCGAATGTGACCGAGCGACCGTCCGGCAACACCATGAGGAACATGCTGGAAACCGTTTTAATGCCCGGCGCCGTGCCCACGCAGTAAATAGCCGCCCGCATAACATCGGCAGTAGTAGCGACCGCACCGCCAACCATGCCGTCCACTTCACCGCGGCGTACCATCATCGCGCCGTAATAGAGGATGGTCTGCATCAGCGATTTGGCTTCTTCATACGTCATGCCTTTAGCCTTACGCAGGTTAAATAATTCGCTCGCGTAATCGGAAACCTTGTCGGATTTTTTTGGATCCAAGATTGCAACGGAAGATGGGATTTCGATATTCAGTTCCCTGGCGCGCGCCCGTATTTTATCAGCGTCACCGAGAAGCGTCGGTTTGGCCAGTTCTTCATTGAGTATAATCTTCATAGCTTGCAAGGTACGGTCTTCCTCGCCTTCGGGTAAGACAATACGGCGTTTTTTTTCTTTGGCTTTCAGACGGATGGATTCGACAATATTCATAAGATACTCCGGATTTTATGATAAATGATGATGGATTCAATCCCTGGTGATGGAGAATGCGATCCAATTAGTTCGAGATTCACGGTTGCCGTCCGGCCAGTAACAGCTCAGCCGCCAGTAATAATTGCCTTTTGCCAAACGGGACGTTTGCGCCCATATCGGATGGGAGTAATTCACAACTACAGCGCCGGGATTGGAACAACGCAGGCTGTCATTGGTCAGATAGGATAGATGGTGGTACGTGATATATTCCACCGGCGCGCCTTCGCCGCAGGTTTCAAAAACGCCTGCGGGTTTTTGAGCGATCCAGATTGTCTGAAGTCCTGAATTGGCAATATGCAACACGCATTTGAAAGGGGTCGGTAATTTGGGGTAACACCACTTAAAAAGAGGTTTGGTACTGGTTGTATCCATGGGGTAGAACGGCGGCTGTATGCCGGATGCGGGCTGTTCAAGCGTTATAAAACGAATATAAATCGAGACGCTGTCCGGCCTGAAATATAAAGAGGTATCACTGGTTCGGTTACGCGTATCGACGGCTGTGACATAGTAATAATAAGTAGTATCTCTCGAAGCGGTCATATCCAGAAAGACCGGATCCTCAGTACTTAAAACAGAACCGATTTGTTTAAAAGCGCTGTCGATGCCTTTGGACCTGAAAATGCGGTATTCTTTGATAACATTGTCGGTCGTCTGCAGTTTCTCCCATTCGACGATAATCCCGGATGAACCCAGCGTGGTGCGCAGGCCTGATTCGGATATGGTTGTATCGCCGTTATTGGGTAGGATACGAACCGGTCCGGGCGGGTCAAATTCGGGATTAACCTCTTCCGGACAGCTGTTTAAGAACGTAACCAATCCAGTCAGAAGGAGATAGAACAGATAGGAATAATTTTTTTTCATTTTAATATCCGTTAAAATTTATAAGCCGCGCTGACACGGTGCGTGTAGCCCAGGTCATGGCTGATAATGGCGTAGTCGATCTGGAACTGCCATACGGAAAGGCCGGCGCCATAAGTGATTTTATCATGATTATATCCCAGCCGAATCTGTATCATCCGTTTGTAATCATATTCCAGGCCGTAGTGACTGGTGGCGCCATAGCGGTTGTTATGCTCGTAAGCAATCAGGACATTGCTTTCCAGTTCATCGATCGGCTGAATATAAGACAGGCCGAATTTGACGTTCAGCGGAGCTACATCGCGCGGTTTGACCTGTTGCTGACGGCTGATGGATGAGGCCGAATTGTAGGTCACGCCGGTCGTGGTTAGGTCCTGGAGGTTGATTCCTGCCGCGAAATCACCGAGATACGGGGCTTCGAGCAGATCATTGACGCCAAACATCAGCATAGCGCCGAGATCGACGCCGATACCAAATTTTTTCGCGTCGCTCAGTACGGTTTCATTCTCTCCCGAAATCCCGCTGGTTCCGCCCTTGAGGATTTTAAAATTTACGCCGACAGGGATTTGAACGGGAAAATCGCTGTACAGCCATCCCATGTTCAGATAAAACTTATTCATACGGGCGAAGGAAAAGAAAAATGCATTATCGGCGTAGTCAAAGTGGCCGAGACTGTATTGGCTGAAGTCGTAATCCGGCTGGCTGCGGGCGTAAACATTGTCCACGAGTTTCTTATATTCCGCGATGCTGCCGACGCTGTAACGGATCCAACTGACCGAGAATCCGTACGTTTCCGACAATTTATGGGAATAATTGATGAAATGATACTGGCCGAATCCGTCGAACTGGTCGGCATACATCATACTGATTTCCCGTTTGTGCAGGAGCGTGATGCCCGCCGGATTCCAGAAGAAGGCGGTGCCGTCGTTAGCCACACCGGCATAAGCGCCGCCAAGGCCTGTCGCGCGGGCGCCTAACGGAATTTCGAGAAAAGCGTTAGTGTACCAGCGATCGCCCGAGCCGGCCTGTAAGGATGAAAAAAACACCGCCGGAAGGACGACGGATATGAAAAGTATTTGTCGGATGGTTATCATACGTTACCTAAAATAAGCTATTTTACCGCGTTTTTCAACCGTTTTACCGTTGAGACGACCTTTAATCCTGTAAAAGTAAATGCCGTTAGCTACGTTGTGTCCGTGGTCGTCCGTGGCGTCCCAGATGACTTCATGATAGCCGATGGCGTTCAACGGCGGGCCCTGAACCGGATCGTCGGAGGTTATGGAACGGATTTTACGTCCGGAAACGCTATATATGGCCACTTCCAGTTTATCGAGCGTCTCGGGCGCTTCGACGCGAAACGCCAGCGTCGTGGTATTGGAAAAAGGATTCGGGAAATTACCCATAACTTTAAGGCTGAATTGGGTAATGACGTTGAATCGTAATTCCGTTATGGCGCTATGGTTGCCGTTTACATCCGCCGCCTGAAAAGTAATTACATGTTCGCCGGCAGTGAATGTTTGCGGAAGGCTTAAGATCAGCGTAACCGTGTTGCTGTTCAGCGAGGAGTCCGGCAAAATCAGATGGCTTGCGGCGGCCGGTTGCTGATCGATGAAAACGGAATAATTACTCTTGAGCAGACTTACGCCGTTGCGGTCGTAAATGACGGCTGAGATTTTAGGATTCTTAGGAACAATAGCGCCTTGAGAAAAATACTGCCCTTCGATGTTCGGTTCGATGACCGGACCTGTACGGTCGCGGTTGATCATCAGCGTCAGATCGCCGAAGTCTTCAGGCCGGGTGAGTGGAACCGTTACACGGCCCGGTATGTTTCCGATATCGTAACCGATTAAACGCCACCGCTGATTGCCGGAATCCCATCGATAGACGCCCAGCGAGTCCTTATAGCCCAGCGCGGAGGGATATCGGGTGGTGTCGTAGTTAAAATAAACGAGCATAGTCTTTCCGAGCGCGGTTACATCCGACCAGCGGCTGAAGTCTATACGGTAAGCGGCCGGCGCGGAAGCGTTTTTCAGGATCGCCAATTCCAAATCCGGTTGGTTCACTAAACGGACATTCGTAAAGGGCGTCAACGCGATTGTGGCGGGTTGTGTGACCGAGGCAGGCGGCAGGCACAACGCAAAACGTTCATCCACAAAAACCGTATCATTTTTTATTCCGGAAAGGGTTGTGCCCAGCGCCGGCGTGACGTTAAAAATATTCAGCGACAGAGTACGGTAACCGAGATTGTTGGTCCGGTTAACGTCATTAACGCTTTGAGCGGAATCTACCCACACATAAATATTGTGTGAACCGTTTTCCAGCGCGGCCGGTATGGCAACCGTATCCCGAGCCGTCTTACCGGAATTGGGAATGGTTCCGGCGATAGAGGTTGTGGTTTCGCCGATCAAAATGCCGCCAAGCTGAGGATGGTTCCTGTAAAACTTTACCGGGACGTCGTTTACGGGCAGGTAACCGTTGTTTTCAATCACCGCCATTATACGGGCCACGCTGTCGCCGCTCAGGAAAATACGGTCGGTCAGCGGGTTACCCGGGTTATCGATGGCGCCGAGCGACAGATCAATACCGGCGCGTACGGTATTGGAATACCGGGCGGTGACGGTGGAATCGCCGGTTGTATCCTTAACTTTGATATGGAAACGCAGTTCATCTTTTTCCGACCAGGGACCGATACCGCGGCTTTCATAATACTGATTGTCGGCGGGATACAGCGTATCCATGAGGCCGGTCTGGTTAATCACGCCGAGGCGCTCATAGAGTGCAACTACATGATCCACGCCCTGTGGGTCATTGGCACGGCAGCGAAATCGTATCGTATCGGTTGAGGTGATTACGGCCGGAATGGTTTGGATATCCGATATGTACGTTGCGTTGACGGCAAAATCAGCCGAAGCGCTGAATGTCCGGGTGCCGTCGGATGATTCGCCGTAAATCCGGACGCCGGCAAATCCGTCATCCAGCAGCGTATCCGGTATAGCGCTAAGGTTCAGCGCGACGCTGTAATCATTGCCTGTGATTGTGAACGTAGTCGAATAAATCGTAACCAGAGACGCGATATTAGCGCCGTTGGTTACCGAGTCTCTAACGGGCTTATACTGATACACTTCAAGTTTGGCTGTGCCCGCGGAAAAGCCCGCGCTGCCGGTGATTAGCACGGTGTCGGTTTTGACCGGGCTATAATTGGATAAATTTAAGGTTTTATTTTCAGGGACTTTGAGCCGCAGGGCCGGATCGCCGAGAAAGTTAAACTGATAAACCATACTGGGCGCGATATAGGCCTGTTCCAGAGTGCTTCCGAAATCGCCGCCCGCCTGAAAATCGTCCGCGCCCTTCAGGATGATATAATTCAGCTTTCCCAGTATCAACGCTTCGCCGGCCGTAGAGGCCTGTTCCAGCATGGGCTGTATCGTTTGGTCGAGCAACTGGTAGTCGCCGATAATCCAGCCCACGCCGCTGGCGGCATACACGCCGATGGCGCCGCGGTTTGGGGTTTTTACCAGAAGTTCGCCGAGGGCCACGCGGCTGTCTTCTTCGAAGGAGCCCACAAAACAGGTCATACTGAGGACCAATGGCCACGGACCGTTTGTGGGTGTCAGCGCGAGCGCCTGATCATTGCTGAGAAGCGGCTTACCCGTGAGCGCGTCCAGATCGCCCCAAATACCGCCGCCCCCATGGCCCAGATAAGCCATAAGCAGTTTGCCGGTATTAAACGCATTCATAACTGCATTGGCGCCGCCGAAAAACTGGTCGTTCAGCGGATAGGCATAGATACGGTCCGCCGAGAATCGCTGCGGCAGACGATTGTTAATAATCCTGGAACTCTGATAGCGGAATACGTCATACGGGATTTCGCTGTTGGATCCCTGACCGCGGGTTTCACGCTGGCCGCCGATAAAACAGACGCGGTTCTTCCAATCGCCCGGATACGCCGATTGTTCATAGGTGATAATTTTGTCTATAACATTGTCCAGTTCGGTATTCGTGGTGACGGAAATCCGACCGATAAACAGATCGGCGATGATGTCGTCGTCCAGCGTCGCGTACCAGTGATCGCTTCCAGCAGGGCCGTAAGAAAGCGTCTGGATGGATTGCACCGGCAGGAAATCGTTTTTACTGCGCTTGGAATTATAGGAGGCATCGCCAATCAGAACCACATAGAGCGGCGAGCCCTGCGTGCCTTGCCAGGCGGGGGATTGAGCCGCGAAACGCAGAAAATCGCGAATAGCGTACGGACTTTTTATGCCGGCATTAAACTGGTCATAAATATCCTCCGCGAGGACGGTTTCAACCGTATAACCCCTGTTTCTGCGATAGTTTTCCAGCCGCTGAATGCTGTTCCGGAAAATCTTCGGTGTAATGATCAGATATCGCGCATTATGACTGCCCTGACGGAGATCCCGCAACGTATCCAATGTGAGGGATTTCGGTTTCATTTTGGCTTCTTCCGTTACGGCGATATATTCGGTTTCGGGGAAGAAGATGGCGTCCTGAAAGGTGATTTTATAACTCCCGTCGAATGAATTGGAATCAACGTCCCAGCTGACCATTTTGCTGATGCCTTTTTTATAAAGACTGATGGCCGGGGTTCGGAAGCCGCTGACTTCAATCTGGTGGACATAACCGGATTGATACGTATCGCCGCCTGTAAAAAGAATGTACGTGCTGTCCGACGCCGTGTACTTGCGTTTGTAGGTAACGTCAAACCAGTTCAGGGCGATGATGTCCAGGTTGCGTTCCGCGTTGGCCGGCGTAAAGATGCGCAGCGTGTTTTCGCCGTGTCGCAGGCGGCCGCTGCCCGGGAATACCGGCAAGGCGGCTTGAAATTTTTTCGCGCCGGACCAGGTCATGGCCGTAGGCGTCAACAGCACATCGTTCACGAATACCTGTATATAATGTAAACCGGTACTGATGCCCTGAAAGTTGATCACGAGGGTGTCCACGCGCTGAAAAAGATTATCGGGATTTTCGATGTTAAACTTGTACTCCCTCGTGGACTGGGCGTTAGAACCGCCGGCGATGTATGAAACGCCGTCATCAAACGTCCAGATGTCTTCAACAACCGCCGGCTGGATCAGGTTAATATTTTTAAGCTGGTCCGACCGTACGCGGTCGTCCTCGAAATGCCTCGTGACGGTGTAAAAAGGCGGGCGCAGGAGATTGGTGTCCTGACGCAGACCGGCGTTCTCCTCTATCAGCCGCTGTCCCAGAGGTCCATCCCAGGTTAGGAAATACACATTCTCATCGCTCCACAAATCATAATAATGTCCGCTGAAGGATGGAATATCCTTTAAATACGGATGAAATTTGGAACGGTATTGTTCTCCGAAGAATTCAAAATAGTCTCCATTTGAAAAAACGCCGTCGGCTTCGCCTTTGAAATATATCGGTACCTCCCGTCCCTGACAGATAAGACGGAAAGACCGTGGATCAATAGATTTGAAAGGCATCAGCCGTTTTAAGTCATCGTAGGTAATTTTATACAGGCCGTCTTTATTGAGAGTAATTTTGATGTAGGTGCTGCCCAGATAATTTGCCTGCAGGTTTTCCTTATACAGGTTTTTTTTGGACTGCCATATACGGTTTTTTCCTGCGGATTCCCAGTTAATGATCTGAGTTTTCAGCAGGGCCTGCAGATCACCCGAAATCGGTTCCGTGATGGCCACTTTTTTATTCGACGGATAGACAATGCGGATGCTCATCGTACGCAGCGCTTCCAGTTCTTTCTTAACAGCATGATAACGGTAAGGATAAATATCCAGCCGATACATTGGAATTTCCCTGAAATGCCCGAGAAACTGCAGGTGTACGGAATTTGCAGGCATCCATTCATTTTGCCGCTTCCAGTCCGTGGTCGAAGCGTCCGAAAAACTGCTTTCCGATAGCGCAACCATCGCGGCGTGGTCCCTGTGCGGGAGGATAGTATGAACACGGCTACGTTTGGATGCGCTTTGTATTACCGATACGGAAGGGTTTCCTTCAGGCAGTTCCAGCAAATACGTTAACTTAGGCAGTTCCGGCGCTCCGGGTTGCGTGATCGATTCAAAAAAAGGCGCGCTGATTTTATGAAAAGTTTTACCGTTTACCGACACCGTTTCAAACTGGGGATCGGGGAATTGCAGTTCATAAATATACTCGCCCGGTTTTACAGATTTCAGCGAGATATAATCGTTTTTTGATTTTACCGTTTCGCCGTTTTGGGCGGTTAAGAGGTTACCGGTCAGACCGATGACGCATGCGATAAATATGATGATTCCGGTTGGTTTGGTCGGATACATAGACTTTCCTGTGCGATTCATTTAATATTGTACAGATGAGGCCGTCGAATGGTCTTATTTAGTTTGATTGGGTTCGAGTCCTGAAAAATCCTTGCGGTCGGTTTTTCGGCGGTGTCGTCGGAGCCATTTACGTGTTTTAGACTGGCTCATGATGTCTATCAGGTGCTGGCGGAGTTCACTGGCGGTGAGATTGCGGTGCAGCACGCCTTTAAACGCGGTGGAGATTTTGCCGGTTTCCTCCGAGACGACGATAGCGACGGCGTCGGATTGTTCTGTAACGCCGACAGCGGCACGGTGTCGTGTGCCAAGTGAGGATTCGATAAACGGATTTTGGCTAAGGGGCAGCAGGCATTTGGCGGCCTCAATTTGCTCGTTGTCGATAATCACGGCGCCGTCGTGCAGCGGTGAGCGCGGGTTGAAGATGGATTGGAGTAGCTGGTGGGACACGCGTCCCTGCACGGGCAGGCCGGTTTCGATAATGTTTTTAAGACCGGCCGTCTGGGCCAGCACAATGATGGCGCCGTTGCGGCGCTTGGCCAGCATTTCGCAGGCTTTGACCACGTCGTCAATATAATGCGGCACGCCGATTTTGATAATCGTTTTAATGAAACGGCCCTGCCCCAGCGAGGTCAGGATTCGGCGTAGTTCGGGCTGGAAAATGATTACGAAAGCGATAACCCAGACGGTACGGATCTGGTCCACCAGCCACATCATCCCGTGCATATTCAACGCCTGCACGGCGAACGACAGCAGCAAAATGATAATGAGTCCGATCAGCATGCGCGAAGCGGTGGTTCCCTGGATGATGAGATACGCGCGGAAAAGAATCAGCGTGACGGCCAGAATGTCCAGAATATCCAGCCACGTGACCGGTATGAAAAATATTTTAAATAATTCAGTCTGCATGGGTTTCGGCGGTTATCCGGTTAAGAATTTCCAGCGCGCGCCTTACGGGAAGAATGTCATGCAGGCGAAGTACCGATGCGCCCTGCATGGCCGCCCAGACATTTGTGACGATCGTACCTTCCAGCCGATCGTCCGGGCCGGCGTTAAAGGGTTTTCCGAGAAACGATTTACGGGAAGAGCCGATCATTACAGGCCGCCCGAGCCGGCGGAATGCCTGAAGATGTTTCAGTAAAAGATAATTATCCTCCAGCCGTTTGCCGAATCCCAATCCGGGATCAATGATGATGGACTGTACGCCGGCGTTGGCGGCCAGCCGGCACTGTTGTTCAAGAAACGTGAAGACCTCGCCGACCACGTCGTCGTAATGCGGGTTTACCTGCATGTGCTTGGGCGTGCCCTTGATGTGCATGATAATCAGGCCGGCGTTGAGGCGGGCGGCCGTTGCGGCCATATCCGGATCGAAAGTCAGGCCGCTGATGTCGTTGATCAGACAGGCGCCGGCGCGGACGGCCTCGGCCGCCACGGCGGATTTATAAGTATCAATCGAAACGGGAAGACCGATATCACGGACGACCCGTTCGACGACCGGAAGCGCGCGGTCGGTTTCTTCCTGAAGACTCACAGGGTCGGAGCCCGGCCGTGTGGACTCCCCGCCGATGTCGAGGATATCGGCGCCGTCGTTTTTAAGTTTTTCGGCCTGCCGCAGAGCGTCATCCCGTTTCAGAAAACGACCACCGTCGGAAAATGAATCCGGCGTGACGTTCAGGATGCCCATCAGAAGCGGCCGGCGAGACATCGCGGTCATCAGGTATTCGACAACGCTATTCGACATCCGGAAAATACTCCCTGAGTTTTTTGCGCGCTTCCTCACGGTAAGGATCTTCGCGCGGGATGTATTTCATGGCGGCGCGGAATGCTTCGATGGCCTCGTTTTTACGGTTCTGAATATCATAGATTTTTCCAAGGTACAAAAAGGCATAACCGTGATTGGCCGATTTGACCGCCCGCTGAAAATACTGTTCGGCCAGCCGGTAACTTTGATTTTCATCCTGCCGACGTTTTTTCATTTTGTACCATGCCGCCTGATGATAATGCACGACGCCCTGCGTGTAAAATATTTCCGTGTGGTTTGGGTACAACCGATCGGCCTGTTCGAGCAGTTTAAGCGCTTCGTCATAATATCCCATGTAGTCATAAGCGGAAACAAGCCCCATGATCGCGTTCAGATGATTCGGCCTCAGGAATTTAGCGGTACGGAAACACTGAAGCGCCTGCTGGGTATTGTAATCGTGAGGTTTGGCGTACTGAAGAAACATAAAACCGTATTCCAGGTACGTCTGGAACGCGGCCGGATTATATTGAAGCGCCTGCGCCAGAATGTCTTGTCGTCGTGTAAATCCGAATGATTCCCAGCGGATTTTCTGCATGAAGCTGAGCAGGTAATATATCATATAATCCCGCGCGTATAACTCTTTTCCGGCGATTAAAGCGAATTCGGCGTCCAGATACCGCGGTTCCGGTTTCATGAACAGATAGTATTTCGCTAAGGCAACATAAGCCGGGGCAAATCCGGGCGCTTTCTGGCCGCACATTTTGAGATGGTATTCGGCGCGCTTCTGGTAGTCGTTGCGCAGTTTGTCGTCGGATGTCCGGATCATCAGTTCGCCGTAGGCTAAACCTTTGCCGAACCATGTCAGGGCGCGCGAACTGTCTTTCATGTGCGCGCGGTTGAAAGCGGCCAGCGATTCCTGATAGCGGTCTCGTGAGAAAAGTTCCTGCGCATAACCGTATTGTAAAAGAGCGGGGGATCGGTACAGTTCCAGATCCGGTTCCATAACCGGCGCCGGTCGCATACCGGCGGTTTTATAAATACCTTTGGTCATAATGGCAGACAGGTTTTCAAGTGCCGGTACCAGGTCTTGCGTGGTTTGAAATGAGAGGGTTTCACGTATCAACGCTCGGGATTCGCTTTCTTCAAGCGAATAGATGTCGGCGTTTATTTCAAGGTACTTTCCGGATATGGAGTAGGATCCGCTGACCATATAATTGATTTTAAGCGTACGGCACCAGGTTGTAAGCCGTACGGTATCGTTATATTTCAGTTCCGCGCGGTCGGTGGAGTCGAAGGCGTCTAAGAGCCAATCGGGTTTGAGAAAGAGCATATGGTCCGGCGACGTCATCATACCGCGGTAAGCTGTTAATTCCGCCAGGGCTCTTCCGAGTCCTGCGAACTCCCCGGAATCAGCCGGGAAGCCGGTAGCGGGAAGATATTGAAGCGGCCAGACGGCAATGTAAATGGTTTCTTCCTGAGGCGGCCGGGATAAACGGGCTATCAGGTAAGTAAAGGTTGCAAAAGCGCAGAGAAACATCGCTATGCGTTTGAGCTTCTGCTTATTGATGACGGCGGAAAACCGGTATAGGAACCAAGCCATAAAGATAATTACAAACATGACGCCGATATATAGCCCGATGCCGCCGGGGACTTCCCCGGAAAGAAAACGAATCAGTTTTTCCATAAATTGTTATACCGTTGGTGTGATGACTGCAGGGGTAACTTCCGTTTCAGGGGTTTTAGGGTTTGACGCGTTACCGTTGAACGCGTCCGGGTCTTTCATGATCAGGTCCAGATCTTCCGCATCGATTGTTTCCCGTTCGATGAGGGCGCGGGCGATGGCGTGCAGGTATTGGATATTATCCCGCAGAAGCTGGTCAGCGGTTTTTTCGGCTTCCCAGATGATCCGTTTGATTTCCTCGTCGATCAGCGTGGAGGTTTTTTCGCTGTAATTGCGGGCGGTGGCGATTTCGCGTCCGAGGAAGACTTCCTCGTCCTTCTTGCCGAAGGCGACCGGACCCAACGCGTCGCTCATGCCCCATTCGCAGACCATTTTACGCGCCACGGCGGTAGCCCGGTCAATGTCGTTGCCGGCGCCGGTCGTGACGTGGTTGAAGACGATTTTTTCCGCCGCCCGTCCGCCGAGCAGGTGAACCAATGTGGTCTGGATGAACTGGCGGGAATACATATGCCGGTCGTCGGTGGGCAGGTAATGCGTCAGGCCCAGCGCGCGCCCGCGGGGAATAATAGTGACTTTGTGAACGGGGTCCGAATCGGGCAGTAATTTGGCGACCAGCGCGTGACCGGCTTCATGGTAAGCCACCATGTTTTTTTCTTTCTCGTTTATAACAAGACTCTTCCGTTCCACGCCCATCATCACCTTGTCCTTGGCGTTTTCAAAATCGATATTTTCCACGACATCGGAGTTGCGCCGTGCGGCAAGCAGCGAGGCTTCGTTCACTAAATTTTCGAGGTCGGCGCCGGAGAGGCCGGGCGTACCTTTGGCGATTTTTTCGAGACGGACATTGTCGCTGAGCGGCACTTTACGGACATGGATTTTAAGGATTTCCTCGCGGCCCTTGACGTCCGGTTGGTCAACGACGATTTGCCGGTCGAACCGGCCCGGTCGCAGAAGCGCGGTGTCAAGAATATCCGGGCGGTTGGTTGCCGCGATGACGATGATGCCATCGCTGGCGTTGAAACCGTCCATTTCAACGAGGAGTTGGTTAAGAGTTTGTTCGCGTTCGTCATGGCCGCCGCCCAGGCCTGCGCCGCGGGACCGACCAACGGCGTCGATCTCGTCGATAAAAATAATGCAGGGATGGTTTTTCTTGGCCTGTTCAAACAGGTCGCGCACCCGCGCCGCGCCTACACCGACAAACATTTCCACAAAATCCGCTCCACTGATCGAGAAAAACGGCACGCCGGCTTCGCCCGCAACGGCCCGGGCCAGAAGGGTTTTGCCTGTCCCCGGAGGGCCCAGCAGCAGCGCGCCTTTGGGAATGCGTCCGCCCAGACGCGTAAATCGACCGGGATCTTTCAGAAATTCCACGATTTCCTGAAGTTCGGTTTTTGCTTCCTCACAGCCGGCCACATCCGAAAAAGTTACTTTGGCGTCCTTATCGCTGGACATGCGGGCGCGGCTTTTACCAAACGAAAAAATGTTTTTTCCGCCGGAACCTCCGCCCTGCATGCGGCGAAGAATAAAAATAAAAATACCGATGGCGATAATCCACGGAAGCATCTGCAGAAGAATGCTGGAAAAATCCGTTCCTTTTTTAGTGAACTCCACGCCAATTCCACGCGCCTTCCAATCCTCCAGCATTTTGGAATCGATAAACGGCAGATACGTCCGGAACTGACTGTATCGGGTTAGTTTTCCGTCCACAATCCGTGTGGTGTCTTCTTTGAGGAGGCCGCTTAATTCGTAATCGGTAATCACGATACCGCTGATCTTATTGCTTTCCAGCAGTTCCTGATATTCCGAGAATGGAATTTCAGCGATTTTATCGGTGTTGCCGCTCAATAAGTGATAGAGGAAAAAAAACGCAAAAAAGAGCGCCATCCATATCAGAACGGTACTCATCGAGTTTTTCATATTCGGGCCGCCGCCCGGCGGGGCAGGCCGATTACTTTTGGACGCGTTTCCTTTGCTCTTTTCGTGGCTACCCGATGATTTTTTATTTTTGGTTTTATTATTATCGGCCATATTGTAAAATCGTAAACACGCTCCTTAGTTGTGGGTAACGTACACATCCGGCAGGTTCCGGTATTGCTGCTGATAATCCAGGCCGTAACCGATGACAAAGTCATTACCGATTTCGAATCCGACGTATTTAATCGGGAAATCGGTTTTAGCTTTTTCTTTTTTCAGCAGCAGGGCGGCAAATTCGAGGGAGGCGGGTTGATAATACATCAGGTGATTGCGGATATACGTTACCGACAGGCCGGAATCAACGATATCCTCCACCACAATGACATGGCGGTCCTTAAGTTGGGCGCTGACGTCCTTATCCAGCGTCACTTTGCCGGAGGAAGTCATGTGGTCGCCGTAGCTGCCGATTTTCAGAAAATCGATTTCCGCTTCCGATACGTCCATGGCGCGGAATAAGTCGGCGATGAAGAGAAAAGCGCCATTGAGCACACCCACCAGAATGGGATTCTTGCCGCGGTAATCATCGGTTAGCCGCTGGGCCAGACGCCGGACCGCTTTTTCAATTTCATTGCGGTCGATCAGGATTTTAAAATCATGTCCGTCAATGTGAAGCTCAGGTTTCATGGTAGTCACATTCGATTTGGTAAATGGTTTTGGTGTTTTTATCAATTTTATATCGTTCGTCAAGCCGCCAACCGCACACCCAGACTATCTGTTCGTCATCGCCAAACCGGTCGGTTAACAGCGGAATCAGCGGTTTATTAAGGACATCGATTTTTTTATCAATAAAAAAATCGCTCAGCTTTTTCATGCCCTGCATCCCCAGCGGGTTAAACCGGTCGCCAGGTTTCCAGTTGCGAAGAACCAGTGTCCCGCGAATCTTGGCCCCGTCTATATACTCTACATACCGCGACATGCCCAACGGCGGCCGTTTGTTGCCGGGGTATGGTTTCAGGACAAACCGGATGCCGTTATCGCTCAGGTTATATTCGCCGGCGGATCCGATAACCATACAGAACGGTTCCGTCTGCAAGCGTTCTGTATGATAAAATACCAGATACGACTGTGTTTTCAGCACCACGGCTTTTCCCCTGTAAAATTTGGAACCGGATTCAGAGGATGCTGCCAGGTGCATGATAGCCGTATAATCCTGATAACGCAGAAACAGCGCTTCCGGATCCGTATTAAAAATCGCCGCAAAAGCTTTTTCAATAAGCAATTTGCGTTGAAATAAAAGGTAATGGTTAAAAGAGTTAATATCAAGTTTAATTTTATCCTTATCGGCATAGCAGCAGGCTTCCGCCCATAGGCGTTTTACTTCCGACTGCGCCCACTCCAGGGTCTCGCCGGCGATGGCCGACAAATGAATGAGATGGCTGGCGGTCTGCGGGTCATATTCCGCGGCCAGCAGCGGTAAAAGCCGGCGGCGAACCCGGTTGCGAAAGATCGTCATATCGCTGTTGGTGGAATCGGTACGGTAGGCTAAATGCCGCGATCCGGCGTATAAAGAAATATCCTCCCGGGAAAAGGCCAGCAAAGGCCTGACTAATTTTCCATTCCGTTCGCGAATACCGCAAAGGCCGGTCCATCCGGTGCCGTGAATAATGCGCGCCAGTACGGTTTCCGCCTGATCGTCGCGGTGATGCGCGGTACAGATATAATTTAATTGGTTGTCTTCCGCGCAGCGGTTCAGCAGTGCATAACGAATTCGGCGCGCGGCCGATTCCAGGGATTCGCCGGATTCGGCTTCGGCGCGCACGTCCACCCGGTCGGCGTGACACGGTACGCCGGCTTTTGCGCACAGCGTTTTGACGAAAGCTTCATCGCCATCGCTTTCAGCGCCGCGCAGGCCATGATTGAGATGAAACACCTCCAGGATAACCTGAAGCCGGTCTTTTGCGCGGCAGAACAGGTCGAGCATAACGGTGGAATCCATACCGCCGGAAACCGCCAGCAGCAAGCGGTCGCCGGGCTGGAAATATCGCCGGTCCCGGCAATGAGCGGTAAATCGGGATTCCAGATCAGAAGGTGTCATCAGGGAATCTCGCTGAATAAGGTTCTTGAAAGCACGGCCGCGGACAGTAGCAGACCCAGCGCGGCTATTAAGAAATACGGATACAATTCTTTGTAGCGCAGGATCGTCGAAACCTCGATTTTGGTTTTTTCCAGTTTCTCAATGTCCCGGTAAACATCTTCGAGCATGTTTTCGGTGGTGGCCCGGTAAAACTGTCCGCCGGTGATTTCGGCGATGCTTTTGAGGGTCGGTTCGTCGATTTTAACTTCGGCGCTTACATATTGCCGGCCGAAAAACGGGTCGTCCACGGGAATGCGAGCGATGCCGTCTTTACCGGCGCCGATGGTGTAAATGCGTATGTTCAGCGCTTTCGCGATCTGGGCGGAGGTAATCGGGTCAATTTCGCCGCGATTATTCTGGCCGTCGGTGAGCAGGATGATAATCTTGCTCTTGGCTGTGCTTTCCCGCAGCCGGTTGACGGAGTTGACAATGCCCATGCCGATGGCCGTGCCGTCTTCGACCATGCCGATATGTGTTTGCCGGATGTAATGAATAACCATGGCGTAGTCCGTGGTCAGCGGGCACTGGGTGAAGCTTTTACCGGCAAAAACAACCAGAGCGACCCGGTCGGACGTGCGGCGTTCCACAAACCGGATCGCGACTTCTTTGGCGGCTTCCAGACGGTTTTTCCTTCCCATATCCTCAATCAGCATGCTGCGGGATACATCCAGCGCCATCACGATATCGATGCCTTCGGCAGTGATTTTTTCCTGAACATTTTTTAAGCGGGGACGGGCCATGCCTACGATGAGCAGCGCGACGGCCGACCACTGGACATAAGGCATTACAGCCGCCCATCGGCTTCGGAATGAAGGCATGACGGCACGCAGCAGGCGGGTGTCGGAATAACGAAGGGCCGGCTTTTTCCTGCCGCGGGTGTAATATATTAAAAGAGGTATTACGGCGAGCGCGGGAAGAACATACCCGCTGGCGAACTCAAACGGCATACGACTTCCGATCGCGTTGATTTTTACGCGGGCGCAGTATCAACTCTCCCAGCAGGCAGAGGATAGCGATCAGCAGAAACCACTGGTAGCGGTCCTCGTATTCCGTATAACGGTATTGATGGGATTCGGTTTTGCCCATAGCGCTGAGCCGTTTGTACAGCGCGTCCATTTCCGATTCGTCCATTGTGGCGCGGTAATAAGCCCCGGAAGTTTCTTCGGCCATTTTTTTTAACAGGGCTTCCTCAAGCCGTGTCGTAACGGCCTGGCCGCCGCGTTTTTTATAATCTTTGAGTTGTCCGTTGTCATCATAAACAGGAATCGGCGCCGGGATTTCCGTACCCACACCGATGGTAAACACCGTGACGTCCTTCAGGTCGGCAATTTTTTTCTCGGAAGCCGGGTTATGATCTTCGCCGTCGGAAAAAAAGACTATAGCCCTGCCGGCAGCCCGGGAAGGCGCGTCTTCATTTTCTTTTGGGAAAGCCGCTAATGCCGTTTCCAGAGCGGCCTCAAAATTCGTACCTACCGATGTGGTCACGGAGGTCGTTATGGACTCAAGAAAAAGCCGTATGGCGCCGTAATCGGTCGTCATCGGGCATTGTAAAAACGCATCGCCGGCAAAAATCACCAGCGCGACCCGGTCTCCCGAAAGGCGGTTCAGCAGAGACTGCATTTCATGTTTAGCTTTTTCCAGGCGGCTGGGTTTTACATCCTGCGCATTCATGGAACTGGATATATCCAGAGCCAGAACGATATCCATACCTTCCACTTTGATTTCTTCATACCGGGATCCCACTTGAATACCTGACAGAGCCAGCACCAGCAGGAATAAGCCGGAATAAAATAACACGTTGCGGCCGATCAAACGAAAGCGGTTATAATCTGCGTTCACTAATCCGTTAAGTTCGTCCCGCACAAATATCCGACGGCGATTGATTTTACTTTTAAGGACAGCCCCGTGCCATAATAACAGCGCCAAAACCGGCACCAGCAACCAGAGATATTCAGGATTGGCCAGCCGGATCATTTTAATGTTTCCTGCAGATTAAAGTTAAAACGATCATAACGAGCGAATATAAATATAAATACCTTATTATGCAAAAACTTTAACATTGCATCCACCGGGTTCGTCGGGGATAATTCTATTGATTATCGTTGCAAAGTTATGTATTATATAAACCCAATCAGCAATTTAAACGGAGCCTGTTTATGTTCAGAACGATAGAAGATTTTATCAATCAATGGAGTTATGAGTCTGAAGCTACCGTCAAAGTGCTTAAGAATTTAACCGATGATTCTTTGCGGCAAAAAGTCACAGCCGAGGGGCGATCTTTGGGCACGCTGGCCTGGCATCTTGTAACCACACCCTGCGAAATGCTGCAACGTACCGGGTTAAAACCCGAAGGACCGGATGAGCACGCTCCCGCTCCACCCAAAGCGACGGAAATAATACGGCAGTATGAGCAGACGGCTTTATCAGTAAAAACCGAAGTGGAAAAGAAATGGAAGGATGCTACGCTGACCGAAACCGTTGATATGTACGGAGAACCATGGACGATAGGATTTGTATTATACTCCCTGATTTTACATCAGACGCACCATCGCGCTCAGATGACCGTGCTGATGCGCCAGGCCGGACTGGCGGTGCCGGGCGTGTACGGGCCGGCACGAGAAGAATGGAAACAATTCGGCATGGAACCGCAGGTCTAAACAGCCGTTAAACAGGATTGCGCCTACATATTTTTGATATACTTTGATGTTTAAAAGGATAATCTGCTATGAAAACTATTGATGAAGCCATTGAGCACATTAAGAAAAACCAGTACAAAATGATTGATTTGAAGTTTACCGACCTGGCCGGACGATGGCATCATATAACGATACCGGTCTCGCAGTTCGATGAAAAGCTGATGCGTGACGGTGTGGGATTTGACGGTTCCTCGGTCGGGTTAAAGTCCGTCAGTTCGGGCGATATGGTTTTGCTGCCTGATTTGGCCACGGCGTTTCATGACCCGTTCTGGGACGTGCCGACATTGAGTTTTATTTGTTCCTCGTATGAGGCCGATAGCAAACAGCCGTTTTCCAGAGATCCGCGGAACATTATGCTGCGCGCGGAGAAGTACATGTGCGATCTCCAGGTGGCCGACGAAAGCCGTTGGGGGCCCGAATATGAGTTTTACGTGTTTGACAACGTTTCGTTTGAAAGCGCCGTTAATACCGCTTCTTACCGGCTGGATAGCCGCGAAGCCGACTGGCAAAGTGCCCGCGGAGGCCACGGCCACGTAATTCCGCCGCACGGAGGGTATCATGTGATTCCGCCCAAAGACCAGTTATATAATTTACGTAGCGAAATATCGATGATTCTGGAATCCATGGGTATTGAAATCAAATACCATCATCATGAGGTGGGGGGACCCGGTCAGTGTGAAATCGAAACGCCGCTGATGGGCATTCTCCGGAGCGGCGATACCGCACAGATGATAAAGTATGTGTCCAAAATGGTGGCTTACAAACGCGGGCAAACCGTGACCTACATGCCCAAGCCGCTTTACGGCGAAGCGGGCAGCGGTATGCATTTCCACCAGCATTTGTTCAAGAACGGGCAGAATCTCTTTTATGATGAAAAAGGTTACGGGCATCTCAGTCAGATGGCCTTCTGGTATATCGGCGGACTGCTCAAGCACGGGCCTTCTGTGCTGGCTTTTACCAATCCCTCCACGAATTCCTATCGGCGGCTGATTCCGGGCTTTGAAGCGCCGGTGAACGCCTTTTTCAGCTTAGCCAATCGCAGCGCCGCCATCCGCGTTCCGAAATATGCGGACCAGCCGGAAACCGTCCGTTTTGAATTCCGGCCGCCGGATGCCACCTGCAATGTCTATCTGGCTCTCGCGGTGCAGCTTATGGCCGGCCTCGACGGCATACGCAATAAAATCGATCCGCGGGAACACGGCTTCGGACCGATTGACGAGAATGTCTTTGCCTGGAGCGCGGAACGCCGCGAGACCATCAAGCCGCTGCCGTCTTCACTGCGCGAAGCACTCGAGGCGCTCGACCGCGACCATGCCTATCTCCTCGAAGGCGGCGTATTCGACGAAGGCCATATTGACGACTGGATTGAGGCTAAATACAAAGAATATTATGAAATACGAAACCGGCCGCACCCGTATGAAATGAATTTGTACTACGATGTGTAACCGGCGTACCTATTGACAAAAAAAAGCCGTTGACTGACTCTCAACGGCTTTTTTTATAAATAAAATGGCGCTTGATTATTCTTCTTCAGGAAGCACGACGCCGTCAGGGTTATAGGCGAATAAACCTTTGCCTTCGGTGCCGATCCATACATTGCCGAAGCTGTCCGCCCGAACCATCGTCAGGCGGTCAATCGGCAGGTCGGAGCTTCCCGCGCGGAAAGTCGTCCATCGGCTTCCATCAAACATACCGGCGCCTTTGTTAGTGGCGATCCATACGTTGCCGTTAAGGTCAACGCATATGGATTTGATCAGATTGTCCGGTAATCCGTTGGCGGTGGTGTATAACACACTTTTAGTCCCGTCAAAAGACACAACGCCACGCGCCGTAGCCAGCCATTTAACGCCTTTGGAATCAATGGCAATGTCTTTGATGTTTTTTGAAGGAAGCTTTAGTTTATTGGTGTCCAATTTGGTCCATTGCTTTCCGTCAAACAAGCCCAGACCATTATAGGTGCCGACCCACATTAATCCGGTTTTATCCAGCGCGATGGCGTTCACGATATCGTCGGGAATATCGGAGTTATCGACTTTAAACACGGAAAATTCATTGTCATCGAATGAAGCGAGCCCCGCACCGGTGGCAATCCATTTAAGGCCTTTGGCATCAAAGACGACGCTGTTTATCTGATTGGAAGGGATTTTGGACCCTGAAACATCATATCCCTGCCAGTCTTTCTTGCCGTCCCAGCGGGTCAGTCCCAGGGCCGTGCCGATCCAGATGGCGTTTTTATTATCGGCTACGACATAAGTGATGTCATTATCGGGAAGGCCGGAATTATTAACATCGAATGAGGTGATTTTTTCCGTCTTAAGATCCAGCTTGAGCAGGCCGTGTTTTTTGGTGCCGATCCATAACGTGTTACCATCCTGGCCGACCATATTGATGATTTCATCACCGGTAAATTTCATCCAGGAGGGATGTCCGCATGAAGTCAGCATAATGGCTGATACCATGCCGAAGGTTAGGAAGTACATAAGTTTTTTCATAAGATTCTCCGTGATATTGGGTTTATTATTTCAATTACTCCACCGTCCAGGTATCTCCGGTTTTTAACAGATCCTGCAGCGTTTTTTTGCCGCGTTTATTTTGCGCGATTTCAATTTGTTTTTCAATATCTTTCTCATACGTAGTCCACTCAACCGATCGGAAAACGCCCATCGGTGTCGGCAGGGCCGGATTTTCACTCATTTGGGCATAGATAAAAGCGAGGACCGGGTCGTTAGACTTTACGTTGTGCACCAATAAATCGCTAACGGAGTGTTTACCATCGTTAAGGTCAACAATGACCGGCGTGAACCCGTCGAGTTTGATGCCTTTATCCTGATTTTTTCCGAAGATGAGGGGTTTGCCGTCTTCGAGCGTAACGACGCGATCGGGTCTGGTTTCCTTGTTGGAAAGGTCGTTAAAAGCGCCGTCGTTGAAAATGACACAATTCTGGAATATTTCAACAAAAGCGGTTCCTTTATGGGCCGCGGCGGCTCGCAGCGTATCCTGCAAACCCTTTGGATCGCGATCGATGGTGCGCGCCACGAAACTCGCGCCGGCTCCAAGCGCTACGGCTACGGGATTGAAAGGATATTCCACCACGCCCCAGGGGCTGGTTTTGGTAACCTGGCCGATTTTGGATGTCGGTGAGTACTGGCCCTTGGTTAATCCGTAGATCTGGTTATTGAAAAGAAGAATTTTTATGTCCAGATTTCGCCGGATTGTGTGAATAAAATGATTGCCGCCAATGGCAAGCGCGTCCCCGTCGCCGGTAACAACCCAGACCTGAAGATCGGGGTTGGAGATTTTAACCCCGCTGGCGATAGCCATAGCGCGGCCGTGAATCCCATGAAAACCATAGGTGTTCATATAATACGGAAACCGGCTGGAACATCCGATGCCGGACACGAAGACGTATTTTTCTTTTTCCGTAGAGAGTTCAGCAAGAACGCGCTGGACCTGCGCCAGAATGGAATTGTCGCCGCAGCCAGGGCACCAACGGATTTCCTGGTCGGATTCGAAGTCCCGTTTGGTAAGCTGGTGGGAAATCTGATCTAAAGCGGTCATAGTTTGCCTCCTAAAATTTCTTCAATCCGGGTTTGAATTTCTCTGGCCGTGAGCGGCAGGCCGCGGACTTTGTTGTAACTAATGGTATCGATCAGAAATTCCGATCGTATGATGCGGGACAGTTGTCCCATATTAATCTCAGGGATCAGGATTTTCTTAAACCGTTTGAGCACCGGCAGCAGATCTTTCGGCAGCGGATTAATCCAGCGTAGATGCAGGTGTGTGACTTTTAGTCCTTTACGTTCACAGGTTTCCACGGCCGTACGTATGGCGCCGTAAGTGCCGCCCCATCCCAGCACCAGCAGTTCTCCGGATTCCGGACCGTACACGGTAGTCGGCGGGATTTCGGATTCGATTTTCTTGATTTTTTCCGCCCGCAGTTTGACCATAAAGTCGTGATTGTCGGGATCATGGCTGACGCTGCCGACGATGTGCTTTTTCTCGAGGCCGCCGACGCGGTGTTCAAAGCCCTTCGTTCCGGGAAGCGCCCACGGGCGGGCTAACGTTTCGGGATGACGCATATAGGGTTCAAAAGTATGCGCATCATGGTGCCGGTAGGGCGTAATCACCGGAAGGTCATTTATGTTTGGAATTTTCCATGGTTCGGCGCCGTTGCCGATATAACCGTCCAGAAGCAGGATTACCGGCGTCATATATTTGACGGCGATGCGACAGGCCTCATAGGCGCATTCAAAGCAGTCCGACGGGCAGGAAGCGGATAATATGGCAACCGGCGATTCGCCGTTGCGACCCCACATGGACTGAAGCAAATCGGCCTGTTCGGTTTTGGTGGGCAGCCCGGTGCTTGGGCCGGCGCGTTGCACGTCCACGATTACGATCGGCAATTCCGTCATTACGGCCAGGCCGATGGCTTCGCTTTTAAGACACAGGCCCGGCCCGGAGGTGCTTGTGACGGCAAGACTGCCCGCATAAGCGGCGCCGATAGCCGAGCAAATACCCGCAATCTCGTCTTCGGCCTGAAATGTTTTTACGCCGAATTCCTTAAGATTGGACAACGCCTGAAGGATTTCCGTAGCCGGCGTGATGGGGTACGAGCCAAGAAACAGATTGAGTCCCGATCTTTGGGCGGCCGCCGCGCATCCAAGCGCCACAGCTTCATTACCGACGAGGTTACGGTAAGTGCCCGGCTTCAGCTTGGCAGAGGGTATCTCATATTTAAAAGCAAACGATTCGGAATGCGAACAGTACGTGTAGCCGGCTTCGAGAGCAAGCCGGTTGGCCTCGGCAATCTGCGGTTTCTTGGCGAATTTCTCGTTAATAAATTCAATGGTGTTATCCAGCGTTTTATTGAACAACCACAGCGTCATGCCCAGCGCGAAAAAATTGGTACAACGCGCCACCGACTTCGGGTCCAGGCCGGTTGATTTGAGGGCTTCTTTGGTCAGCTTGTTCATATCCACTGCAAAGGTTTGATATTTGTCCAGCGACCCGTCCATCAGCGGATTGGATTCATAGCCGGCCAGTTTCAGGCCTTTTTCATCGAATTCGCCCATGTTGGTTATGATGACACCGTTAGGTTTTAGAGCCTTAATCGAAGCTTTAAGCGCAGCGGGGTTCATAGCCAGCAATACGTCCACTTCATCGCCCGGTGTATGAACGTCAACGCTGCCCACGTGAAGCCGGAACCCGCTGACTCCGGCTACCGTTCCGGCAGGGGCGCGGATCTCCGAAGGATAATCCGGCAGGGTGCCGACATCGCTTCCGGTCAGGGCCATGATATTGGTCAGTTCATGTCCCACTAACTGCATGCCGTCACCCGAGTCCCCAGCAAGGTGTATCGTTACTTCATCAACCGTCTTTATAGATTGTGCAGACATTGTTAGGTATTCCTTTCATGGAAAATTTATCATGCATTAAAAACAGATGGCGTTAATTTAATACATAATAAATAAAAAATCAAATATTTATAAAAAATTTTATCACCCCGTCATCTACAATATCATAACGGAGGAATAATTTATCGGTATGAAACAATTACCGGGATGACGATTCTTCGTCATCGAGTATGTTCAGTAATTTAGTAATAGTTTCGCCGGTAACGGCGACCTGGGTATGCGCAGTCTCTTCCGGTTTAACGGCAGAGGTTGGAACGTCAGCAGCTTCAGGAATTTCTGAACCGGTTTCGGCTGCCGTGCCGGCGGTTTCGATTTTCACAAGGCCAATGCCGATAGCGGTTTGTACTTCAAGCCCGACCGCAAGAATAGTCATACCGGTGATTTTTATAGCGTAAATGCCATCTTCCAATGGTTTGGCGGGCGTGGATGTGGCTTCCGGCGGATTTATGCCGTACTGGATTTTGCGGGTCCCGGGGCTGATACCGGTCAGACGCCAGTATTCTTCGATGCGTTTCTGCGGAGTGCCGTCTTCATTGAGCGTATCGGATTTGAGGTACCGGCCGATCGTGATGTTGAAATAATCAATGGCCATAGGGATTTCGGAATGCGTACTCCACTCAATGAGCCAGGGTTTGCCGGCCAGATGCAAGGATTGATGCTGGGGCCTGGGTTTGGAGGAGCCGGTGCGTAAGACAATAAGGAATTTGCCTGGTTCGTTCGCCATGCGTTACCAATCAACATTAAGTTTCAGCGGATTATTTTGAAAATCGTTATACATAATATAACCGTTTTCTTTACCAAATTCCACTATATCCCTAAGGACCTGCACGTCCTGCCGGCAGTATTCCAGCAATTCCTGAATACGGCCCTGTCTGAACCACTGGATGGCCTGCAGGCCGTCGCCGCTTTTACCGGTGCCGAGCGTGGCCATTGCAACGCTGTCAAGACGGATGCGGTGTTTCAGCCTCTGGCTCAGATACTGCGCGACGTCGAAGGACTTTTTCTGTATTTCCGAAATATCGCCGTAATGAGAAAGCACCTTTGAATCAAAGTTATCACCATTAAATGAAATAATCAAATCAAATTCCGTTAAATAGGCCATCAGCGCAGGCACTTCTTTTTCGGTCCAGTTCCGGAAGCCGTCGTCTTCCGAATAGGTGACGGCAACGGAAATAAGCATCAGGTCCGCATGATCCCACCCGCCGACTTCTTTTTCCGTTTTCTGGGTTTCGACGTCGTAGTACACCGCGCGTTTGTTTTCGGTTATCGGCTGGGCGGCGCCTTTTACGGCGGTTTCCATGTAGGAGTAACAGCTGAACCAGTATTCGGGGGGAAAGCGTTCTTCGTAGACAGACATTATCGGTTGTCCTTTATTCGGATTCGTAAACCACGAGCGATTCCACGCGGTGGGGCGCCAGTTTCTGACGGCCCTTAAGGAATGCCAGTTCCACGACCACGCCGATGCCGCCGACGACGGCGCCTAACTGTGCGGCCAGCGAACAGGCCGCCTGCAGAGTGCCGCCGGTCGCGAGCAGGTCGTCAATAATAAGTACGCGCTGACCGGTTCGCAAGGCGTCCTGGTGCATATGCAATACGTTCGTGCCGTATTCCAGATCATACGAAGCGGAAATGGTTGCTGCGGGGAGCTTGCCCGGTTTCCGCACCGGAACAAAAGCGGCGTTCAGGCGGTAAGCGAGAATGGCGCCGAATATAAAACCCCGTGATTCTATGCCTAACACTGCGTCGACTTTGGCGTCACGGAAACGCGCGAGGAATTCCTCGGTAACCTGATGCAACGCCGGCGGATGCGCGAGCAGCGTCGTAATGTCTTTAAACCCGATGCCCGGTTTCGGAAAATCCGGCACTTCGCGGATAACGGTTTTAAGATCCATAGTTTGGCGCCTCCGTTTTCAATGCGCAATATAAAAACAGGTTAACTCTCCGGTAAAGGGCAACCATCGTACGGAAACATCGGTCACAGCGGCGGTGGAAGGCCCTTTCTTCAGCTTTTCAATAAATAATTCAATCGTTTGGCGGTCGCCTTCCGCGGTGACCGACACATCGCCGTTATCCAGATTTTTCACCCAGCCGCTGAGACGCAATTCCTGCGCTTTGCGTTCGGCGAACCAGCGGTAGCCCACGCCCTGAACCATACCCCGTACGGTGATTTCAGCCCGGGCGTTCATGCTTTGTGCTTCCGGTACTCTTCGGTATCCACATATTTGATAACGCGGTTTCGTCCCTGGGATTTGGCCGCGTACATCGCGATATCCGCCCATTCCACCAGCTGGAATTCATCTTTGATCAGGTCGTCGGGAATGGAGGCGATACCGATACTGACGGTTTTGTGAATCGTGGTAGTGTCGAAGGTGAACTCATGGGATTCGACTTTCTTTCGGATACGGTCGGCCACAATGAACGCCCGGTCCAGGTCGGTATCCGGCAGAATGGCGATGAATTCTTCGCCGCCGAAGCGTCCGCAAACGTCCACTTCACGCGCGGTTTCAAGAATAATGGCCGCAATGTCTTTGAGCACCAGGTCCCCGAAAGCATGCCCGTAGGTGTCATTGACGCTCTTGAAATGATCGGCGTCGAACATCAGGCAGGACAGCGGATGTTTGTAACGCGTGGCGCGGCGGAACTCGTCGTCCAGTTTCTTGTTGATATAGCGCCGATTATACAATTTGGTCAGATCATCGGTGATGGACAGCGCCTCCAGTTGCTTGTTGGCGTTGCGCAGGGAATCATTAAGCAGCTTAATCCGCAGCATGGAGCGGATGCGCGCGGTGAGCTCGTGCATGTCGTACGGCTTGGTGAGATATTCGTCGGCGCCGCAGTCCAGACCTTCAATTTTACTGGTGAGTTCGCTTTTTGCGGTGAGCAGGATGATAGGAATATACATGCCCTCAGGTGATTGTTTGACGCGCTTACAGACTTCAAACCCGTTGAGTTTGGGCATCATGACGTCGAGCAGGATTATATCCGGCACCAGCATTTCGGCTTTTTCGAGCGCCTCCTCGCCGTCCTTGGCCGTGTGCACTTCATATTTCATCTTGGTCAGCAGAAGCTTGAGTATATACAGCCCGTCCTCATCGTCATCGACGACCAGTACCTTGGTTTTTTTATCTTCCATTTCCGGAGGTGTTGCTTCGGTGCGTTTGGGTATGATCATAGCGGTATTCGTTAATCCTTAAAAATCGCCGTGAGATGGTTTGATGATAATTTCTTCCGTGGTCGTATGGATATCCTGTCCGTAGACATTTATTATCGCCTGGGCTATCGCGTCCGGACTGAGCATTTGGCGGCGGTCAAAAGCGCCTCCGGCTTTGGACCAGAAATCCGTATTAACAGCGCCGGGAATAACCGCCGTAACTTTAACGCCTGAAGGCCGGAGTTCTTCCCTAAGAACTTCGGTAAAGCCCAGTAAACCGAATTTGGATGCGCTGTAAGCGCCGCAGTTCATAAAGCCCTTCCTGCTCGCCGTCGAGCAAATATTAAAAATGTGCGGTTTCGCGCTGCGCTGCATCAAAGGGTACGCCGCCTGAGTTATCAGAAACGCCCCGGTCAGATTCACCTCCAGCGTTTCATTCCATTGATCATAAGGCATACCAAGCAGCGGCTTGAAATAACCGACTCCCGCGTTGTTTACCAGTATGTCCAGAGTCACTTCCGTCTGCGCCAGACCGGCCATGACTTCGGCGATCCTGCTGCGATCGCGAAGATCGCAGGAAACGGTGGTAAGCCGGCCGGAATTCAGCGACTGTTTCAGTTTATCCAGCTTCTGCGCGGAACGTGCGATTGCGAAAACATGAAAATCGTTTTCAATCAGCCGCGCCGTTAAGGCCGCGCCAATGCCTTCACTGGCGCCGGTTACAAGAGCGGTATTCATGATCAATCGATACACGCCTTTTTAAAAAATCATTTCAAGTTAGTAAAAATCAATGGCAGTTTCAATATTTTTTATTCTCTTGCCGATATTTTTTTTCCGTTAAAAAAACCGGTATCCGACGGATTAACCAAAGTAGATGGCGGCCAAACCCAACGCCATGCATAATTTGAGCACATTGCCCGACCGGCGCCAGGGTTTCGTTGCCTGAGTGTTCCAGACGGCCCACATCACATATCCCAGAGCGGGATACACACTGCCAGCAAGAATATAAATAAATAGCTGCCCGTAAAAATCCATAATCCAGGCCAGAATAGTTGCAAGAATTAAGATCATCAAAGAAGCCGTAACTAAAAGTTTCGAAGCGCGTTCGCCGTAAACAATCGGAAAGGTTCTTGCGTTCTGGGCGCGGTCGCCGGGTACGTCCTCAATGTCTTTAAGGATTTCCCGCGCCAGATGTATCAGAAAGGCAAAGAGAGCGGGCAAAACAACGGGTTGCCAGATGCCGACAGCGGCGCCGGCATAAAGGAACGTCAGCCCGGTAACGGCGCTGACGGTAAGATTGCCCCACAGAGTGGTTTGTTTGAGCCAACGGCTGTATATCCAGAGGATGCCTACCGTTCCCGCGGCGATGGACAGACAGACGATATGGATAAAAGCGTTCAGGAAAACACCGATGAGCGAAAGAAGTGCCCAGTAGGCCAGCGCCTGTTTTTTATTGATAATGCCCGTAACCAGGGGCCGGCCGGGCCGGTTGATGCGGTCAATATCCACATCGTAATAATCATTGATGACATTGGCGCCCGCGCAGATCAAACCGGCTGAAACGGCAGCCAGAAACGCCGGGATCAGCCAGGCGTCATCGATGCGGTGCACGGATATATAAATCATTACAACGACCGAAAGCATGGTCATTATCACGTTAACAGGACGGGTGATGCCGATATAAGCCCGCAGAGGAATTGCCGACATGCTTGATTCGCCTTTTGATAATAGGTCAATGAGAGCCGGAACAAGTGTTGCCGTGCCCGCCGCCAAAACGGTTGCGAAAAAAAAAGGGTATGACTAAACATACCCTTGTTTCCATTCGCAGATAAATGCGGTTATTTTTCGGCGACTTCCGGCGCGGGAGTTTCCGTGACCGGTATAACCAGTTCCGATACGCGGGCGTGTTTGCCCTTGCGGCCGCGGAGGTAATAGAGTTTCGCCCGGCGTACGCGGCCTTTCTTGATGATTTTAACCGAGGCAATGCGGGGGGAATGTTTTAAAAACACGCGTTCCACGCCCACCCCGTTGGAAATCTTGCGTACGGTGAAAGTTTCCTGGATACCGCTGCCGCGTTTCTGAATCACAATGCCCTCGAACGTCTGCAGGCGTTCCTTGTCGCCCTCGATGACTTTGATTTGAACGGCAATCGTGTCGCCGTAACTGAAATCCGGAATGTCGTTGCGCAGCTGGTAAGCGGTAAGCACATCAACCTTGTTCATAGATCGTATCTCCTTATGGTAATTATTTTAACATAGCCGTTGGTTTAAGCCGGTATAATATCCGGCCGGTACTTTCGGGTTAATTGCCATTTCTGTTCTTCCCGCCAGGTTTTGATTTCCTGATGGTTGCCGGATAATAATACATTTGGGACAAACATGCCACGAAAATTTTCAGGACGGGTATAATAGGCGCAATCCAGCCGGTCATCCTGAAAGGAGTCCGTAAGGGCGGATTCGGAGTCGTGCAGAACGCCGGGAATCAGCCGTACGATGGCGTCAATCATGAGCATAGCGGGCAGTTCGCCGCCGGTGCTTACGAAATCGCCGATGGAGACAAAACGGGTAATTAATTTTTCGGCCACGCGTTCGTCGATGCCCTTATAATGACCGCAGACGAAAACCAGCCGCTGTTTTAGCGACAGTTCGGTTGCGAGTTTCTGTGAAAACGTTTCGCCTTTAGGGGTCATCAGCAGCACTTCGGTGTCCGGCGGCAGGTGCGGACGGATGTGGTCGTGCGCCTGAAGCGGCGGCAGTTCAAAAAGATGCTCCACGCAAAGAAACACCGGTTCCGGCTTCAGAATCATGCCCCCGCCGCCGCCGTAGGGCGTGTCATCGATTGTCCGGTGCCTGTCTTCCGTATAATCGCGCAGGTCATGAGCGTCTAAGCGCACCAGGTCCTGACGAATCGCCCGGGCAAGCATGCTGTAGCGGGCTATGTCCGTGATCAGTTTAGGGAAAGCGGTGATGACATCAATTTTCATACGCACGCAAGAATTGGTTTATGCCGTTTCCGGTTCGCTCAGCAATCCGGGTATGGGTTCAATGATAATCATTTTTTTTTCCATGTCGATTTTTTTTATAAAGGCCCTGACCAGAGGCACTGAAAATGTTTTATTTTCCGGCGTGGTGACAACCATCAGGTCCTGCGCCGTGCCGGATTGTATTTCGGCCGCGGTACCCAGTAATTGACCGGAGGTATCCGTGACCCGGCAACCAACCAGTTCGTACACATAATATTCATCCGCCGATAATGCCGGCAGTTGCTCTTTATACGCGCACAGATAGCAGTCTTTGAGCGCGTCGGCTTCTTCGCGGCTTTCCACTCCGGATAACTCTAAAAGAGTCATTGTGGCCTGCTGGTTCAGGTTGCGGATGCGGACGGGCCTGGTTGTCCGGTTTCCGCATTCCAGATAAAACTCGGCTTCGGTATCGATAGCCGATAAATAAGGCGTCAGAGGCAGTATTTTCAGTTCACCCCGGACGCCGTGACTCTTCAGGATTTTGGCGATACGGTATAATGTCACGTTACCATTTCCTATACCGTCGGCCCGACAGGTTTGAAAAGGCTATCAGCGGTTGGGCGAGCGAATGTCGCAAGGCCCGCCGCTCCGGAAAGTTATTCCAGGATTTCAAGGACGCTCCGTTTTCCCGAGCGCGCAGCCGCGGCTGAAAGCAGCGTTCGGAGAGCTTTAGCGTTTTGTCCGCGCCGTCCGATGACCTTGCCGAGATCGCCGTGACCGACCCTCAGTTCGTAAACCGTAACCCGTTCGCCCTCTACTTCCTTTACGGTCACTTCTTCGGGTTTATCAACCAGATGTTTCACGATGAATTCGATGAAGTTCTGCATCGCCATTCCTCCCGCGTTTGGGTTAGATGTTCAGGTTCCGTTAAGGTTCATCGCCATAGGTAAATAATCAAGCCTCCGCCGGTGCGGCATCAGCCGGTTTTTCGGTTTTCTTCTTGATGGCCTTGGTTTTCTTAACGCGTTTGGCTTCCGCTTTGGCCGCCTGCTTCATTTTCCAGTTATCCATTTCAGTCTGAATCTGCTCGGGCGACAGCTTGCGCGCAATCAGGCGGGCGCGGTGGAGCACGCCGAGTTTACGGAGTATGCTGCGGACAGTTTCCGTAGGCTGGGCGCCTTTCTGCAGCCATTTCAGCGCTTTGGTTTCGTCAACAACCACAGTGGCCGGCACGGTGAGTGTGTTATACGTACCGATTTTTTCTATAAAATCGCCGTCCCGTTTCCGGGTGCTGTGGGCCGCCACTATTTTGTAAAACGGCCGATTCGTCTTTCCAGCCCTTTGCATTCTGAGTTTAACCAAGTTCAAATACCTCCCGTTTAATTGGTTTATAGTATTTTATTAATAATAAATTTATTTAAAATTTTACTTATAATCAATTTTTTTTTACAAGGCTTTTTACCGCATACCGGATTGCATCATCCGCATAATCTCGGCCGGATTCAGTTTTCCCATCTTTTTCATCATTTTCTGCATGTCGGAGAACTGCTTGAGCAGGCGGTTGACTTCCTGGACGGAGGTGCCGCTGCCCCGGGCGATACGCAGTCTTCGGCGTCCGTCAATGATTTGAGGCCGATGGCGTTCCTGCGGCGTCATGGACGATACTATGGCCTGCATATGCAGAAGGGTTTTATCGTCAATATTCAGGTTACGGATTTTACTGCCGATGCCGGGAATCATCCCCAGAATGCTCTCCAGGGAACCGAGCTTTTTGATTTGTTTAAGTTGTTCGGCAAAGTCCTCTAAGTTGAATTCGTTTTTAAGGAATTTTTCCTCGAGGGCTCGGGCTTTTTCCATGTCGATGGTTTCCTGAGCTTTCTCGACGAGTGAGACAATATCGCCCATGCCAAGAATGCGGGAGGCCATACGATCGGGATGGAATTCCTCAAGGGCATCGAGTTTTTCGCCGGTGCCGATGAACTTGATCGGCTTGCCGGTAACGCTGCGGATGGAAAGCGCTGCGCCGCCGCGCGCGTCGCCGTCTAATTTGGTGAGCACCACGCCGTCAAAATCCATTTGATCCGCGAAGACTTTGGCGGTATTCACGGCATCCTGGCCGGTCATGCCGTCCGCGACAAACAGAATTTCGTTCGGTTTGGTCCGTTCCTTGATTCGGCGGATTTCCTGCATCAGGGTTTCGTCAATGTGGAGGCGTCCGGCGGTGTCCAGAATCGCCACGTCGCAGCTGTGCTGACGCGCAAAAGTAATGGACTCGAAACAGATAGCAACCGGATCGTTGCTTTGAGCCTGTTCCGGCGTGAACGTCCGCAGTTCCAGCGACTCGCCAAGAATTTTTAGTTGTTCGGCTGCGGCCGGACGATAGACGTCGGCGGCGACGAGCAGGGGACGTTTGCCTTTTTTAATGAGATACCGCGCGAGCTTGCCGCAAAACGTGGTCTTGCCGGAGCCCTGAAGGCCGACAACCATAATCACGCTGGGCGGCAGGCCGCCGAAACGCAGCGGGGCGTTCTGGCCGCCGAGAGTATCCACCAGTTCGTCGTACACGACTTTGACCATCTGCTGCGTGGGGCTCACGCTCTTCAGCACGTCCTGGCCGAGCGCTTTCTCCGTGGCTTTGTCTATGAAGGCTTTGACGACCTTGTAATTGACGTCGGCTTCCAGCAGAGCTATCCGGATTTCCTGCAAGGCATCCTGAATGTTCTTTTCGCTGAGGACCGCGCGGCCGCTGAGTTTGCGGAATACGTTTTCGAGTTTACTGGTCAGGTCGTTAAACATGATGGATACTTGAATTATTCCTGATTGGTGTTTTCCTGCTGGGCAAGATTGCGGATTTTACGTTCTGCTTTCCGGCGATCGGGTTCTTTAAGTATTTTTTTCCGGAGACGCAGGCTGAGCGGCGTGATTTCCACCAGTTCATCGTCGTTGATGAAGCCGATGTATTCCTCGAGACTCATGGGCCGAATCGGATCCAGCCGCACGGCTTCGTCGGAACCGGAAGCGCGCATGTTGGTAAGTTTCTTGCCCTTGCCGACGTTGACCACGATATCATTCTCCCGCGAATGTTCGCCGACAATCATGCCTTCGTAAACTTTAACCTGAGGCGGAACGATCAACCGTCCGCGTTCCTGCAGGTTCCACATGGCGTAGGCGACGGTCTCGGTGGCTTCCATGGAGATCATGACGCCGGTTGTGCGCCCGGGCAGTTCGCCTTTAAACGGCGCGTAATCGTAAAACACGTGATGCATCACACCGGTGCCGCGGGTGTCGGTGAGGAATTCACTGCGGTACCCAATGAGCCCGCGCGCTGGAATGAGAAATTCCATGCGCACCTGATGATGCTCCAGATGAACCAGATTTTTCATTTCCGCCTTACGCTTGCCGAGTTTCTCAATGACCACGCCCATATAATCCTCAGGGACGTCGATCATCAGGTGTTCGACGGGTTCATGCCACTGGCCGTCCACTTTCTTCATGATCACTTCGGGTCGCGACACCTGGAATTCATAGCCCTCGCGGCGCATGGTCTCGATGAGTATGCACAGATGCAATTCGCCGCGTCCGGAAACCTTGAGCGTGTCCATGCTGTCGGTGTCTTCGACGCGCAGGGCGAGATTGGAAAGCGTTTCTTTGTAGAGGCGCTCGCGCAGATGACGGGAGGTGACGAATTTGCCTTCCTGCCCGGCAAACGGCGAGTTGTTGACGATGAAATTCATGCTGATTGTCGGTTCGTCCACATGAATCGGATCGAGCGGTTCGGGATGATTCGGGTCGCTGATGGTTTCGCCGATTTCGATTTCTTCGATGCCCGCGATGGCGACAATCTCGCCGGCGTAGGCGTGTTCGGTTTCCTGGCGCTGCAACCGTTCAAAACGGTACAGTTTGACGACTTTGCTGTTATAAGTCGCGCCGTCTTTTTTAATCACGGTGACCGGCTGATTGACGCCCACCGCGCCGCGCGTGATGCGTCCGATAGCGATGCGCCCGAGGAAATCGGAGTAATCGATATTCGCCACCAGCAGCTGAAAGGGGGAGAACCGGTCGCCGAGGGGTTTCGGCACGCGCTCGATGATCGTCTCAAACAGAGGCTGTAATGTTGCGCTGTCGTCGTCGATTTCGCGCATCGCCACCCCATGCTTGGCCGAAGCGTAAACGGTCGCAAAGTCCAATTGCTCGTCATTCGCGCCGAGTTCGAGGAATAAGCTGAACACCTCGTCGAGCACCTGATGCGGGCGCGCGTCGGGACGGTCGATTTTATTGATGACAACGATCGGCGTCAGGTTTAAGGCCAGCGATTTGCGCAGGACGAACTTGGTTTGAGGCATCGGGCCGTCGAACGCGTCCACCAGCAGCAGTACGCCGTCCACCATTTTCAGGATGCGTTCCACCTCGCCGCCGAAGTCTGCGTGGCCCGGCGTATCCACGATATTAATCTTGACGCCTTTGTAATGCACGGAGGTATTCTTGGCGAGAATCGTGATACCGCGCTCGCGTTCGAGGTCGTTGGAATCCATCACCCGCTCCGTGATTTTCAGACTTTCCCGTTCCGTGCCGCTCTGCTGGAGCATACGGTCCACCAGCGTGGTCTTACCGTGATCCACATGCGCGATGATCGCGATGTTGCGGATATCATCCCGGGTAATGGTTTTGGTTATTTCAGCGGTATCCGTCATGCCATTCTGTATTTTTGATACGTTTTTTAATCAAGCGGGGGATAATATACAAAAGTATCGATAAGCACAAGGAATTTTTGAAAAAAATCGATAGGCGCGATTAGCGGTATTTTGAGGCCAACATTAACATTCGCCGCGCGCGATGCGTTCTTCACTGGCTTACTCAAAATAGAATCCTATACCCACTCGGGTCTATCGCATCCTTCGTATGACCTACCGGCTCTTATAATGATGGATACGATTTTTCTTTTATCTTGCGCGATACGCGCGTCAGCTTTTCGCGCGTGTCCTTCAAGTTCGTATTTACATTTTTTGCCGAACGTAAAAGGTTAGGCGTGACGCAAGCGGCGTATGGACGCGCCGTTAACGTAAAAGCGTCATTTTCCTGGATTGGGTAAAGGCGCCCGCTTTCAGCCGGTAAATATAGATGCCACTGCTGACCGCGCGGCCGTCCTCATTCCTGCCGTCCCAGTTCACAGAATGATAACCCGCGTTTTGGGTAGCTTCGACCAGCGTACACACTACCTGTCCCTGCAGATTATATATCTTCAGCGATACTTTACCGCTAACCGCTAACTGGTAGCCGATGACGGTAGAGGGATTGAACGGATTGGGAAAATTCTGCGAAAGCGAAACATATTCAGGGAGGCGGGTTGTTTCATCATGGATATCGGTGGTCGAAGGATTCCACCCGGCCAGGCGCGCCATGAGATGCCAGAAGGCGTTGCCTTTTAAAATGCAATTCAGTTTAGCCTGATTCGGCGCGTCGCTGTGAGCGCATTCGGTGCAGGCGGCGATGTCCGCGACGTATGGATGCGACGGATGCTGGGCGACCCACTGCTCGCCCCAGTTAGGCCCGCTCCACGGGTTATTGCAGGTCGAGTCGTAATTCAGTCCGTCCAGTCCGCACCATTCCATGTAATTCTGCGGTTGACCCGGCGCGTAGCTTTCAATATCGGCAAAATCAAATAAAATTTTATTGTTGGCGGCGCAATAATTTCGAATCAGGTTGTTCATTCGGTTCAGGTTTCCGGTTACGCCGCTTCCGTCAAGATGGCCAGTCATATAAATAAATTTAACGCCGGGAAAGCTGTCTTCCAGCGTGGACATTGCGTTAAGATACGTATAGATGCCCGCCGAGTCGTTGTCGCTGACGCCGCCGCACCAGGACCACATCACCACGTTGCGGTTGCATTCCGGGTCGTTCAGCGCGCTGATCGTGGCGTCGCGCCATGCCAGATCGCCGTTATGGCCCAGATCATTTGCGCCGGGCATGCCGTAATCATTCAGGAATACGGTCGAATCGATGCCCCAGCCGGAACTGGTAAAGTTATAGACGCCTCCATGTGTGGTTGCGATGGCGTTAATCCCGCTGATTAACTGACTGCCGTGCGAAGTGTGCTGATACGTGACTTTGAGTTTTGTCTTGGCGGAATCAATCCACGCGGCCGGAACAGCTGTTAAATCCGCGCATGCGTGATTAATGAGCATTCCCTGCGAATAAACGGCGGCGGCGTTACATACCGCGACCAGAATCAGAACGCCGATTTTTTTCATCGTTCTACCTCACGAGTAACATTTTCCTGGATTGCGTAAATGCGCCCGCTTTCAGACGATAAAAATAAATCCCGCTGCTGACGGCATGGCCGTGATTATTTGTGCCGTCCCAGAACACGGAATGGGTTCCCGCTTTCTGATGAGCGTTAACCAGCGTACATACTTCCTGTCCGAGCAGGTTATAAATCTTCAGCGACACTTTACTGTTAACTGCTAACTGATAACTGATCACTGTAGAGGGATTGAAAGGATTCGGATAATTCTGACTCAGTGAATAAGCGGCGGGTTTAGTCTCATTATCATTAACTCCGACAACCGGCGCGCTCTGATAACCGGTAATGAGAATATCGTCCACGTACCATCCGTCGGCAGTGAGATAACCATCGCTGGTCAGTTTGAAACGAATCTTGACATTATTTTTACCGGCAACCAGGGATGATATATCATAACTGCGCTCATGCCACGTCGTGTTGGTGCCGCTGTATCTTGCCAGGCTTATCCAGGATGAACCGCCGTTAGTGGAAATGTCAACATTGCAGTAATCATAACCCGATTCGGTATCGTAACGTTCCCAAAACTTAAAAGTCGCTCCGGAAATGTTTGTACAATTCAGAGAACCGATTAACGTCATCATCGCGTTCGCGTTGTTCAGGTACTGACCGGAAGGGCTGTCGGTAAAGGAATTTGACGGCGAATGCGACTGGCTCGCGGTTTTTGCCCAGGTGCCGTTTGTGGAACCGGCTGTACTCCAATTGTTGGTCTCGGTCTCAGCGTTGTCGGATAACACGGTCGCGGTAGGACTGCCGACCAGAATGCTGACGGCTGTGCGATAAATAACCGAGCCGTCGAGCGTCAAGGTAAATGGATTGGAGAACGCGCAACTGGAAGGGATATCATTCGCCAGCCGGAAGGGAATGACAATCGTGTCAATTTCACGGAACTGGGTCTGGGAAAGATTTCCTGTTGTATTGTACAGTGTGATGCCGGTGTGATTCGTGGTGAGATCATAATTCATGCTGATATCGGAAATAACGCCGATATTCTGAACGGGAATTTTAATCGTTCCCGAATCGCCGGGCACATAAGTCGCCTTGCTTGTAACGACCGTATTCACTTTAGCGTATTTTCCCGCGACAAAGGAATAAAACAAATTCGGTTTCAGGTTTTCCTCGGCAAGGGGGAATATTTCCGATTGTGACGGCCAGAAACCCGTTGTTCCCACTTCCGGTGTCATGGCAAGAATTTTGGGATGCGCGCCGACAGAGTCATTATACATCCAATCATCGGAACTTCCCCGAACGGCGTAACCGACGGTGGTCGTTGCCGTGCCCGGTTCATATCCATTCCACTGGACCATCGTATTGGAGTAGTAATTGAAATAAGCCGAATCCGGAGTCGGCGTGGGATCAATCCATGCCCAGGGATAAATCAACAGATTGCTGTAAGTATGGTAATTCAAAGCCGTTTTAAACTGACGTGCATTGCAGAAATCACGTATAGCCTGGTTCTCGGGTTCGGAAAACGGTGAGACGCCGCGATAGGTATCACTGCTCGGGGAAGTGCTGGAACCGCCATTGGAAGAATTCCAGTAACTGTATGTGCCGTAATTCCGGTTTAAATCGATACCGTAACTGCCATCACCGTTATTCCGCCGGTTCTTACGCCATTGACCCCCGCCCGTTGGATTGGTCGTCCGGTTATATTCATAACCATCCGGATTACAGCACGGCACAAACCATAACTGACGGTGATCCAGTAAATAAGTGACTTCATCATCGACACCGTAATTTTCGAGCAAATAATACATATAATACATCACCGTCATCATGGCCTGGGGCTCGCGCGCGTGAATCATCGCCGTGTACAGCGCCTCCGGCTTGGTCGGGTCATTGACTTCGGGATTGGCGGATATTTTCATGGCGTAGATGGGGCGGCCTTCAATCGTAGTCCCTATGGACTGCTTGGCTGTGGTGAGGTTCGGATACTGCAGATGCATGGTATCTAATTTAGTAATTATTTCCGGCCACGTGTAAAATCCCGCCATACTGCCGAAACCGAATCCCTCGATGCCGTACGTATCTTTCATTTGCCGCTCCAGTGCATTTAACTCATTTTTCGACAACTTCGGCCGGCGGTTGAATGCTTCGACGACATCCTCAACGATGATTTCATAAGGAATGCCGCTTTTCCGGATGATCGCCAGTTCGTCTTGGTTAACGACGGTAACCAACGCGTTCTTTTCCCGTTTGGCTTCGCTGAAATAAAAACCCATTTCAGCCAGTCTCTTTACCTGTTCCTGGGCCGTTACAAAAATTCTGATTTCGGAATATTTTGACGGGTCGCCTTTAGAAGAACCATTAAACGCGGTAATTAACAACGAAAGGATAACGGCTATCATGCCTGCCGCAAGCGCTGATTTTTTCACAACGAGGTTCATAAAGATGCCTTTACGTAATCATATTAAAGTTAATATTACAAAAAAGATTATAGAATAATTTAGGATTAGTCAAGCGGTTTTTATACCACAGCGATTTTATATTATATCTGCTTTTTGAGATTGGTCAACGGTAAGGGGCGTTTTTTTGGGCGCATGAAGTTCCGATACACGGTTGTTGCCGTGAGCCATAGCAGGATAAGAGACAGCGCCAGACCGCATGTCGCCCGCAGCCATTGCGGCATCCATTCCGCGGCTTCGCCGAAATTTGCCGTAACCGAAAAGGCCGTGTACGCGTACACGGCATTCAGCAGGGTACCCATCAGCAACGCGACCGCAGCGATTGCGATAAGGTATATGACCGTGGAGCGCATGCCCAGCGATCGGCGGATGACGGACAGCGTGGCCAGATTGGTGGCGGGGCCGGCCAGGAGGAATACCAGCGCGGCGCCGGGTGAAACGCCTTTCAGAATGAACGCCGCGGCGACCGGTGTGGAAGCAGTCGCGCAGACATAGACGGGAATGCCGAGCGCCAGCATCATCACCATGCCCTGCCATTCCGCCGTATAGTTATCCGTAAACCATCGTTCGGGAATGAACGCCGACACGGCCGCCGCCAGCATCAAACCGACGAGAAAATACGGGGCAAGATCTTTCAACAGGTCGCCGAAAGCGTATTTTAAGCCGCCGATGAGGCGCGAGGGTAGGGAGATGGCAGTGCGGTCCGGTTTTTCGGCGCAGCGGCCGCCGGTACAGCCGCATTCCGCATCGGTCGGCAGGTCAATCGCTTGCGGCGCAGCGGCCGTAGGCTGTGGAGGGGGTGATGCCGGTTTTACGCCGAACCAGATTTCCGCCATACCGGCGACCAAAGCGGTAATGAAGGCCGCCAACGGACGGAAGACCGTCATCAGCGGGTCTAACAGCGCATAGGATACCACGACCGAATCGGCGCCTGATTCCGGCGTGGCAATCAGGAAACTGGTTGTGGCGCCCTTGCTCGCGCCCTGCTTACGTAGCGACAACGCCACCGGAACCACGCTGCACGAGCACAACGGCAGCGGGATACCCATAACCGAGGCTTTGAACACAGAGGCGAAATTATTCCGGCCTATGTGGCGGGCGATTTTTTTTTCATCCGTGAACGCGCGGATCAGACCGGCGCCGAAGAGACCCATCAAAAAATAAACGGAAACGTCCATCAGCACCTCCCAGAGGGCCGATCCGTAAGACGCTAAGAGTTCCGTTGACATGGAGGGGCTTTCATTACTTTTCGTGGATATGTTCGGTGGCGTCGCGGAGCAGGGAAAAGATATGATCGTCGTCCAGCGTGTAAAACGCCTGCTGGCCGTCGCGCCGACATTTAACGAGCCGCTGGGTTCTTAATAAGCGTAATTGGTGCGAAATCGCGGAAGGACTGAGTTTCAGACGGTCGGCCAGTTTCTGCACACAGAGTTCCTGATTCTGAAGCACCCGAACAATCTTAAGGCGCGTGGGATCGCTGAGCGCGGCAAAGGTTTCGGCGAGAGCGGTGATTTCCTCTTCGTCCGGGAGGTTATGGCGTGTGTTAGCCGGCCGGGACCGGCGTACCGGTTTGGCGGCTGCAAGCGTTGGCTTTTTTCGCGGCATTTTAGGGATGGGTTTCATCGGTTATTTGGCGGCAATGAGCGGATGTTTAAATACCATATATGAATATATGTTCATATATAAACATACTAATAAACGACTTTATAATCAAGTCCAATTGTTTTTTATTGAAAAAAACCGGTTGGGGACGGCTACGCCTGCGCGCCAAGAGTCCGGGGAAACCCGGCCCTTACGTTTGACCGGCGTTTAGGGTTCGACCCGGACGCGGCCGTCCAAACCCTGATCGATTACTTTTATTTTCTGGATGGCGTCGATAATAATATCGCGGTCGGATATTCCATAATCATTCAGCTCGTGGTTTTCTTTGCTCAGGCCGAAAATGTTTTCCAGATGCATGCCCATGTAATTGTTCATCACGACATGATACCGCCGGCCGGCTTCAATCGGTTGACCGTTGACGGTAATTTCGGTTACGCGATAGTCGTTGCTGCCGTTCCGCCTGACGGTATATCGTATGCCGCTGGCTTGTAGGGACGATTCGGAATTTTTTAAAGCGTATTCCAGCATGGGAACGATTTGATCGCCCGTTACGTAAATGCCGACCATGGAGTTATTGAAGGGGTTAATTTCCCAGATGTCTCGCAGGCGTACCGGCCCGGCCGGAAGCTCCCGGCGGAATCCGCCGTTATTCATAAAGGCGATATCCGCATTAAAATATTCCCGAAAACGGTCCGTCTCGAAATTACCGATGGCCGATTCACGAAAATCCCGCGGCAGTTTCCAGTCCACTTTCAGTTCGCCGATTACCTGATCCAGTTGTTTCCCTAAAATGGATTCCTGTTTTTCTACAACAGCCGCTACGGCGGAATCCGGCGTTATACCGGCATTGATCGTTTCGATGAGTTTGCAGTTAATGGATTCCAGGCGTTTGGCTTTTTTATTGTATTGCATACGAACTTCCCCGACAAAACGTCCGCGGGAGCCCGCCTGGACGATATGCGTTTTTCCGATTGTTACCGCGTGCGAAAGGATGGTATGGGTGTGGCTCCCTATGATGAGGTCAAACTCCGGTATCTGACGCGCAAGGGCTGTGTCCACCTCAAAGCCGGCGTGCGTTACTGCAATCCACACAGCAATATCCGGATGGCTTTTTTTCAGAGCATCCACGGTGCGTCGCAGTTCCTGCTTGAGCGGTTTAGTGTATAACTCGGCAATGTTAATAGGCAGGCACAGACGGTCCAGTTCGTCCGTAGTGCCTCCGATAAAGGCTATCGTAACGCCGTCAACAGTCCTGATCCAGTAAGGCGGAAATATCGTAGTGTCGGCATTTTTGCGGTATAGGTTAGCGGAGATATAATTCAGTCTGGTTTTACTTAGCATTTCCATCAGGTGATATTCCCCGTAATCAAATTCATGGTTACCCGGCGTCAATACATCCGGTCCGAGCCTAACCATCAAATCGATCTGCGACTGTCCCCTGGTGAAGCCCGAAATCGGGCTGCCCTGAAAATCATCACCGGCGAAAACTAAAATCGGATTGGGATGGACCCGCCGCAGAGAATCCAGATAAGCTTTTAAATAGGCGGAACCGCCGACCCGATAGAGGTTTTCATTCGGCGACTTGGATTTACGTATTTCATAGGGCACATTAGCGGCATGGAAATCGTTCCAGTGAATCAGCGTAAAATCAACCGTTTCCCGGGCGGAAGAGCACGAAATCAAAAACAACAGGAGCAGGCTGTATCGGGAAGCGTTTTTCAGATGCATGGTTCAACCTCGTGTTAACAAAATGGTGCATGGTGTAATAAACAACGTCGGTTCTAAAATATTATTTCTTATTTTCGAATCGGAATAATGAAATTGTTAAAGTATAAAAGTATTGCGAATGAATAATCTGTTGACATATCCAATATATTGATATAAATTAAAATTCAAAAGAGTTTTATTTTAGTATGTTAAAAAAGGGTATGTCATTTATTCTGATGATAATTACCGTTTATCTTTTGATGGCGGTTATAGTACAGGTATTTGAGTATGTGAATACGTATCATCCTGTGAGCGATCTGGAGCCGCCGCCGGAAACTTTATGGCTGAGTTATGAGGATGTTTATATACCAAGCGACAACCACACAAAGGTGAATCTCTGGTTTTTTCGCAATTCCGCGTCGGAGCGTGCGGCGATCGTCTTTCACGGCAACGGGGGCAACAATTCCCATCGGTGGCCTCAGATACGCGCTTTGTATGATCTTGGGCTGTCGGTGGCCATGCTGGATTACCGCGGTTACGGGGCCAGCACCGGATTTCCATCCGAAAAAGGTTTATACCGGGACGGGCAGGCCGCGTACGCATGGGTTGCGGCCCAGGGGTATCGGCCGCAAAACATTGTGCTGATCGGCACGTCGCTGGGAGGCGCTGTGGCGGCCGAAACGGCCCGGCACAACCCCGCGCGGGCATTAATTCTGGAATGTACGTTTACGGATAAGTTCGATATGGCCCGTACCATCCTGCCCCATTTTCCGATACGCTGGTTCAGTTACAACCAGTTCGATACGTACCATAAGCTTCCGCAGATTTCCATGCCGGTTCTGATAGTTCATGGCGATCGGGATGATATCATCCCCTATGATCTGGCGCTGAAAAATTTCAGCCATGCCCGCGATCCCAAATTCTTTTATACTATCAGCGGCGCAAAACATAATGACTATCTGGAAACCGGAGCTCACGAATACCTTAAGATATTAAAAACTTTTATTGAAGATCTGACCCTTTAAGCCGCCACCTACATCACGAAAACTTATGAACACCAAGTCGCCTGTTCGTTTTATCATCCTGATTACCCTGGGTCTGCTGAGTGCCGGTTTGTCGTTTCTTACGGCCTCGGATGACACGCTTTCCGCTCCGGTTATTATGCAAAAAGCCAGGGAAACGCATGTACAATTCGCGGGGAAAATGAAATCGTTCCAGTACAAATTGTATCGCCACGCGTTTTTTGAGATCTATGACGCCCCAACGGCCCGGTATAAGGCCAAAGGCGTCCTGCAGACGCATTCGGAAGTTTACCGGAAATATCCGGATCGGCGGAAGGAAATCGAAACCGCCCGCCGCCATATTTACAGCCTGCCTTACGATCAATATACGCCGTATTATTTCTCGCTGATTGAAGATCTTGCGTCGGACGCCATACCGGCCGTCAGCGCATCGGTGCCGGGTCCGCTGTCTCCGCAGGCGGAGCGGTATTACCGGTTCACATTAGAAGGCACGTACGCCCTTAACGATACGGTCTCGGCGTATAAAATACGTATGGAACCCCGTTCGGCGCATGAGCCGGCGATGAAAGGATGGATATTTATTACAACGGGAACGTATCAGGTTGCGGCCCTGGATATCACGTTTAATGAAGCCGTAAAAATATGGCCGCCGCCCGATAATTTCCGGATGAGCCAGATATACGCGCCGAATGACGAGGGGCAATGGTTTCCTTTGCAGATGGATTACGAATATACATTGGCCGCTTCCGTATTGGGTATCGGCGGCAAGGCCCGCTGGCATGCGATGCAGCGGGTTTATGATTACCGTGTGAATCCGGAACTGCCGGACAGCCGTTTTTCGGGGCCCTACCGGGAAATTTTGAGGGAAGCGTTGTACAGAGACTCCGCGTATTGGGCGGCCCAATCGCTCGCGGCGTTCTCGGAACAGGAACAGGATGCGTTTACCTTGCTGGCCCAATTGCCGGGCAACCGTAAATACCTTCATCCGGACATCGAGGCGTTTGAAAAAGAACAGCGCGGTGAAAACATCCATTGGGGTTTCAAACCCCTGCCGGACATCCGGTACAACCGCGTGGAAGGGCTCTTCGCCGGCGGTGAAATCACTTTTGAAAATTTATCGCTCCGCCGGTATATCCGCGACCTGACCCTGACGGGCCGCTTTGGATACGGGTTTTCCGACAAGCGTTACAAAGGTTCCGGCGAAGCCAGCAAGGGATTCTTTGCACGCCGCCTGCGCGTCGGAGGACGGTATTACGACGACATTCGCCGCAAGGAACTGCCGATGGCCGGCAGTACGCTGATGAACTCGCTGACCGCGATCGGTTACCGGTATGATAATTTCAATTATTTCTATGCCCGCGGCTGGGAAGGTTTTGTGACCGTCAAACCTTTTTACAACACGGAGCTGACGGCGACGTATATTTCACGCGATGACCGATCGACGGTACAAACGACGCGTTGGGGCATTGTGCCGTGGCTCTATACATTCAAACCGGTGTATCCCATCAATCAAGGCCATTTGAACCAGATCGCCGGCCAGTTATACTGCCGCTTCGGTCGCGGTAAAACCGTGCTGTCGCGGGAAACCTTTTACACGCTCGAGCAGACGCTGGAACACACCAATGCCGGCTGGCTGAAGAGCGACTTCGATTTCACGAAATATTACGCGATGTTCCGTTTCCATATACCCACCACGCGCCGTGGTTCCTGGGACGGCCGGGTCTATTTCGGCTATGCCACCGAAGCCGTTCCGCGCCAGTATCTTTTTGACCTTTACGGCAGCGCCACACCCTATACCCTGCATACGGTTTCACTGGGCGACCTCGAAGGGAATTATATGGCCGCATTATGCATGGAACACAGCTTCGGCGGCGAATGGCTGGAACGCACCGGCCTGCCGCTTCTGCGGGATGGCTACATCGATCTGGTACCGATGTTCAGCGTGGGCTACATCCGGGCATCCACCGAAACCAGCCAGAATCTCAGCCTGCCGGTGCAGAATATTAAACGGCCCATTTATGAAGTCGGTCTCGGCCTTGGCGACGTGTTCCGTGTATGGCGCATTGATTTTAATTACCGTCTGAACCAGCGCCGGATTACCGAAACCCCGTTTAGTGTCACGCTCATGGCGTTTCTGTTCAGTTATTAAGCGAAGCGTTTATTGTACATGGATTTTATGGATAACCGCATAGAAAAAGATAGGAACGGTCATACGGCCGATACCGCCGGCGATGCCGCCATAGCGGAGGCCACTCGGGTAACGCACGAGGACCTCGGCGCGTACCTGCATCTGGACATTCAGGAGACGGTGCTACCGGAGAAGGAAATTATCATCCCGGTCATCCGGAAAAAGCGGAGGCTGTGGCGCCGCATCCGCATCGGACGCCGGATACTTGTGTCGCGCACGGCGGCGTTTTTCAAAGACACCAAAAAAATGATTGTATCGCTGATCATCCTGCTGGCCGTCGGCGCTGTAGGGATCTGGCTGGAGTGGGACAAAGAGGTGATCGGCGGGGTCGTGCTTATCCTTGGTATCCTATCGAGCGTGTTTTCATGGCTCGGTGCGGCGATACTCAGTCTGATTGCGCTGATACCCGTCATCGGCCCGTTGATCGTTGCCATCCTGAGTTCGTCCATATTGTGGCTTATAAACGGGCTGGGTTATTTTGTATCGGTGATCGCGATTAAGGCCGGTCACGGTAAAACCGTTCTGAATTATCGCCTTCTCGTCATTGTATTTCTTACCGGAATGGTCAGCGGCTACGTCATTGCGAAACTGATTAATTGATTATTCTTACCGCTTCAGGCGGGCCTCCGCGAACGCGATATCTTCCGGAGTGGTGATTTTGATATTGTCATAATCGCCTTCCACGATTTTAACTTTGATGCCGAGCCGTTCGACGAGCATCGATTCATCGGTGCCGCAGAAACCGTCCTGGTAGGCCTGTTCAAAGGCTTGTTTCAGCAAGGCATACTCGAAGCCCTGGGGGGTCTGGACGTTCCACAGTATTTCGCGGTTCAGCGTCTCGAGAACGAACCCGCCGGCGTCCTGCGATTTGACGGTATCTTTGGAACGGACGGCGAGAATTGCGGCGCGGTGCGCTTTCACGGCCTGGACCAACGCGGTAATTTTTTCCGGGCGAATCACCGGGCGGACGCCGTCATGCACCAGTACGATATCCGTTTTTACGGTCGCTTTCAGGCCGCTGAATACGCTGTCCTGCCGCCGCGGGCCGCCTTCCGCGAGCCTGTGTACCTTGCTAAAACGGTGCGGTTCGATGATGGCTTCCCGCACGAAATCCATCCACTCCGGTTCGCACACCGGAATGATTTCACTGATCCATTCCGATTCCTGAAACGCTCTCAGCGTGTAATACAGTACGGGCTCGCCGTGAAGGCGGATATACGGCTTACGGATTTTACCATATACCGACTGCATGCGCTGCCCGATACCGGCGGCGGGAATGATGGCGGTGATGTGGGGTTGGTTCATTAGTAATAAAATGATACTGTTTTTGGATGATTCCCATCGAAAAATGAAATGCATTATAAACCGGCGTATGCGACCGGGTTGACGGCGTAAAAATACACTTATCCATTTTAAAAAGCAAGCGACGCGATTTTTTATATTAGCCGGTAGCGTCTTTCACGTAATGGTGCCGTTTTTTGGGCCATGCGGGATGATACGGCGTATAGTCCATATAACTTAGAAAACTATTTGTTATCGCTTTATGATGTTGTCCATAAAAATCAAAAGCTCCCCTTATATCGTATAAGGGGAGCTTCATCCAATCGATTAAATAATACTTACTTATAGCTCTGGAGCGTTTTGATGTAATTCGCGCGTTCGAAAGCCGCCGGTTCAGCGATGGTGCGGTAACTGACGCTACCGCGCATTTTGGAAATGGATTCGTATTCGTGTTCGTGCATCCATTTTTCCATATCTTTAAGGATTTCGCTGATCTTGCCGATGCCGCCTTTAAGCAGCACGGAGGCAATCATGGCCACATCCGCGCCGGCCATGATTGCCTTGAGGGCATCCTGCGCGGTGTGAATACCAGACGTAGCGGCCAGGCTGGCCTCCACATTGCCAAAGAGGATCGCGATCCAGCGCAGCGGCAGGCGCAAATCATAGGAAGTGCTTAACTGCAGGCTCGGCTCCACATGAAGGGTTTCGAGATTGATGTCGGGCTGGTAAAAGCGGTTGAACAGCACGAGTCCGTTTGCGCCGGCCTGATCCAATTTTACGGCCATATTAGCCAGCGAACTGAAAAACGGACTCATCTTCACAGCCACCGGAATCGTCACCGCCGACTTGACGGCTTTGAGGTCGTCCACGTACATCTGCTCCACGTCCTGCGGTTTGGTGAACGGATCGGCGGGAATGTAATAGATGTTTAATTCGAGGGCATCGGCGCCGGCGTCCTGTATTTTCTTGGCGTATTTAATCCAGCCGCCGGTCGACACGCCGTTCAGACTGGCGATTACCGGGATCGTCACCGATTTCTTGAGTTTCTGAATATACTCGAGATACTCTTCGGCGTGCAGGTTCTTGTATTCCTTCGGTTCGAGGAAGTAGGTCATCGCCTCGGCGTAGCTCTCGCTGTACGTTGCCAGAAAGTGGTCGATTTCCTGGATTTCATGGTTAATCTGTTCTTCAAACAGGGAATAAAGCACGACGGCGGACGCGCCGGCGTCTTCGATCTTTTTTACGTTATCGAGTTCCATGGTCAGCGGCTGCGAAGAGGCCACAATCGGGTTCTTCAGCTCAAGGCCCATGTATTTGGTTTTCAGATCCATACGGCGTTCCTCTTAATTTATAATTTTCATTGGCGTTTTATTTATAACGTTTCCATGCCGGAAAATAATCCCGGATTACTGCTGTTTGGGTTCAAACAGGGCAATCATCCGTTCATACAGCAACCAGCGTTCCTTGACTTCTTTTTGGGCTTTTTCGAGGAGCCGTTTCGCCGCGGCCGGGTCGATCTTGGTCAGCATCTTGAAGCGGGTTTCATTGTAGATGTACTCTTCGAGGCTGATCTTCGGCGGCTTGGAGTCCAACTGGAACGGGTTTTGTCCCTTGTCGATCAAGTCGGGGTTGAAGCGGAATAGCGGCCAGTACCCGGATTCCACGGCGAGTTTCTGCTGATTGAGGCCGTTTTTAAGGTTAATTCCGTGCGCGATACAGTGCGAGTAGGCTATAATGAGTGACGGCCCGTCGTATTTCTCGGCTTCGATGAAGGCTTTGACGGTATGGGCGTCGTTGGCGCCCAGAGCGACGCGCGCCACGTACACGCTGCGGTAGGAAACCGCCTGCATGGCCAGGTCTTTTTTGGCGGTGGGTTTACCGCCCGCGGCGAATTTTGCTACCGCGCCGATGGGTGTCGCCTTAGACATCTGCCCGCCGGTATTGGAGTACACTTCGGTGTCGAGCACAAGGATGTTAACGTTACGCCCGGAGGCCAGCACGTGGTCAAGCCCGCCGTAACCGATGTCGTAAGCCCATCCGTCGCCGCCCATAATCCAGACGCTCTTCTTGACGAGGAAGTCGGCCAGGCTCAGCAGGCGTTTAGCCTCAGGGGTATTCATACCGGCCAGTTTGTCCTTTAGCGCTTTTACGCGGTTGCGTTGCGCGATAATCTCGGATTCTTCGTACTGTTTGGCATGGAGAATTTCCTCGGCCAGCGTGCCGCCGATCTGCGAAGCCATCGCGTGCAGTAATTCCTTCGCCTGTTCGTTATGTTTGTCAATGGTTAACCGGAAACCGAGGCCGAATTCCGCGTTATCCTCAAAGAGCGAGTTAGACCATGCCGGTCCGAGACCTTCTTTATTGAAGGCCCAGGGCGTCGTCGGGAGGTTGCCGCCGTAGATCGAAGAACAACCCGTGGCATTCGCGACAATCATACGGTCGCCGAATAACTGTGTGGTCAGCTTAACATACGGCGTTTCCCCGCAACCGCCGCAGGCACCGGAGAACTCAAATAACGGCTGGAGGAACTGGGAGTTCTTCACGTTGTCAATCTTAATGGCGTTGCGGTCCACTTCGGGAATGTTCAGGAAGAAATTCCAATTCTCGCGCTCACTTACGCGGATCGGCAACTGGGAAACCATGTTAATCGCTTTGAGTCCGGTCTGCTGTTTGTTCTTGGCCGGGCAGGCTTCCACGCAGAGCTCGCAGCCGGTGCAGTCTTCGGGCGCGATTTGAAGGGTGTATTCGGAACCGGCCGGAAATTCCTTGCCTTTATACGGCGTGTGTTTGAAGGTCGGCGGCGCGTTTTTCAGATGTTCCTTATCATAGACCTTGATGCGTATTACGGCATGCGGACAGACGATGGAGCATTTGCCGCACTGGATGCAGACGTCGGGGTCCCAGGCCGGGATTTCGAGCGTGATATTGCGTTTTTCCCACTGCGTGGTGCCGGTCGGGAACGTGCCGTCCACCGGGAATGCGCTTACCGGCAGATGATCCCCTTTACCGGCGATAATCTGGGCGGTCACGCTCTTGACAAATTCCGGAGCGCTGGCCGGTACTACCGGAGGCATTTCGATCGCGCTGGTTGCCGTGGCCGGATATTTCACCTCGAACAGGTTGGCAACGGTTTTATCTACCGCTTCCCAATTCTTCTTGACAATATCTTCGCCTTTTTTCAGATAGGTTTTCTTAATGGATTCCTTAATTTTTTGGATGGCTTCTTCCCTCGGCAGGACGTTGGAAATCGCAAAAAAGCAGGTCTGCATGATGGTATTCACACGTTCGCCCATGCCGGTCTCGTTGGCAACTTTATAACCGTCAATGACGTAGAATTTGAGCTTCTTGTCGATGATATCCTGCTGGACTTTTTTCGGTATTTTGTCCCACACTTCCGTATGGGCAAACGGCGCGTTCAGGAGGAACACCGCGCCCGGCTCGGCGTACTGCAGCATGTCATACTTTTCGAGGAAGCTGAACTGATGGCAGGCGACGAATTTTGCCTTGCTGATGAGGTAGGTGGAGCGAATCGGTTTTTTGCCGAAACGCAGATGCGAGGTGGTAATCGCGCCGGATTTTTTGGAATCATAGACGAAATAACCCTGCGCGTCGTAATCGGTTTCCTCGCCGATGATCTTGATGGAGTTTTTGTTGGCGCCCACGGTGCCGTCCGCGCCAAGCCCGAAGAACATGCCCCGGAACACGTCGTCGGTTTCGGTGGTAAAATCCGCGTCGTAAGCGATGCTGGTGTGGGTAACGTCATCATGAATACCGACCGTGAAATGGTTCTTCGGTTCGGCCTTTTTCATTTCGTCGAACACACCCTTAACCATTGCGGGGGTGAATTCTTTGGAGGACAGACCGTAACGGCCGCCGATGACTTTCGGAACGGCGGCCAGCTTACCCTGCTGGAAGGTTTCTGCCAGCGCAGAAATCACGTCCATATACAGCGGTTCGCCCATCGCGCCGGGTTCCTTGGTACGGTCGAGCACGGCGATTGTCTTGACCGATTTCGGCAGCGCCGCCACGAAATCCTTAACCGAGAAGGGCCGAAACAGGCGCACCTTCAGTAAACCGATCTTTTCGTCTTTATTCATGAGAAATTCCACGGTTTCATGAGCGGCTTCCGCGCCGGAACCCATCATGACGATCACGCGATCGGCTTCGGGATGACCGACATAATCAAAAAGATGATACTGCCGGCCGACAATCTTTGCAAACTGGTCCATGGCTTTCTGGACAATGGCGGGCACGGCGTTGTAGAATTTATTCACGGTTTCGCGGGCCTGGAAGAACACATCCGGGTTCTGCGCCGTACCGCGTATGACCGGATGATCCGGCGACAACGCGCGTTGGCGGACCTGAGCTACCAGCTCGTCGTTTATCATCGCGCGGATGTCTTCGTCGGACAACTGCTCGACCTTATGCACTTCATGGGACGTACGGAATCCGTCAAAGAAATGGACGAACGGTACGCGGGCTTCCAGCGTGGCGGCCTGCGCAATTAACGCCATATCCATCGCTTCCTGTACGGAGTTGGAGCCCATCAGCGCGAAGCCCGTAGAACGCACGGCCATGATGTCGCTGTGATCACCGAAGATGGACAGCGCGTGCGCGGCCACCGTCCGGGCGGACACATGAAATACCGTGGAGTTCAGTTCGCCGGCTATTTTGAACATATTCGGGATCATCAGCAGCAGTCCCTGTGAGGCTGTAAATGTCGTGGTTAATGCGCCGGACTGCAAAGCGCCGTGCACCGCGCCGGAAGCGCCGCCCTCGCTCTGCATTTCGATCACGCTGGGAATGGTTCCCCAGATATTTTTCTTTCCCTCCGCTGACCACTGATCCGCCCACTCGCCCATGTTGGAAGAAGGCGTAATCGGGTAGATGGCAATTACTTCGTTGGTTTTGTGAGCCACATACGCCGTGGCTTCATTGGCGTCTAAGTTTACTTTTAATCGGGGCATAAATCTATCACCTTACTTTAATATAATATAATGTAACATTCTTCACGAGAACGCACCAATAATATTTGAAGCGGGGTTTAAAATCAAGTTATTTCTTAGGTTTTTAATCTCCAGCCACCAAGGCACGAAGACACTAAAATTAACCTTTTCAGGTTTAAAACAGATTTTAAGGCTCTGGGGCTTGGTGTCTTTGTGGCGGTATAATTGTTATCGTTCTTAAGTATCGCAAAAATAGAATAAATATGCAAATATTTAAAAACCAGAAAAGCCGAGAGAAGAATCATAGAGGCCGACACCTGTTTTTTCAATGCGTATCCGGTTTTTCCTTGCTAACAAAATTAAATTTATCTATGTTTGCGTAAGGACATTTAATCAGTCTAGCATTTTCCTGTTTCATGAATAACGAAACCCGTCCATTGCCCGTTGTAAAAATTCCGGTAACCCGTCACAACCTTTTAGCCATGGTAACCATATTGTTAGTATTTGTCGGGATAAGTCTGTTATTATGGCTGGAGCGCGATATCGAAGTGCGTATGGTCATCCATCACAATCCGGTCTATGAAAACCCGTTTGCGCTGGCTTTCTGGCGGTGGATAACCCGGTATGGCATGAGCGTGATATGCCTTATTTATGCCGCGGTAATCTTTTTTTTCATTAAGAAAGAAACACCGATTCCGGTACAACCGGTATTTCTGAGTGTCGTATTCTCATTTGTCATGGCTGGTATCGCCGGCGATCTGATTAAGGAAGCGATTCAGCGATCCCGTCCGGCGGCGGATCTGCTGGGGCAGTTGGCGATTCCGTTTATTCCGGGAAGCATGTCCATGCCGTCCGGGCACGGCACTAAATGCATGGCCCTGGTTCTGCCGTTTCTTTTCTTTGCGCCGCATAAAACGAGGGCGATGCGATTAATTAGAGTTATCCTTTTAGTCATCGCCCTGCTGGTGATGTATTCACGGATAGCCCTGCAGTTTCATTATATCAGCGACCTTACCGCCAGCGTCGCCGTGGCTCTGGTATTTATGCCGATTGCGGCATGGCTCGCCAATGGAATATACGCGCTCAAAAAGATGAACGAAACACAACTGGTCGTTATGAACAAGCGGCTGATTGGGGTGTATATCGGATTGGCAATCATTATTCCGTTTATATAAAACGCATGGTTCCCGTACGGTATTTTACAGCCATTTCCGGTCGAGGGCAATAATGGAGTATTAATTCAACATAATTTTACGAATTTCAAAGGAAAACGCTTTATGATCGTGACCCTGGTTCATGTTGCGGTTAAACCGGAGCATATCGAGGCTTTCAAAAAAGCCTGTGAAAAAAATCATCGCCGGTCTGTTAAGGAAGACGGTAATCTGCGTTTTGATATCCTGCAGTTCGCCGAGGATCCCTCGAAATTTATTCTCTATGAAGCGTATGCCAGCGAAGCGGCGGCAGCGGCCCACAAAGAAACGGCACATTACGCGGAATGGCGCGATACCGTGAAGGACTGGATGGCGGAACCGCGTAAAGGCATGAAATATCATATCCTTTGGCCGGATGGAAAGTGATGACCAGCGCATGATCCGGACGTTTTCACAATATACGCCGCCGGCCATCCATTTCGGAGCGGGTAAATTTGGCCTTGTGCCTGAACTTATTCGTCGATTCGGAAAACGCGCGCTCATCCTGACCGGTTCCGGCTCGGTTAAGAAAACGGAAGCGTGGCGACAGCTTGAGCGGGCGCTGGCCCCGGAGCCGCTGAGCATCATTTGGGAAACCGTAACCGGCGAGCCTTCGCCGGCAATTGTCGACCGGATAACGCGCTCCAATAAAGAGCCTTTGCCCGATGTGGTCATCGCTATCGGCGGCGGCAGTGTCATGGATGCCGGCAAGGCGGTTTCGGCGATGCTGCGGTATGACGAGCCGGCGGAAGCCTTTCTGGAGGGCGTCGGCACGAAAACGCATGACGGCCGCAAAGTGCCTTTCATCGCGGTGCCGACCACGTCCGGCACGGGCAGCGAAGCCACAAAGAACGCCGTGTTAAGCCGTGTCGGGCCGGACGGTTTCAAAAAATCGCTGCGCCATGACCGGCTCGTCCCCGATGTGGCCGTCGTCGATCCTCAGCTGACAAGGACTTGCCCGCCCCCGCTGACGGCGGCCTGCGGGATGGATGCCTTTACCCAGTTATTGGAATCCTACGTATCCACCGCGGCGACGCCGTTTACCGACGCCCTGGCGTTTTCCGGCCTGCAGGCTGTCGCGCGTTCCCTTGAACAAGCCGTACAAAACGGCGAAGACATCGCAGCCCGCTCGGATATGGCCTACGCTTCCATGATCAGCGGCATCACGCTCGCTAACGCGGGACTCGGGCTGGTCCACGGTCTGGCCTCCTCCATCGGCGGGTTCTGCCACATTCCCCACGGCATCATTTGCGGCACGCTCATGGCGCCTTGCATGGAATTTACCATCCGGCATCTGCTGAAATATACTCCGGATAATCCCGCCGTAAGCAAGTTTGCCGAAACCGGAAAACTGTTTTCACCGGAAACGGGTAAATCCCGGCCCTTTTATTGCGAAAGTCTTGTTGCCACATTATATGCGCTATCCGATCGGCTTGGACTGACAGCGCTTAGCCGTAACGGATTTAACGCATCGTTGCTGGATGCTGTTATCGCACGCACGGAGCCGAAAAATAATCCGGTAAAGCTTACGCCGGACGAGTGGCGGGAGATTTTATTATCGCGTTTAAAATAAAAATCCATCCTACCCTATTTGCCGATGCAAAACAATACGTACAACATCGTCGCACAAAAAAATGTACGTTTCAAAAAAAACTTGACTTTTTTATGATTTTGGATTATAGTTGATCTTACAACATTGCTCAGTAGCTCAATGGCAGAGCATTCGGCTGTTAACCGAAGGGTTGTAGGTTCGAGCCCTACCTGAGCAGCCACCGAAGCCCGGACCTGACATCAGCGACGGGCTTTTTAATTAGGGCGCAGCCATGATAAAACGTATAATACCGCTCGTTGTGTTTTTTAGTGTCCTGGCAATTCCCGTATACAGCCAGACGCAGTTTTATATTTATGAAAAATCCGGTTCCTACAATCTCGGGACCTGGCTGCGGTACAATCGCTGCGACGGCTTCTTTCCGGGCCTCAGAGGCCAGCTTTTTCTGGATGATGAAGAATCCTTCTGGATTAAAGGCCGCGCCGGATACGGTTTTTCCCTGCACGCGCCCCGTTATCAGGCGGAAATAGAAAAACGGTTTCCTTCGGGCGACAATGAATACCTTTTTAAAATCGAAGGGTACCGTCTAACCGCCACCGGTGACGCCGCCGTCATTCCGGACTGGCAGAACAGTATTTCCGCGTTGTTATTCCGGCTGGATTATTATGACTTTTATGAAATCTTCGGCGCAGGCTTATGGATTGGCAAAGACTGGAAGGGAGTTTTCCGGCTGAGCCTAACGGGCGGCATTAACCGTTATGGTTCGCTGCCCAATAAAACCAGCCAGAGCCTCCTGGACTGGGGGGGTGAAAAAAGAGCCGATAAACGGGTTTTCCGTGACAATCCGCCAGTGGCCGAAGGCGATGATTATTATGTCGGTATGCAGATGGAACTGGATACGCGGCCCTCACCGTCGGCTTTTGTAAATGGATGGTTCGGAACGGCCATTTACACGAATTCAGAATTTTTAAAACCGTTGGCGCATGGGGATTATAGTTATCATCATGTTACGCTCCGACTGTCCCGTCTTCAGGCTGTCACGCACCGGCAAAGATTGTTATGGTCGGGTTCTTTTGGAATCCATCACGGCACGGTTCGCGGCCGCGCTAACGGCCAACCGGCGGTCACGGAACCCTTTTTATTTGATCTGGGAGGTTTATCCACCCTGCGAGGATACCGGTATAAAGAATTTATAAACGGCTCAGGTATGGCCATGACGAATCTGGATTATTATTTTAACGGATCGTTTTTGCCGAGAACCTTTCTTGCGAAAATCTGGGGACTGAAATTTTTATTTAAGAAAATCGACCTGATGTTTTTCGGCGACGCCGGTACGATCTGGAATGCGAAAGCGACCGATGCCCTTCCAGACGCTATTCTGCAGGAAAGATTCCGTTTTAAATCCATTCGCTGCGATGCGGGCTGGGGCCTTCATATCGGAAACTGGATGAAGTTCCAGATGGCGTTTCCGCTGACTCGGACTCCGCAAACCGGAAAGTACGACTATAAATATTATTTGTATATTACGCCAACCATTTAACGGAGAGCATGTGTTATGCGTTACCTCATGATCTTTTTTCTGATACTGGCCGCCTGCCAGGCCGGCACGCGACTGACCGTTACCGATGAAACTCCGATGAAAGACCCGTGGGAAGGACTCAACGATGAGGAAATTTACAGGAAAGCGGCCCAATTCATTGCAGAAGAAAAACCCCAGCACGCCGTGGACGGGTTTACGATAATTGCGGAAAAATACCCTTCCAGTCCTCGCTATGTGGACGCCTTATTGTCCATGGGCAAGATCTATACCGACCAATTCCGCGAATACACCAACGCCAGTGCGGCTTTCAAAAAAGTGGCGGAACTCTATCCCGACAGTTCCGTTACCGCGCAGGCTTATTTCATGCTGGGATTTATCCACGCCAACTACGACATTAAACTGGATGAAGCGCGGAAATATTACGAAACGTTCCTGAATAAATATCCGAAACATGAATTGGCTTCCTCCGTGCAATTTGAGCTTCAAAATCTTGGCATGAACGCCGATGAAATTCTCAAAACCGCCCTGCCGGATTCTATGGATGCCGCATCGGATACCACCGGCGGCAAATAACCCATGGCCGAACGAAGGTATTTTTACACAGCCCCGGAGTCTATCGACTCGGGGCTTTCTATTTTATATCTGATAGATGACGAAGCCCGTCATTGCCTGCAGGTGCTGCGCATGAAAAGCGGTGACCGGTGTTATGTCGTCAACGGCCAGGGCGATGAATACGAAACAGAAATTATCGAAACCGTCAGGGATCGGGTCGTATGTAAAATCCTGAATCATCGGATGCGGCCTAATGAACTGAAAGTCGAAATAACGCTGGCGCTGGCGCTGATTAAAAAAGACCGTTTTGAATGGGCTCTGGAAAAAGCCACCGAACTGGGCGTTCATGCAGTTATTCCTTTAAAAACCGGCCGCAGCGTTGTGGAACCGGGATTCCAGAAAATACGCCGGTGGGAAAAGACCCTAATAGCCGCCATGAAGCAGTCCGAACGTTCGATGGTGCCCGTGCTCCGGCCGGTGACGGATTTTCATGCGCTGCTGGCCGAAGCCGATAATTATGATATGGCTTTGATTGCTCATGAACAAAGCGCGCGGCCGATGATTTCGGTTGCCGGCGAACGCCTGAAAACCGGAACCGTTCGTAGCCTTCTCATTGGCATTGGACCTGAAGGCGGATTCACCGATGAGGAGATTCAATCCGCCCGCCGGCATCATCTAACGGATGTATCCCTTGGCCCTACCCGCCTGCGATCTGAAACTGCCGCGATTGCGGCGGTAGCGGTAATCGCCGGCCAGTTGCATCCATGGGTACCATGAGTCTATATGGAATCAATTATAACATCAACGCAGCAGTATGAATCACGGTTGGCGAACGAAACCGGCGTAATTAACGAAGACCTGGATATAAAGCATCAACGCATGGCGGAGGATGCTTTCTCGTTTTTCCGTGCCGCCTATTACCGCTGGATCGAATGGTACCATGGGAAGTTTCATGATGTTTCGGCGCCATCGGTTTTCTCGGTGGGTGACCTGCACGTGGAGAACTTTGGCACCTGGCGGGACAGCGAAGGACGGCTGGTCTGGGGGGTGAATGATTTGGATGAAGCGGCACGGCTTCCTTTTGATCAGGACATTCTCCGTTTGGCGGCCAGCGCCATTCTCGCCGTACGGGAAAGCATGCTGTCCGCCGGCGAGGAAGAGGCTTGCGCCAGTATACTGGAAGGTTATCGCACCGTTATGCTTTCGGATCCCGATATTTATATTCTTGAAGAACGTCACGGTTGGTTGCGGGAAATGACAATATCCAGCCAAAGGGAGCCGGCGGTTTACTGGGAAAAAATGGAAGCCCTGAAGCCCGTGACGCCTGTACCGGAAACGGTGATGGGTTTACTGCAAAGTATGGTACCGGAGGCGGCCATCAACCGGAAGGTGGTTCACCGTCTGGCAGGCCTGGGCAGTCTGGGGCGTCCACGGTTTGCCCTGGTGGCTGATCTTCACGGAAGCAAGATGGCCCGTGAGGTCAAAGCGATAGTCCGCTCGGCAGCGGATCGTTTTTATCCGGAAGCCTGCTCTCAGGAAGAGCGGTATTTACGGTTTATACAAAGTCCATTCCGGCCTGCCGATCCGTTTCTCAAAGTATTTCCCGGATGGATACATCGCCGTCTATCGCCCGACTGCAGTCGGATAGACCTGTCGTCCCTGCCATCCAAAAAGGATGCCCTGCGTTTAGTAAAAGCGATGGGCAAGGAAACAGCCAACATGCACCGGATTGACCCCGCTGCTGTTGCCCCTATCCGGGCTTTTCTGCCCCAGCTATGTGAAAAAGGACTTTACCGGTCAGCGGAAACATTGGCTAACCGTTTAACCGAGGACTGGCAGGCATGGAGAAAACATTATAAAAAATCTGTCCTATCGAAAACTGAGAAATGATTTGTTTCATTCTGATACACTTCTTTGGTGGCGCATGGTTATTTTATAATAATTGTCTGACGATAGTCTGTAATCAATGGCCATCTCTTAATCGGCAAGCACTGTTACCACACGGAAAAGCCGGCTGTAGCTTTACAGAAAATGATTTTTCTGTTTCAGACATCCCCGGAACAGCCCTAAAACAGAGGAGATTTTGTGTTTTATGGCCGTAAAACCTCTAAAAATAAGCTTTTTTCACAAATAGTGCTTGACAAATGCCGCTTCATGATGTATATTATTATTAATCCGGCGGGACCCGCAATTTAAGTGTCTGCGCGGCTTCGCAGGAGTACCATATTAAGGAGTATCACCATGACGAAAGCTGATCTCGTTGCGAAAATGGCTAAGGACGCCGAAATCCCCAAAACCAAAGCTGAAAAAGCTTTAGCTACTTTCATCGAAAGCGTTACGCTTTCCCTGAAAAAAGGCAAGGCCGTCACCTTAGTCGGATTCGGAACGTTCGGCGTAACCAAGCGCAAAGCCCGCACCGGCCGTAATCCCCAGACCGGCGCCGTGCTGAAAATTGCCGCGGCCAAAGTGCCGAAGTTCAAGGCCGGCAAAGCGCTGAAAGATGCCGTTAAGAAAGGCTAATGTCCGGTTCTCGCTTCGTAATAGGTGAAGAGAAACGGGAAAGCCTTCCCCTGACAGGGAAGGCTTTTTTATTTCTTCCGCTATAAATTCATTGCGAAATAGCCCCCATTTATATACATTGGCCACGAAAACGGCATTTACCTTGATCTTCACACGGGGTATTTATGCCATAAGACATACAACCGAACAACTGAAATGATTTTATGAAACAGTTTATCATTTGGATTTCTGCGATCGGATACGCCCTCTGGCTGTGCGCGGCCGCACCGGTACGTTCCGGAGACGGCGATGAGGAAAAAAAACTGGTTATGGCAAACGTCCGCGCCAGCAATGAAAAGATCCAGTCCCTCACCGCGAAAATGAAACAGAGAAAAATCTCCTCATTCATGGAAAAGGCCGTTACTACAAAATCGGATTTTTATTATAAAAAACCGGGGATGTATGTGATTGCTCCCAGCCGGGATGACGAAAACAAATATATCGTAACGCCCAAGGAAATCTGGATTATTAATAAAAAAAATAAAACAGTAACCGTGACCACGGATAAAGAAGTGGATTTCTCTCAGTACCTGATGGGATTCAGCGATAAGGAGGAGGCGTTGGAAGCGCTCTTTGACATCCGGGTGGAGGCGCGGCAAGTTTCCGGCAAATTCGGTTCCTATAAGATGCACCTGGTGCCGGCCAAAACCAGTAAGCTCTATGACAAATTGGAGAAAATCATCATCTACATTCGCGACGACCTATGGTTGCCCTACGGCGCTGAATTATACGAAATTGACGGCGATATAACCATCTGGGAGTTCAACAATATTAAGATTAACCCGAAAATCAAGGACGATATTTTCAAACAGGAATTACCGAAGGGTTATACCCTGAAAAAATATGAAAAGAAATAATGCCCATCTGAAACCAATCATCGGATATGGCCGGTGTAATTTTTTATTTTCGATTCTTTTTTGGCTCCTGTTGGCCGCGATAATAACCGGCTCTGCCGTGGAGGCGCAAACCCGAAAACCGCTGAGGCGAAAATCCGCTCCGGAAAAACCGAATTACCATCTTTTTGTAACTTCCGGCGTCAATCAGGTCACGGGCCCCGGCGTGGAGTTCAATCTGCGCAACCGGGATGGCGCTCTGACCCGCAGCAGTTTGTCCGTTATAGCCGGTTACAGTACCCGTTATGAAAAATTCTTTTCTAATACTTCAGTTACCGGCCGCTGGGAATGGGTGCATGGAGCCGGTATCGCGGGGATTATCAATAATTACAAGGATGTCAAGTTAAGCCGTTATTACTGGGGGCTCGGTATTTCCGGCCATATATTTTTAAGGGAAAAAAAGCCGCTCAAAACTTTTGCCGCTTTCGGGCATGCCGGTTTTAAGCGGTTTATATCATCCGCCGCTTTTGTGGATATTCATCTGGGAGCGGGTATTATGGGATCGCCGCTCAGCAGTTCGTCCCGGTCGGATATCAACGGCTTATACCTAAATGGAGGCGCGGCAATTGGCTTTGCGCTTAAAAGGTAATTCCCATGCCGCTGTTGAATACGGCCGGATCCGAGGACACTGCCGGCATGAAAATTTATACTGTCGCCGAAATCACGCGGCGGATACGCGGTCTGCTGGAAGACGGTTTTCCGGCTATTTTGGTCCGCGGCGAAATATCCAACCTGACGCGGCATACCTCCGGCCATATCTATTTTACTTTAAAAGATGAAGCGGCGCAGATTCGCTGTGTGATCTGGCGTTCCACAGCGGCCGGCCTTTCGTATCAGCCGCAGGATGGCGCGTCGGTGCTGGTGCAGGGACGCATCGCGGTGTATGAAAAAGGCGGCAACTATCAGATAACGGTGCAGAGTCTCCAGCCGGAAGGACTGGGCGCCCTGCAACAGGCCCTGGAAAAGCTCAAAAAGAAGTTATATGAAGAAGGCCTTTTTGACGAACGCCGGAAAAAACCTCTGCCGCCTTATCCTGAGCGGGTCGGCGTCGTTACTTCGCCGACCGGCGCGGCCATTCGCGATATCGTCAGCGTCCTTCGCCGGCGGATGCCGGGTGTGACCATTATTCTGGCGCCGGTCAAGGTGCAGGGCGAAGGCGCCGAGGAAGAAATTGTAGCGGCGATTCGCGATTTCGAAACGTACCGCAACGTGGATGTCCTGATTGTGGGCCGGGGCGGCGGATCTCTGGAAGACTTATGGGCGTTCAACGACGAACGGGTCGCGCGCGCGATCGATGCCTGTTCGATACCCGTCATCAGCGCCGTCGGGCATGAGATTGATTTTACGATCGCCGATTTTGTCGCCGATGTCCGGGCGGCAACGCCGTCGGCGGCGGCCGAACTGGCCGTGCCCGACCGGCAGGAACTGCTTCAGTACCTGCAAAATCTGCAGTTTACCATGGAACACGGTCTTGGCAACGGCCTCCGCAACGCGCGCCACGCGTTGGACAAACTCGCCCGGCATTATGCCTTCCGTCAACCTGAAATGATGATCGCCCGCCTCCGCCAGCAGACCGACGAACTGGAACGGCGATTGATCCAGAGCCACGCGTTCCGAAGCCAGCTCCGCGGGCAGCAACTGGAGCATCTCCGTAAACGGCTGGAGATTTTAAATCCGCAGAACACGCTCAAACGCGGATTCGTGATATTAAGACAGAATCACCGCGTCATTCCGGCGCTGGAGAAACTGGACGATAAGATAACGGTTACGGCTGAATTTTACGACGGCTGGGCGGATATGGTACCAGGACCCACCAGAAAAAAATAATTCGCCCGGAGCAATTTATGGTTGATGGCCGAAGATTTTTTTTTAAATTTAATAAAAATTGAAAAAAGGAACTGTATCATGCGATGGATTTTACTGCTGATTTTCATCATAACGGCTGTGTCCGACTGCCTCTGGGCCCAGTTGGACCGGGACGGCGCGCCCGGTTATGAAAAAAGACATCCGCACATGGCGATGTTCGAAACGCCGTTTTTCAACAATGATGTCGCGCTTGGCGCCACCTACCGGTACACCGTGCATCCCGGCCAGATGATCGGCGTTACCGTTTCGGCCTATTTCCGTCCGTTCGGCAAAAGCATCCTGCTGAAATCCGCGCCGCATTATTATTTTCAGCTCAAAGAATACCGGCATACCTTTGCGGTCGGTCTTGAGAAAAAGTTCTGGGTAAACAACCGCCTGGATGTCTTTGTGGGCGGCGCGCTGGGTTTATCGGTTGTGGATTACCGCGGCACCGGCGAAGGGGTTTACGAAGGTCACCAAATCGTTAAAAAAGACGGGCTCACGCCGATTATCAAAGGCGGTATCGCGTATAAATTCACGCCTTTTGTCTATATGCGCGCGGGCTATCTGTACACCGATATGAAAACCGTTGACGGCCACCGGATTTATTTTGCGATAGGAGGGCAGCTATGATATTTACATCACGCACTGGATTTGCCGTATTCGTGGCTCTGCTGACACTGCTGGGCATCGCGTGGGCAGGTTGCCAGGAACTGCTTGACGAAAATGATCTGGAACCCGCGCCACCGGACTGTATCGAAGTTCCGCCCACCGAAGGTTATTTGAGTGTGCGCTATACGCTGAACGCCCAAAATCCCCATGTACCCATTGAAATATACCGCGGCGATTTTGAAAATAACGACCTGATCCTTCGGGATACGCTTCCGTCGTCCCATAATCCGTATCGTCTTCCTATTGATGAATATTATTCCGTCGTCGCGAAGTACCTGCGGGGACAAGATACGATCATTGTAATCGATGGCGACGATATTGAGGCTGATGAAACCGAGTACTCGGATAAATCCTGCTGGAGCGTGGATAACGGCACCATCGACGTAAAACTGAAATTTTAAACGGGACGCTCTGCAATGTCCGATAAAGAAACCCGGCCCGACTCATGAATGTATACGAAATTATCGGTTTCCTATCGGGCGTCATCTGTGTCTATCTGGTTGTCCGAGAGAACATCTGGAACTGGCCGGTAGCGCTGATCAACGCTTTTTTTTATATCCTCGTATTTTATGAAGCCCGCCTGTACGCCGATATGGGATTGCAGGTCATTTATATCATCATTTCCATTTACGGATGGTACGAATGGCTGCACGGCGGAAAGGAACACGGAAAATTAACGGTTACTCGTACCGGCTGGCTGGAGGCGTCTATCCTTTTGGTGATCGGATTTGGCGGGACGATAGGATTAGGAATGTTCCTGAGCCATATCCCTTGGATCTGGCCGGATTTACAGCCGGCTGCCCTTCCTTACTGGGATGCGCTGACGACCGTCATCAGTCTGATTGCCCAGTGGCTGATGGCGCGTAAGAAGCTGGAAAGTTGGGTTCTATGGATTCTGGTCGATATTATTTATATTGGCATGTATTATTATAAAGATTTATATTTAACACTGGTTTTATACGCGATTTTTCTGATTTTGGCGACGTCGGGCCTTTTTGCCTGGCGCAAGTCCCTCATGCAACATCAACCGTAATAAACCGTCTGGAAAAAATCTATGAAGCTTCCAGTAAAAAAATTTTTATTCAATTGGTCGGCGCTATTTTTCCTTCTGGCCATGGTATTTGTTGCGTGGAGTCTGAGGCTTATCCTGACCGTTAATTCCATGCAGGATGAGATAGCATCGAATGTGGCGCTGATAGGGCGAACCACGGCGGTCGAACAATCCTTGCGGGATATGGAACGGGAACTGGTGGCTTCCCTGGAAATAGAGGAACCGGATACGCTTCGCCGTCGCTGGGAAGACGTCAGGTCGGCTGCCGATCAGGCGATACGGTCTATAGAAAAACTTCCGGGATTGTCTTCTGCCGGACGCACATTCTGCGCGCAGGCCGATTCCATAACCACCGCGGTTCATCAGGCGTATACCGCACATTGGGAAATTAACGGGTATGCGCCGGTGCCGGGCAACGACCTACAGACATGGCGGTCAGGAATTGCGGGTACCATCGAATCGGCCAAGCAGTTTGTCCGGTCTCTGCGGGCGCGTTCTGCCGATTTATCCATAAAGTTGTCGGATTACTGGAATCAACTGACTATTTTAGTGTTGGTATCCTGCGCGCTCGCTATGGTGGTGGCGGTTTTGCTGATGCTCTATCAGGGAAAAACAAAGGCTTTCCGGCTTTCGCAAACCAGTCTGCACAAAACCCGACAGCAACTGCTGAAGGTTTACCGTAGCCGTTCCGAAATGCTGTCGCGGGTCGTCGAGCAATTATCGATTGTGATGCAGAAGCTCAATGAGGTTGTTGAGAAGCAGTCAACGGCAATGCAGGAACAGTCGGTTGCCCTGAATCAGACGACCACCACGGCCCAGCAGATTGCGGTGACTTCCCAGCAGACCACGCAAAAAGCGGAACAGGTATCGGCCTACGCCGGACAAAGCCGGACGATTACCGGTAAATCCAAGGCCGGACTGGATACGGCGATTACGGCTATGGAAGCCATACAGGCCGGCATTAAAGAAACGCTGGACCATATAACCTACCTGAACGAAAACACCAAGCAGATTGACCTGATCGCCGCGTCTGTCAGGGATATATCCAAGAAAACGAATATTCTCGCGCTGAATGCCAGCATCGAAGCGACCAAGGCCGGCGCTGCAGGCAAGGGGCTGACTATTGTAGCTCATGAAGTGCAGGCATTAGCGGAGAGAAGCCAGGGCGCCGCCCAGGAGATCAGCAAACTGATTAAAGAAGTCCGCCAGTCTGCGGAAGCCTCGCAGGCGGCCATCAAAAACGGCTATCAGGCCACCGAAGCCAATTTTGGGGATATACGTGCCGCCGGTGAAATGATGGAAAAATCCATGGATATGCTGAATGAAAACGAAACCTGCGCGCAAGAAATACTTATCGACAGTAAGCAGCAGACGATCGGCATTGACCAGATGACGGAAGCGCTGAGCAGCATCAATGCGGTTATGCAGCAAATCGTTCTTGGGACGGAGGATTTGCGCGCCACGATGCAGTCGGTGGACGCGCTGACCGACGAACTGAAACGGACGATCAACAGCGCCAAGGGCTACAGGGAAGACGAATCGCAAGAAACACGGATACAGGACGATGATCACGTATGATGATATTCGCGAGGCTTACCGCCGCGTATCCGGCGTGGTGCATCACACACCGGTGCTGACATCGCGGCAGCTTAACACGATTGCTGAAAATACATTATTTTTTAAGTGTGAGAATTTTCAGCGCGGCGGGGCTTTTAAAATCCGCGGGGCCTATAATAAAATAGCCTCGCTGGATGCCGAACAGCTTCGCCGGGGCGTGGTGGCCTTTTCTTCCGGTAATCATGCGCAGGGCGTGGCGCTGGCGGCCTGCCTGCTCGGTACGCACGCGAAGATTGTCATGCCTGATATCGCGCCGAAAATCAAGGTGGACGGCACGCGGGCGTACGGTGGGGAAATCGTTTTTTATGATTTCGAGAAAGAAGACCGTGAAGCCATCGGCCGCCAGATCGCCGCATCCGAAGGCCGCGCGGTGATACCGCCGTTTAATGACGAATACATCATGGCCGGGCAGGGGACAATCGGTATCGAAATCGCGAAGGACGTTGCCGAACTTGATTACGCGTTCTTCCCGGTCGGCGGCGGCGGGCTGATTTCCGGAAATGCCGTTTCCCTGAAACATCATTTTCCGAACATCCGCGTTATCGGCGTCGAAACTGAATCCGCAAATGATGTGTACCAGTCGTTCCATAGCGGTACGATCGTCCGCATCCGGCCGCCGAAAACCCTGGCCGATGGCATGCGTACCGTCGCCGCCGGAGATAAAACTTTTGAGGTCATTCGCGCCTTGGTTGACGATATGCTGCTGGTCAGCGACACGGAAGTCGTTGACGCCATGCGGCTGCTGTATGCGCGTTTGAAAATCGTCGTCGAACCCACCGGCGCCGTGCCCTTCGCGGCCGTGCTGAAAAACCAGAAAAACCTGCGCCATAAAAAAATCGCCGTCGTTCTCAGCGGCGGCAATATCGACCTGCAGCCGTTCTTCGATCATCTCCAGCAATCGGCAGTCGTGAGTTAGCGCCTCGTCCCATGCTCCAACCGGCGGATATACGTTTTATTTTTTTTGATCTCGGCAAAGTGCTGGTCGATTATGACTGGAACATTGCCGCCCGCCATATGGCGCAGAAATCCCCGATGCCTGAATCGGATATTCTGCAGCATCTTTTTCATTGCGATTACCGCCTGCTTTATGAAAAAGGACTGATTACCACGGTGGAATTTATCGGACAGCTTCAGAAAGATTTATGCTACCGCGGATCGCCGGACGAACTCGAGACCCTGTGGTGCGATATTTTTACGCCAATGACGGCGAATATCGAAACGATGAAACGGCTTTTACGAAACTATCCGCTGGGACTCATCTCCAATACCTGCGCTTCGCACATTCACTGGATTCGAAAGCATTTTGATATCCTGAATAATTTTAATCCGCTGATTTATTCGTATGAAGTGCATGCGGTGAAACCCGATCCGGAGATATTTATCACCGCGTCCCGTCATCTGGCTTTGAGGCCGGATGAAATCCTGTTCATTGATGATACAGACTGCCATATCGCCACAGCCCGCGATCTGGGATGGCAGACGATTCACCTGACGCCAGCCACCGATTTATCCGTTAGGTTGATTGAAAAAAAATTACTCTTTAGAAACGGTTTTTTTATTTAAAAACGGCATTCCGAAACCATCCAATCGGTTGCTTATCTTGAATATTTGAATTCCTCATCCAGACGCCGGCCGGAGGCATGATTTATACTGGAAAGTATAAACGTTTCGTTGATGTTTGTCTCGCGATTATTATACAACAGATCGCACCACAGCGTTTCGATTTCGCCGGTGTAAAGGGTATTATCTTTCGGATTAAGGAATGCAACTTTTTTGACCGGCTTGCCCAGCAGGCCGGTCTGTTCGCCGGATAGGATTCGGCCCTTTCGCAGGGTAAGAACGCCGTCGTCATTAAAAAAACCGATGCTATTTACATGCCGTTTCTCAGCCGGTAGGGTCAGCGCGTCATACGAAGAATCCGTTACGATACTTATCTGTCCCCAGGAATCGGTAATGAGAAAAAATTTTTCAGGACAGGTGAAAACTTCATGGAATTGCCGTGGGTTGCCGTACACCAGCGTATGAATTTTTGTTTTCAGTTCGGGTATGGAATCCCTGTGTCGGCGGTAAGCGGTCACGATGAAGTCATATTCGTCCGTCGTGAATAACTCCGGAAAAACGTAATGCGTGTTGAATAACGAGCCTTCACCGGCGTCCATCCGTTCAACGCGGATCCTGGATAGATACCGGCAAACTTTGGGAAGCGTACCGTACCGTCCGGTGATTTTCCGTATTTCGCTGGTGGCGTGATTTTTTAACGCGAGATGGTATTCGGTCTGCCAGGCCAGTTCGACCATAATTTTTTCCTGTTTTCCGCACCTTTTAAAAAATTTGCTTTAAGTTCTTGAATTTATT
>CAZSRX010000007.1:52680-99943 GCA_964609675.1 uncultured Bacteroidota bacterium | reverse complement strand
AGGTGGCGCATTTTCAACTGCCCCTATGGCGCATTTTGAAGTGCCCATTGACAAAAAAATTAAATACTTCCTTGCCTAAATTATTAAAATAATATAAATTGAACAAAGTAATTTTTTATGGTGAAATATGTATAGAAATCAGGTTAAGCTTTTATTAGTAGACGATGAAGAACCCATTATTTTTGTTTTGCGGCAGTTGCTGGAAACCGAAGGTTATTCCATAACCGCCTGCCATTCGCCTCAAGAAGCCCTTCAGCGATTTCATAATGAAGAATTTGCCGTGGTCCTTACCGATGTCCGGATGGCCGGCATGGATGGCGTTACGATGCTTTCGGAAATCAGAAAGATTGATAAAATTGTTCAGTTTATCATTTTTACTGCCTACGGGGTTGGCGGCGACCAGCCTGAAATGGCTATCAATATCGGTACCAGCGGATTTATTTATAAACCGTTTGAAAAAGAAGAACTGCTCAAAATCCTTCGACGGGCCATTGCCAATTATTATCACGCACTCCACGCCCGTATGCTTTCTCTTTCTGTCCGGCAAGATCAGGAAGAGTTTGAATGGGAGAACTGATCATGAACGCTTATCCAAAACCTGCAGAAATATGGGAAGTATATTTTCCTAACTCCGGCATAACTGACTTGAAATTGCGACCGGTCATAGTATTATCCTATTTTCAGAATATGAATACTTGCCTGATAGCCCCATTAACAACCCTACCTGAGGAGGCATCCGGCTGCTGTTATCCGTTGAAGCCGGATGCCTTTGGGACTCCCAAACCCAAGAAAACATTATATGTGGAAATTCACCGTATTCATGCCGTTGACCGCAAGTTGATTATCCATAAGCAATCAGAGATAAACAATAATGTTTATAATGATTTTTTAACGTTTTTAAACAATATATTCAAACCTGCCGGTCAATAAAATACATTACTGTTTACGCGTCCTCATCTTCTTCCCATGACCGCTCGATGTTTTTCCTGCGGTAACGCATACCCATCCAGCTCAGTAGTAAAATTATCGGTATTATTACTACCCATAAAAAATCATCGGCATATTGTAACCATATAGTTATGCCGGATTGTCCAGATACCCTGTCGCGCCATTTTTTTTCAAACTCATAAACATTAATACCGGTAGAATGGGTAAAGGCTTCATTAAAGTTTTTACCGGTTCGTATGGTTTTCAAAATTTTATTTATGACATCTTCACCCGCAACCATTATGAGAAAACCAATAGCAGAATGGCTCTGCTCATAGGCCAGTTGAGCGCGAATCGGATCAAAACGTAAAACATAGTCTATATCATCAAGGTCGAGCAGGTTATCTGACAGGATTGCTTTAGGCAGTACATGGTAAGGGCGGCTTTCTTTTGATAATAGCATCGCTATGCCTTCGTTGAACCAAACCGGCACGGTCTCACCGCTTTCTGATAATGCGCGAAATAAAAATAAATGCGATAATTCATGCCGGAGAATAATCTCATAGGGCTGAAACAAGTACTGCTCATGATCGGCAACCGAGGGGGATTTCAATATCATGGCGTTTTCACCCGGCACCGCGACTGCCAGCCCCCAATCAGGAATATAAGCTCCAGACCTTGATTTGAATGCTGATATAGAATTTTCCAAATAAATCTTAACCGTATCCTGATAAACGAATCCAAAAAAATGTTCCTGTTCCTGCAAGGCATTGGCAAATTCTCTTATCAGCAACTGAGCAAGATTACTGTCGGCAACATAAAAACTGACTACTACCCTATCGCTTATTATAGATTCACGTTCTTTTGATACTACAACGCCTGATATAAGCGATAGAATGATAATTGACAGACAGAAAATATTTTTAAGTAAAAAGGCGGAACCCAAGTTCCGCCTTTTTTCTTTAAAAAAAGAAATTTCCATTATTTGCCCTTTAACTTTTCCTTGGCTTTAGGCAGCCACTGATTCGCGCTTTCGTGGTTTGGATCTATTTTCAGGCATTTTTCCCAGGCATCCACAACACCCTGCCAATTTTCCAGTCTCCAGTACATTAACCCAATACTGTAAAAATTAGCAGCTTTTTTGGGGTTGATTTCCGCGGCTTTCTGATAAGCGCTCAGCGCTTCATTATATTTAATGTTAGCGTTGGTAACATCGCCGGCCTTCTTGAATTCTTCGGCTTGCAATTCGTAAACCCAGCCTAACCCGCTCCATGCAAACTCATATTGGGGTTTGATTTCTATAGCACGGTTGAAAGAAGCGATGGCTTCATCGTAGCGTTTGAGCAATCCGTACATATTGCCGAGATTGGCGTGTGCCAGTTCGTACTCATCATTACCCACGAGAGCTTTTTTATAATGATCTTCAGCCGTTGAGTAATCTTTTATATTATAATAGTGATTACCCAGGGTTAGGTGTGCTACCGGCAGATAGGGACTGATTTCCAGCGCGCGTATGATTTCATTGGCCTGGGGGTTTTCCCAGTTCGGACCGGAGCGCCAGTACATGTACCATGCTTCGGCATCGTTATTGTTCAGGTCAATGGCTCTTTTGGCTGACGCGTTGGCTTCATCGAATTTTCTTAGCATCTGATACGTGGTGGCCATATTACGGTGCAAAGCGCCGATGTTGCTGGATATTCCAAGCGCCTTTTGCACGTTAGCGTAAGCATTATCGTACATGGATTTGTACTCTTCGCCATTTAATTCTTTCTGATAACCCCAGAAAGCCAGCGCTTCGCCTTTGGCGCCCATGGCAAGAGAATATTTGGGATCAATAGTTAATGCGGAATCATAATATTTTATCGCTTTTTCATAACCCTTTACTGAAAAAGTCAGATGTTCTTTGCGCCCTTTAATGTAATATTCATAAGCCATAACCTGCTGGGTGTTTTCGGTTATCGCTTTAATTCTTTTTAGTTCATCATCAGAAATCGGTACATTGAAGCACTCGGTTTTGCACACCGAGCTTATCAACTCATCGTAAACCTGCCACATCGAACTCATGGGTTTGACGCTGTTGAACGAGCAGGCTTTTACATAGGAACCTTTTTTCTTGGCGTCTGCGAGAAAAAGAATGGCATCCAGATTGTCTTTGCTGGCCCGATAGGCGCCGATAATAACATAATCGAGATTCAGTTTCTGACCGATTTCATAAGCCCCCTGAGAGGTAAAAAGGGTATCGGCGGTATATTGTCCCTTTTTTATAACGCCGTTCACCAGTCCGCGGTCAACCAGGTATATAGACTGAATCTGCGAGAGGGCTTCGGTGAGCGTTGTGGCAAAACCTTCGGAGATCCAGTTATATTTCTTTGCGGATTTATTCAAGAAGGGCAACACACCAACCCGCTTCTTTTCCTGAGCGTTGGCTGAAAACAATCCAGCGGTAAATACAACTAACAGGAAATAAATAAACGTTATTCTTGGTTTCATAGGACCTCCTTAAAGTTAAGTAACTTGTTTATATATACCTAAAGCTATCCATAATAAATTTTAAAATCAATAGATTGAATCAGCTTTTATATAAAGTCTTGGCACCCGCGCGTTGATCATGCATAATATTTCATAAGGTATCGTCCCTATTTTCTCGGCTATTTCCCAGGCCGTGATTTCTTCGTATCCCATTTTGCCGATTAAAATGACCTCTTCGCCGAAATTAACCGTATCATCGCCCACATCAACCATAAGCTGATCCATGCATACAGCGCCGACAGTCGGATAGCGTTTACCGTGTATTAATACCTCCGAACGGCCTGAAAGTAAACGGGAAAATCCATCGCCGTAACCGATAGGCACTGTAACGATATTGGTATCCTTCGTCGTGTAATAGGTACGGTTATAACTGATAGGCGTACCGCTTTTGACTCTTTTGGTAAATACCACCTTGGATGTCAGGGAAAAAGCGGGTTTAAGATCGATTCGGCTGTTTATTCGTTTTGCGGGCATAATTCCGTAGATCATGATGCCTGGCCTCACGAGGTCATAACGGCAGTCCAGATCGCCAAGCAGCGCGGCGCTATTCGAAATATGTTTTAAGGGAATTTCAATTCCAAATTTCTTCGTCTGATCAATAACGTCCTGAAAACGCTCCAGCTGCAATTTGGTAAACGATTGATCCTCTTCGTCGGAAGCGGAAAAATGAGAATACAAACCCACGATCTCAAGATTTTTCATCATAGCCGCGCGGCGGATAAATTCAGCGGCATAGGTATGCGAAACGCCGATGCGCTCCATGCCGGTGTCAATTTTCAGATGAACACGCGCTTTCCCTTTTTTCATTTCATTGTTTATGTGCTGAGCCAGTTCCAGGGATGAAACGGTGATTTCCAGATCATATTGAATGAATTTTTTTACCTGATATCCGAGAATGCCGCCCATCACCAGAATCGGCGCATCGATGTCGTTTTGCCGGAGGAATATCCCCTCTTCCAGAAATCCTACCCCGATATAGTCCACGCCACTTTCCACGGCCTGCCGGGTAACCTCCAGAATGCCGTGTCCGTAAGCGTTGGCTTTAACGATCGCCATAATTTGTGCATTACCGCTCAACGTACGGATCTGCCGGATATTATGATCAATAGCGGCTAAATTTATTACGGCATGAGTCGGCCGTATATCTTTCAAGATACTATATAACCCTTCCATGCGTGGATGTTACTTCGGATATCGATGCAAGGTTGATGCGTTTAGGGGCATTACATTTGTTTGATGATTTCCGTAATCAGGCGCTGGAAATCGTCACGGACCCGGTTAGCGGTTTCGGTCACCTCGGCATGACTTAAAGGTACGTTGCTGATGCCGGTTCCCAGATTCGTGATACAGCTGATGCCGAGCACCCGCATTCCGTGGTGTTTGGCTACGATTACTTCCGGTACGGTGGACATGCCCACGGCATCCGCGCCGATTTTCTGGAACATGCGTACTTCGGCTCGCGTCTCGTAAGTCGGTCCGGAACTGGCGCAATAGACGCCGCGCTGAGTTTTGATGCGCAAATTCAATGCAATTCTTTCGGCGAGCTGCGCGTATTCGGGATCGTAATCTGAAGACATGTCCGGAAAGCGCGGTCCCATGGATTCATCGTTCGGACCGCGGAGCGGGTTGTCAAAGAAAAAGTTGATATGGCTGGTGATAATCATCAGGTCGCCGGGTGTAAAATTCGGATTCACTGCGCCGGCCGCGTTAGTGACAATCAGCGATTTTACACCGAGAAAGTGCATTAGTCGTACAATATACGTTACCTCCCCCATGGTATATCCCTCATAATAATGAACACGGCCTTTTACAGCCAGTACTTTCTTTCCTCCCAATGTGCCGAAATATAATTTGCCCTCATGGCCTTCCACCGTGGATTTAGCAAAATGCGGAATTTCGGCTGTGGATATAATATCCGGTTTTTCGAGTGTTTCGGCAAAAGGCCCAAGACCAGATCCTAATATAACTCCGATATCAGGCTGAAAGGCAGTTTTGGAACGAATGAAACCAATGGATTCATCAATGCGGGCACGGAGTGGATTCATTGTTTGTCTCCGGGATGGTCCTTAATTATTAGCCGATGCATCTGGCTTAGGGTCAGATGTTTGTCATTCTGCAGTTGCTGAAGGATTTTTTGTGTATGGGCCGTCAGCCAGTTGTTCTCAAAGGTCATTAAACGACGAAGCACCGTGAGCATGAGTTGTTCGGCCGGTATCCGACCGTCATAAAGCGATATATTGGTGATGAAGTCCAGATGCAATGCGATGGTATGGATTTCATCATCATTAGGAAAAGCTACCTTTTGAAATAACTCCGGTTTGGAACGCACCTGAACGGAAAACCGTCTGCCGTCTGTTTGTCCGATTAAAATAATCTGTAAAATGGTTTTGAATAAATCGTGATTCAGCGAACGGTTATAATCTGATTGTCCGGGTGTTTGCGCGGGACTAAAAGGTTTGGTCTGTGAGGGATTGGTAACCATCCTTGCATTATATACCAAACCATACCATGTTGTATCAGGACTTTCAATTTTAATAAAACTGCCAAATGCCGGCGGCGGCACTCTGTTATCCGGTGAAAAATCCACTTCAATCAGTTTATCGCTTACAGATATGACTTCTCCTAAATGGTTTTTCATGGTCTGCAACAGCTTTCTCTCTTTATAGTCGGATGAACTATATATTACTTAAAAAGTTTGATAACTTCAAATAATAATTTAGGATTTGTTTTTAGGGCGGTTTTGAAAATTTTCATCATGGTCAGGTCGTCTTTTGGCACTTTGCACAATTCATGCGCCAGACGGTTCATTTTTTCATCTGAGAAACGATCCACAAATTCCTTGATTTTATAAAAACGATGGTAATCTTTCCCTATCGTTTTGTTCCAGTTGGTTTCATATTCCGATAAGCGTTTGCGGCTGTAATCCTTTTCCCGCGCGGCTTCTGCGGCTATGATTCCGGCCATTTTACCGGCAACCATACCCGAAACGATTCCGCCTCCTGAAATCGGGTTCGCCTGATGCGCCGCGTCGCCGACCAGCATAAAACCGTCGCCCGCGATTTGTTTCAGCGTAACGGCACACGGTACGCCGCCGCAAGTGGTTGAAAGAACAGGCTTCTCAGGAAATCGCTCCGCGATATATTCGTTCAGGTATTGCTGGGGCGATTTGATTTTTGAATAGGTACCGGCTATACCAATGCCGACATTCGCTTTTCCGTTTCCCTTAGGGAACACCCAAATGTAACCACCAGGCGCTTTTTCCGTGGAAAAAATAAATTCACACGTATCCTGAGGCACGTCCAGATTGGATAGCGTGTATTGCACGCAGGTTTCCATATCCTCCATTTTGGTAAATGTATGGACGCCCGCCCACCGACCGACGCGGGATTCCACGCCGTCCGCTCCAATCACAATATGTCCCTCTATTTCAATGTCTTTATCCTGATGACGAACCCTTACGCCTTGAATGCCTTTGGCGTTCTTTATTAAGTCATATACGTAAGCCTTGGTAACGACTTCCACGCCGTTTTGAGCGGCCAGCAAAGCCAGATCATTATCAAAAATTTTACGCTCGAGGCAATAACCTTTGTCGCCCCACTTGCTTTCGACGGCGGTACCGTCCGGCGCCACAAGACGGAAACCGGTAATGGTTGTCGCAATCCACCGTGGATCAATGGTATCGACCACTTTGAGCAACCCAAGGGCGCCTACACCTTCGGCGCAACGCACCGGAACACCGATATCACGATCCTTCTCAAGAAGGAGGACATTCGCACCGTGCTTTGCCGCAAAACGGGCAGCGGTGCTTCCGGCGGGACCTGCGCCTACAACGATGATATCGTACTGGTTTCTGCTAATCACATAATGCCTTTCTTAACTGCTGACAATAGTCATCCGCCCTTCCAGCGCCCGTGTCAAAGTAACCTGGTCAGCAAATTCCAGATCGCTGCCTATGGGAATACCTCGTGCAATACGGGTTACTTTTACCGGATAGGTCTTGAGCTTTTCTTGGATGTATAATATCGTCGCATCGCCCTGCACGTTCGGATTGATAGCAAGGATGACTTCGTGGACGTGGGGCTGGATTCGTCGGATTAGTTCACCAATACGTAATTTATCGGGACCAATGCCTTCCAGCGGATTAATGACGCCGCCCAGTACATGATAAAGTCCACGGTACTGCTCGGTGCGTTCAATGGCCAGCACGTCATTTGCCTCCTCGACCACGCAGATTACCGAAGAATCGCGACGGCTGTTACTGCATATTGCGCAGGGATCCGTTTCCGTGATATTGTAACAGACCGAACAGAAACGGATTTTTTCTTTTAGGTCCGTCAAAGTCCGTGTCAGAATCTGAATCTCGCTTAACGGCTGTTTGAGAAGGTAAAACGCCAACCGTTGCGCGGTTTTATGGCCAATTCCCGGCAGTTTCGATAATTCGCGTATAAGCCGTTCCAGGGTTTCAGAGGTATATTGCATGGATTATTTGATTTTCAATCCGGGCATCAGTCCGGCCGTGATTTTATTCATCTCCGCGCTGGCGGCTTCTTCCGCTTTGTGCAGGGCGTTGTTGACGGCGGATAGAATGAGATCCTCAAGCATGCCGATATCGTCAGGATTGACCACTTCCTTTTCCAGTCGGATACTTTTAATCTTCTGACCGGCCGTGGCTGTAACGGTCACCATGCCGCCGCCGGAAGAACCTTCTACGATAATATCGTCAAGCTTCGCCTGCTGTTCGGCCATTTGTTTCTGCATTTTCTCGGCTTCTTTCATCAAGCTTTTCAGATCAAGATTTTTAGGCATAATCCAATGTCCCTTGATTAATTTTTGTAGTTGACATCCATAAGTTGGGCGTCGAACATATCGATGACTTTGCGCAGCTCGCCATGATTCTGCTGCAGTTCGCGTACCCGGCGGAACAGTTCCGATTTATCGGGGATTTTTACCGATTCAATCGCGTGAGATACGGCGGTTTCATTCTTATCATACAAACCGGTTTCCCCCATGACGGCGCCGGTTTTTTCATGAGATGTATTCGGCGAATCATCGCAACAAATGCGCAATACCGCACCGGTTACGTCGCGCATAACCCTGGTCAGGAAATCGTGTTCGTTATTGATGATATCGCGATGGATATTTTCGATGGTCTGGCCGGTAAACTTTACATACAACATATTGCCGATGAGCCGGTTGGGATAGGAATCCCGAAAGAGTGAGCCGACACGCATTTTCTGGGACTGCACTTTTTCCACGAAAGCCGTCCAACTGGATTCTATCTGCTGCAACCCCACCGGCGCAGTTGCGGTTTTTGATACGGCTGGAGGATTATCTTTTAACGATTCGGTAATCGGGTTAGCGGGAGCCGGATATACTACGGGCGATTCGTTAACGGTCAGTTCTTTTTTTTTTAATGCTTCGGCGGTTTGGCCGTCGGCTCCTTCCGAATGGTTTTGTTCTATGGAACGGATGATATCTTCAATCGTCACGCTGTCCGTCATCTGAGTCAGCTTCAGCACAGCAAGCTCAAAAATCAACCGTTGCTTAATGCTCCACTTCAGGCGTTGAATGGTCTCAGCGATGAGGTTCATGATGCGCAGTAAATCAGTCTCCGTAAAAGATTCCGTATAAGATTTGTATTTATCACGATAACCTTCATAAACCTCAATCAATGACAGATCGCTGCAGGTTTTCATGACAAGAATGTTGCGGATATGCTCCACAAAGCCGTGCAAAAATTCGGTGATATCGTACCCGCTTTCAAGGGTTTTCGAGACAAATTCAAACGCGCCCGGAATATTTTTATTGAGAATAACGTCCGTGAGGTCGAAGTATAGTTCCTGATTAATCACCCCGAGCGCCGGTCGCAAAGTTTCTATGCGGATCGCATCGCCGCAGAAGGAAATGACCTGATCCAGAAGGGTCAGTGCGTCGCGCATGCCGCCGTCGGAACGCTGCGCCATGATGAACAGCGACTCGTCATCGATGGTTATTTTTTCCTGGTCGCAGATATAGCGCAGACGGGCCACAATTTTATCAATTGGTATGCGGCGGAAATCCATCCGCTGGCAGCGGGATAATATCGTCGGGATGATCTTGTGCGGCTCGGTGGTCGCAAAGATGAACACCACCTGCGGCGGCGGCTCTTCCAGCGTCTTGAGGAGCGCGTTAAAAGCATCCTTGGTGATCATGTGGAATTCATCGATGATATAGACCTTGTAGCCGCCTTTGACGGCGTGGTAGCGCACGTTGTCGCGGATGTTGCGGATCTCGTCGATGCCGCGGTTGGAAGCTCCGTCGATCTCGAGTACGTCGAGATTGCGGCCGTTGGTGATTTCCAGGCAGTTCGTGCATTCGCCGCACGGCGTGGCGGTGGGGCCGCCGTTCTCGCATTTGAGCGCCTTGGCGAGTATGCGTGCGGTGGTGGTCTTCCCCACTCCCCGCGGACCCGAAAAAATGTATGCATGCGCGATGCGACCGGACTCAATGGCGTTTTTGAGCGTGGTCGTCACGTGTTCCTGACCAATCACATCGTTGAACAACATCGGGCGCCACTTGCGGGCTATAACTAAATAAGACATCGTCTATCTCTTTTTTTACCGCATAGAGCGCAGAGACGTTGCAACGTTCGCAATAAAATACTTAGAAAAAAACTTTGCGCTTTCATTGCGTCATTTCTCGGCGATCTTAACGGTTAAGTAATATATTAAAAATGCCCAAGCTGGTTACGGCACATCTGTGACTTAGCTTACCGTTGCTCCCTTCCGGACCTGGCGGGGTTCAGCGGCCTCAAATTGCGTAAGGCTCGGGCGCATTATTATACTTAATCGGAACGCGAAAGTCAAGCGAATTTAATAGAGTTTACTATCCGACAATGATCACTACAAATACTTATCAAAGAACTCCGCCGTTCTCTTCATCACTAACCGCTATTCGTTGATGAATTCGTGCTTGCCTGCGGGATTTTCGTAACCGCAGGGCCTTCAGGGCACCTGTAACGTAAACGGATTCTTTGCTGAATACACAATTTAAAATCTGTGCCTGCATCACGACCCCCGGAAGGCCTCCGGCGGACCAGCAGCATTAATTTTTCAAATACCTATCAAAGAACTCCGCTGTCCTCTTCATCACCAACGGCCATTCGTTGATGAATTCATGCTTGCCGGCGGGATATTCGTAATACGTCACGTTCTTTTTAAGCGCGGCGAGGGTATCATTCAGCGTCCGCGCCCACGCTACGGGACAGGATTCGTCGGCCGCACCGTGCTGTATCAGCACGGGTGATTCCACGTTCTGCAAATAGCTTATGGGTGATATGCGGTCCCAGAATTTCGGGTTTTGCGCGGGGCTGCCGATCCTCCGCAAAACGCTGTCTCCTTCCGGGCTGCGTATCGTCCAGCGGTAGAAGTTGTTTCGTAAATCCGAGCTGACTGAGCCGAATAATACGAACGCTTTGACTAGTTTAGGCCTCATGACCATCACATTCAGGCAAATCCCGCCGCCCATCGAATGGCCGAGCATGCCGATCCGCTCTTTATCCAGAAAAGGATAATCGGATTTTTTGACCGCTTCAACACAATTGATCACGTCCTCCACATAACCGAGGCGGAATCTCATGTTATTTACCGTATCCTTATCCGAATCGGCGTGGTTGCGATAATCCGGGTGAATGACCACGTAGCCGCGTTTGGCCAGATAATCCTGTTCCCTTTTGAGCCCGCGGCCGTTAGTGTATATTTTCGGATTAATATAACCGTGATTCAGAATCAGCACCGGAAACGGGCCCTTGCCTTTAGGGACGTTCATAATGCCGGAAATGGTCAACGGGCCGCTTCGGTAGGTGATATAATACCGTGTGTACTCCGGATCCCGGGCCAGAATTTTACCTTTCTTCAGATTGCCGCCGGAAAACGACTTCTGCATCATATACGGAATAGAAAGCGTGTCCATCCATGAGGTCTCGGCAACAGAGATTTCCAGAGGTGTTTCCGCTTTTTTGCAAGAAGTTGACAGTAACGAATAGGTCAAGAGCGCAAGAATTGTCCTGAAGTAAATTGTATGTCGCATTTCCGGCTCGGTAATTAATGATGAATTCGGATTAGGAGTTTATTATTTTGTATTCATGCGTTATTTCGGCGGTTTTACCCAACATGGCCATGGCGGAACAGTATTTTTCATGACTCAGTTTGATGGCGCGTTCGACGGCGGCAGTATCCACTTTTGTCCCTGTAATAACAAATTCAAGATGAATTTTTGTATATACTTTTGGGTAATCATTGGCCCGCACGCCGGATATATTGATTTCAAGTCCGGTAATATCCTGCCTCGACTTTTTCAGTATATCCACCACATCAATCCCGCTGCAGCCTCCCATACCAATCAGCAGCATTTCCATCGGTGTCGGTCCCATACCCTCCCCGCCGTGGTCCGGCGAAGCGTCCATAGCAACCGTTACGTCCGATGCCGATCCTTTACCCTGAAAGTGCTTACCTGAAATCCATTTTACATTTACGCTCATACAGTATCTCCGTTTTTTATTTCCGGCTAATATTATTTTTTTACATAGACCGTACTATACGTTTCTATAACCTTTTTGTTAATAAATTATTCTCGGACAAATAAAATCATCCCGCATCTGGAACCAACGGAATGATTTTTGAAAAGAGAGAGGTCTGTGGCACAGTTACATTTATTTCTTCAGTTGAATTTCCGTCACCACCGGCTGATTGCCGATTCGCGCCGGAAGGCCGATATATCCCAGCACGGGATTGCCTTAACTGCCGCCCGTCTGATGCAAACCGTACCATCAGAGATACGTTTATCTCCGGGCGAATAATGCCTTTTAGAAACAATGTATGCGCGCGATAGTTCGATACGCGGTTTCGTACTGGTCTAATGTTGCTCCTTGCAGTCCATACCATGACACGCAGTAAATCGGACATGAGGATTATCGGTATGAAAAACAGTTTTGGAATATCAAAAAACGTCAGGTATATGGTAATCCATACGGCAGTCTGATAGCAATCGATGATAGGTAAAGTGTTTGCCAGTACCGGTAAAACGATAATCATTAAGAAAAGCGTAACAGGAATTGAACGATAATCGAATAATTACACAGTTGCTCTCGGGCAAATAATTTATAAAACCGTGATAAAGACCGCATAAGCAATATCCATCGAGGTCCAGAATAATTGATCGAACTATTATAAGTGATATCCTATACGCGGTTTCATTTTATATTTTCTGAAGGATGTTTAACCGCATGACGGATTTGAAACGGAACTGATCCATCGGCAAATTGTGACGGTACGCGTAATATTGAAAAACAGTTATCGCCTTATTCAATGCATCCTCTGCCTTTACCGGATCCGGAACATTAAAGGCGATAAGGGCCTGATAATCTTCGAACGAACGTTCTAAAAAATAATAGTCTTCGCGGAGTTCCTTGAAATGATCGGCCATGCTATTTTTTATGATATTTCGAACTTTCAACAGAACCGTTTTTTCATCCTCCACCAACCGGGTGACTTCATAATAAGTATCTTTTTCCGGTACCGGTTCCAGGAAGAAGATAAGTCCGTTTAACTTCAGCACGCGGTAGGCTTCGGACATGGCAGCCACCATATCCGTGATTGGGATATGGTGATAACTCGCGATATAGGTGATTATATCGACGCTGAGATCCGAAAAAGACAGCTTTTCAGCCCTGCCGCTGATAAAATGAGTTCTGTGATTGTATGCTTTCATCGCTGCTATTTCGATTATAGAATCTTTATCCAATCCGGTTACTAACGCTCCCTGCTCGGCCATCCAATAGGTCAACTCGCCGGTGCCACAGCCGATATCGAGTACGGTTTTACCTAAAAAATAATTATGACTGTTAAAAACCTCGGTAACGTTACTGATTTTTTTCATGGTAAGATATTCGAATCCCTAAATTATGATTAACCGTTTAAACTCGGATTCGGAATAGGCAGGTTGCGTATTTCTTTATCCTCCCCGACGACACAGCCTATGCCGGCCGTTAGTATTGTTTGGGTGCCGTCTTTCAGTATGTTGATCATTTCACCCTCAAGCAGATGAATCATATGTTGCTTGAAATGCCGGCAATAAGCTCGATAATCAGGCCAATAATCCATAATCCGAATAGATATATCGTCTTTCTGAACGAGGCGTCGTGTGGTCATACCGATTTCGCCATTATAATAAGCGCATGGATCCTTAGACCCATTGATTGTTAAATACGGTATGTTTGGGTATTTTAACACATCATCCTTCGAATAATTTTTATAGTTAGTACGTACCTTCTCGTCGCAAAGTTACATATATATGATGAAATCTTTTTCAAATCGAATTTGTTTTTAACAAAAAAATTATTATGTTTAATTATGAAAATGATTGATGGAATTCCGGTCTGGAATGTGGTGGATGAAAGTGCATTCAACCAAATCAAGACATGCGTAAGGGATGAAGGCGTTGCCGGCGGCGCACTGATGGCAGACCACCATAAAGGCTATTCTATGCCGATAGGCGGCGTGGTGGCGTACCGTAACCGCATTTCCCCGTCGGGCGTCGGTTACGATATTTCCTGCGGAAACAAGGCGATAAAAACGAATTTAACCGGCGAAGATATCAAAAAGGATCTCGGCAAACTCATGGACACCATCGCCTCACGGATTAGTTTCGGTGTCGGCCGCATAAACAAGGAACCCTTTGACCATCCCCTGTTCGACGAGCCTTTGTGGAACGACATTCCGTATCTGAAAAAACTTAAGCCTCTGGCGCAGGAGCAACTCGGAACCGTCGGCGCGGGTAATCATTACGTGGATGTATTGCTTGATCAGAATGATCAGGTGTGGATCGCCAATCATTTCGGGTCCAGGGGATTCGGGCATAAAATCGCCTCCGGATTTCTGAATCTGGCGCACGGCAGAAAATTCGATGATTCGCCTCGGGGTGAAAACATGGATGCCCCGCCAACTGTTTTTGAGCTAAAATCCAACATCGGACAAGACTACTGGGCCTGCATGAAACTGGCAGGCCAATACGCGTATGCCGGACGCGACTGGGTTCTGGATAAGGTTCTCACTATTCTCGGTGCCCGGTCCCTGGAATCGGTGCATAATCATCACAACTACGCATGGGAAGAAACCCACAACGGTGAGAAACTGATTGTTATTCGCAAAGGCGCCACACCGGCATTTCCCGGGCAGAAGAGCTTTATCGGCGGATCCATGGGCGACAATTCCGTGATCATCGAAGGCGTCGATCATCCGGAATCGAAACTGGCTTTTTATTCCACCGTGCACGGAGCGGGCCGCGTGATGAGCCGACGGGCCGCCGCGGGAAAACCAATTTGGAAAAAAGGTAGAGTTACCCGCAAAGGCGGTTTAATCACGTATGAAATGATGCATCAATGGCTGAAAGAAAAAAAAGTGGAGCTACGCGGCGGCAGTCTGGATGAATCCCCTCATTGTTACAAACGACTTACCGATGTGCTGAATGAACATCAAAACAGTATCAAAATTCTTTATGTACTGAGGCCTGTCGGTGTAGCCATGGCCGGTGAGGACGTTTATGACCCATTTATTGACTGATAATATCTTAATTAATCTTTTTTTAATTTAAAACTTAGAGAGTCGTTATGAATGTTTTAGTACTTAACTCCGGTAGTTCATCCGTGAAATTTCAACTGATTGAAACCAGCACGGAACTCATTGAAAAAGACGCCGATCGCAAACTGGCATCAGGACTCATTGAACGCTTAGGCAGCGAGGCGATCATTACCTTTAAAGTGGAAGGCCAGCCGCCGCACAAATCTACAGCCGCAATCCGCGACCATAAATTAGCCATTGATAAAATCATCAAATGGCTGGTCGCTAAAGAAACCAATATTCCCGGTATTAAAACGCTTAAGGATATCCATGCCGTCGGCCACCGTGTCGTCCATGGCGGCGAGAAATTTTCCGGTTCGGTCATGATTGACGAGCGGGTTATCCGTCAGTTAGAAGAGTGCATCGAACTGGCGCCGCTGCATAATCCGGCCAACCTTAAGGGCATATACGCGGTAAATGAATTATTCGGTCCCGGCATTCCCCAATGCGGTGTTTTTGATACGGCATTTCATCATACGCTCCCGGAACACGCTTACCTCTATGCTATTCCCTACCAGTTATATGTACGTCATAAAATCCGCCGGTATGGTTTTCATGGTACTTCACACCGCTACATTGCCTACCGTTACCGCGTGATTAATAATCTTAAACGGGAAGACGTCAATATCATTACTCTGCATCTGGGCAACGGCGCCTCCGCTTGCGCTATTCAGGGCGGCAATTCCGTGGATACCTCGATGGGATTAACACCGCTGGAAGGTTTAATAATGGGAACGCGATCCGGTGACGTGGACCCGGCGATTATCCAGTTCCTCACCGCCAAGGAAGGTTATTCCGTCGCGGATGTTGAATCCATCCTGAACAAACAGTCCGGTTTGCTCGGTATTTCCGGTCTGACCAACGAATTACGCGAACTGCTCAGCGAAGCCTCGGAACATGAAGATCGCCGCGCTAAACTGGCCATTGACATGTTCTGTTACCGTATTAAAAAATACGTCGGCGCCTATCTCGCCTGCGCGGGCAAGGTGGATGCCATTGTGTTCACTGGAGGCATTGGGGAAAATGCCTATCAAATCCGGAAAAAAGTCTGCGAAAACATGGAACATCTCGGCATTAAGCTGGATGAAAAGAAGAATGAATCGCTGGAACGCGGCAAGGAGGGTTTGGTTTCAACCTCAGACTCAAAAGTTAAAGTGTATGTGATTCCGACTAATGAAGAACTGCTTATTGCAAGGGATACAGCGCGTTGCGCGGAAAATGTGCTGCATGCCAATAATTCGGACGTATAATTAATAAATAAAAATTATCCGCTAGCGCGGGGACATGAAAAAATATTTCTCATGTCCCTTATTTTTTATAGCAAATCATATTGGTTTACTGCTTTGTTCAGCAATTCCGGGCGCTGTCGCGAAGCCCGGCAAATTATTGAGTACCGCATGATGTGAGAAAAAATGATGCAGGTTATGAGTCCGCTCGCCCTAAATCAAATCTCCTATGGAACCGAAATCAGGGTCAAATAATCTTTTATAAGTACGAATCGCAAAAACGTCCGTCATGCCGGATATATAATCGCAGACCATGCGCGCTTTCTTGTTGATATCGGTCTCCCGCTGCACCATTTCTTCGGTATCAGCAGGCATCAATACCATTCTTGGGTCTGCATTTTTAAGATAATGATTCTCAAAGGCCGCAAACATATTCCGCAGAATATGATCGGCTTTGAACTCGAGTTGATAAATCTGCGGTGACCGGAAAACGAGGTCGCAGGACAGATCGGCATATAATTTCGCTTCCGCCAGCGCGTCCGGATCGATGACTAATTCCAAAGCGTATCTGTTAGTGGCTGAAGACATGAAATTCTGAACGGGCCGGAGCGTACATGCTCGGATAAAATCCCCTATTTTACTTCCAAAAACCTTATTAATCTTTTTATCATGTACAACCTGTAAAAGCTTTTCTATTGTTTCAGCGTTACGGGTGGAAAGGTTCTGTTTTTTCGCCCATTTTTCAATTTTATCGGCGGTGATCAACCCCGAGGCCAGGCCGTCTATAATATCATTCAGCGAAAACGCCGTGTCATCCGCCCAATTCATAATCTGACATTCGATACTGCGGAATTGGTTAAGCCTTTCGCCATCGCGGAGTTCATCAGGAACGGCCATGCCGCCGAATATGAAATCGATATATTTTTTCTGATCATCATAAATAAAATGGTTCTCGGGCTGACGGTTGTTCCGGAATAAATCGGAATACAGCGCTTTATATTTCATCACGCCGTCCATAAACGCGCGCGTGGGGTTCATGCCTTCGCGGCCGCTTGCTGTGGAATATATCGTTTCCGCGATGATACGAAGCGTTTGGGCGTTGCCTTCGAATCCACCGTAATGATTCATCAGAATGTTCAGCGCGCCCTCCCCGGCGTGCCCGAACGGCGGATGACCGATATCGTGCGTCAGGCAGACGGCTTCCACCAAATCGGAATCAATATAAAATTCGCCGGAAAGATGCGGGTTTTCTTTCTGCAGGTAATGACATATCGAGCGCCCAATCTGCGCTACTTCAATGGAATGGGTCAGACGCGTGCGGTAAAAATCATATTCACCTGAAAAAAATACCTGTGTTTTGGCTTGTAGGCGCCGGAAGGAAGACGAATAAATAATACGGTCTCGGTCCTGCTGGAACGGCGTGCGTTCCTGTCTCCGCCGGCTTCCGGATGGATGAAGGATTTCGGTATCGAATTCGCTGTAAAAAGTATTAACCATTTTTCCGGATCACTTCAATTATTCCCTCTGCGTCATATTCAAATCGGGACGTATTGAATGTTTTTCTTTACTCGGTTATTTGTTTCTCCGCGTGCGGTAATTCCAACTGTTCAATCGGCCGCAGACTCCCGCCGATGATACTCTGAAGCGAACCGTACAAACGTGTAGTATTAAGAATCACGCGTTCAATCTCTTTTTCCCGTTTTGCCCAGATTTTTTCCATAGCGCGTTTTTCCGTATTAAGGTCCCCCTGCATTCCTGTAAACGCTTCCACAATCGCTTGTATGTACTGCCGGAATTCGTTTCCTGACAGATACGCGTATAACTGTTCCATTTTTCCGGACTTTCCTTCCAACGAGGACTGCACCCGCGATATTTCCAGCAGACTGGATCGCAGTATCAACGCTAGTCCGGACGCCGTGCTGTAATCGCTGACCCACACGCCCTCGGCATTGCCGATATGGACAATGTCTTTAGGAAGCGCGGAGGAAACAATCGCCGCCAGATCGGCTTTCGCCGCGCGCTGATCGTCTTTCAGTTTGGAAATCCAGTCCCCTCCCCACGCTTTGGTCCGCTTCAATTCCCAGATGATGGAACCCGCCGTTTGACCGTAAGAGTTTTTTATAATCTGTATGATGTCCGCGCCTTTAAATCCTTTTGGTACCGGCTGAATATCATCGGAGGGAAATAGCATCCGCAACTGGCTCTCAAACTCCATTTCCAGAACTTCACCCTGTGCCTGCTGAGAGCCCTGTTCGGCTTTTCGTTTTAATTCGTCTAATTGTTTAACCAAATCTGAAATGGTTTTATCCTTCTCCGCGTCCTTCAGCCGGTGTTCTTCCTGAATCTTTTCAATCGTCTCGGCTTTAATTTTCGCGCGTTCCTCGAACATTTTCCTCTCGAGTTCCAGTTTGATGGACTGTTCTTTATCCTCCAGCTCCCTTTGTTTTTTAAGCAACTGCAGTTCTTTTTCCGTATGTTCTTTAAGTTTCTGTTCTTTTTCCTTCAATTGGTTCTGCATGTCTTTAATCTGAAGATTATAAGTTTCTTCAGCTTTACGCATCGTCTCAATCTCTAATTTCTTTTTTTCCTCGAGCCATTTCTGGTTATATTCACCGCTGAGTTCCTCTTTAACCGTACGTTTCAGCGCTTCATCTAACGGGATTTTAGCGCCGCAGTTAGGACATTTAATGGTCTGTTCGGGCATATGGTAAATTCCAGTTATAAATTTCTTCTCAATCGTATAGACATTTTTATATTTTACACCACCGGCCGGGCATTCTTCGTGTCGTCTGAAAAATCCTGAAAATGATAAACCAGCGTTCCGGACTCGGCCAGGCGTAGTTCGCAGAAGCCCTTCACAACAAGTTGATCCATAATTTTTTTCGCTTCTTCAGCGGAAATACTGAGTTCCATAACAATTTCGGTGATTGTAATCCGACCATTGCGCGATCGGGCTAAATAAAATATTTGATGTTCATAAAAATTTTCTTTTTGTAAAATTGCCGCTTTTTTCTGCCTTTTCATCATGAAAAACAGCACAAATGCGGCAGTCATAGGAATGCCCCCGCAGCAAAAAAGACCGAATACCAATCCGCCGAGATTTCCCGTACCTTTATAATCCGGATTCCCTCCCTGATATTCTCCTTTTAGATACGCCACGGCAATTATTGATATCATCGTCAACGCACAACCGACAAGGAGTATGATGCCAATCCACCAGAGCGCTGAATTAAATTCGGCAGGCTTTTTGTTATGAATATCATTGGACATGTTTAAATAACCCCTTCGGCTTTGGATTTATCCTGCCCGATACCCCGAATTTGATATATCACATCACCCGTTTCGGAAATCAGCACTTCCGCTATGCCCTTGGTTACCATCAATTCAAGCGCCTCCTTAGCCTGAAGAACGCTTACCGAAAGTTCCAAAGCCGTTTCCTGCGCGGTAATTTTGCCGCCTTGTTTGGCTGAAAAACGCAATATGCATGTTTCCAGCCATAAGGCAACGGCTTCCTGATATTTTCTTTTCTTCCGAAAAAGGTTATAAATAATTAGCCCGGCCAGCGACAGCGGAAACAGACCACAAATAATACCCATCGTGAGGTTTGTACCTAATGAACTGTTCCCTTTGTAATCCGGACTGCCGTTGACGTATTGCCCGCCCAGAATGTCCGTCAATGCGGCTATTAAAAAAAATAAACCAAAAAGCACTAATAATATAAGCGCTGTCCACCATAGAGCCAAACTGTATTTTTTTGGTACGGGTGGATATACGGCATTCTGATTGTTTACCGGAGCATTCATCGCGTCACCTCATTAGTTTATTTTTCTTTGTTGAACCATAATTGTATTTGTTGTTTAAGATACATCCGGTCGCCAAACGACAGCGAACGGCCTTCGATCTGCAGAATTTGATCCCGGAACGTCATCGCCGTTCTTGCTATGGCCATCATATCCCCCAGTCCGGGATTTTTCATGTTCCGCGAGGCCGCCCAGTGTGCCATTTGTTCCATTTGACGGACAGCTGAACCAGTCATGATAATCATTCCGTTATCATGATCCGTAAGCCCGGTCTGTATAACCGCAATATCTTTTTTGTTCAGTGATTTCTCCGCAACTTGAAATCCCAATACCTTGTTCTGCAGAATTATAGAATCAGGGCCCAGAATCAATATCTGCGACCCAAACACGGAAAAGGCAACAACCGTCATCAACGCCAGATTCAAGCCCAGAATAACAATTACAGCCAGAAATTTATTAATCATAGACCTAAACGGAACTTTGAAAATAATAAGGTTAAATCCCGTTATTACAAGAAATAGCAGCCCGCTATGAATCAGTGACCGGCTTTGGGTCCATGCATACATGCTGGCATTTTCTAAAGTCACCAGATTAATTTTTTCTGAACGGTATTCCGGTATGGAGAATTTTCCGATCATACCGGGTGTGCCCATACAGACCAGAGAATCCATGAGGTACAAATCAACATACAGAAACTCCGCGATTTGTTTTCCGTTGTTGATCAGATCGCTTTCCGATTCGGATTCCTGAAGTCCCAACATGGAACTGTCCTTCAAAACGATATGGAGAATTAAGGACTTTTTTTCCGCTTGTATTCCGGATAAATCAGCAGAAAAGGGCGTACTGACTTTTATTCCGATAATCTGATTAAAAGGAATTTCAGTTACCTGCTCCGTTTCCCATAAATATTTTTCATAAAAGGCAATAACCTGTTTATTATTATCCATAACAATCCGATGCGGGCTATTATCGAGAAGGAATATCAGACCGCCGCAGAAAAATACGATACCGAATCCCAGAAGTACGTAATGCAGGTTCTGAGGTACGCTCCGCAATACATTCATACGGATTAATGTAAATATAATAATTCCTGTCAATCCAATTAAGGCGAATATCAGAAGAAATATTTTACCCGCTACAGGTTCAAGCACCAGTAAATCGTCTGTTGCAGAAATTATTTCGTATCCGTTCATAATGGTACAGACTCAAACGCATCTTTTTTTAGTATTTACATAATTCGCTCTATGGAATAAATTATAACCCAAGAAATAACATGGCAAATCCGCACAGGGTAATTGCCCCTCCGGCCATTGCGTGGGTGTAACGTTCCATTTTACCGAATGGCAAACGGTTAATCCCTAAAAGCGCCAACCAGACTATACCCAGCATGGTGGTGATAGTTGTCAATCCAAAAACGGCGGTTACGATAATCAAACCGCTGACACTTTCAGTCGCCGCAGGATACATCAGAATCGGAATCAGCGGTTCGCAGGGCCCGAGTATAAAAACGGTAAACAATATCCATGGAACCAGATTCGAACGGCCTTCCTCTGTATGTACATGAGCGTGTTCAAGAGTATGAGCATGATCATGTGCGTGTGCTTGGCCATCGTGCACATGAATATGTTTATGCGGTTTATTCCTTATAGCACGATGAATACCCCAAATGAAATATGCAAATCCGAAACCAAACAACGCCCATGCCGCTAAATCTCCGCGTGATGATTCAATATCTTCCAGAAAACCTATAGCCAGACCCATCGCAATGCCGATTACACCCAGTACGACAGAGCTTAATACATGACCAACACCGGATAATAAGGTTATCATGATGGTCTTAAACCGGGACCAATTTCCCGCTTTACTCATTACGATAAATGGCAAATAATGATCCGGCCCGATCAATGTATGAATGAACCCGATTGAAGCGGCAGTGATTGTTAACAGTATCAGTTCTTCAGACATATATATCCTTTGTTTATGTAAAATTTAACGCAAGGTCCAGGTGATTTGATTTTTTATTTTCAGAACCGCTTCACGCGCTTTTTCATCAAAATCGTTTTCCCGGGAAGCGAAAATCACTGAACGTGAGACATTGATGAACGCGTTGATATAGTGTCCGTTATAATTGATTTCTACCGTTTCGGACAGATCGCCGCCTTGTGCGCCGACGCCGGGAACAAGGAAAGGAATTTCTTTTGCAAAATCCCTAACATGGCGCATAGCTTCCGCATGAGTAGCGCCAACAACCAGACCGCAGTTATTGTTCCTGTTCCACGCCGTCACTTTTTCAGCTACATGCATATATACCGGTTTTCCATCCGAAACTAAATATTGTATATCTTTTGAGCCGGGATTGGATGTCAAGCACAGGATAAACGCGCCTTTTCTGGGATTTTTTATGAAGGGCTCCACGGAATCCATTCCCATGTAGGGATTAACCGTCAAACAGTCAAAATCCAGGTCATAAAGAATTGCGTCGGCATATTGATCGGCCGTGTTACCGATGTCTCCCCTTTTAGCGTCGGCAATAAGAACAATATCAGAAGAAAGCGAGCGGACGTGGTTGCAGGTTTTAATCAGTATTTCCCACCCGGAAGCGCCCAGTGCTTCATAAAAAGCAAAATTAAGTTTGTATGCCCCCACCTGATCCCAGGTTTTATTTATAATCCACTGATTGAATTTAAATACAGGATTGGGATCGGTTTTCAGGAATTCGGGAATCAGTTTGTAATCCGAATCCAAACCTACGCATACCGGACTGTTCTGGAGGGCGCGTTTTACCCGTTCATTAAAGGTCATAATTTCCTTCTAATTGCGTTCATCATTTCTTTCGGATAATTTACGGCTGGCATCGACCAAAATCTTTTTTTCTTCAGCGCTGAGTTTGTCATATCCTTCGGCATTGATTTTGTCAAGAATTGCATCGACTTTTTTCCGTATTTCGTCCTGCGGAGAAGGTTCCTGCTTGGGCCCCGGAGATTGACGGTAGCTATGCAGTATCAGATGGTCGCTTTTCGGCCTTTGCATCTTCTCCAGCAATCCTAAAAACCAGCGGTAACGCAGATACACAAAGCCGAAAATCATGCCTCCGAGATGCGCCAGATGGGCGACATTATCGTTGGTAGGGCCGGCGATGCTGAAAAATGTGATGGCGCCGAATATGAGCACCATATATTTGGCTTTCATGGGAAATATGAAGCTAAACAGAATCATTTCATTAGGAAAGGTCAGACCGAACGCAAGCAATATCCCGAAAACCGCTCCTGAGGCGCCGACGACAACACCATCCGAAAATAAGAGAAAAATAATGCCGCCGCCGATACCGCACACCAGATAATATTTCAAAAAATACCGCGAACCCCAGATTTGCTCCAGTGTTTTGCCGAACATCCACAATATCAGCATATTGATAAGCACATGCCAGAAATCACCGTGTAAAAACATATAAGTTCCAATCTGCCATACCATACCATTCCAGAACAAATCGGAAAGTCCGAAATACCACTCAAATAGGGATTGATGAAAAACATTCCGCAAAATGACCTGTATGAAAAAAACGGCAAAATTGATGATTATCATCATCTTGACAACCGGATAAGCTCCGGTGGACAGAAATAATGAAAACCTGCTGTAGCCTGAACCGTAACTCATAACAATCCTTAATACGTTAAAACTTTTTCATAAATCGGCGCCGGCATGAACGTCAATATGAAAATGATTATGGCAACCATGCCGATAAGCTTTCGGCGCGTATCAAGGGGAGTGTCTTCGTCCAGTATCGGCGGGTGTTTAATGCGGATCAGCACCAGAATCAGAATCGCCCACAGAAACCAACTGGTAATGTCGAGCCAGAGCGCCATAATCACTATCACCCCAAAGGTTGCATAACCGGCATATTTCTGTTTCTTACCAAATAGCGCGTACCACACATGCCCGCCGTCCAATTGTCCGAGCGGAAGGAGATTCAGCGCCGTTACCAGAATGCCGAACCATCCGGCAAAAATCAGCGGATAATGGACAATGTCATACATCGCCGGCATGCGGTCACCGGCCAACCAACTGCCAAACAAACTAAAAAGGATGGAATCCCCGAATTGAAGGACCGAATCCCCTTCTTGCAGCTTTGAAACATCATAGAACTGGTACGCCCATTCTTTTTCTGGAATGGTAATGAATCCGTAAATGAGGACTATCAGGCAGACTATAAAACCGGCAATCGGGCCCGAGGCGCCCACATCCAGTAACTGTTTCCGGTTTTGAATCGGCGATTGGATACGAATGAATGCGCCGAATGTTCCCGGCATGACCGTCGTACCGCCAAAACCGGCCATAATACCGGGCGGGATGAGAATACCCGGAAGAAAATACGGCAGGGTGACCTTTAATCCGTGATACCGGGCGGCAAAATAGTGCCCAAATTCATGCGCGGTTAATATAGCCATTAATGCGATGGAAAATTGAAATCCGATCGTCCATATCCATTCATCGGTTAGCGAGCGGTTGACAATAGTGGCAGAGCCGGTGATGAAAACAATTATGGATGTAATGATAAAAAGCATCAGGTTCATCCAAGGTCCGGAGTACCACCGCTTCTCCTTATCCGGTTTATCCGACAAATACATCGCAGGCACCAGCGAGAGCTTATCGGAATCTTCGTGATGGACGCTGTAAACCATAATATCCGCCACATCCTCGGTTTGTCCGTTTAAGGCCACGGTTGAAAAGGACATGATATCGGACTGCAGATTATACGGTAACAGACGGCTTTTTATAAGCGTCAGAAGATTCCGGTTCAGACACGGTGTCCGAACGGTAACCATCGTTATGTTATCTCTGGTTGAAATACGTTCTATCTGAACCAGATCGCGCAGATGTTCACTGATTAATTGTTCCTGCACCGGGCGTCCCTTGTTACATTACTAAAAAAAGATTGGTTTTGTGTCATAATAATGATTATTTTTAATTATGGCCAATTCACCAAGTATAAAAATCTGCATTATCAGCGGTGAGCCGTCGGGGGATAAATACGGTGCCCTGCTTGCCCGAGCCATTTTCCGTTCTTTCCCGGATGCGGAGGTGTCGGGTTGCGGCGGGGATCTGATGCGCGAGGCGGGCGTTCAATTGCTGGCGCATATCCGTGAATTTTCCGTTTCCGGATTCACGGATGTTCTTTGTAACCTGCCGAAAATCCTTTTCATGAAAAATCAAATCTATCGTTTTATTATCCATTCCGGCTTTCAAACTATCGTTTTCATTGATTTTCCCGATTTTAATATTAATCTGGCGCGTAAAATCCATCGTTATTTTGCAAGTCACAACGTTTTGCCGCCGCGATTAATTTATTTCATCCCGCCCCAGGTCTGGATTTGGCGTAAGTACCGTGTTAAATACCTGAAAACGTACTTTGATGCGGTTATTCCTTTATTCGAATTTGAGCATCAGTTCTATCTGAAGCAGGGCATCCGCAGTTTTTATTTCGGCCACCCGCTTTCAGATTTATTGCAATATCAAGAAAAAAAATCTCAAAATCAAGATAACATATTAACCGTGCTGTTATTGCCCGGAAGCCGCCGAAACGAAATCCGCAACATCTTGCCGGTATGTATCAAGAGCCTGGAATATTTCGAACATACTTTTCTTCCGATAAACACACAATTAAAAGTTATAACGGTGATTCCGAAAGCCGTTTCCTGCGGTCAAACAGAAAAAATATTACGTACTTACAAAATTAAAGTTGATTACCGTATTGATTTATATAGCGCGATCGAGGAGTCTGACCTTGTCCTTGTCAAACCGGGAACGGTGAATCTTGAGGTTGCTTATTTCGGTAAACCGGCTATTGTTGTGTATAAAACCTCATGGATAAACTGGATGATTCTTCGTTTACTGGTTCGAACTAAATTTGTATCGTTGATTAATATTTTAGCCGGTACAACTATTGTTAAAGAATTCATTCAAAGCAATGCAAGACCGGAATTCATAGCGGAAGAAATGGAAACAATTTTATCCAATTCTAATTATCGAGACACAATTAGAACGGGGATGAAAAACATAAGTGAAAAATTTCTTACCGCAAACTCAAATGTTACCACACACATCGCTGATTTTATTTTAAGTTTTTTAAAAAATAGTTAAACCTTATAATTGGTATCACGTCTAATCGCAAAACTATAACGAATAATGTATAAAGAATAATGAATGAAAATATAAACACGAACCGTTTCCGCGTTTTTACTTATGCATCACTTGGTATTTTACATTAAATCCATAAAAAGACAGATTTTATTTGACCAAATCCAACTTTTTTTATTATAATGAACAAAGGATTTTTAACACCCAGGAAGCCAATCATGTTTAAATTAAAAAAGAATGTCGCCATCAGTGAATCGGGATTTTTATTTGTTCCTTCGACCGGCGATTCCTTTTCAGTGAATCCCGTCGGCATCACGATTATACACGAATTGCAGAAAGGTTCCGCCGAAGATAACATCCTTACGGCGATAGCTGAAGTCTATGAGGTGGATCGAAACATCGCCGAAAAGGACCTGTACGACTTTCTGCATAAACTGAAACAACTCAACCTGATCGAGAACGATAATGAAGATTAACATTGGCGTTACCGGCCTGAATGCGACCGATAATCCCGGACCGGGAATTGGAGTCATCCGCGCTATTAAAGAATGCAAAGATCTGGATGTACGAATCATCGGATTATCTTACGATGTTATGGAACCGGGCATATACCTTCATCAGTTTACGGATAAGGTCTATCAGATTCCCCTTCCGGCCGCCGGGCAGTCGGTATTAATGGAGCGGCTAAAATATATTCATTCGAAAGAAAAGCTCGATCTAATCATTCCCAACTTTGACGCTGAACTTTTCAGCTTCATCAAACTGAGTCCGGAATTATCGGCCATGGGCATTAAAACGTTTCTGCCCGAACTGGAGCAATTTGAAGAACGGCATAAATACAAACTCAATGAATTCGGTGAAAAACACAAGCTGAACATACCTAAAAGCCTCACCGTGACCCGGCTGGACGATATCACCAGAGCGACGGATGCATTTGATTTTCCGATGGTTGTTAAAGGCAAATATTATGAGGCCTACATCGCGTATACTTCGGAACAAATCCATACGTATTATCATAAAATCAGCGCCAAATGGGGACTGCCGATTATTATTCAAGAGTTCATACGGGGCATCGAATATAATGTAGCCGCTTTAGGCGACGGCAAGGGCAACACCATCGGCGCTATACCGCAACGCAAACTGGTGCTCACCGATAAAGGCAAAGGATGGGCCGGCATCGCCGTCGATGATCCGTCGCTCGTAGCCATGACGCATGATATCATTCGTAAAACAAAATGGCGCAGTGGTATGGAACTGGAGCTTATGAAAGATGAAAAGGATAAAATCTATTTAATTGAAATCAATCCTCGTCTGCCGGCATGGATTTATTTTACGGCAGGCGTTGGTCAGAATCTGCCGGCTGCTTTGGTGAAACTGGCATTGGGGCATGAAGTGAAGCCCTTTACGACCTACGCCGCCGGAAAAATGTTTATTCGTTATTCGCTGGATCATGTCTGCGATCTTAAGGAATTCGAGAAAATATCTACGACAGGTGAATTATAAAAAAGATACTCTGCCACATACTAAACCAAATGAATCTGTATCTCTGAAATACTTTAAAGGTTTTAATATGACGAAACAAGCTTATGAGCGGCCGGTAATAAAGAAACTAAATTCGGGATTTATGAATAAGTTCGGAACGAGAACTGAATTTACGGCCATTACGGATATCGAAGGTATTCCGGTTACATCGCTGATAGAAAAATACGGATCGCCCGTTTTTATCCTTTCCGAATCCGTTATCCGCAAAAAATATCATTCCGCAGTCCGGGCGTTTAAAACCCGTTACCCCAAAGTTCAGTTTGCATGGTCTTATAAAACAAATTATCTGGATGCCGTTTGCCGTATATACCATCAGGAAGGTTCCTGGGCCGAGGTTGTTTCCGGCTTTGAATATCAGAAAGCCCTGCGGAATGGCATTGATGGAAGTAAAATAATATTCAACGGACCCGATAAAACGGACGACGACCTGATTTTGGCAGTAAAAAACAAGTCAAAAATCCACATTGATCATTTTGACGAGTTATACCGGCTTATTGAATTGGCCGATGCTCTTCCCAATCGCCCTCAGGTTGCTATCCGGATTAATATGGATACAGGGATTTACCCTATATGGGATCGGTTTGGGTTTAATTATGAGAGCGGTCAGGCGTGGGATGCCATCAATAAAATCAGCGCCAGCGGTAAACTGGACCTAGTCGGTTTGCATTGTCATATCGGCACGTATATAATGGCTCCGTGGGCTTACGGCACTGCCGCGGCAAAAATGGCCGGACTGGCCAAAAGCGTTAATGACAAATTCAGAATTAAGCTTCAGTATATTGACATGGGGGGCGGTTTCGCATCATCGAACACCCTGCATGGCGCTTATTTACCGGGATATGACACGGCGCCGTCATTTAATGATTATGCCGAAGCTATTGTCACATCTATTTTTCAGGCCGGCTTTCTTCCCGATGAACTACCTCTTCTGATACTTGAAACCGGAAGAGCGCTAATTGACGAGGCAGGATTTTTACTCGGCACGGTCCTAGCCAATAAGCGACTCTCGGACGGCAGGCGGGCTACTATCGTTGATGTAGGGGTTAATATCCTATTCACATCTTTCTGGTATTCCCATAAAATTTCTCCGGCACAGGAATTTAGCCATTATACCGAGGACACTGCTATTTACGGACCTCTGTGTATGAATATCGATGTTTTACGTGAAAGTATAAATCTACCTCCGATGCAAAAAGGCGACCATTTTATCATTCACACCGTGGGAGCATACAACATGACACAATGGTTGCAATTCATCACCATGAGGCCCAACATTGTATTAATTGATGAAGGTGGCATGCCCCACATAATTAGAAAATCTGAAACTATTGACTCTATAACCAATTTAGAGTCTATTCCCCAACACCTGAAAGAGATGTAACTAATTTTATTAATAAAATTAATACAATGAATTTAAAGCGTTTTTTTACATCTTCTTTCATCAATATCCAACTTTTCGGAATAATAAACAGCTATTCCCAGATATTCCTGTCAAAAAATAAATTTTATGCATTCATAATACTACTATCTTCTTTTGTAGACTACAATATTGGTCTGTGTGGAATTATTTCTATTATAATCAGTAACTTAATATCTTATTTTCTAAATTATGATAATTTTATTATTAAAGAAGGTATCTATGGTTTTAATTCCTTATTGGTAGGATTAACATTGGGAGCATATTTTGATTTCAATGTGGCATTATTGGCCATTATATTTTTTTCATCACTACTAACCCTTTTTTTAACAATTTGGCTTTTACAGAATTCTACTACCTCTCAACTTCCGATATTAAGCATTCCATTTCTTCTGGGAGCATGGATTGTTATCCTGGCTACGAGGGAATTCGGAGCGCTTGAATTAAGTGTTCGTGGAATATATACAGCCAGTGAGGTTGCCTCTGTAGGCGGTTCGGCCCTTCTTCGCGTCTACGAAGACGCTCTGAATATATCATTACCCCTAAGTTTAGAAGTATATTTCCGATCGCTGGCTTCGATAATATTTCAGCACGACATTATTTCCGGCATACTTATCGCCCTGGGCCTCTTAATAGCCTCCCGAATTGCATTTACACTGTCTTTCATTGGATTCTATTCAGGTTGGTTTTTTTTCAATATTCTTGAATCGGAGCAAATACTTAATGTCAGTTATAGTTTTTTTGGATTTAATTTTATTTTAACCGCTATTGCAATTGGAGGAATCTTTTTTATCCCGGATTTTTGGTCTTATCTCACAGTAATTGTTATAACGCCGGTTAATGCCATACTGGTAATATGTTCCATCCATATTTTTGAGCCCTACCAATTGCCCATTTTATCATTGCCTTTCAATATTATAGTTTTATTATTAATAGTTGCGCTGAGGTCCAGGACTATTGTACGATTAATCAGTCCGGTACCCATACAACATTTTAGCCCGGAAAAAAACCTTTATACGCACCGAATCAGGCAATTTCGATTTGGAAAAAAACCTGCTGTTTTGTTATCATTGCCCTTTTACGGCGAATGGGCGGTTACCCAAGGCCATAACGGCGCCATAACCCACAAAGATAAATGGAATCACGCGTGGGATTTTTCGATTAAAGACAAAGAAAACAGAACTTATCAAGGTTCCGGCTCTGAAAAAGAGGATTATTATTGTTATAAATTACCTATAATAGCTCCGGCAGACGGTTGGGTTATAGAAATCGTAAACCATGTGGAAGACAACCCCATCGGCGCTGTTAACCTACATGAAAACTGGGGAAATCTGGTTATTATTAAGCATGCGGAGGGATTATATTCCAAATTATGCCATTTGCATAAAGATATTAAAGTCCAAAAAAACGCATACATTCACAAAAGCGAATTAATCGGATATTGCGGCAACTCGGGGCGTTCTCCAGAACCGCATCTTCATTTTCAACTACAATCAACACCCTATGTCGGTTCAGGAACATTGCCCTACCCGCTCGGGTACTATTTAGTCCGAAAAGAGAAAGAATTTGAGTTCCATGCCAACGATATCCCGAATAAAGACGAATGCGTCAGTAATTTGCAGGTCAGTGACTTGTTGAAAAACGCATTTGCATTTGTTCTAGGGCAACAAATGACATTTAAAGTATTTAAAAACAATCGTGAGACCCTAAACACATGGGAAGTTAGGGTTGATATGTATAATAACCCCTATATTTATTGTTTTGAAACCGGTTCCGTAGCGTATTTTATCAATGACGGTCAAATGTTTTATTTCGTCAGCTTCTATGGTAAACAGGAATCGCTTCTATATTACTTTTATCTCGCCTCGCATCAGATTGCTTTAGGATTTTATCCAAGAATGGTACTAAACGATGAGTTAAATATTACAGATATGGGAATAAGAATTTTCGGAGCCCTACAGGATTTTATTTCTCCATTTTATCAGATTCAGCGAAACACTATCGAAACCATCTATGAAGAAACGGATAATTTAGAGTATCCTTCAAGCATCCTTATAAAGAGCCGTGTGTCCTGTAATTACCTTAATTATCCATTTCAAAATCATAATCTTATGATAGAAGTAAAAGACAACCTTATTTTTAATATAACTGTAATAAAAGGCAATCAAGAAAAAATATGGGCCGAACAAATAAATCATTAATTTTATTTATATTAATACTTGTTTTTAATGAAAAATATTCACAGGCTCAAACTAACCGAGACTATTATGATATAGTAACCTATAAACATTATACTCTTGCAAACTGGGATTCAGTTATCAGACTATCGAATGAAGCAATAAAAGAGAAGTTTGATTTTTATTATTTACGACAAAGAATAGGATGGTCTTATATATTTAAATACAAACACAAAATGGCTGTTAATCATTTTAAAAAAGCGATGGAATTTGAGCCATATAGTCAGGATGCCGTAAAAAGTTTATATACAGCTTATCTATATGCAAATCAAACCGGATCGGCAAGATTTTTAATTCCTAAGATGCAGTCCGCCAATGGCAATGAAAATCCTCTACCTGAACCCAATACGGTGGATGCGATGTATGCAGAAATCGGAAATAAAAAACCAAATGATAGAAGATTACGAGGAGATTTTTTATCTGCAACAATATCCTTGTCGCATACTATAAACCACCGTTTTTTTATTACTCATCAATATACTTACATTAATCAAGAAGCGGCCAATAAACAACAGAATCTCACACAAAACCAGTATTATCTTTCCGCGGCATACTATATAAATCCAGACTGGTACATTATGCCTGCGGTGCATGTACTGAATGCTAAAGTCCAAAGATATCAGAGTACATCTTTAGCGCTTTATGGTGAAACAGGGTTTAATTATCAATTATTAAAAACGGGAGCGTTTATTGGTTATCTTAAAAGCGAAGATGATTATCAAAGACAAATCGGAGCATATTTTGTTTTTTATCCGTTGGGAAACGCGTATTTATATATTAAAAACACATTCACCCTTCATTACGATTCACAGTCCATAAATAAACGCCAAAAAGTCTGGAATCCGCTGATAGGTTTTAAGGTGTTCAGCAAATACTGGATTGAGGCTGAATACACCGGAGGTAAACGTACGAATTATATGGACAAATCCGCATCCATAATTTATAATTCCTATGAAGAACTGAGAAACCGTTTTGCTGTTATTAATTATTTTTTATTAACCCGGAATTTCTCAATCATAGTGACATTATCCGATGAAGAAAAATATACAACCCAAACATACCACCATAAAGGAATAACAGGAGGTTTACGATGGACTTTTACAAATCTGCCGTTGGTTTACTAATTCTGCTTCTTATTAGTAGCGTAACAAACCTTGATGCGACAAATAAGGATGAAGTCAAAACCAAGGCATTCAGCGACAGCTATATCTTTGAAAGAAACGGAAAATATGACGCGGCTATTACAGCCATTAAGGCGGTTTATGAGGAATCTTCATATGAGATGAATCTGAGATTAGGCTGGCTGCATTATATGTCAGGATTATTCTCGGAATCTATTGGTTATTATCAAAAGGCAATTAAGCTGCTGCCCTATTCGCTTGAGGCCAAGTTCGGATTGGTTTTACCGGCGGCCGCTTTGGGCAACTGGGCGCAAGTGGAAACGCAATATAAAGAAATTCTCGATATAGATCCTAAAAATACATTGGCTAACTACAGACTCGGGCTTATTTATTACGGCAGGAAGGACTACGGTAAAGCGGTTAAACATTTTGAACTGGTATCCAATCTTTATCCGTTTGATTACGATTCGGCCATCATGCTCGGTTGGACCTATTATTTTTTGAATAAATATAAAGAGGCTAAAGTAATGTTTCTGAAGTCTTTACTCATGAAACCGGACGATACATCGGCGCAGGACGGCTTAAAATTGATTAAATAGTCAGTTTTTGTCGATATTTTTTCAGGATATATAACAGCAAAAAATTAAAGACAGAAAAAATCTGTACTAAAAACACATATAATACCGCTACAATAATTCCTAAAGGAAAAGAATCTTTTGGGGCCGAAGAGAGTGATAATATTTCATTGATTTTTTGCTGGATTATTGCTGAATCAATAAATAAAAAAACACTAAAAATTACAGGAGGTAACAAGAGCCAGAAACCGCTTAACATATTTTTAAGATACATATAATCCGTTAAGACCAGCAAGCAAGCTCCTAAAATAACATTGATATAAAATAAATACGGATAGATTAGGGCGATGTTACTGAGACAGTTGTTTGGTGAGTCAGAGATCCGGTCGACTTCTTTTATCAGAAATAAAATCATAACAGCAGGTACAATTAAGTACAAAGCGGTTATAACTACAAATAGTTTTCTCATTAATCATTTAGTATAAGGTTTAAATTTATTCATAGCCAGCAAGAATAAACCCGGCGTAATAAACAACAAACTAAGCAACTGTCCCATATTTAAAGGCATACCGGCCTCAAACGGAGCCTGATTTTCTTTAAAAAACTCGATCATGAAACGGGCGCCGAAAATTCCACATAATAATACACCCACAAGCCAACCGGGACGCATGTTTTTCGGGTTTTTTCTATATACCATTATCATTACACTAAAGATAATCAAATAGGATAGCGCCTCATAAAGCATGGCGGGATGTCTCGGAACCGAATCCACTTTTTTGAATATAACCGCCCAGGGTACATCCGCCGGTTTTCCTAAAATTTCTGAATTAAAAAAATTGCCGATACGTATAAAAAAAGCACCTAAAGCGCCAACAATAGCCATGCGGTCGAGAACCCACAAGAACGGTTGATTGGGAGTGTTTTTTGAATAAATGTAAATCGCTACAATAATCCCTATTGTGCCTCCGTGACTGGCCAATCCCCCTTTCCAGACTTTAAGTATTTCAATCGGGTGGCTTAAATAAAATGAAGGTTCATAGAAAAAACAGTGACCCAGACGGGCTCCGATTAGCGTTCCAAAAAACATATACACAACCAGTTTATCGGTCAGGGCAACGGGCTTATTTTCCGATTTGAACATCCATTGGGCAATAAAATATCCAAGTACAAAACCCATCATAAAAAGCAGGCCGTACCATCTCAGGGCGAAACCGCCGATGTTAAAGATTTCGGGATTGGCATTCCATTCTATCAAGATATTCTCCTATTCAGTAATTATGTTAATCAGCCGAAGTATAAGAATAATTGTTATTTTACACAATAAAATAGTCTTTTTGTCTGTTAACAAAAAGACTTATAATTATTATATTTGATTTTGCTACTTAGTAACCAGCACTTTGGTTTTAAGTTTACCCATACCTTTTGCCTTAAGAACGGCTAGATATACGCCGTTACGTACATATTGGCCGCTGCTATTTTTGCCATACCAAACAAAACCATCAGGAATTTCCTGCGCTCTGACAGGATGGCTTATTTTGCAAACCAGATTGCCGGCCATAGTATAAATTTCAATCGTTGCTTTTTCATCATTTTGTGCCGGAACAAACACGAAACGGGTACTGGGACGAGCCTGGCTGCCGAAAGGATTCGGGAAATTACTGAATTGTTCCTGACCCGAGCCGCTTTGGTCAATGACCCGCACCGTGATGGTATTTAAGTCGGCTGTGCTGTCGGATACAGGTCGTCCCATCGGATCCAGGGCCGGCACCGGAAAATCACTCGGGTTGTTGCTCTGAGCAAAAACGGATAGGGAGTCAAAATCATAGGCGTCTATACCGGCCAGACGTACCCGGTAATTGCTGATCCCCGGACCGGCGGTGTTTTTTAATTTCACGCTGAAACACACGGTATCGGGTTTGCCTTTGAAGGTCAGCAGGCCATTATTGAAGGCAATGAGGGCTGTTTTATCAAACCGTTTGCTCATGGAACGGTACAGATTATTGATGATCACTGTATGGGTATCATTGTTGCTGCTGGTATTCTGGAAATGTCCAATTAATGTATCCCGCCAGTAGACAAATACTGAATCAATAAAATTACTCCACGCCACTCGATTATATTTATATTCTCCGCCCGGGTTATACTGTTCCACTATAAAGCGGAAACTCTGAGTCATTATAGCATTGGTATTCGTTGTGGAACTCATATTCTCCAGTTTCAGAACCAGCATACTGTCAATTCTCTGGCCGAGGAATACCGTACGGTTACTGTCTTTTCTTGTGGGCACGCGCGAAACCCGCATCGATTTTTCCTCGGTGGAGACATAGAGATTCGCAAAATCATTGACAATAAACGCCGTTAAATCGGTGTTAATGTCTTTAGGCCGCAGAGAACCAAATGTAAACTGAATCGGATGCGAAATAACCGTATCTTCCGGCGCGGTGATATACCAATAGGCGGTTGAGTCATTCGCCGAAAGATCGTAAGTCGTATCCACAGGAAGAGTCAACGCCGACCGGAAATTCTCATTCATAACCGCGGGGTTGCGAACTATCAGAGAAGCCGGATTCAGGCCAACACTGCCGGAACCCGTAACGCCCGCACGTCCGGACTTGCGCACAATAACTTCCACCATGAATGTTTGTCCCTTGCTTACAAAATTATCCTGCGCATTTACCGGCTGGGTAATTCTTGCCAATAAAGTCAATTCGGCTTTGGACTGCAACTGGAAAGTACGGGAAGCCGAAGCGGTAACAGGATTATTTGTATTACGGTCGCGGGCGGTCATATTGACACGGAGGGTATCGAAGCGTTGATCCGTACCGGTTATGTTTTCGGGCGCGATGACGCTCCATAAAACAATGGTATCATTATCTGAAATAGATTTCTGCAATGAATCTCCAGGAACTAACCGGTACAAACCGGGCAATTGAACACTCGCTGTACGGCCAGTCATGGATGGATTTTGTTCAAAAGACGCCCGCAACGTGAATGTTTGTCCGGTCGAAACATTCTGGCTGACGGAAAGATTAAGATTCAGACCGCTGATAATCGCTGAATCCACCACAGTAATTTTAATGGTATCACTTTGCTTAATAGCGGTAGCCGACAAGCCGGTATTGGTATCCCGTGGAAGGGTTGAAATGTGGATACCCATATCTGCCGTAGCTATGAGCGCATCCAACAAAGTATGCAGGCCGTCTGTTTTATTGTCAATTGTTAAGTGGGCTTTTTCCTTTCGTTCGTTTCTGAGAGGTATAGACCAACGGGCTGTGCTGCCATCAGTAAATTTAGACAATAATTTATTGTATATCGCGCGGAATGTTGGCGTATTGGGAGCCTGAACCTGCCATTTAACCGTATCGTCAACGACAAACTGCTGCGAATCAATTTGGGACCCTGTCAGTGAGAAACCGGGGGGATTCGTGATGCGTATAAATCCGGAAGAGACGTGTGAGGCACCTAGATTCCGAACGACTGCGGATACGGTGAATAACTGTCCCGTAGATATGGTGTCGTCGGTGGCACCGGCCGGCGCGGTTATCGAAGCTTCCAGGGACAGTTCCGGTCGACGCACCACGTTTATCGTAAGGCGGCTGGTGGTGTCTTTGCGGATATTCCCGGTGGTGGAATCCACACCGCGATATTCGATGGTTAACACCTGATTCGCTGCCGGGTTTATTGGAGCTATGATTCGCCATTGTACGGAATCAATGATTGTTCCACTACCCGGAATAATGCGCTGCGTCAGACTGTCATACGTCGCAAAGCCGGGCGGTAAATTCAGCCGGGCAACAATATTGCTTAAACGGTTCAGACTGGTTACGCGTGAACGAACGACAAATTCCTGAAGCGTTGATACTTCCTGATCCACAGCACCTTGCGGAGCAACAACCGTAAACGCTAAAGGAACCAATCGACCGACTTTATTAGTTTGAATCCGGGCAACCGCGCTGTCGTTGTAAGTTATTGCTTTGCGCAGGTTATTCCGGTCAAGCGGGAAATCAGACCTGACGGTGTCAAACACGGCCGATATGCTTCTGAATACCAGTGTGGAATCAAGAGAGTATGCCGTAACTGATTTTATTACGTTTTTAGTTACATATACTAATGTATCTCTCGAACCTGTTAATGAGAACCGGTAATCAATCGGCAGACGCAGTCTAACCGGTATCGAATCGGCTGATAAGGACGCATCGCCAACATTGGTAACTCGCAAATATACACTGAAAGCCGCGGAATCGGATACAACGATTTGTGTATCCGGAGGATTCAGTTGGGTAAATATCTCCACTTTAAGTTTTGCGGAGTCCTGCACGGTCAGTGTTTTCGTATTGCCGATAATGGAATCGGTAATGTTCAGGGTATCACCGGTCATTAAACTGAAGAGCGAATCAATGAGCGCCGTATATGTTTCCACGCCTTTGAAATCCTGAACATGGAAATAGCCGGTATTCACATAGGTAACGCTGTTGCCCTGGAGCGTATCCGCTTCGTAGGTTTCAATGAGGCCGCGCCCGGTGCTTTGGAAATGCATAACCATTCGCACAGGCTCATCGCCGAAGTTGTTTACCCGGCTTCGCATGCGTACGATTTGGTTTCTGTTAATCAGTGAATCCGCATAAACCGTATCAATAACTGTCTCCGTTACCTGAACGTTATACGGACGGATGATTTTGATAGAATCCTGGTTCAGCAGCGAATCGGCCGTGATGCGGGTGTTATCATATTCGTCAACGGCTGACGTATAACTGCGAATGGCGTGATAGGCAATCCGCGACCGGTTGGCCAGACGGTAGGTACGGTTAAATGTCCATATTCCGCTGTCTATGGATGCCGGAATCGTGCTATTTGTCAGATTCCACTGATTGGTCACATCCGCACCACCGCTGAAGAATCTGTCGGTCCAGTTTACATTCACCGCGGCATTCTGTCCGCTGTTAACTACTGTGTAATTTATTATTAATCCGTTTTGACCGGCCACGGCGGAGTCGCGTTCAAATGATACGGCTGTAATGGCAATCTGAGCGGGCTTTCGTACCACCAGCGTGTCTTTGCCAGCAAAGGATTTTGTGAATCCGACCGTATCCAGTTTTCCGGACGCCGTATCGAGAATGCTGCCAACAATTCTTACCTGAGCGGTTGTATGGCCCGTGAAAGGATATTGTGCCACCGGCAGATGCACAGTGACCGGCCGGAATTGAATCTGAGTAAAAGCGCTGTCATCGAGAACTTTGGTCAGCGTGTCCAGTGAAACACTCAGAGACAGCGATGAATCCAGATTGGCAAAATCCAGACGTGTGGAATCCGGTATTAATTTTACACTGTAGGGTCCATAGTTAGCCACAACTATCCTGAATACTGTGTTCTGATTACGACTTACGGTATCCGGATCCATGCTGATAAGTTCGTAGTTTGATTCCGCAATCGGATTTACCGTTTGCAGTTTGTAAACCACGCTGTCGTTTAGGCTGCCCGCTACATCTTTAACGCTGACGTAATTTATGCCCTCGTCTGTAGCGGTCGTATAAATGACAGAAACGGAACCGTTCAAACCGGTTATTGTGTCATAAGATGTTGTGGAACCATACAGATTTCCGTTATTTAAACCATCAAGAACTGAGAAACGCAACGGCAGATTATCCACCGGATTATTGAAAGTGTCCAAAGCCGTCGCCGTCAACAAGCGCTGTTTACCCACAATAACATTATTATAATAAATCGAATCCGGTTCCTGGAAACGATAAGCGGTCGTGTGTAAGACCGTTATTGGATCGCTTAATTTCTGCACGGTCAGATTTACGGACTCGGCTTTATACCGGAAACCGGTCTGGGCTTTGGTATTTCTTCCAAAAGTTACGGCCAAACCATTATTCAGAGACAGCGCTGAAGGCGCGAAACCCGATGAATCCTGAGGCAGACCGGTTAATAGCACTGTACCTGTATCCAGCGTATTAAGATTGCCATACTGATCATAGGCTCTTATTGTAATCGAATCCCTTTGTCCGGCAATCCAAACGGAAGAGTTTTGTAATGTATAATAATTGGTAACATCTGGTTTTACCGGAATAATATAACGAACGGTATCGCCATTATTATACGGCAGATAGGCTTTAAGCGTAACCGTCTGGACGGTGATCGGCGCGTAATAAGTCAGACGAACTCGGCCGTCGGAGCCGGAGCGAAGCGTGGTGTTTTTTAGTGTTCGGGTCGGATTAAAACCGCCGCTGTCTTTTTCGGCTATGAATGTTACCGAGGAATCGATAACCAGATTGTTGTATCGGTCTCTCAGTTCAACGGTCAGCGGTACAGAACCATTTGCGGATGTTATAACGGTATCGGCGCCAACAATCAATATAGTATCTACAATGGCGTGTTTAATAGTAAGCAGGCGGTTCACGGTACCTGATTTCACTATAACCCCGTTATTGACAGAATCCTGAGCTTGAGCGGACACAGCAAAGTTCACCGTCCCCAGATCGTTATTATTGGCACGGATGAGCCAACCGATAACAGCGCTGTCGCCTGAATTCAGATAGGTCTTTGAAATATATGGCGCTCCAAGGAACGTAATCTGACCGGAGCCGGTGGTATCAGGATAATTTGGCATCGGAGTGAGGTTGGTAACCACCGAACCGCTGTCGTTGCGGACTTTCATGCGCAGTTCAAAGGTATCCCCCGCCGATACCGTATTATTGGCTATCACACCGCCATTCTGATATATACGGAAACTGTCCGCAATCGCCGTCAGCACCGCCGAACGGAAGATCTCGACCGAATCCGGATTATAACTATTGGCTATTGTAATCTGCGACGGATCATTATTGTCAAGCCCGCGGACGCGCACGGACAAGGCATTCATACCCAGCGGGGCATTAGTGTTCACACGATAATACCGCGTCAGATTCGCTACCTGCATACTGGCCAGCGAATCCAATGCATCTCCGCCCGTCAGTGTCCAGAACGAAGTCGCGTCCGTTCCGCCCACCGCGAAGGAATCTTTCAATGTTATGGTCCTTGCCGTTGTACCGCCGCTATTGGTAACCGTATATTGCACGCGGATACTGTCCTGCCCGCGTACGGCGCGCGTTTGCGTAATGGCAACCGAATTTATCACTAACTGCGCCGGTTCCTGTACCGTCAATGTATCCAGAACATTATTTCCAAACCGGAATTTCAGCGTATCATAATCGTTGGTCGAGGAATCAAACACCGTGCCCCATAGTACGATCACCGCGCTGTCCATCGTCGATGGATACTTCCCGGTCAGCAGATTGACCGCCGCGCTCCGGAAGGTGATTTCCGAATACCCCTGCGCGCCTATCGCACGGTTAATGTTGGTATCCAAATTTGCCCGGAAATAATTCGCCCCCGCCCCAAATTCAATATACGTCGAATCGCCCCGGAGCAAAATCGGGAATGTCCCCGTGTTTTCAAACCGCGCACGGAACGCCACTGTCTGATTCCGCGTGATCCTATTCGGCGTTAGCGATCCCGCGATGTAGCTCGCATTCGCATCCAATGAATCCGTCGTAATATTGAAATATATGGTGTCATTCGATCCCACCAACGGAACGGCTTTCGTCGCCGCCACGACATTCAATCCCACCGAATCCCCCGTCCGGTAGGTCGCCGATGCTTCGCCCAGCGAATCCGTCAATACCACCGCCGGTGTCAGCAAGACGCCGTTCTGCGCCGGATGCAATACGCTAAACCGTATCACCGTGTCTTTCACCGCATTGCCGTAACGATCCTCCACTTTCGCCGTTAACTTCACCGAGTTACCGTAAGCCACACCGGTGATATTTATTAACGTATCTGCAAAACGGTATGCCTCATTATGACGGATATTAATCAGATGACTGAGTAATTGAGTTCCCGTCGAAGATGCTGTAGCTTTTATTTGTGTCTGTCCTTTCGCCAGAGTGTCTCTGCCGGCGAAACGCGCCATACCGTTAATTAACGGTTCAATGCCGCCTGGTGTGAACGTCATCGCGGAAACCGGAACCTGCGTTAACTGAATATTTCCGGTTGCATTGGTGGCTAAATTACCGAACTGATCATAAGCGGCTACAATCACCGAATCCTCTTCGCCGGCAATCCAGTTGGTATCGGACTGTAAACGCAGATACGAAATTCCGCGCGGCACGGTAGAAACAGTGAACTGGACGCTGTCATCTGTCGTGGATAGTAATATAGCCGAAACGGTGTTAACATCCACCAGCGCCGAAGTGTACAGGCGAATCGTTGCATTACCCTCCGTATTCGAGTAAACAATCGAATCCTTAGTCACCCGGGATGTATCGTTGAAACCGCCAGATCCGGATCGAACGATAAACCGTATTGAATCCAATTGAGCCGGAATATTATTTTTATCGGTAATCCTAACCGTCAGATCGGTCGCCGTATAGACCGGTATTGACTGGGTGAGCGGACTAACAGCGTAAATCGTATCCGCAAACGGCGGCGTGATCGTCAGAAACGCGTTGAGATTGTTGCTGGCAATAACTGAATCGGTTGTCGCATCTTTGCCTTTGGCGCGGACAGCAAAATTCGCAGATCCGCTGCTGTCGGCCTTGTACCGCCACTCAAACCGCACAGAATCGCCGGACGCCAGATTTACGGAAGCCGGTACCGGGCCCGCATACAACGTCGGGATACTGGAACCGGATAATGCCGGACTCACCGGTTCCGGAGCAAGATTTTTAATGGTGGCCCCGCCGTTATTCCGGACGAGCAGACGAACGATAAAGGAATCATTAGCCGCAATTTTGTTTATGTAATCACCGCTGAAGTTGTAGAAATTCAGACTGTCGGCCGCGGCTACCGACGCACTGAGCACTTTCACGCTGTCATTTGTAATCGGCAGATAAGCCGTATAATTATTTCCGTTTTCCGTTCCAAGCATGAGTAATTCCGGATAATAAACCGAATCGGCGCGGAGGTTAATCGTGGCGCTGTTAAACACCAGTTGCCGTCTTACGCCGGATTCCACAATTATCGTATCGCGGAGATTGACTTTTAACGAGTCAACATCGCGCAGGATCAGTGTTGTGGAGGCGTTCAGAACAAGTGCCGCTTCGCCCGTATTCACGACATCCAGCGCAAAAGAAACCACGGTGGCTTTATTAACCGTATCCGGAATCAGCGAATTGGCGACATAAATCAGCGATGGCGGCGATTGTACGGTCAAACTGTCATATTTTTGTTTGGTTGTGTCCAGAACCGGTTTCAAATGATTCTGATCTTTGCCAAAGGCCTCGGCAAATATTCTGACCCATCCCGAAGGCGCTGAGGAAAAAATATCCGCATTGAAAGTATATAGAATCGTCTGACCGTTTTCGGCAATGACGGATCCAATCGGGGAAACCAATGTATCATTAAACGACGCATAATCCGGGCTGGCGCCGTAATAATAACGCAATTTCACACTATCCATCACGGCATTCGCCTCGCCAATATTTCTTACGCGCACATAAACGGGAATGTTTTGCTGTCCCTTCGTGGCGGATATCGGGGTAGTGTAAACCGAATCCACAAGCGGTTCTGCAGGAATCTGAACCATCCAGTAATCCGTGGTTACGGCGCCGGAATCATAGAACGCCAGACCGGAGACAATATCAAATCCGCTCATTACCGCGTCAATAACGATTTTCCCCGTATCCGCCGCCGCTCCGACACTGACTTTGAAATCAAATGTCTTGCTTCCTGAACCGGCTATCGTATCGCTCACATCTGAATAAATGTTATAGGTAAATCCGCTCGCCTCGGACGCGGAAGATACATCGTAGAATTTCAGACGAACGGTATCAATTTGTCCGACGGATGCGCCGTTGTTTTTCAGTGTAACCCGAACCAATATACTATCCTGACGGCGGCTGACAAATACCGGCTGGGTTTGTACGCTGGTCAGCAAGATTTGCGTCGGGCTCAGAATACGGAGCGTATCCAATCCCCTCGCCGTAACGGAAGATGATTTTCCGTTCAATACATCAACGCCGGAAACCATGGCGCCGAGTGAATCCAGGCCCACGGCCGAATTATTTCTCACACTGGCCGTAAAATTGTACGTCTTCGTCTGATAACCGTAAATCGTGTCAGGAAGTGATTGCGTCAGGGAAGTATCATAAAGGCCAATAGTAAACAACATGCGAATACTATTAACCCGATACGGCGAGGCGCCGAAGTTTGTGACGGCCACATTCATCGGGATACCGGTTTGTCCGAGGCTGACGGTATCCGCTGTCGGTGTGCTGACCGCGGTAATCTGAACATTCGATTGGGTCCGGACATACACGGAATCAGTTTCGTTGGCATTCGATTTCTGGACAACCAGCTTGCTGTTCTGGTCGCGCGCCCGCAGATAAGCGTCAAAAACAACGCTGCCAGTATCCGCCGTTGGAGCAATATTCACATCGAAATCATAATAGCGCGACAACCCGCCGTTTAAGGTATCAGGAAGTATAAACAGACGGTTCGCTTCCCAATAACCGTTTGCCGGATTACCTGAAATGAAATACCGCAGCCGTAACGAATCCAGAATCGCCGGCGCTTCGGCTGTATTGGTTATTTTCAAACGGATCCGTAGTGAATCGTTATTCTGAACGCTGGTATCGGTTGCAATAATCACGCTGTCAAGAATCAGTCTTACGGCGGTTACGGCTGTTTGAACGCGCAGACTGTCTGTTCCTAATAAAAGCGTGTCAGCAAAAATTCCTCCGTTTTCGCTGCCGGATAAATACAATGTTCCGGCATACGCGCCTGACAAGAGCGTAAGATTTAACGGCTTAAACACGAGTTCCGTGACATCGCCGTTTCCGGATACAACCTGCGATACATTCAGGAATACGCTGTCCGTATTGAAACGCAAATAGGTCTGCGAAGGATTCAAAGTCACGGAAGCCGCTGAATCATTCCGTACCGATACACGCAGAGTAACGCTTTGTCCTTCGGATACAAACACCGGCGTCAGGCTTAAAGGCAGATACGAAAGATCGGCGGCCGATTGGATAAATATACTGTCAATCGTAGTCGCGGTGGTGTCGGCAAAATTGGTGCTGCCGATTTGACCGAAATAATAGGCATTCACATAGGCCCAGCCTTCCGGCGCCGATGGTAGTATATGGACTGTATCTTCAAATACGGTAAAACCTTTCGCAGGAATGGGCGTGGTATTTAACGTGCCTATACGCTGTAAAATTCCAGCGGGTAATGTTTTTAATCCGTAATCCGTATTTGTCATCGGCGAATTGCCGGTATTGCGTACTTCGATCTTTACGATAATCGTGTCCCCGCGGCTGAAGACCTTTGGAGCCGACGTTTTCACCGAGACCACTTCCACGCCGAGCACTTCCAGTTCATTGGGATTGGTGGACAAAGTTCCGTTGATGTCTTGTGATAACGAAGGCACCGATCCGGATATAGTGATAAAAGGCGTGTAAGTGTTTCCGGTGATATTAACATTGATTGTGTCTGAACGGAAATCCAGGGTGTCCAACGAATTACCGGCAATCATGCTGTCGCCGAATTGCAGATAGGTGCGGTAAACAATATTTCCGTCAGTGAAGCTGAATGAAGTGGCATTCGTATCCAATTTGATTGCGTTCGGACCGTTGTTATAAACAACAACGGAAAAACTGATTGAGGTATCGCGTCGTACACGATCAGGTACCAGAGAAGAATCTTTATAAACCAAAGTATACAATTGAAAATCAGACGATATAGCGGCTCCCGCAGTAAAGGCGTTAATGATTGTGCTGTCCGCATTTCCGGGTTTTATAAAAATAGTTGAAATACCGTTGGCATCCGTCTGCGATGAATCTGGTCCTGCGAATGTTGCATTTCCGGAGGTAATCTGATAGCGGACAAATACGGATGGCACTACATTACCGAAGGTATCTTTTACTAATGTTTTAAGAGTAACCGCGCTGCCATTGCTGATGCCGGTCATACGATTCCCGGCGAAAACCAGTACACTGTCCGCAGAGCGGTTAACGACGGTTGAGCGGAATAAGACGGTATCGGCATTCCGCAAATACACACGCACCGTATCAAAACCTGATAACTGCCGGACACGCCCGATGGCCATACTATGGGAGGTAGTTCCGATAACCGAAGAATCAAGCGTTGCAAAGTTTTGCGGTGGACTTGGCAAAATGTCAATTAAGCCGGCATTCGCCAGCGGTAATCCGTTGTAAATGGTTTCCCAATAAATATACTGCGATGAATTGTCAATCGGATTAGCGTAAACGTCCGTAATCCGAACTTTAAGCGTATCTGTAAGCGAGCCGGCCTGAATTGTTTGATTATTGCCTGAGAGGATTTGCAGTTTGCGCGGTACATCATGAACGGCCATTACGGTATCATACACGGCCGGATTTTTCAAAGCGGGATTGGATGCACGGATAACATAGCGACCGGTTTTGGTACCCAGATGAAATACCGCTTCGGCGAAACCATTGATGTCAGTTAGCGTATCGAGGGTTGTCACATAATCGCCGTTCGTCGCGACAAACCCCGCACTGTCCGTACCGCCCGGCGCGCTAAACAATGTAAAGGTAATCTTCACGCCGGACTGCGGGTTACTGAATTCATCTTCAACGTATACGCGGAACGCATTGTCCAGCCGCAGGTTTACGGTATCGGTATCGGCTAATGCGCTCACGCGAATCAGCGTGTCGTTGCCTGTTGCGAGGATATTCGCAATGAACCGTAAAGTGTCTCCTATGACGGGGACAATTCCAAACATCGTATCATTCGATGCGGTAGCCGTGCGAAGCGTCCATTTTGTCCTCGCGATACCATCCGTCGCTGTGGTACGAATTGCCGGGCTCACCGATGCCGTGAAGGTTGGCAACCAAAGAACCGTGATGGTGTCATTTACCGCATTGCCGAAACGATCTTTGACGATCAACGCCGAAGAGTCGATCAGCGCAACACCTAATTGCCCGCTTTGTACATTGGATAGACTATCCGGATAAAAATCAGCGACAAACGGCGACGCCTCGCGGATGGTAATGATTTCGGTTATAGCCGTCTTGGTCGTATCAAATCGTCCCGTCACTTTGATTTGAATGTTTTCTTTAACGGAATCGCGGATAACAGCGATATGTTGTCCATTGGTCAGTACATTAAACTTAGGAGTGATACCGACACCTTTGCCGTTCAAACCGCTCTTCGTACCATAAACATCAATGCGGGTCTGCGTGGTATCATCAGCTAATTGATTGTCAAACACATCGTAAGCCGTGACGGTCACAGTAAGCGCCGCACCGGCCGTATCGGAATAGGTTGACGGAATAATCGTATAATAAGCCAGAGAAGCAGGAATGACGGTAATCGTAAATTTAGCCGTATCCGTTAATGTGGCAAGCGTCGCATAAATTTTCGATGTTCCGACAGATTGCGGCGCGGTGAACTTCACCGAAGCCATACCGAGTTGATCGGTTGTATCTGTAAACGCATTGAGCGTACCGCCGCCGGATCCAATACTGAAATGCACAACGCTGTCGCGAACCGGATTTTTCAGACTATCAATGAGTTTCACGTTTAATTCTACAATCTGTTTCGGCAGTACCGTATCGTTTGCCGCCGAAAGTCTTCGCAGGGAATCGGGTTTACCGGCCCATACGGTGATTAATCCGGTTTTATCGGTTAAATTATATAGAGTTGAATTAGCATTAATCGAGGTCACACCGATTGTTGTCGGATAAAACACGACTGAATCCGAAGAGGACGACGGCGTCAGATTTCCCAGCGACTGGTTTAACGACCAGTCAACAGACGTATTGCTAATAAAATTATTTTTTGTATCGTAGATTGCAGCAAAAACTTTTATTGAATCGCCAATGACTAATGTATCATTCAACAATTCAAAGCCGGTACTGTTCCTTGAAATTTCAATGGCAAGTCTTGCCGGATTTCCGACGATCACCGTGATCAATCCCGTCGTATCCCTGAAACTGCCATTCACATAATCAACCCGGATCTTCCCATTACCTGTCGCTGTCGGATGATATATATATAGACTGCTCGTCGTCGCTGTAAAATTACTAAGTCCCGGCTCTGACACCTTCACCGTGTCCCACGCTACCTCCACAT
>CAZSRX010000007.1:0-52580 GCA_964609675.1 uncultured Bacteroidota bacterium | reverse complement strand
TCAGCGTCTGAGCCGGAACTTCCACACCCGAGCCGTCCCGCTTCGTCTCTACCACTAACTTCACCGTGTCGCCGGGAATGATGGTAATCATTCCCGTCGTATCTCTGAAACCGCCATTCACATAATCAACCCGGATCTTCCCATCTCCCACCGCAGTCGGACGGTATATATATAGATTGCTCGCCGCCGCTGTGAAATTACTAAGTCCCGGCTCTGACACCTTCACCGTGTCCCACGCTACCTCCACATCCCCCACATAATTACTGTCCGCGTCATAACCCGCCGCATACAGCTTCAGCAGACTGTCCGCCTTCAGTGTCACGTTGACGCTGTCATAACGATACCCGCTGCCTTCACTGCCGCTGCGGATCACCACAAACGCCGTATCACCGACACTCACACTGATCAGTCCCGTGATCGCCGAGAGCGTATTGCTGTCCGCTCGAATCTGCCCTGAGCCGACTCTCCGCGCGTTAAATACCGTACTGTCCGAGGTCGCTACCGGCGCGATACTGCCAATCCCGCCCAACACCGTCCAGTCGACAGTAACCCCCCGTACATAATTGCTGTCTTTATCATACCCGGCCGCATACAACGTCGTCGCGTTGTCATCCGTCGTTAAGCTTAAGGCCCCAACTTTATTGCTTATCCCAAACCGCGCGCTCTGTACCTGTACAAAATGAACATCCCCCACCGTTGTGGTAATGACATCCGTGCTGTCTTCATATCCCCCATACCGCGCCACAATCTTGCCAGACTTTCCTGCCACTCTCGGTGAGTACCGGCTCGCGCTCCCCGTTCTCGGACTCAAATCCATGCTGTCAAGCGTCCCCCGCGTCGTCCACGTCCCGACCACATCCCCGACATAATTCCCAAACGCGTCATACCCGCCTAAATACAACACCGTATCTTCATCCGCCGTAAGCGTCATCGCCCCAACTTCAACCCCCGCGTTGTTCGCCTGACTGTTTATCCGCACCGACGCCACCGACGCCGTGTTCGTCACCGTAATCGTTCCGGTGCTGTCAATGTAATTACCGACATTCGACGTATCGGTGATCTTACCTGTGGACGCCGTCGTCGGCTTAAACCACACCGATGTGCTGTCACCCGTGATGAATAACCGCGATGCCTGCAGCGTTCCGCTCACCCCATACCGCGCCGGCACATTCGCCTTAAAATTCCCGTCGGCATCATAACCGGCTGTATATAACTTAATGCTGTCTCCCACCGACAACGTCACAGCGCCCGCCTCAATGCCGCCATCCAGCGTATCCGTCCGCAGCTTCACCGACGCCAGCGCGCCGGCCGTCACCGTAATCACGCCGCTGCTGCCCGTGAACCCCCCGCCTGCCGCCGTCAGTTTACCTGAACCAATCGTCGTCAGACGCAACACCACACTGTCCGCCGGATCTATAATCTGCCCGATCCCCCCCGAAACACTCCATACCGAACTGATGACTCCAATATAATTATTCCGAACATCCCGCAACACCGCAAACGCCTTCACCGAATCATCCGAAGTCAGCGTCTGAGCCGGAACTTCCACACCCGAGCCGTCCCGCTTCGTCTCTACCACCAGCTTCACCGTGTCGCCGGGAATGATGGTAATCATTCCCGTCGAATCAGTGGAAAATCCCGCATCGGCTTCAATACGTCCGTTGCTAAGCAATAAAGGAGTAAAAGTAATACCGCTGTCCGATTGCGCTGCGGAGATTGTTCCGGATAACAATCCGGTTATAGACCATTGCGCATTGACATCTTTAATATAATTTTTGTGCTTATCATAAGCCGCCGCATATAATTTTATCAACGAATCGGCTGATAAAGACAATGCCTGGGAATAATCCTTACCTTTACCTCCGGGCGCGTTGCGAAGCACCAGCGTATCCCGTTTTCCGGGAATAACGGTTATGACCCCCGATTGACCGCTAAATATGGCGGAATCGGCCGTTATGTAACTGCCGCCGGTTAATGTTCCGTAAAAAGAACAACTGTCGGTTTCTGTCGTATCGCCCGCCAAATATCCGCTTGAACCATGAAGATGAAAATTGACCTTTACCGGACGAACAAAATTACCAAACCGATCAAATCCAAGCGCATAAACACGAATGGAATCATCGGCCGTTATGGTTGTATCGGTGGCCGATGCCCCGTTGTCGAAATTCACCCAATTCAGACGGATTGTATAGAGTGAGTCTGTGTTGATATCAATTGAATTACCGTCGTCTGTGGTAACAATACGCTCAGGACTGATTAGCGTGGCAACGATCGCTGATGGAAAAACAAACGCGCTGCCCGCGGTATCCGGAATATCTAAGAGGAAAGCAATGTTAATCGAATCCCGCACCGCATGATAGGCCGTGCGAATACTTAATGTATCCGTCGTGGGATTATAATTCCATGTTGCGAAACCGTAATTGGAAGGGCGGGTATTGCTTTTATTGATAAACTGGCTTTCGCCGTCGACGGTGATGCCGGTAACCGTCAGGGTCTTATTGATAAACGGATTCGCGATCAACACCGAATCAAACCGTCCCATCGAATCCAACGGATTGGTTGTCCGTATGGAATAAACAAATTCATTCAAACCAGCACCGGTATTGACTTCACGGGGACTGATTCCGGCTTTAGCCGTTGAAGACTGATTGGTATGAAATAAAATAGAAAGGTTGTTGTGTAAAACATTCGAGTTATGCGAATACAACAGCCCCCGGAGTGTTGCTCCGGAACCGCTTTCAATCCCAACCGTCGCAGAATTTCCCGGGTTGGATGTCAGCAAGGTAAGGTATTGGATTTTGATCAGATTGATCGTTTCGTAAAGAATGATCTGAAAAGTATTATACTCAGCAGTAACAGGACCCTTTTCATCCCAGTCATGCCACGACACGACAAACCGCCGGTTCGGGGCGATACCAATGGTTTTGTAAAATATTTTAGAATTGGAATTCGGAGCTAGATCATCCCAAAAAGCGGCTATAATATTTACCGGATCAGAACTTGTAGGTATGTTTGCATTTGTGGGATAGGAAGACGATAGCGGTAAAAAGCTAATAAATCCGTTGGAACTTACATCGACTTGAGTATAAAGCGTATCATAGAAATTAAACGAGAACCCAATATTGATCATTCCAGATGTCTGATCATCACCGAGAGCCAATATCGTACCATTCGTAACATCCTCCCACCCATACGCCACCGAATCCGTCCAACGGTATATGCCGCTGCTGTCCTGTCTGGCATAAAGATTACACGTGCCGAAGAAATATATTAAAACGACGGCCGTTAGTAGAATATTTTTCGTTTGTCGAACCGTGGACATATCTCCGGCTTATTTCAAATCAGTAATCAGCGATAAACGTGTTTCCAGTTTCCGGATTATCCTGTCGGTGGTATACTCGGTTACCTGAAATAACGCATTATCTTCGGGCTGATTTTTAGAATGTTCCTGTCGGGGTGTCGAAACAGTTACTTCAATTCGCAAACGCCGGTTTTGTTTCAACGGCTCACGTAAGTATATTTTCTGGATGGCTCCTGTGGAAACCCATAAAACAATATCGCTTTCTGTAGCCGACCAGAATTTGATTGAATCCCGTGTAATCCATAGTGGTACCCAGGTCCCGGATTGTTCCACCATAACATTTATGAGCGTTAAACGGCACGGCGCTAATTGAAGATCGAATTGTGAAAGCTCTGAAGAACCCGTGAACTCCAGAATTACCTCCTGGGTTTCACCGGTTTTCAGGCGATTTTGGTTTATGACGATATCCTGATTTTGCGCATAAGCACTAAACGTAAACATAAAAACGCAAAAGACAGCCCGCATAGTTTTCATATTTATCGACAAATTGAATGTATGCATTTTTATGTATTAACCCCTCAGAGGTAAAATAATTTCACAAAAATTCATATTTTATTTACTAATATTTAATATACCTTAAAAGCCCCGCGCATGCAAGAAACTTTTAAAGAAATAATTATTTAAGAATAGCCCGAAGAAGAATCAAAAAGCCGCGCCCGTCGTTTTCCGACAGCCGGAGATTTTTCTTAGCGGTTTCATAAGCGGGATTAATTTCCAGGGCACGCTTAAAATCTTCGATGGCTTTAAGAAAAGTATTTCGGCACTGGATCAGGTGCAAAATACCCGCCGCATTATGGAGATCAGCATAATTGGGATTCTGACGGATCTTATCCATCAGAAGATTTTCATAATGGGCGATCAGTTGTTCATTTTTGCCTTCGCCGCCAAACATAAACTTCAGGTAGAATACGTCCGTTACATCTACGATGCTGTTTTTATCCTGAAGATAATTTTTTAGTTCGGTCAGACCTGTGAATATCTTGATATATTCGTTAGCCATCGCCAGTTCAGGCAGGCCGCTGTAGTCAGCGAATTCGTCATGGTTTTTAATTATAACTACAATGCGTTTTAGCAACTCAATCAGTTCCTTTTTCAGGCGGATAACGGTATCATCATCATAGTTGTCAGACATGATCATCGTTACGAGCAACAAGGATTTATTGATAATAGCTTCATAGAATTTATAATTGATGTCGAGGGCGTGTTCCAGCGCCGCCATAGCCTCATCGTATTTTTCAGTTTTTAAATACGCCATGCCTAAATGGTTATAAATATCCGCATAATTGGGGTTCAGGCGGCTGGCCTGATTTAAGATGGCTATCGCTTTGAAATAATCCCCCATCTCAATGTAGGTTCGTCCGAGATTGGTATAAGCCTCGATCAACTTGGGATTATGGGATATGGCCAGTTTAAACTCATCAACAGCGTCTTCAAAAAGATTCAGCCGCAGGAAAACCATGCCCATCTTGTTGTTTGAAATCGCGTGCTTGATGGAACGCACTTTCTCCGACATATCAAACAGCATTTCCAGCTCATAAACCCGGTCATTATGAAACTCATTGACCTCTTTTCTGAGTTCATCCTCGCTGATGCTGTCTGCGCCTTCCGGCAAGCGTATACGGCGCTCGAAAAAGGTCAGCAGCTTTCCTTTTTCATAAATTTCAGAGCGGATGTAAGTGTTATTCTTTAATGTCAGCGTTTGTACATGAAATACGCGCTTACCTGCGTTAACATTGGAATTTGCACCTTGACTTGCCATAAAAATCCTCACTTGGTTTTTCTACGAATCCTATTGGAATGGAAGTTTATAAAAATAATATCATGTATCCATTTGTTAGTATCCATTTGTTATTGCTTCATCTTGAATATAAAGAAAAATCCATGCATAAGCAAGAAACCTTTTTTAGAAACACAAATCGAAATCTGACAGACGTATTTTTAATATTTACAGATTATTCTTTCCGTACGTAAGTTGCGCTATATACAATTCAGCCACCATCAGAAATCCGGTGAGCAGTAAGAAATATTTCCATAATTCATATCCGTAACGGGATTTTAGTATATATTCTTCCAGATTATCCTCGTCCGTAATAGAAACCAGGGATTCAGCGCGTATGTAATTTTCCAGATCACCTTCGCTGAGCTTTTTTTCCGTACTTTCGTTTCTGTTAATATTAATCGATATGGCTCTAACCGTTTGATTATCGTCTTTGATTAAATAATTGCCGGGTTTTTCAATATCGGCCAGAGAAACAATAACCTGCTCTCCTGCCACCCGTGTTTTAGGCAGGAATTCATGGCCTTCACCGTCAACAATTCGAATACGGTCCGATTGGGTATAGCGAATGATGGCTTCAACAGGCTTTTGGTTTGTATATACGTTTCCATCCTGTGGTTCACTTTGGTGAAGGTAAAGTACGGTTCGGTGGATCAACGGAGGGAAAAACGCATTCCATTCCATATCCGACCATTCCGGATGTACGCTGCTGGTAAAAAGCGCGGCATGGCCCCTGCCCCGGGGGATCACCTCAAGAAATGGCCGGCGGTTATTGAATGCCAGAAACGTTCGGCTTTTACCGCTTGGATCGATAATAAGATATTTGTAAAAACGCGGTGAGAGAAAAAAAGTTTTGTTCGCATGCCGAGAATCCTCAAAAATTCCGGATATAAGCGGATGCGGATTGCTCAATTCCTGCAGTTCCGCATAGGAATTCGTCTCACCCGGAACGGCGCCTGCGATGCCTTTAAGTTGACCGAAACCAAAATATGCTAGGGTATTCATAAGTGACTGTGCTTCCGATCCCGGTCCCGGCATCATAAGGATAACGCCGCCTTCATTAACAAAACGGTCAATCTTTCGTAAGGCCTCATCGGTAAGCGCCGGTAAATCAGGCAGGATGAGCCCATCATATTGGGACAAAACCGTTGAAGTCAGTTTACGGTAATCGCTAAGTGTAATTTGAACGGGTGTCTGAAAATCCGTTGCCGGTTTGAGTGCCAGACGGATGAATTCGTGATCACCCGAAAGACTGCGCACCAGTAAAACTCTTATTGTATCGGGAATTATTATATTGAAATAATACCGATTGTCCTCGATGAGCAAATCGTCGTCAATCTCGATCATGCCGGTCAGGATGCCTGCGGAAGGTGGCATGATTTTCTGGCGAATAGTGATCGCGTCCCTCGGAGGTATGGCGGATACAGACTGACCCACACGCCTGCCGTTGAGGTAATGATTGATAAGCAGGTCCTCAACCGGTGCATCCGAATGGTTGCGCAGGCGGACCATGATTTCTATCGGGCGGTTCTTTTCCAGTATCTGCGTCAGAACAGCGGCTGTGTCAACACTCCAGTTGCTAAAGCGTGTTACGGGTACGGATATAACTATAACCGATATATCCGGCGGTACCGGTATCGGATCGTTAAAACCGCTTTGCTGCATATCGGTCAGGATGTATATCTCGCGATTAACATTCCGGGCATTTTGCATCATTTCTACAGCCCGTACTAAGGATAACGACAAATCAGCTGACCGGTAAGCAGGCTTAAGCTGTTTCAGGCGGGCGCTGATTTCTGTAAAATTTTGCGAGAAACCGCCGTTGCCGTCTGGGCTGGTGGCTAACAAGAGCGCGGCCTCATCGCCCTCTTTCAGAAAATCGACCAGATCCAACGCCCGGTTGCGGATACGATCAAACACTATACCCTTCTCGGAGCGGTAGGCCGTACTCAGGGAATTATCGACAATCAGCACCGCAGAGGTTTTGGCATGGGCACGAACAGAATCCGTCGGGATATAGAGCGTGGAAGGCCGCGCAAAAGCCAATACGGCAAAGATGATTATCAAGGTCCGCAGGACAAGAAGCAGCCATTGGTGAATTTTAAGCCGTTTGATCTGCTTTTTCTGAAGCGCTTTGAGAAAAGTCAGTGAACTGAAAGGGATAATTTTAGACTTTTTCCTGTTCAGTAATTGAATGATAACAGGGATCAGCGCCAGGGCCAGGGCGCTCAGAACGAGCGTGTTGATAAAACCGAGCATCTTACAGCAGCGTTAAGGCGTTGGACGCTGTTCGTGCAGTGTGGAACCGTCGAGCATGTGAATGATCCGGGGTGATTGTGCGGCTAATTGTTCGTTATGTGTAACAATCACGAAGGTCTGTTTACGCTCCTGACTCAGTTGAAACATCAGCCGGTGCAGGTTTTCGGCGGACTGGCGGTCCAGGTTGCCGGAGGGTTCGTCGGCAAGAATAATCAGCGGTTCATTCATAAGTGCCCGGGCAACGGCTATGCGTTGCTGTTCGCCGCCCGACAGTTCTCCGGGCCGGTGATAGATCCGGTGCGACAGACCAACCTGTTCGAGCAACCCGGCGGCGCGTTTTTTATTTTCATCGTAGGGTTTCCGGGCAATGAGGGCCGGCATCATCACATTCTCAAGCGCGTTGAATTCGGGCAGGAGATAGTGGAACTGGAAAACAAAACCAATTTTTTTATTGCGAATACGCGCCAGTTCGTTGTCAGAAAGTTTTGAAACCTCCTGGGAATCGATAAACACCTCGCCCGATGATGGTTTATCCAGCCCGCCGAGAATATGCAGCAGCGTGCTCTTGCCTACACCCGACGGTCCCACTACAACGACCATTTCGCCGGCAGTAATCTGCAAAGTAATACCCGTGAGCACATCGATGCGTCCGCGGGCCATATCGTAAGATTTACTTATATTCCGGGCTTCAACGACAAGGGTTTCCATATTCCGTTCCTATTTGATTTTCTCGAAATTGATGCTGATGGTTTGGGAGCCGTCGTAGGTGATATCCGTCGAGCCCGTTCGCCCGATTCCGGCCGATATAACCGTAACGGAACCGTTGATCAGCCGACCCTTCGTGATGTCAAAGTCATAACGGCCGTCAAACCGCATCATCATTTCCGTTTCAATACGCCCTTTAGCATCTCCCAATTTGCTCCGGCCTGAAATGAGAATATCGGAAACAACGCGGGCTACTCCGCCATCAATGCTTTCCAGCAGGTATTCTCCGGTCACAGAAGGTTCAGTGATATTCCATTCTGGACGTATAAGTTCCGTAATTTTTTTTGCATCGTAAAAATCTTTCAACAGCCACTTATCATTCACCTTGACGGCATAATCGGGAAACGGCAACAGGAAAATCATAGAGCCCTGGATAACCTGTATATCCGCGCTGTCGGCGGCGGATTGATTTTTCTGTTGGCGAATGCTTTCGTCCAAAATGCGCCCAAAACGGTCGAAGGCCAATAACCACTGATAATTTCTGAAAACATCCGCCAGTTTATAAGTCAGATTGATCCCGTCGCGTGTATAACGCGTCAGTACGGCCTTTAGCACGGCATCATACACGTCACCGTCGCTTTTTTCAATCCGCATTTCCACATCATAACTCATGTCGCCGTAGGAGGTTTGTGCATGCAGCTTTGAGGATGTTGAAAAGTTTTTATATGAACTCACTGAGATACGATACTGATCGCCCGATGAAAACTTGTAATTCAGGACCACCGATTTGGGACGTTGAGCCATTAAGGCATTCCATGGAATCATGACACTTATCAGCCATAAGACGGTATAAATAAAAGGTTTTTTCATGCTTTTAAAGCCTCCACCGGCACCAACTGAGCCGCTTTACGGGCCGGATAAATCGTGGACATCAGGATAAGTAAAAACGAAACAATAAATATCAGAATAAAATCTATCCATTTAAGTTCGACGGGCACTGCATCAAGAAAGAACACATCGGAAGGGAGCTTCACGAAGCCGTAATTCATTTGAAGAATGCAAATCGCGTAACCAACAATATATCCAAATCCGATACCGATACCGCCGACAATCAGTCCCTGCCGGATAAAAATACGTGCTATGGCGTCGTCGTTCGCTCCCAGCGATTTTAATATTCCAATTTCCGAGGTTTTCTGCATCACAATCATTATGAGCGTGCTGACAATATTAAATCCGGCTACCAGGATGATAAGGCATAGCAGAACCAATGAACCCCACTTTTCCACAACCATGGCGCTGTATAGATCGCGGTGCTGATCGTACCATGTTTCCACCTTCAGCGTATCGCCCAACCGCGCCTGCAAAGCTTTCTGCCTGTCAAAACTTTTTCGGATATCCGCAAGACGCAAATCAATTCCGTCAATCCGGTTTTCTTTCTCAAACAAATCCTGAGCGTCGCTAAGCGCGATAAAGGCATACGCATTGTCGTATTCAAACATATCGGTTTTGAAGATACCGGTTACGGCAAATCGCCTCGCGCGCGGCATGTCAAACGGATTGGTTATGCCGGCCGGACTGATAACTGTCAACGTGTCGCCCATACCCGCCTCGAGTTCCATGGCCAGACTGTATCCAATCACGATACCGCTTAAATGGGTCTTATCGCTTGCAAAGGTCACCGCGCCATGCGTCAGGTCCTTTTCAATGTCCGTGACCGTCACGATTTTTTCAGACAAAACACCTTTGACAAACGAAACATGGCTGCCCTCAGCGCTTGTAATCATGGCCTTTTCAAGGATATAAGGCGACTGACCCGTTACCTCTTCTGCGGTAAAATTCCACTCCGGTAACGAGTCGCAATAGGTAAACGGATCCTCATGGATGTGCCGGATTTTCAAATGTGCGTCAAACCCGATAAAGCGGGACTGCACTTCCCTTTCAAAACCGTTCAGCACGGAAAGCACCAGAATAATGGCCGTTACGCCTGTCATTACCCCGAGCACCGAAATGATTCCGATGATGGATATAAAAACCGCGCCTTTCCTCGGTTTCAGATAGCGCATGGCGATGAGGTGTTCAAATCGCAAAGGCATATTCCTTATTCATAACGTATGGCGTCCACCGGATTGAGTTTTGAGGCCTTAACGGCAGGGAAAACGGCGGCCAGTAAACAAAGGCCAATCGCAAAGAGAGAAACACTCAGAAAGTGAGACGGGGCCATCTGCACGGGAACGGCGTCCATAAAATAAACTTCCGATTTTAAAGCCAGAAGGCGATACTCGGATTGCACAAAACACAAGATGGCGGATAGAACCATACCGATTACGGAACCGGAAAGGCCAATCAGAAGCCCTTCTGCCATAAAAATGTTCCGTATCGTCCATCGGCTGGCCCCCATCGACTTCAGTATGCCGATGTCTTTCGTCTTTTCCATAACGATCATAAAAAGCGTCGCTATCATATTAAAAGCGGCAACCAGTATAATCAGGCTAAAAATGATAGTCATGATAAAATTATTCGTTTCCAGCCAGCCGAACAGATTACGGTGCAGGTCAAACCAACTGCGGACATAATATGGATAGCCCAGCTCTTTGGCCATTTTTGACGCGGTTTCACGCGCCGTCACCAGATCGGCAGCCCGAAGTTCATATCCGGTAATCCCGCCGCCGGTTTCAAAAAATTCCTGCGCTTCCCGAATGTCAATGTACACCAGTACGTTGTCGTATTCCGAAAGGCCGCTGCGGTATATGCCCGTTACCGTAAACTGCCTGACTTTAGGCTGTTGGATGAAAGATAACGTATTACGCAGAGAAAAAAGGGTCACTTTGTCGCCGACCTGAAGATAGAGTTTATCGGCCAGCTTTTTGCCAATCAAAATCCCGGGCAAGGGTTTTATTTTTTGGCGGTCATGGTTGGCGCTGAGGCTGACGCTATCTGAAACCCGCAGGTCTATCTTCAAGGAGGATCGGGATATCAGAACGTCTTTACGGATGTCCAGCACCTGATCGACCTTTCCCTGATCAATACCTTTTACCATGACACCATCGGTTTTTTGTTTCGAGCGTATCATGGCTTCTTTTTCAATATATGGCGAGATGCCTTTAATCTCGCCATGATCGGCAAAACATTGCAATAGCCGCTGCGAATCGGTCACCCATCCGGTGTTCTCGAATTTACGAACCCGAATGTGGGAATCAAAACTGATAAATTTATTCTTCATTTCGCGTTCAAAACCCGATATAATGCACAGTGTCACAATGAGGGCCGTCGTACCCAGCGCCACGCCGGCGATGGAAATATAGGCTATTACGGATATAAAACCGGTTTTTCGTTTGGTTAGCAGATATTGTCGGGCGATATATAATGAATATTTCATACGTTAATTTTTTGAAACGTCCGGATAATAGCGTATTTCATCGTCAAATGAAAGAGTTTTATTTCGTGTCAGAACGATTATCGCCTGACAGTTATGAGCATTCCGCGCGATGATGGATTTAACCGTTCGTTCCGCTTCTGCGGAAATTTTTTCTTCCGGCCATCTGATTACAAGCAGCGGAATGTTCATGCCGAAAATCTTTCGTTCGGCCTCACAGATAGCGGTTTTTAACAGAAAGTAAAGCAACCATCGCCCATCACGTGCATCCGGCGATAATCGTTGCGATTCGCCACGAGGAACCAGATGTTCCTGAATAAAAACCAACTGATGTTTGGCATCATAGGCCCGATGTATCGAAAAATGATACGCATCCGCCGCGTCGTTACGAATCATGCGTTGTATTTCCTCTTCCACCTGCTGGAGCAGACCCTCCAGAAGAAGCAGATGAAATAATGAAGGAACCACCGGGAATGCATTCTGACTTCCATCCGGCAATATCGGCAGCATGCCCTGCAGTAATTCTCCATAACGCATAAGCTTTTCGGATTCCAGCTTTTCAATATAGATGCGTTCCTGAATTTTTTCGGCGCGTTTTTCTTGATCCCTGATCTTCTGCACAACCGCATTGATATAATACGGATACAGCGTTTTCTTAAATTCCGCAATCACCGGATGCCGCGCTTTTAATTCAAACACATTGACCTGATCGGTTCCTTCTTTCGGAGTCAAAGCACTGAAAAAGACAGATTCGGATTCCTTTTTAGCAAACTGCCGCACCGCATCCAAATGGGACAGAATGTGGTTTTCGACATCCTGTATCTGTTTGCGTATGTCCAAACGCCGTCGGGTTTGATATTCCTCGGGATGATGTGCCGTCAAACGGGTTAAAACCGACTGAAGCCGTTCCGATAAAGACCCTTGATGCACCGGATGGTAATTAAGCGCCAGCAGTTCTTTTTGAAGTTGGTCTATGGCCTGGAGTTCTTTCTTAGCAAACGTACGGTGCGTCAGCGCAAATTTAATCTTTTCGATTTTATCCCGAATTTCAGCCGTTTCTTTTTCCGCAACACGCGCCTGCTGTATGCTGAATTCGGCAAAATGAAGATTACGGGTTACCACGGGCAGTGTTTTGATTTCCTTCTCAAACTGCGTATATTTGTCCCGCAGGTTGGCAATGGCCGCCTGCAGTTCGCTGACTTTTTGGCGCGCTGTGGCAAGTAAATGTTCGGTATGGAGCTCCTTTACTGCGGATGCTTCTGTTACCGCTTCATGCGGCGACGCCGACCGGTTCCGATTCTGTTCCAGTCCGGCAAGAATTCGTTCTTCATATTCCAATTCATATTTTCGCTTAATGCCTTCCTCGAGTGTTTGTTTCATTTGCTCTTTGATTTTCACCAGCCGGTTCAGTTCGCGGGTTAGTATCTCGGATTCTTTTTCATGTTCGCTCAGAGCAGCCGCTGCATTTCGCTCAACGGCGTAAACCGCCTGTAAGCTCTGCAATTCGGCTTTCAGTTCCATTTCCGACTTAATAATAAGTAATTCAAGTTCACGGATGCCTGATTGCAGTTCCTCGTAACGCGCACGTTTTTTATCCATGGCCAGCAATTCGCCGGTCAGCATTAATTCTTCGCTGATATCCGGTACCGGCGCCTCAAACGTGTCGGTGCCGGCATTGAATCGTTCCTCTTCGCGGTAAAGCAGCAGCCAATGGATCAGTGCTTCGTATAAGCCCGTTAATCTGGTTTTCCATTCCGGCTTATCGGAAGCCTCTTTCATAAGAATGAGCGTTTGCTCCGTAAGGTTTTCTATTTCCTTTTCAACATAATCCCCGCTTTTTGCCGGAACTGTTGCCGTGAATTGGCTCTCCTCATCCGTCATAATTTTCAATTTCCAAAACTGAACCGAGGCCAACAGTATATCCCGTTCGTTTTTTAATCGTAACAAACTTTCCTTTCGGGCGTTTAGCTGCTCTGAAAAATACGCGGAAGCCGCCCGGCAGATAGTACGAGTGTTGAAACGGTCGGAATTATTAAATGCTTCCTCTTCTGTCCGAATGAGGTTCTCAGGCCTCAGCCCACACCATTCCAGAAGCGGATAATAAGCGGCTTCGGAACAATACGCCTCGTCCGTAAAGCCTGTTTCTCCCGCCCGGTCCAGGGCTTGAATAATTTCCCTTTTAAGATCATCGTCAAGCAAATCCAACGGTAAAGAGCCGTCGGCATCCGATTGCTGCGCGGTCAGATGAAATGTCGAGGTACTGTCGTTAAAGGAATAGGTCCTTACAAGACGATACCTGTGATTCCGGAATTCAAACAGCATGGAGCCCAGCATTTCACCGCTGGCGCCCTGGCCGGCTGGTTTCCAGAAAACTTTGCCCGTTAGCAGCCACTTTAATACATTAACAAATACGCGTAACGGGACCTTACCGATGAACTCGGTAACGGCCAGGGATTTTTCCACGAATGCTATCCGGATATCTTCTTTAAACCATAACGGACAACCGATGTTTATTTCAATCAGGCGCATGATTTCTGTTTGAAAAATTGGATAAAAATGATTAACTTTATTTTAGTATGAAATTTAGCTAATGACGGCGCGTTATCATTATTAATAGAACAAATTTTATTTATTACTTTAATAAAAAGCAATTGTAATCGTCTGATGCAGCCAAATTTTTATACGACTCAAAAAGAAAAAGAACGCGCCTTGCTCATCGGTATCAATCATCCTATACAGACTGCATTCCCAGCGGAGGACTGCCTTGAGGAACTGGCCCTTCTGGCTGATACCGCGGGACTAGAGGTGATTGGTCAGGTTATACAAAATGTAAAAAACATAGAGGCGTCCACCTATATCGGGCGCGGCAAAATTGCTGAAATCGCCGAAAGGATTCGCGCCGATAAGGTTGACATCGCTGTTTTTGACGAAGACCTCACACCGGCACAGAATAAGAATATCGAAAAGTTGTGGAACTGTAAGGTCATTGACCGGAGCGCGCTGATTCTCGAAATATTTGCCCGCCGCGCGCGTACTCGGGAAGCCCGCACGCAGGTGGAACTGGCTCAGCTGGAATACATGCTCCCCCGCCTGACAAGGATCTGGACGCATCTCGAACGGCAGGCCGGCGGCGGCGTATTCACCAAAGGCCCAGGCGAAACCCAACTGGAAACGGACCGCCGGCTGGTAGGCAAACGAATCGCCCTGCTGAAAAAGGAACTCGAAAAAATACAAAGGCACCGGCAGACCCAGCGTTCGGGACGAAAAAATGTCTTCAAAGTATCGCTGATCGGTTACACCAACGCCGGAAAGTCCACGCTGATGAATGCATTGGCCAATGCGGATGTACACGTGGAAAACAGGTTATTCGCCACGCTCGATGCTACCACGCGTAAAGTTTATCTGAACGAGGACCATTCCTGCCTGTTGACCGACACCGTGGGCTTTATCCGCAAACTGCCGCACCAACTCGTGGCCTCGTTCCGATCCACGCTTGAAGAAGTGCGCGAAGCGGATTTGCTGATCCATCTGGTGGATATCAGCACGCACCGCTACCAGGAGCAAATGGAAACCGTTAAAGACGTCCTCAGGGAACTCGGCGCCTCTGAGGTTCCTCTTTTACTGGCTTTTAACAAAGTCGACCTGATTACGGATGAAAATTTTTTAACCCGTCTGGATGCGCAGTACCCGAAAAGTATTTTTCTTTCTGCACGAAGGAACATTGGCCTGCAAAAACTTAAAAACGCGGTACTGGAACTTATTGACAGCGATTATGTGGAACATTCCGTCCGCATTCCCGATTATCAGAATGATGCCTTGTCCCTCATACAGCATTTAGCGGAAGTGCTCTCCATGCATCAGGAGAGGCATGAATGGATTATCCGTTATCGCGCCCGCAGAAAGCACGACGAACAGATTACGGAGTTTATCCGCCATCATAACAAAATCCCGGGGTACGCCGCTTCTTAAAAAAATATTAACAAAAATAATTGCTATTGCGGACACTTTAATTTATCTTATTTATTAGGATGACTGCCGGTTCAAAAATACGCTCCTTAAGGAAATTAATAATTTTGCCGCAGATAATGGCAGGATTATTATGGTTTTTTGTTCCGAACATTTATGCTCAGGATGCCGGTACGCAGAGCCTGTTCATGGAAATGGGTATGGGCGCCCGGGCACAGGGATTCGGCAAAGCGTTTGTGGCGGTAGCCAACGACGGTTCAGCCGTCTTCTGGAACCCGGCCGGCCTGGATTATATCCAGCAGGGTAATGCTATTTTTTACCATACAACCTTAGTCGCCGGTTACAGTAACTTTGCTTCTGTCACCTATCCGTTTCTAAATTTCGGTACCTTCGGTTTGGGAGTTGCCCGTTTTGCCGTGGACGGTATCTATTTACGGACAACGGATAATGCCGATTACGGAATCGGCGATATGAACCATGAGGAGTTCTACTTATCCTACGGTAAAAAACTACCCTGGTTTGGATTATCACTCGGAACAACCGTAAAGATTATCCGGCAATCCCAGCCCGGCGATGATGTGATGAATGTTACCGACATAGGAACCGGACTGGACGTCGGCTTGATGTACAAGCCGGAATTCGAATCCGCCCTATTTCGTAACATGGCATTTGGCATGAATATCCAGAATATTATCAGACCAAAGACCCGCTTACAAACGAAAGATGATATTCAGCCAATTAATTTCAGTTTCGGCATTGCCAAAGATTTTTATTTCGGCGGCGATAACCTCAAGCGCCTTACCGTATCCACCCAGATTGATAAGAGTGAAAAATCCAAAGTATATCCGCACTTCGGCATGGAATATACGATACACCGTATGCTGACAGCCCGTACCGGTTTTGACAACGGACAAATGGCCTTCGGCGTCGGCACCGAGTTTGTCCAGTATGAGAAATTCCAGGTGGATTACAGTATCAACATTGGCAATAAAATCGGCACGGCGCTGCATCGGCTGGCCCTCACGGTCCATTTCGGAAAAACGATTGACGAGCGCATCGAAATCGCAAAAAACCTCCGGTTGGACGAAGACCGTAAACTGGTGGCCAAGACGCAGGAAAACGCACGTCTGAAAGCCATCAAAGAGCACCGGGCCATGGGACAGGAGCATTTCCAGAAGGGCAATCTCCTTCAGTCGCTGGTCGAATACGAACAATTATCCAAGCTTGACCCCGAAAATGAAGAAGCCAAACTGTACCTGGACAGCATCAATTACCTGATGGACGAGCAACTGGCCAAACAATTAGCCGACACCGCAAGTTCCATGGCTAAAATAACTATTGACAAGGAAAACAATAAATTTGTCATGGAGCATTTTCAGAAGGGCCGGCAGCTGTATCAGAAGGAAGATTACATCGCGGCGCTCAGCGAATTCCAGAACGCCCTGGACCGGTCGCCGAACAATACCGAGATCATCAATGCACTGAACAATACCCGTTCGATGCTGGATAAGAAAATCGGCAGTGTGATCGCCCGCGCCCGTGCCAGCGCCGCCGCCAACAACTTTGCCGAGGCCCTCAAACTGCTCAGTGAAGCTCGGGCGCTCGACCCGAACAACCAGAACATCCAGAAAGAAATTGACACCGAGCTCAAGCGCATCAGTAACCGGCTGCAGTTCCTCGAATCCACCAGGAACGGTCTTGACAGTTATCAGAAAGGTGATTACGCGGCTGCCATTGAAAGTTTTGAAAAAGCGCTGCTCATCGATCCTACCAATGCCACGGTGCGGGAATACCACAAAAAAGCCATTGTTCGCGGATTTGCCTCCTTTAAAACACTGGAAGGCGATTATGAAAAATGGTACCTCCAGGGCGTCGATCTTTATGTGGAGGGTAAATACCAGCAGGCGATACTCATATGGCAGCGGATCCTTGAAAAAGACCCTTATAATAAACGCGTGTTGAATGCCGTCGACAAAGCCGAGGAACAATTGCGCAACCAGAAAAACATGAAACGGAAATAACCGTCGCCCATTATGCTATTCCGACAATCCGTTAAAGAAGAACTCAAAGTCCCCGCGGACATGCAGTATCTCGGCCAGCTCAGGGATTTTGTCATCCGGATCGGGCGCAAATACGGTTTTGACGACAAGGTCATCTCCAGCCTCAAACTGGCCACCGATGAAGCGGCCACCAATATCATACGCCACAGCTATCGGGATCTGCCTTCAGGCAAAAAAGGCATGATCACCATGCGTGCGATTATCAAGACGAATTCCCTGGTGATTGTGCTTATCGATCAGGGCAAGACGTTCGATCCGCGCAATGCCAAGGCGCCGAACATGAAAGAATACGTCAAGATCGGCAAAAAAGGCGGCCTGGGCATTTTCATGCTGCAGAAACTGATGGATGAAATTGATTATCATGTCACCACGGAAGGCAACGAACTCCGACTCACCAAGTATCGCAAACATACCAAAGAAACGACCACGTCACGCCTGAAACAAATCAACCTCAAGCATCGCTACGCCATTATTTCCTCGGCTGCACTGACCCTCCTGGTGCTTACAGGTTATTATTTCTTCCAGAATATTCAGACTAACCGGATGGTCACTGAAATCCTCAAACGGGTTACGGCTATTTCGGCCACCATGTCTTCCACCGGATCGGAATATCTGGCACGGTATGATGATCTTACGGTTTTTCAGATCGCCCAGACGCTGAAAAAAGAAAACGATCGTTTTATCAGCAACATCATCATCACTGATTCCACGGGACGTATCTTCGCTTCTTCAGACCGCAGTAGCCTGGGCCTGCTCGTACTGCCTGAGGAATATGAAGACCTGTCGGGTATGAACGGCGCCGGTTCACCCGTCATTGAAGACTCCGTACTGGAACAACTGGAAAATCCTTTGCTCCTCAGCCAGGTTCAGATAAAGAAATTCAGCTATCAGGACCAGATTGTTTACTGCGTTACCACGCCGATATACCTCGGCAACGCGATCCGTGAGGGCAATCTGCTCGGCTATGCGCATGTCATGGCTTTAGAAACAGCCATTCTGGATGAACTGCTGGGCCTCAAAATTCTTGGCATCGTATTATCCCTGCTGGTTTTATTGATCGGCTACGGCGGTATTGCCATTCTGGTGGCCCGTATTATCAGCCCGTTCCAGAAACTGACTGACTGGATTCGTTCTGCCGGCCACGAAACCGTGACCGACGACGTGGACATTGATACCTCCAATGAAGTCGGCGAAATCGCGCAGGCTTTCACCGATATGGCCGCCAAATTCCGTAAAGCCCAGATCAGTCTTGTTCAGCAGAAACAACTGCAAAAGGAAATTCAGGTCGCCCAGGAAATTCAGCACATGTTACTTCCTTCGACGTTTCCGGACGTCGAAGGTTACGATATTTCCACGTTTTACGAATCCGCCAAAGAAGTCGGCGGCGACCTTTTCGATTTCGTCCGCGTGGACGACCGGACGATAGGCATCTCCGTGGCCGATGTTTCCGGCAAAGGCGTCCCAGGCTCGCTGGTAATGACGATGATCCGCACAGCGCTCCGGCTGGAAGCCCGTGAGAATAAAGACCCCGCCGACGTACTGGCTCGGGTTAACGAATTTGTTATGGACGACATGAAAAAAGGCATGTTCGTCACGACGTATTATATCGTTTTAGACTCCCGCAACCGTGAAATCCACTACGCCAGCGCCGGACACAATCCGATGATTCTGCATCGCGCGTCCACCAAACAGACGTATTATCTGAATCCTCCGGGATTTCCCGTCGGCATCGCGCTGGCTGACCGCGATCTGTTCCGAAAAACGATCAAGACCGACAGCATCAAACTCAAGGAAGACGACATCCTCATCGCCTACACCGACGGCATTACCGAAGCGATGAATCCTTCCCGCGAACTGTTCGGCGAGGAACGGTTCCTCGAATCCATCCGCCGACACGCCCATCTCGACGCGCGCCAGTTTGTAGAAAATCTGAAAGACGACATACAGCGCTTCACCCAAGGCGCCCCGCAAAACGACGATATCACCCTCGTGGCTATTAAAGAAAACCTGGTCGCTTCCGAAGTGCTCTTTAACCTCCGTAAAACGCTCATCGACGACGTCGCCGCCGGAATGAGCATCAAGGAAGCGTGCGAAAAAGCCGGCGTTTCCACCTCCACCTATTACAAATATAAAAAACGCTACCAGGAAATGGGCATCGAAGGCCTGCGCATAAAGAGCGACTTTACGAATATCGAAGCCAAACAAATGAGCATTGAACAACGCGCCAAGATTATTGCCATCATTCAAAGCAACCCGGAACTCGGTCCCAAGATGATCAGCAATCTCCTCAATACCGAAAAATACGGGTTTACCTCTATATCCGAAAAACGTATTTATGACGAACTCATACGGTTACGGCTTAATACACAGGAAAAACGCATGGCTTTTGTAACGGGTTTATCCAAATCCCGGCGCCATTTCAAAATACCCGGCACACCGCTTGTCACCATGGAAGGCGAAGTTATCAAAACCGATTCGCGGCAAACCGACTCCGCCGTCGACGCCATACTCAAAGCCCGCAGCGCTTCGCAGGACGAAACCGTGGCCGTGGATACCCGCATCAGCAGCCAAACCGAACAAGCCGATTAAACCCTTCACGCCCTCTCAAACAGGAACCCACGTATATGAATCGACCGCTTGTATCTTTAATCTGCCTGCTGATGATAACAGACCTGTTCGTGCCGGCCTACGCGCAGAAAAAGGAAAAGGTGCAATCGCTTTTTGACGGCCGTCGCGTGCTCATTCAACTAAAAACCAAAGACCTTTCTGAAACCGCAAAGATAATCAGGGAAATTGAAACCAACGAAGGCCATGTGGTTCATGTTTTCCCGCCGGATATCCTGCACGGTTACGTAACGGCAAAGACGGAAACCACGCTGACCAAGAGCGGTAAAATTAAGATGATCACGGACAAGGAAGTCAAAATTACGCCGGCAAAACACAGCACCAACGAGAACCTGGCCTTTGAGACGTGGAACGGCCAATTCGTCAAGCTCTTTGCGACCCGAGGAGAAAACGATAAAGGCGATAAAGATCACGGCACAACAAAAGCGCCCGACCTGGAAAACCTTAACAACACCTTTGTATTGCGTGGACAGAAAAACTTTTATCTGACCAGCGAATATATGATTGGCACTACCGCCGTTGGCGTGATGTTCGTCGAATCAGACGGTTCGGTCGATAAAAAGACCGAATCGTGGACTTTAGAAGACAAAATCGATGTAATGCGGCAAATATACAAAGGCCTCGACTGGTGGGCCGAAAACGGCGGATACACAGCCAGTCTGACTTTTATCTATGATATTATTCATATCGATACCAAATACGAGCCTATAAACCGGACAAAAAACGAGAGTGTTCTATGGGTTAACGACTGTATGAACGCCCTCGGATACACCGACGGGGAAGATTATACCCTCAATCGTCAATACGCAAACGACCTTCGCGAAAAGTATTCTGCCGACTGGTCGTTCATCATGTATGTCGTCCCGTCCAACAATGATGACGATGGATACTTTGCGGAACAGTCCGGCATCGCGTGGGCCTATCTCGGCGGCCCTTACATGGTTTTTTCCAACAAATGCAACGGCTGGGGTTACAATCAGGTTTGGAAAGTCGTGGCGCACGAAACCGCCCACATTTTCAACGCGCTTGATGAATATAAAGGCGCCAGCAGCTGCAATGATAAATCCGGCCGCCTGAATATTGTTAACGGCAACCATGAAGACGGAGGTATTACCAGAGACCCCTGTATCATGAAAGCCACCGACCTGCATGTCTGTGATTTTACACGCGGACAAATCGGATGGAAGGATGATGACGGCGACGGTTTCTTTGATGCCGACTACCTGAACATTTCCAAACGGTTCAATGCGGATCAGATTAAAAAAGAAACTATAAGCGGCGTCTCCGGTTCCCGCGCCTCGGCCGTTACCCGATTTAACGAGGAAAAAAATATCCTGCTCTATGAGGATTTCTCCACCCGTAACGGATGGTATGAAGACCAGTATAATTTTTTAAAAGACGGCTCCTACCATATGTACGATCCTCAATACGGAACCACGGCCTGGCTGGAACGGCCTTTTTCGGACTTTTCCGCTTCCGTCAAAACACGGTGGCGCGACGGATCCAGCGTTAGCGGCTATGGTTTGATGTTTCGTATTTTCGGGCCCAACGACAGCTACATTTTCTTCATCAACGGCGACGGACAATATTGCGTGGGTATGTATTACCTCGGTAACTGGAATTACCTCAAAGAATGGGATCGTTCCGACGCGATTAACCTTAACGGAGAAAATACGCTACGTGCCGACTGCATCGGTAACCGTATGCGCCTGTTTATCAATGGTAAACCGGTCGCCGATATCAGCGATACCACCTTTACCAAGGGGGCGGTCGGGTTCGTCGTGATGCCCGAAGTTCACGTGGATTTTGACGACCTGCTTATCACCAACCCTGAGTGATACTCGGCATTTTTCCAAAAAAAGTGCCATATATTTTCCATAAGTAATCAAAGTCACGGACTTTTCGGATTTTATGCGAAAAGTTTCGGAAAGAGTTATTTTAAAAAAATTATTTATTGACAATTATCATCATTTATGATAGTTTATGTCAGTTTTTTTAAATTACCTTTACCCGGTTTGCCTTACCACTAAAACTAAAAAAGGAGAACTCACATGAACGCATTGTTATGGAAGTTTATCAGGACAGGACTATGCGCAGGTCTGGCAATGCTGTTGCTGGCGGATTCCGGCCGTGCCGGCGGTTTCTCAATCTACGAGCAGGGCGCCAACGCCACGGCTTTGGGCAGCGCCATGGTCGCCCGACCCTGGGATGTAACTGCGGCGTTTTATAACCCCGCCGGTCTTGCTATGTACGGCACACCCGGTCAGTGGCGGTTTTACGGAGGCATCGTGCCCGTACAATCCATGGGTCGCTTCAGGGGAATGAACCCCTCGCCGGGCGCCGATATCAAAGACAAGGCGGTGGATAAATTCTTTTTCCCGTTCCATATGCACAGCGCATATCAAATTAATGAAAATATGGCTGTCGGTCTCGCGGTCGCTACTCCATTCGGTCTGGGAACGGAGTGGGACAATAAAAACAACCAATACAGTGGCCGCTTCCGTTCCATTCAGGCTGATATCCAGTCAGTTTTTATAACCCCCTCATTTTCCTATAAATTTAACGACCAGTTTTCATTCGGCGCCGGCATTGATTATGTCTATTGCAAAGTTTATCTGGAACGCAATAATCCGCAAACGTTTTTTGACGGCACCAATACCATAGTCTATGACGTAGCCAAAGTGAAAATGGACGGCACTGACAACGGTTCATTCGGATTCAATCTGGGCGCTTACTATAAGCTAAATGAAAAATTATCCTTCGGCGCGCATTATAAGCACAAAATAAAAAATGACATCAAAGGCACGGCCAAATTCCGGCAAATCACTACCGGCAATGCCCTTGTTGATCAACGAGTAACCGATACGTTTAATAACCCCTTATTCGGCGGTATGAAACAGGACGGCAACACCACCATTGAATTTCCCAATATGGCCGTGATTGGCGTTGCTTACAAGCCAATTGACAAACTCGTGCTGGACCTCGATTATTGCTGGGTAGGGTGGAAAGTGTTCAAGGAAGTCGTGCTTGAATTCCCGCAAAATCAGCTAACGCCCACTTCGACTCTGGAAGAAAATTACCGGAATACTTACCAGATCCGTTTCAGCGCAGAATATCAGGCCACTGATAAGCTGGCCCTTCGATGCGGATATATTTATGATCATACGCCGGCGCCAACAGAAACGGTCAATCCCCTGCTACCCTGCGCCGACAGGCATGACATAGGCCTCGGAGTCGGGTATAAGTTTACTGAAACCTTTTATGTAGACGCCGCCTACATGGCCGTCAATTTCATGGAACGCAGTACCAAAGGCCGGAACGTGGACGGCTATAATGGCATCTATAACACTCACGTTAACCTTTTCTCACTGAGCTTTGGCTACAGCTTCGGCGGCAAATAACCCGAAATCGATTAACAAGGAGATAAATCCATGAAAAAAATATTTTATATTAAATGGCTACCCGCCTTGCTTATTCTGGCCTTTTTAACAGGATGTTCGGTGGACTATCCCAATGCGCCCGGAACGGGGTATGATTCCGGAAACGCTAATTTCACTAAATATGTGGCCATAGGCAACAGCCTTACCGCCGGTGTCCAAAACGGTGGCTTACGACAGTTATTCCAGCAAAACAGTTATCCCGCCCTGATCGCCCGTCAGTTAGGCCAAACATCCTGGGCCCAGCCCACTATTGCTGATTCAGGAACAACAGGGTCTTTGTATTTAACCGGTTTCACATCAGCCGGTAAACCCATTCTTTATGCCTATCCTGGCGCTACAACACCAAATAATCTGGGCTATGCAAACGCTTATGACAATCTGGGCATACCCACGCTCTTTTTATATGACTTTTTAAGAGCCACCGCGACCGCCAACAATACCAGCTGGCAGCAGCTTGTTAGTGGCACTACCAATCCGCTGATTGACGTCGTATTGCGCGGACAGGGTACGCAGTTTGCCCAGCTGAAATCATTGAACCCGACATTCGTTACATTCTGGTTAGGCAACAACGATATTTTAGGGTATGCAACCGGCGGCGCGGGTTTGAACGGCAATCCTGTGGACGGGGCCAACAGCGTCATGCCCCCTACGTCTTTGAATGATGGCGGCGTACACCCGGCTCTTCCCGGCTTCCGAACCATGTATCATCAGGCCCTAGACAGCTTACTCACAATCCCAAACTGCAAATTCGCCGTAGCCAATATTCCGGACGTCAGTTCTATTGCTTACATGACCACCGTAAAGTTGGCTGATGTGGACAGCGTTGAGATTGCCCCGGGCGTGAAGGCGAAGGTATATTTTGCTGAAGATCCCGCTGGTGACCGGGCAAATATTAAGTATTATATGCTTTCATTATCCAGCGCACTGCCGACATTACTGGCTAACGGAATCGGATTAAGTCCTGCCAATCCCGTTCCCGGTAAATATACCATGACCACGGCTGAGGAAGCCATTGTGAAGGATTATGTCGCCAAATATAACGCCATTATCGACAGCGCCGCCACCGCGCGCAACATACCTGTGGTTGACATAAACAATCTTCTGAACCGCATCGCGGCCGTATCCGGACCAACCGGAGCCGGTTATCCCATTGGCAGCGGTATCCGGGTAAAAACCGACTATCTGAGCGGAGGCGTCTTCAGTCTGGATGGCGTGCATCCGACTACGCTGGGTTACGCTATTGTGGCCAATGAATTCATTAAAACGATTAACGAGTATTACGAAAGCACAATCCCGTACGTAAACCTTAATGCGTATATTCATCAATAGCTGATTATAAATCTTTTTAAAAAAGCCGTTTCATGAAATGAAACGGCTTTTCTAATATTTGTCCATTCTAATTTTAATTCCAACACCTTTAATGTAACATTTTACGGTTAGAACGGGAATCCATCTTTTATTCCTGCATCATCTTTGGGACTTGATTTTTCGGGCAGACTTGCTACCAGGTGGAGCACGTTGGATTCCACATATATCGCTTTAAACGGAACAGTGGGACAGGCGTATTCACAGGCGCCGCACCCGACGCAGATATCCGGCCTGACTTCGGGAATATACAGGTCATTTTCAAACGGAATCATGTGGACGGCTTTGGTAGGGCAATGTTCCGAGCAGGCGCCGCAATCGGTGCGGTCCACATATACCACGCAGTTTTCGATTACGAAGCGCACTTTCCCGATCTGGATTTTCTTTTTGACCTCCGGTTCTATCGGTTTGATAGCGCCGGTTGGACATATCTGACTGCAAACGACGCAATCGTAATTGCAAAAACTCTTGGAATAATCCATACGCGGCGCCAGGGGCGCGCTCAGACCAAATTCTGTGACAGAAGGCTGCAGCACCTGCGTCGGACAGTTACTGACGCATAAATGACAGGCAATGCAACTGTTCCTATAGTGTTCCAGCCCTATTGAACCCGGCGGCGAAACCGGTAAGCGTTCCCCGGGAGGGATCAGGCCGGTATTTTTTTTTATGGCAACTGACCGGTCTTTGTTCTGGCATGAGTTTGCGGATAACAGACCTAAGATATAAAAACCGACCAACGACTTAAAGAAATTTCGACGCGATTCATCCGTAACCGATTTATCAGCGGAAGTTTTTAACACCATCTTATAGCCTATCGCACCTGTCGGGCAAACGGAAATACAGTTGTAACAGCATACACAGCGGTTCATATCAATATGCTTGTTTTTCATATCAATGCATTCTGCTTTACAAACACCGCCGCAGGCACCGCAACCCTCGCATAATGGTTTTGTTATTTTTAGCTTAAATAAGGAAAGCCGCGTAATAATGCTTAATAATCCCCCGACGGGACAAATCAGATTACAATATCGTCTGCCCATGAAAAAGGAAAAAACAAAAATAACAATCAAAAAAACCAGCGCCGAAATGAATGAAATGAATGTGAAGGACAAGAAATCTACATAATATAATAGATGAATACCTAAGCAATTGAGGAGTTCAACAAAAATATTATTAAAAAAAATATAAACCGGTTTAAATAAAGCATGGCTTATTTTACCAAAAATACTGTATGGATCGAGCAGATTGAGCAATAACGGATTTACATAAAGCACAGAAAATATAAAAACCAAAACAACAATGGAATAATGAATTACGAATTGGCCATTGGAATATTTATATTTTAACTTTCGTCTAAAAAAAAATTTTAATCTCGCAATGATATCCTGTAATGCGCCTAACGGACATATGGTAGAACAATAAACCCTTCCATAAAAAAGGGTAAAGAGTATTATCAGTATAAACCCTGCAAAAACCGGTGTTTGAAAGTTTATAAATCCTATTATTGATGGAATTAGCTGTATATAGGTAAAGAAATTTATTAAATGTTCGGAAAAAAGGTTAGCAAAGTCCAAAAAGAAAAATAATAAAAAAACAAAGAACATTAAGGACAAAGAAATCCTTATCATTCTTAATGAATTTACTTTCATTGGCTCAGATAATAATTCGATCAATGGAAAGTTTATTAAGGTCTTTAATACCAACGCCTAAAGCATCGGCCATTTTAATATAGGAAATGTCGTCGGGTTCCATTCCAAATAATTTTGCGGCAGCGACATCGGCGGCCAGCATATCCGGAGATACAATCAGGGATTTCATTTTCTGGACATCGGCTTCCGAAACACCGCGGGGACCGTTCTCTTTCATTACATAATACGCGTCAACAATATTCAAGTCCGGTTTACGGTAGGTAGAAAAATCGGCTATGCACTGATGAAGATTATTCGCGTGCCAGTACCTTCGGTCCCAAACAATGCCCATAAGGTTTTTCATGGCTATGGTCAAGCGGGCCGATCGGTGACTTTTTAATATGGGTACATTAATAAATACATCGGATTCAAGTATCAACTCGTGGACTTTCGCCTTTTTAAGTACGATGCCTTTGGGGACGTCTACATCCTGATAATAGCTCTCGCTGTTTCCGGGAACAACCTGGGCGCCGGCATCCTTGGCGGCCTGTTCGATACCGCTGTTCTTGTAACAATTTTTCCAGTTATCGCAGGTGTTGTCGAATATCGTGACTTTTTTTGCCCCGGCGTCCAAACAGTGCTTTACTAACCGGCTGACCAGCGTGGGATGGGTATTGGCGCCGCGTTCCGGAACTACATCCCAGCCAATATTGGGTTTAATCACAACCGTTTGATTCTTTTTTACGAATTTTGATATCCCTCCCAACGATTGTAACGCTCTATCAAGCATTACATCGGGTTCTCCCCCCCTTACAGCCACTAAATTATAACCGCTCTTTCCAGACTGATTAACCGGAAAGGCATTAATCAAATTACCGAAATACGCGGAAGTCCCTAGAAAAAATCCGGTTCCTAAGGTCTTTTTAATGAAATTTCTTCTGTTCATAAATAGCCTTTACGGTTTTTCAGGTTTAAGCAGATTTAATGCGAAATGTAAATCTTTTTTAATTTCAGTAATTAACATCCGAACATCGCCAGTATCATCTTTTGATTTCCCGGTTATTTCTTTAAGTTTTAATTTTGCGCCTTCAATAGTAAACTTTTCATCATAAAGTAATTTTTTAACAATCAGGACTTTTTCAATATCCTCTTTTGTATAGGTCCGGTTTCCTGAGCTGTTTTTAAGCGGTTGCAAAAAATCAAATTCCGTTTCCCAGTAGCGAAGTACATATTGCTTTAACCCGGTCATTTCGCTTACTTCACCTATGGAATAGTACAATTTTTCAATGTTTTCAGGCATATTGCACCTGTATTTTACGTCGTTCTTATATATTTAGTTCATGGATATATTTTGATATAGAATGGACCCCAATGTACAACGGTTAATAATCATTTGTTTACAGCGCTCAAAACGGCTTGATTGCAACTTTCTTTCAAGGGCATGTAATGAGTCAATATTATAAACCCCAAATCGTGGCATGTCAAAGTAAAAATCATGCTTTTTATTTCTAATAAATCCGGAAGCTGACTGGTAACCGGCTTCTTTAACGGCCTCAATAACCCTTTGATTTTTTCTTCCAAAAGGATATACAAAATGTTTAACCGGTGCTCCTATTATGTCTTCCAGAGCTTTTTTTGAGTCAAAAACCTCTTTAACAAGCGGAGCATGGGCGAGACTGGTTAAATCCCTGTGGGAGCACGAGTGTGAACATATTTCCCAACCATTCTCATGTAACAACCGGATATGGGTCGACGCCATGTGTCTATAACGAGGACCGACACGGACATCCCATGTATTATATGCTCCCACAAATCGGCTGATTACGCTTAAATTTGCTTTAAAGCCAACGCTGTCAAGAAAAGGAAAGCCATAATCATAGATATCTTGATAGGCATCATCAAAAAACAAACAAAGGGGTTTCGGGGATTCTGTAATTCTTATACCCGAAACCGTACAAGTATTATAGCCCAATTGAATAAGATGCCGAATGTGTTTTTTAAAATGGGAGGGTGCAATTACCGACAGGCTGAATTCATTCCGTGTGTCTATTTTATGATAAACCAGCACGGGAAATTTATTTTCCTGTGTGTCCAAAACCGCCCTCACCCCGGTTGGTTAGTGTTAAGTTATTATTTTCAATAATATTAACTTTAATAACCGGTGTAATCACTAATTGAGCAATCCGGTCGCCGCGTTTGATTATAAAATCATCCGGACCAAGGTTTATCATTATAACCTTAACTTCTCCCCTGTAGTCGCTGTCGATAGTGCCCGGGGTATTAAGAACCGTAACTCCATTTTTTAAGGCCAGACCGCTTCGCGGCCTCACCTGGCCTTCGTATCCGACCGGTATTCCGATACAGAAGCCGGTAGGTATAGCCATGATTTTCATGGGTTCCAAGATGGTATCTTCACGGACGGCGGCTCTGAGATCCATACCCGAACTGCCTTCCGTCATATATTCGGGAAGCGGAATATCCCTGAATTCATCCGAAACATATTTTACGGGAATATCTATCATGCTTCAGTTGATAATTACAATGTGCTGTTTGTTGATTTTTTTAATAAAGACATTTATTAACTCGTCAAGTTTATCAATAGTAATAGAATTAATATAATTAATTAATTCCGCATTTTTCAAGGTTTTCTTAAAATATATTTCACTTTTAGCCATACGTATCATGCGGGTTGATGTGCTTTCAAGACCCATAAGCAGGTTGGCCTTCATTTGTGATTGGGCCATTTTCAGCTCATGGTTCCGTATGGGATGGTTATGGAGATTAAGAAACTCCTTAATGATAACTTCTATCGCACGGTCATGGTTGTTTTTATCGGTGGCCAGATAAGCGCCGAACACTCCTGTATCCTGTAAAAAATCGGTAAAGGTATAAATACTGTAAGCCAGCCCGTATTTTTCCCTGATTTTCTGAAACAGCCTTGAACTCATCCCGCCTCCCAGGATGATGTTCAGGGCAATCATATCCAGTCTTTTTTTATTGGTATAGGAAATATTAAGAGGCATACCTACACAGATATGCGCCTGAGAAATGTTGCGCCGGATATGCTTACGCTTGCCTTGAACGTTGTGGAATGAATATTTCTGAAAACCGTCCGGCCAGTAAATCCGGTTATTAAGATTTCCGGGAAAAACGAAATGTTTCTCAACTTCTCGGATTAATTCCTTCTCTTTGAAATTGCCGGCCACCGAAATAATGATATTAGACGGCACGTAATATTTCTTGTAAAACTCGGAAATCGCCTTCCGTGAATAGGACTGGATGCTCGCCGGTGTTCCCAGAATGGAATAACCCAGCGGATGGTCTTTAAATATCTGCTGATAAAAAACATCCTGGACAAATTCTTCCGGCGTATCTTCAGTATCTTTAATTTCCTCAAGCACTATTTGTTTTTCACGCCGTATATCCTCTTCATTAAATGCGGCATGGATGACAAGGTCCGAAAGAATGTTCATGGCAAGCGGCATGTGTTCACTCAGAATCGTCGCATAATAACAGGTGTGCTCTTTGCTGGTAAAGGCATTGAGGCTTCCGCCGACATCCTCGAGCGATTTGGCAATCTGACGGGCATTGCGGTGTTTGGTACCTTTGAAAACGGCATGTTCAATAAAATGACAAATGCCCATATTTTCTTGGTTTTCATACCGGCTTCCGGTAAGAATCCATACGCCTGCCGAAAGGGATTTTACATACGGGATTTGCTGAGCAATGATAGTCAGGCCATTATCCAGAACGGTTTTTGTGCTGGTTTCTTCATCCAGAATATCGTGAATTTCACTTCTTCGGGACGTTGAAAAAACAGACGGTGCTGTTCTTTTCAAAGATTTGAAAGAACAACACCGTTTAGAGGTATGAAGGATCATCGTCTATTGTTTCGGTTTTTTTGGATTGGGATGATGCTCTTTTTTAATCAGGGCCTTGCGGCTCAGTTCGTATTTGGTTTTTCCGTCGCGGTTAACGATTTCCTGCAGGAGCACTTCCACTTCATCGCCGAGTTTCATGTACTCTTCGACTTTGGCAACCCGTTTATGATCAATTTCGGAAATGTGTAACAGGCCTTCCTTGCCGGGAAGGATTTCCACAAACGCCCCGAATTCGGTTATTTTCTTTACGGTGCCTTTGTAAATCTTTCCCTTTTCAGGATCTTCCGTCAGGCCGCGAATACAATTCACGGCGATTTCGGTGCCTTCGGCGTTGACGGACGCAATCAGCACCGTGCCGTCGTCGGATATGTCAATCTTGGTGCCGGATTTTTCAACAATTTCGCGGATCGTTTTACCTCCGGGTCCGATAACCAGCCCGATCTGGTCCACTTTAATCTTGATGGTGGTAATGCGTGGGGCATATTTCGACAGATCCGGTCGCGGCTGGGCGATTGTTTGTTCCATAATATCAATAATATGAAAACGCCCCTGCCTTGCCTGTTCGAGCGCTTCCTTCATAATTTCGGGCGATATGCCTTTGATTTTAATATCCATCTGACAAGCGGTAATACCATTTCGGGTTCCGGCAACTTTAAAATCCATATCGCCGAGATGGTCCTCATCGCCCAGGATATCGCTCAGGATGGCATAGCGGCCATCTTCCATAATGAGTCCCATGGCGATGCCGGCAACCGTCCGGGGCATGGGTACGCCCGCGTCCATCAGCGACAGCGAACCGCCGCAGACAGAGGCCATGGAACTCGAACCGTTGGATTCGAGGATGTCACTGACAATGCGGATAGTATATGGAAAATCCTCTTCCTTCGGGGCGAGATTTTTCAGCGCCCGTTCAGCCAGGTTACCGTGTCCGATTTCCCTCCGTCCGGGACCGCGCGTCGGCCGGGCTTCGCCAACCGAATAGGGCGGAAAATTGTAATGGAACATGAAACGCTTGGTCGAATCGCCGTCCACACCGTCAATCAGTTGTTCATCCATCTTGGTGCCTAACGTGGTGGCCACTAACGCCTGCGTCTGCCCGCGGGTGAATATCGCCGATCCGTGAACGCGTGGTAACAGGCCTATTTCGCACGTGATGGGACGAATATCGGTCATCTGCCTTCCGTCCAGACGGCGTTTTTCCTCCAGAATCATCCGGCGCATATCGCTGTACTGCAGATCATCAATGATTTTTGCGGCTATCTTTCCGATATCCGGAACGGTTTCAGCGTACTTAGCCACAATAGTTTCTTTTAACTGTTTCAGGGCATTATTCCGCTCGGTCTTTTCGGGTATCCGGTTGGCGTTGTGCACGGTTTCACGGGCCATGCTTATAATATCGGCCTGCAGCGTTTCGTCGATCTTTGCCGGTTCAAACGCGCGTTTAACGGGATTCAACTCGCGGATCATTTCTTCCTGCAGCGCAACAATCTGCTTGATAGTTTCATGCGCCAGCATAATCGCTTCGAGCATATCCGCCTCGGAAATTTCCCGGGCTTCGCCTTCTACCATGGCAATGGAATCTTTAGTGCCTGCAACCACAATTTCCATATCGCTGGTTTCCAGTTCGGCAAAGGTCGGGTTGATGATGAACTTTCCGTCAATGCGGCCGATGCGTACCGAACCGACCGGTCCCATGAACGGAATATCGCTCAGGCACAAAGCTGCCGAGGCGCCGATTCCGCCAAGTATGTCCGCGTTGTTTTCCTTGTCACTGGAAATGACGTTAACATGAATGACAGTTTCATACCAGTAGCCCTCTGGAAAAAGCGGTCGTATCGGCCGGTCAATTAAGCGTCCGCTGAGTACTTCTTTTTCGGACGGTTTACCCTCGCGTCGGAAAAAACTGCCGGGAATTTTGCCCGCGGAATAGGCGCTTTCGCGGTAATCGACCATAAGCGGGAAAAAATCGGCATCTTCCTTAGGTTCTTTGGCCGAGACAACGGTTGCCAGAATCATGGTATCGCCGTATTGAACAATGACGGCGCCGTCTGCCTGACGGGCTACCCGTCCGCTTTCAATAGTCAGTGTACGGCCGTTGATATCAAGTTGTTTTTTTATTGTCATTGAATTGTCCTTTTGTTTTTATTATGCGGAATGCGGATCCGGATCAATGGGAGCATTAAAAGGACTGCCATCAAAGGATTCATCAGGTTCCGATACGAATAAACGATAAGGAGTTAAACTATTTGTTTAACTCCTTACTATTATAGTTTTATTTTCTTATACCGAGTTCGGCTATCAGCGAACGGTATTTTTCAATATCACGCCCGGCCAGATACGTCAATAACCGCTTACGCTGTCCTACCATTTTCAGCAGTGAACGACGCGAACTGTGATCTTTGGTATGCGTCTGAAGATGCTTGGTCAGGTCGTTAATGTGGAGGGTCAGTAACGCAATCTGCACTTCGGTGCCGCCTGTATTCACATCACTGCCGCCGTATTTTTTGATTTGCTCCAGTTTCATTTCTTTGTTAATGGCCATAAGTATCAGTAACTCCTAAATTTAATTTATACTAAATTTATAATATATATTTTTTTTATTATTAATCAATAAAATATTTATATTTGATGTAAATACTCCCTAAATCGATTTTTGTCCTCGTTAATCGCTTTAATAAGCGCTTCTTCGCCTGAAAAGTGCTTTTCGTGACGTAAATAGGTAATGAATTCCAGAACAACGGTTTTTCCGTAAATATTATGATGAAAATCAAAAATATGGGTTTCAATAACAGGCTGATCTTCATTATGAATAAAGGTTGGCCGGAAACCCACATTGGTCACGGAAGCATGACGCACATCATCAACCATACAATACGTGCCATAAACACCGGTTTTAGGAATTAATTTCATGAAGTGGCCGGGCATGATATTGGCGGTGGGAATTCCGATTTTTTGGCCTCTTCCATCACCATGAACCACCGTGCCGCTTATACTATAAGGCCGCCCGAGATACTCGTTGGCCGTTTCCATTTTACCTTCGAATAATAATCGTCGTATGCCGGTGCTGTTTATGATTTTATTTTTGAAAGTGACCGCGCCCACTTGTTCGACTTCAAAATCATAATGTCTGCTCATACGTTGCAGGGTCTCAAAATGGCCGCTACGGTTTTTACCGAACGCATGGTCATGACCGATAATAATTTTTTTGAAACCGATTTTTTTCAGGAGAATATCCCGCACAAAATCCTCAGCGTGCATGGCGGCCATGGCTTCATCAAATGGCGCGCAGATCAATAAATCCAACCCCATATTCGAAAGAATCGTTCTCTTTTCCTCTATAGTCGTCAAAATTCTTATATCCGGGATTCTTTTCGGGTTAATAACGGTCTGAGGATGGGGTTCAAATGTCAGCAAAATACTGCGGGCGGAATTCCGGCGGCTTTCCCCGATCAATTGCTGTAGTATCGCCTGATGGCCACGATGAATGCCGTCATAGGTTCCCATGGTCAGCAGGGAATTCCCGTCATGGGGTATGGTATTCAGATTATCAATGAATAACATTGTGTTCACGCTTTACTTTAATCTGATTCTGAAAATCGGCGACTGTAACGGCCTGCTCCACTGTATAATTACCGATGGCTAACCGACGGAGTTCGAATACATAAGCGCCGCATCCTATATCCTCACCGATATCATTCACCAAAGAACGTATATAGGTGCCTTTGGAACAAGTGACTTTGCATTCCACATAAGGGAGAGCGAATTTCACCAGATCAATATTTATAATATTTACGGTGCGTGGTTCGACCTGCACGGGTATGCCCTTTCGGGCCGAAAGATACAACGGGCGTCCGGATTTTTTTATAGCCGAAAACGGGGGTGGTGTCTGCTTTATCAGGCCGATATATTTCTTAATTAGCGTTAAAAACTCACTTTCAGTTATTTCCGGCACCGGCTTTTCGGCGCTGATTTTACCGTCTCTATCGTATGTATCCGTTGTTTTTCCCAATTCCAGAATTACATGATAAACCTTTTGAAGACCCATATAATGGCCAACCATACGCGTTGCTGAGCCCGTAACTAAGATAAGCAGACCGGTCGCCATGGGATCCAGCGTACCCGTATGTCCGACTTTTTTTGCTTTGGTCAGATTACGAATTTTATGAACCACGTCGAAAGAGGTCCATAAAGGGGGCTTATCCATCAGAACGATCGTACCGGCATTATAATCCAATTCTGAAAGAGATCCTGTCAGCAGGTATTCCCTCGATACCAAAGGAAATGCGTTTGGATTAACGGTCATGGGCGCTTGATTTCCTCGAACAATTGATCCATTCGCCGATCATAAACGATATTCTCATCATAAAAGAATTTAATCTCAGGAATATATTTAACCTCAATGCGCTCGCTGATTTTATGACGGATAAAACCTTTGGCGTGGTTCAGTGTTGCGGTCATGGCTTTAATCTCCTCCGAAGAACCCTCAATCATAAAATATACTTTGGCATAAGTAAGATCGGCATTAAGAACCACCTGAGTAATGGTAACAGACTTAACACGCGCATCACGCATTTCAAAATGAATTATTGAACCGATCTCGTGGTGCATCAGTTCGGACAATCTTTTATTTCTTAAATTCATAAGCCGCGCCTTATTCCGTCAATAATTTGTTTTCAGTAAATTTGTATGTTGTTGGAAATGATTTCAGCCTCTCCGTTGGATTCAACGAGTTTCATGATTTCGGAGAAGGTATGATCAATTATTTTATGGTCATTGGTTACCGTGGCAATGCCGATGCACGCCCGTTGCCATTTGTCGAGATGATCCACTTCAGCGACGGATACATTGAAGCGGTGGGCAATACGGTCTTTAATGCTTTTCACCACAAAACGTTTCTCCTTCAGCGACTGGCTGGTATGAATAAACAATTCCAAAGTGCAGACACCGACCAGCATATCACACCGTAAGCGAGCGTTTGGTTTCGATGCGTTCATAACATTCGATCACATCACCGGTTTTGATATCGTTGAAGTTGTCAATGGTCAGGCCGCATTCAAATCCCATCAGCACTTCACGGACGTCTTCCTTAAAACGCTTCAGCGATGACAGTCGCCCTTCGTGGATCACCTCGCCGTTTCGGATGAGGCGCAGGGGTAGCTGGCGGTTGATCTTGCCGTCAACCACATAACAGCCGGCCACGGTACCAACCTTGGAAATCTTGAAAATCTCGCGGATTTCCACGGTACCGGTTACACGGTCTTCGAATTCGGGTTCCAGAAGCCCTTCGAGTGCTTTACGGATATCCTCGATGCAGTCATAAATAATGTTATAATAGCGAATATCGATATTTTCCTTTTCAGCGAGCTTACGCGCGTTAAGATTCGGACGAACATGGAATCCGATAATAATTGCGCCGGATGCGGAAGCCAGCAACACATCCGATTCGGTAATGACGCCCACGCCGCGATGGATGATATTGACGGTAACTTCGGACGTGCTCAGGCGGTGAATGGAATCGCTGATGGCTTCCACGGAACCATCCACATCGCCCTTAAGGATAATCGGAAGATTGACGGTTTTGCCCATTCGGACCTGTTTGGATATTTCATCCAGCGTGATCAGCCGGACGCGACGGTGTTCCTGCTCGCGTTTAAGTTGCTGGCGTTTCTGAGCCAGATCGCGCGCGGCCCGTTCATTCTTGGTGACCACAAAAATATCGCCGGCTTGCGGCAGACCGTCAAATCCCGTGATCAAGACGGGCTGGGAGGGCAGGCCTTCCCGAACGGCATTATTTCGTTCGTCATACATCGCTTTAACCCGGCCGGCATAGATACCCGCAATAAACGGATCGCCAATCCGAACGGTGCCTTCCTTGATGACGATGGTTGCGGATGCCCCGCGCCCCTTATCGAGCATGGCTTCAATGACCGTACCCTTGGCGCGACAATCCTTCCGGGCTTTGAGTTCCGCCATTTCCGCTTCCAGTAAGATTTTATCAAGCAACACATCCACATTGAGACCTTTTTTAGCGGAAATTTCCACACATTGATATTTACCGCCCCACTCTTCAATGAGAATATTCTTTTCCGTAAGCTGGGTTTTGATTCGCTGGGGATTGGCTTCCGGCTTATCGACCTTGTTAAGCGCGAAAATAATCGGAACCCCCGCGGCTTGGGCGTGATTAATGGCTTCCACGGTCTGCGGCATCACGTTGTCGTCGGCGGCAATAACAATAACCACAATATCCGTGACCTGAGCCCCCCGCGCGCGCATAGCCGTAAACGCCTCATGGCCCGGTGTGTCTAAGAAGGTAATCTTGCGTTTATCAGGCAATTCCACTTCATAGGCACCCATGTGCTGAGTGATACCCCCTGCCTCGCCGGCCACCACATTGGTTCGGCGGATATAATCAAGCAGGGAGGTTTTACCATGATCCACATGACCCATAATCGTAACAATCGGCGGCCGGGGCAACAGTTCGCCCTCCGTGGCTTCCTCTTCTTCTTCATCCAGAATGTCGCTTTGAAATTCCTCGGCGGCCTCGATCTGAAATCCAAATTCACTGGCCACCAGAGTAATCGTGTCCATATCAAGCCGCTGATTGATGGAGACAATGAGTCCCAGCGACAAACAGGTTTTAATAACTTCAGACACTTCCACTTCCATAAGGTCGGCCAGTTCGTGAGCGGAAATATATTCCGGAACCCGTAGGATATTGACTTGTTCGGCCTGACTTTGTTCCAGTTCTTCAGCTTCCCGTTCCGCCCGTTTTTTCAACCGGCGGCGGTGGCGTTCTTCCCCCAGTGTTGTGGTATCGCCCATTTTAGCCATGGTTTCGCGAATGGCCGATTCCACGTCCTTTTCATCAATTTTCGCTTTGCGTTTTTTCTTTTTCTTTTCACGCGACGGCTTCTCGATAACGCCCTCCCCTTCCAGAACGGATCCTTCGCCCTGGCCTTTTTTTCTGCGGCCTCTTCGGCCGGAACTGCCCGACGCTACGGTTTCGTCCTTGAGCGCCTGTCTCTCTAACTGCTGCCGTGCCTTTTCAAAAGCCTGCTTGAATTCCTCACGGATTTTCGGTGAAGTTTTCAGCGATTCAAGAAATTCGGCTTTCTTTTCTTCTTCGGATTTGACCGACTCTTGGACGCTATCCGCCTTTTGCGGAACCGTCTCGGTTGTTATGGCAGGAATTTCTTCTTTTATTTCCGGCAGGACAGGCGCGTGTTCTTCAGCCTTAGCCTCAGAAGGCACAACGGCTTCCACGACCGGCGGCATTGTTTCGGAAGTCTCGGTTTCTACGGACTCAGATGCTTCGGCTTCCTGCGGAAGCGGCGTCGGCTCATGGGCCATCGTTGCAGGTTCAGGAATATCTTTTTTATCCCTCTGCCCCCGCTGCTTGATGTAACTATCGGCATGTTTTTTTTCCTTGCTGAACCGCGCCAGTAACTTTTCCATCATTTCGTCATCCACAACGCTCATGTGGTTCTTAATGGTTTTGTAACCGCTCTTCTGAAGAAACGCCACAATTTCGTCATGTTTGACGAGTAATTCTTTTGCAATCTGAAATACTTTTTTTCCTGCTTTTGCCATAAATAAGCCGTTCAAATTTATTCTTGATAGGATATTTTATTTAACGTCGCAATCAGCTTGTTCATTGACCGTGCACTGATGCCTTCAATATTTTTTATTTCTTCCACATCCGTGATATCCCCGAGTCTTTCGTAACCGGCTTCAGCCAGGATCTCGCTTGCGGATTCGGAGATACCTTTAATCTCAGCAATCAGAGTATCGGGCGTGATTTCGTCGTCATCACTTTCATCTTCTGCATGATCAGCCGTTTGTGCATCAGGGATATAATCCATTCCCGCGCCGTAATAGGATGGCATAATACCCTCCTCGATGGCTTTGCCCATATCGGAATATTTGATGGTCTGAATTTCATAACCGGTAAGTTCCGATGCCAGAATGATATTCTGTCCGTGCCTGCCGACCGCAATAGACATTTCATCGTCATTAATAACGGCCAGTGCGGTTCTCTTGGTTGAATTGATTTCAATACGCAACGGCTTCGCCGGACTCAGCGCGCGGGAAATCAAGATTTCCGGATCCGAACTCCAGCTGATGATGTCAATTTTTTCATTATTCAACTCTTTAACAATCGACTGGATACGAATGCCTTTCATACCAACGCAGGCGCCCACGGCATCGATACGTTTATCATTGGAATATACGGCCAGTTTGGTTCTTTCACCCGGTTCCCGTGCGATGGCTTTGATTTCAATGATACCGTCGTAGATTTCAGGCACTTCGTTTTCAAAAAGTCTTATCAGAAACTGGGGATCCGCCCGGGAAACGATAATGCGAAGGCCTTTGGCGTCGTCAATGACATCCTTAATAAGCGCCTTAATGGTCTGACCGCGTTTATACCGCTCATTGGCAATTTGTTCTTCCTTCGGCATGATCAGTTCGGCGCGTTCAAAGCTGACAAAAAGCTCCTTACGGTGTATCTGCCGGACCTCCCCGACAATAATTTCTCCTTTTCGGTTGATAAATTCATCGTACAGGGCTTTACGTTCTATTTCGCGGAGTTTCTGGCTCAGCGTAAGACGCGCGCCGATGACCAGCCGTCGTCCAAAGCTGGCGGGATTGATGATTTCTACATATTCATCGCCGACCTGCAAGTCCGGCTCCTGCCGCTGGGCGGTTTCAAGGTCAATCTGCGTTACAGGATCCTCCACCTCTTCAACCACCGTTTTCATTTGAAATATTTCGATAGCCGCTTTATCCAGATTGACGATGATGTCGAAATTATCCGTAGTGCCGAACTTTTTCTTTATCATGGTCCTGAATATGTCCTCAATGATCAGATTAAGCTCGTCTTTATCTATGTTTTTCTCCCTGGCTATCTGTGTAAAAGCTTCAATGATATCGGTGTTTTGGGTGTCCATGATACCTCCGTTTGTTAATAAATTTATTCTTAATAAATATTAAATTTCACCATTCAAGTTCAATCTTAACGTTTTTTAATTGGTCATAAGAAATTTCTCTGAATTCAGGCGGACTTTTCTTTTTGTTCTTTAATTCCAGAACCAACTTTCGGTCTCGGATATCGGTAAGACGACCCGTTATTTCTCTTATTATTTCCGGCGTTTCATAAAACTGAATTTTTAAAAGACGCCCTTTATTTTTCATATATTGCCATTCTTCAGTCAGAGGGCGTTCCGTCCCGGGTGACGAAACTTCCAGAATATAATTTTCAATAATATCCATTGTATCCAGTTCCTCTGCAATGCGGTCGCTGAATTTTTTGCAGGTATCGATTGTAATACCCTGCATACTATCCAGAAAAATTGTAAAAATATAACCCGATTTATATTTCTTACGGGTTATATCCACCAATTTATAGGGTGTATCCTGAATCACTTTTTCGGTCGTTTCTTTTATTTTATCAAGCAAATCCATCTTTTTGTCCCATATAAATAAAAAAGTGGGCGTTTGTTACGACCCACTTCGTAATAGGTAAAGAAGTAGTCATTGATTATACAAAATAATATATAAAAAAACAAGAAAAATCTTTAATCTTAATAATTTGTTGTGTTAAAAAATATATAATACATACATTTTTAACGACTAACATATTGTATTTATTGACTTATATTCGATGAATCGATGAATTTTAATCTGATAAAATATTAGTTTATTATGGTTATTTTATCATTTTTATGAAAAAAAATTTGCATTTTAAATTTGAAATCCTATATTAGCAGTGTTTTAACTAGCCACAATAGCTCAGCGGTAGAGCAGCTGTTTCGTAAACAGCAGGTCGCAGGTTCAAATCCCGCTTGTGGCTCTTTTCATTCTACAACTCAGCGATCGAGTCCCGACTCCATCCGGCATTCTGTAAACAGCTGGTCGTCCCGATTTCATCGGGATTCCAATCCCGCTTGGGGCTTTAATATTAATCCAAAAAAATGCGAAAATATTTGTGTAATTTTTATTACAAATAAAGCCGGCGTATTCTGTCTTAATATTTTAACAGAGTTCCCGCTTGCATATCCAGATACCACGTAAGACGACCATTTAGCGGTTTTATCTGGGCTGCAGGCAATTTTTCGGTTTCGGCTTTAAAATTTATAACATCATTAACGATTTTTGCCTTATTTTCACCTGTTACTAAAAAGGATACCCATGAGGCATTATTAATGAGTTTTCCTGTCATAGTAATACGATTTTGACCTGAAAGTGGATGGCGAGAAACGGAGCATAATTTATTTGAGTGTATTAAGTCTTTCTGATCCGGAAAGATAGACGCAACATGGCCGTCTTCGCCGACACCTAAAAGAATCCAATCCAGAGACGGAACGCCGTTTCTTATAGGAACCAATGAGGAAATCAGTGAAGAGTATCGATGCGCTTCCGATTCCGGGTCGTCTTCACCATTAATCCGATAAATATTATTAACAGGCAAATCCATATGTTCTAAGAAATACCGTTTGGCCTGGCCATAATTGGACTCCGGATGTTCCGGAGGAACACAGCGTTCATCGACCCAGAAAATCCGTACACGATGCCAAGGAATAAGCGCTAAAGAGATATCAGCCAGTTTTCGAAATAAAACATTGGGTGTATTTCCGCCTGAAAGCGCTATGGAAATGAAAGCCTGATTGTTTAAAAGTTTGTTAAAATAAACGGCTATTTGATGAACGATTATTTCGGACAGACGATAAGGATCACGTTCTATAATTATTTCAGGTTTTGAGACAATCATAAAATGCTTTTATAATTCGCAAAAAAGGCCATCATCGGTCAGATTTTTACATGGATAGCGCCAGGATAGATTTTTATCATCGAATAGTTGGTTGGCGGCGGCGGGACCCCAGGTACCGGCCGGGTAACCGTAAATTTTACAGTCGGGATCATTGTTCCATACATGCTGAATCGGAGAAACAAACTCCCATGCGGCTTCTACGGCATCGGCGCGGGCATACAGTGTGGAGTCACCGGACATTGCATCGTACAGCAACCGTTCATAGGCATCAGGCAACCGCATAGGCCCAAGGTCCCTGTAATGAAAATCCATGTTAACGTTCTGCACATTAAAACCCGCACCGGGCACTTTCATACCGAATTTGAGGAGAATACCTTCGTCGGGCTGAATGCGCAAAATCAACTGATTTGCAACGGGAATGGCGTTATTCCGCGAAAACAACTGATGGACGGCCGGCATAAAGTGTATAACGATTTCTGTAACGCGTGTCGGCAGTCTTTTGCCGGTACGGATATAAAATGGAACGCCACTCCACCGGCGGTTATCAATGTAAAATTTCATTGCCACAAAGGTTTCCGTACGTGACTGTGGATTCACGCCGGTCTCATCACGGTATCCGTATATTTGCCGCCCGCCGATTACCGAGGTGGTATACTGCCCGCGGATAACATTCCGTTTTATGTCTTTTTCTTCCAGCGGCCTCAATGCGAGAAATACTTTAAGAACTTCATTACGAATAGCGTTAGACTCTAAGGCGGACGGCGGTTCCATGGCCGTAAGACCGACCATTTGCAATAAATGATTTTGCACCATGTCCCGTAACGCGCCCGCACCATCATAATATCCGCCCCGGTTTTCTACGCCGAGACTTTCTGCCGAAGTAATCTCCACATGGTGAATATAATTACGGTTCCAAAGAGGTTCAAAGATGCCATTGGAAAACCGCGTCACAAGAATGTTCTGGACGGTCTCTTTACCCAAATAATGATCAATACGGTAAATCTGATCCTCCGCGAATACTTCATGCAGGGTCTGATTAAGGCGACGACCGCTTTCAAGATCATATCCGAAGGGTTTTTCGATAATAATCCGCTTAAAACCATTCGTTTCCACATTGAACTCAAGCGCGCCAAGGAATCGTATAATCGGTTCGTACATGAGCGGGGGCATGGCCAGGTAAAAGAGATAATTGTTATGCGCCCGAAACGTTACGTTTAAATCATTTAATTGCTTTTTAAATATCGGATAATGGTCTTCTGATAGAGAATCCATTCTTAAATAGTATAAACGCTTGACGAAATTGTCGATGTGCTCTGCCGGAGCGGCGGTTGCCGTTTCACCGGAATGTAAGCGCAAAGCCATTTTGGAGCGAAATTCGTCATGACTCATCATGGTGCGGCCCGTGCCAAGCACCGCCAGTCCTTCCGGCAGGAGTTTTTGTTTAAATAACTCAAACAGGGCTGGAATCAGCTTGCGCTGGGATAAGTCTCCTGAAGCGCCAAAAATAACTAAAACGCAATTATTGGGTTTGATGTTTGACTTCATTATCAGTATCTATTTAGTCACGACGGCATGACCGCCGAATTGGTTTCGAAGGGCCGCAAGGACTTTCATCGCGAAGGATTCTTCCTGTCGGGACCGGAAACGGTTGAACAGCGAAGCGGTGATTACATGCGCCGGTACGTCAAGTTCTATGGCGGCCTGTACGGTCCACCGGCCTTCGCCGCTATCGGATACATAATCCTTGATTTTATCCAGGCCCGGATCATCCTCAAGGGCGCGTACGATAAGTTCCAACAACCATGACCGGACTACGCTTCCGTACTGCCATCCGCTCGTTATTGCTTTCAAATCAAGCTCAAAGGGCGATTTCTTAAGAATTTCCAGCCCTTCCGCAAACGCCTGCATCATACCGTATTCAATGCCGTTATGAATCATTTTAACGAAATGGCCGGCGCCGCTCGCACCACAGTATGTATAACCGCCCTCCGGCGCCAGGGTCTTGAATATCGGATAGACATAATCGGAAGCTTCCCTGTCACCGCCGGACATCAGACTGTAACCGTTGGTCAGCCCCCAGACGCCGCCGCTGGTGCCGCAATCAAGAAAACGGATATTTTTTCTGGCGAGATCTTTTGCACGGTTCTGCGTATCTTTCCAGTTGGAATTACCGCCGTCAATGATAATATCATCCTTGTTCAGCAGGTTTTTTAGCGTATTAATATTTTCATCTACAGGCTCTCCCGACGGCACCATCAGCCAGATTATCTTTCGGTCAGGTAACTTGGCAACAAGATCATTCATAGATATTGCCCCTATCGCACCCGCCGACGCCACCCTCTGCACGGATTCCTTATTGCGGTCATACACCACGACCTCGTGACCGCCCTGTATCAGCCGCTGCACCATATTGGCACCCATTTTACCCAGACCGATGAAACCCAGTTTCATTTACTTGCTCCTGTTTTATATGATTTATTTTATTATTTATTCGTTAACCTCTTCTGACTTACAATTATAACCAAATATAATAGTTAAAATTTCACTAAAACAAAATAGGCAGATGATATTTTTTATTTCAGATGTTTGCTTATTAACCAGCGAAATCGTATACTGTAATTGCGGGCAGACGGGATAATCGTTCCGGTTAAATCCGTAAAAATTTAATCGGAAAGGAAAGTCCGAACTCCATAAGGCACGGCGCCGTCAGAGATTCGAAATATCGCATCAATGGCGGGTGTAACGTCGAAAGGCGTTGCAACGGAAAGTGGAACAGAAAATATACCGTCCTGATAATTCCGCTTGCGGAAAAGTTGGGATAAGGGTGCAATCGTGCGGTAAGAGCGCACGTTCCGGTGAAGCAATTAACCGGAATGCCAAACCCCGCCGGGAGCAAGATCAAATAGGAAGGTGTCCCGGTGCAGTCTTTCTGTACCGGGAAAGGGTCGCCTGCTCAATCCGCAAGGGCATCTTCGGGTAGATCGCACTTCAGCCGGCGGCGGATCATGGTATTCTCCGCCAGGACGGAGTCCCGGCAGCGTCGGGAAGATGAATGATTATCTTTCGGTTTTCCGGAAAACAGAATTCGGCTTACGGTCTGTCCGCTCACGCGTCCTGATTAAACTCAGGACGCGTACTTTTTTACAATAAAAAGCTACTTGCATAATCCGCATAAAGAGCTAATAAAATATAATCTCTCTCCGTATCGACGTTTGATTACTGATGTACTCATTGTTCTTATTCATCATTCGGACTGGATGAACCCTCTTTATTTTTGATGTCCAATATGCATAAACCACTCCGGAATTGTTGCTATTGATGAGAATTCTTTTAAATTGTTACGATATCAAAAATTTATTGATATGTAATAAACAGCGATGATAAACAAAATTATATCATATACCCTTTATATTGTTTTATGGAGTTTGCTCAACGCGCGTCCTTCCCTACCTCTGGATCCGAATAAAACAATGACCCAATATATGCTGAATATCTGGACAGCCGATGACGGATTGCCGCAGAATTCGGTGTATTCTATCCTGCAGGATTCAGACGGTTATATCTGGCTGGGTACACAAGAAGGCTTGGTACGGTTTGACGGTATACGATTTACGGTATTTGATAAACGTAATACGCCGGCCATCCGACATAATTATATTGTAACAATTCTTGAAGATCGTAACCGGACTTTATGGATTGGCACCAACGGCGGAGGATTGATTGCGTACAAAAACGATCAATGGAAAACGTATACCATTAAGGATGGATTATCCAGCGATTTCATATCGTCACTTGCCGAAGATAACACCGGTAATTTATGGATTGGCACCAACGGCGGTGGTTTAAATCGGTTAAGCGACGGGCATTTCACGGTTTTCACGACGGAGCAGGGGCTGGCGCATTCAACGGTTTATTACTGTTATCCGGACCGCTCCGGCCGCGTTTGGATAGGTACCGCCAACGGTTTGAATGTTTACGATAACGGTAAATTTATCACCTACACGATCGCTAACGGTTTAGCCGATAATTCCATCTCCGCAATATATGAAGATAACATCGGACGGGTATGGATAGGCACGAAAACTAAAGGATTGAGCGTTTATCATCAGGGCCGGTTTACCAACTTTACATCCCGGGACGGTTTGTCTGGCGATATGATAAATTATATTACACAGGACCGTAACGGGAATATATGGATCAGCACGCGTATAGGTCTGACGCGTTATACCGCTGACGGCCGATTTTCACGACGAACGATTCAGGAAGGGCTCACGGTCAATCATTTAAAATCTATTTTAGAAGACCGTGAAGGCAGTCTTTGGATCGGCACCGACGGCGGCGGACTTTACAGGCTTAAAGATGAAAAATTTATCAACATTACCACTTACGATGGTTTATCGTATGACATGATCCGCTGCATTTATGAAGACCGGAAGAAACGCCTGCTGGTGGGTACAAGCGGCGGCGGATTGAATATCCTGGACGGTAATCACTGTACCATTCTAAACACCAAAAACGGCCTGTCCCACAACATGGTGTGGTCGGTTTATGAAGACCCTGACGGCGCTTACTGGATTGGTACGGACGGTGGCGGGATAACGGTCTATAAAGATGGCCGATTAAAATATTATAACTCCAAAACAGGTCTATCCCATGATAACGTCCGTGCGATTATTGGCGACCGCCAGAACCGCATCTGGGTTGGTACAGTGGACGGTTTAAATATATACCATCAGGGCAAATGGAGCCATTATACTGTAAAAGACCGGTTACCGCACAAAACCGTTTATACGATAGAAGAAGGCCGTGACGGTGCGGTTTGGATAGGAACAGGCGGCGGTCTCATCCGATGGCGAAATGATAAATGGACATACTACAACACCGCTAACGGGTTATCCAGCGATATCGTTTTGACAACCTACGAAGACTCCGAAGGTGTATTATGGGTGGGCACGGATGGCGGCGGTCTTAATCGGCTGAAAAATGACCATTGGACCATATTTCGAATTGCTGATGGCTTGTTTGATGATTTAATTTACCGTATTCTTGAAGATTCTTCCGGTTATCTTTGGATGAGTTGTAATAAAGGTATTTTTAAAATAAAAAAAGACGAACTGGCGAGGTTTTCCGAAGGAAAACAAAAAACGATCTTAAGCCGGGCATACTCCACCGCAGACGGCATGGCCAGCAACGAATGCAACGGAAGAAATCAGCCCGCCGGATGGAAACGCTATGACGGCACGTTATGTTTCCCCGGCGTTAAAGGCGTGGTAACCATTGATCCGGAAAAGAGCATCATTAATCCGATGGTTCCGCCGGTACAGATTGAGTATATCATTGCAGACGACAGTTTATATACTTCTCAAACTCTCAAAACATATCAACAAGCAATTTTTCCTCCGGGAACTGAAAAAATAGAGATCCATTATACGGCGCTAAGTTATTTGAATCCCGGACAGGTGCGATTTCGTTACCGGCTTGAGAACTTTGATAAACAGTTGGTGGAAGCCGATACCCGGCGCACAGCTTATTATACGAATCTTCCCCCAGGCAAATATTCTTTCCGGGTTATCGCCTGTAACAATGATGGGTTGTGGAATGAAACCGGAGCGACCGTCGTTTTAAATTTTGAACCTCGTTTTTTTCAAACCGATTGGTTTTACGTATTATGCGTTATATTCCTTACATCGGGCGCGTACGGCCTGTATCGCTACAGAATCAATCGTATCGAAAAACGCCGCAAGGAACTTGAAATTCTGGTTACCCAAAAAACCCGCCAGATTGAGCTTCAGAAAAACGAACTGGCTCAAGCCCTTGAGAACCTTAAAAACACGCAAATGCAACTGGTTCAGTCGGCAAAAATGTCCTCTCTGGGTCAATTAACCGCCGGCATTGCCCATGAAATCAATAATCCGATAGCGTTTATCTCGGCGAATATGCCTTTCCTGAAAAAGCACATTGAGGTTATGGATCATCTGATCCATGCGGCCAAGAATCTCTTAAAGGATGAAGCTGCTGAACAGTTTGACCGCATAATGATAGATGTGGAATATCAGTATATCCGCAGTGATATCGAAAAGATGTTGATAAGCTATGAAAACGGCGCGGAACGCATCAAAAATATCGTCGTGAACCTTAGGTTGTTTTCCCGCCTGGATGAAAATGAGCGAAAAACGACCCAGATAAACGATGATCTGGATGCCACCCTGTCCCTGATTGCTTCCCAAACACAAAACCGTATCCGAATATTCAGGAATTACGGCAACCTGCCGAAGATTGAATGCTCGCCGGGTCAACTCAACCAGGTGTTTATGCACATCATAAGAAATGCCGTTCAAGCTATTGACGATACGGGTGAAATTCATATTACCACTTCCGCCGAGAACAATCACATATCCATTTCCATACGGGATACCGGATGCGGGATGACGGAAGAGATCCGGAACCGCCTGTTTGAACCGTTCTTTACTACACGGGATATCGGCAAGGGCACCGGATTGGGATTGTCAATTAGTTATGGAATCATAAAAAACCATAACGGCAGCATTGAAGTACACAGCGAACCGGGAAAAGGTTCCGAATTTATTATACGATTACCTGTTAACGGTTCTTAAGAAAAGCAGGTTTTCATCTCGAATTAAACGTTGTGATCTGTTCTAACGAAGCTTAGGTTTTATAACCTTTAAACTATTTCGTTTCATTCCAGAATTTCAGCAGAAGATTACGGGCGGCCATACGGCGGAATTCAGCACCGGACCGGGCATCCGATATCGGTGTAAACTCCGAATCGACAATTTTCATCGCTTCTTCTATGTTTGGCCGTGTCCATAATTTCCCTGTGAGGAATGCTTCGGTTTTCACAGCCCTTTTGGTCATTTCGGCCATACCGCCGTAAGCCAGAACAATTTCACGTACTTTTTTATCGGCTTCCCGTTCAATCCGGAACGCGGCACTGACGGTGGAAATATCAAGATCTTTTCTTTTAGATACCTTATAAGATTTTACCCTGGCGCCGTTATGGATTTTTTTGATCTTTACAGCCGTGATAATTTCTTCGGGAGTACGCACGGTTTTTCGGTATCCGGTAAGATAGGCGTCCACGCTGACTTTTCGCTTGCCATGAATGCTTTCCAGAATAATTTTTCCGCCGTAAGCCATCAGCAGGGGCATAATATCCCCGATGGGTGAAGCCGTACCAAGACTGCCGCCGATGGTTGCGACATTGCGGATTTGCCTGGAACCGTACACTTTCAGCATATCATACAACGCAGGAAATGGTTTCTCTACAATCGGCATGATATCATTCAGCGGCAAGCCGGCACCGATTATCATGGATTCATCGTTTTCGGCGATTTCTTTCAGTTCGGGTACCGCCGAAAGGTCAATGATGACGGGCAGTAATTCATGCTTTTTAGTTACACGTAACGCCGCGTCGGAGGAGCCCGTTATCAGGACGGCGTCAGTATGCTCGGCTTTCAGTAAGAGCGCCTGCGATAACGTAATCGGTTTGTAATATTGCTGCTGTTCGGTTTTTATTTGTAAGGGCTCGGCAGGTATCTGTTTAATCAAGTCGATAATTTTTGATTCGTTCGCTGTAAAATGATCGGCGCCGTTTCCCGAACAGGCGAACAGGGCGGCTTTGACAATCGGGCGGTAACCGGTACACCGACAGAGATTTCCGGTTAAAGCGTCTTCCACGATTTCACGGGAAGGGTTGATATGATTTTTATACAGCGCAAACATGGACATAATAATGCCCGGCGTACAAAATCCGCATTGCGCGCCATGCAGATCCACCATGGCTTTCTGCACAGGATGTAACGCGCCCTTATCATCGGCCAGGTTTTCCACCGTGATCAACTGTTTTCCGTGAAGGGCAGGTAAGAACATCAGGCATGAATCCACCGCCTTATAATGCAGTTTCCCGTCCGGACCAAGTTCGGCCAAAACCACCGTGCATGCCCCGCAATCCCCCTCAGCGCATCCTTCCTTGACGCCTTTGTGAGCTGGCAGCGAGCGCAGATAATTCAGTACGGTTGTTGTCGGGGTATAGGGCGCATTGTGATTAAAATCAATGGTGACAATTCGGTTATCCAGAATAAATGATACGGCATGGATCATTGCATTACCTGCAGTTATAATTTATGTTTTGTTTTACTAATATACAATATCATTAAATCCATTTCAATTAAAAATCAATGTAATTTTCGCCCCATTGCCTCCGATAAATGGTATTCCGTTTTCGGAAAAAGAAGACCAAAACGGCGCCTGCTACGAAACCGCCCAAATGCGCCCACCAAGCGACACCGCCGCTCACATCGGGTGAGGCCAGCGCAACCGTTCCCTGCAGAAACTGTATCACAAACCAGAATCCCAGGAAGAATACCGCGGGAACCTCAATCAGGGGAAAGAATATGATCGCCGGAATTAGCGTCAATACGCGGGACTGCGGAAAACTTATGAAATACGCTCCCATGACGCCGGCAATCGCGCCGCTCGCCCCAATGGTTGGTATCTGCGAATCCGGATAGAGATAAATATGCGATAATCCGGCGCCAATTCCACATACAAGATAAAATATAAGGTATCTGAAATGGCCCATACGATCCTCAACATTATCGCCGAAAATCCATAAAAACCACATATTGCCCAAAATATGCATCCACCCGCCATGTAAAAACATGGAGGTAATCAACGGCGCGAAACGCGCCCCGTATTGCTCCGGACGATATTGCTCATACCAGAAATATTTGGCCGGAATCACCGCGGCGCGGTTGTATAAATCATCGGCATCGGATAAGAAAAGCAACTGCAATATAAAAACGCCAACATTAATCAGAATAAGCATTATTGTTACATATGGAAATGTCACAGCCGGAATGGTATCGCGTATCGGAATCATAATGATTTTAAATAATTTTGATTTTTAAAACAATAATGCGTTTGTTACCGTATCAGCCGTTATAGAAAAAATCAGCGTTCCTTTTTTTACTGTAACCTCAAGCAACCATGTAATCAAAAAGGCCTCAAAACTAAAACGCCGATTTCATTAATGATCAGCCGTAGCAAAACATGGCCCTAAGCATCAGGATAATAGGTATTAGCCAGAAAGTGATACCCCAATATTTTTTTGTCCAAAGGCCCATTGTACCCAAACTTATAAATAAGTCTATTGATTAAAAAAAAGACCGGTTGAATCTTACTATGTAATGAATGGATTGCACATCTGTCCAAAATAAAATCGATAGAGGAAGCGCTTTGCATAAACTTCAGTTGCATCAAAAAACCAATGCAGAAAAGGCTTCCTCATAAATCAATTTAACAGCGTTTTCGGACAAATCCTACAAATATTTTCATGAAATGGGAACGCAATTTTCTTTTAACCGAAACTTTCTGTTATCCCGTCATAATCATAAAAAAAAAACAGAATCCGGTCTATCCAAAATTCTACTGACGATAGGTTGAAAGGAAATGCCCCAGGCGTTTTAACGCGGCCTCGAGGTCTTCCACTTTGGGCAGAGCCACAACCCGGAAATGGTCGTGTTTAGGCCAGTTGAAGCCGGTACCGTTGACGAAAAGAATTTTTTCCTGGTTCAGCAGATCGTAGAATAATTTCTGGTCATCATGGATATTAAACTTCTTTTGATCCAGTTTCGGGAAGAGGTAGAAGGCGCCTTTAGGTTTTACGCAGCTGACGCCGGGTATTTCGTTTAACAGGCGATGCGCGAGGAAGGTCTGCTCATACAGACGGCCTCCGGGTTTAATCAGATAGTCAATATTCGGACACTTTTCCAGAGCGGTCGGAATCACGTATTGTCCCTGCACATTGCTGCAGAGGCGCATGGATGCCAGCAAATTCATGCCTTCGTAGAAACCTTTTGCATGGGCGCGGTCGCCGCTGATCATCATCCAACCGACGCGGAAACCGCATATCAAATGGGATTTCGAGAGACCGTTAAATGTTACAAACAGAACGTCATCGGCCAGAGACGCCGTCGGAATATGCTTCAGATCGAAATATAAAATTCTTTCATAGACTTCATCGGATAATATCACCAGATCATGTTGGCGGGCCATCGCGATGATTTTTTCGAGAATATCCTTATGATAGACCGCGCCGGTAGGATTGTTGGGATTGATGACGACAACCGCCTTGGTATGCGGAGTGATTTTGCGCTCCATGTCGGCAAGATCCGGGTTCCATTCGTTTTCCTCATCGCACAGATAATGCACGGCTTTACCGCCGGAGAAATTCACGGCGGCAGTCCACAGCGGGTAATCCGGCGCGGGCACGAGCACTTCGTCACCGGGATTGAGCAGGGCCTGCAGGGTCATAATGATCAGTTCGCTGACGCCGTTTCCGATGAAGATATCATCCGGACCGATGTCGGGAATGCCTTTGCGGGCGGCGTCTTTCATGATCGAGTGCCGGGCTTCAATAATGCCCTTGGAATCGCTGTAACCCTCTGCTTTTTTGAGGTTCTCGGCCATGTCCTGAAGCATCACGTCCGGCGTCAGGAATCCGAACGGCCCCGGATTGCCGATGTTCAGCTTAATAACTTTATGGCCTTCGGCTTCAAGCTGTTTAGCCCGGTCCTGCAGGGGACCGCGTATTTCATAGCGGACAGAATGGAGTTTCTTGGTCTTTTCGTGCTGGCGTTTCATTGGAGTCTCCGATATATCAGGATTATTTCATGGATTTTTATATATGATTAAAAACTAAAAAAAAAATATTGACAAAGTCAATAATAATAACAAGTCCGTCCATGCTCTATGATAGTCCATTTGTTTTGATTTTGATGAACGCCTGCCAGTGATTGATTGCGGGAATACAGGATTTACGTCATGCGGCTTCGTTTTGTGTTCGGTTGTGTCTTGATGGTACCGTCGTATAGAAAGAGCAGAACGTTTCGAAAGGACAATTGACAAAAAAGGAACACCGCTGTCATTTCGACGGCAGTGTATGATTGCTATCCATGACGATGCACCGCTAACCTGCATCAACGCAGAGCCGGAGAAATCCTGTATCCGGGGATTCAGGATTGATACGACGTTGGAGGGGAATACAGGATTTCTCCCTCCCTTCGGGAGGTCGAAATGACAGCGTAGAGAACGGTCGGTCGAAATGACAGCAAAGGGAACGGTCGGTCGAAAGGACGGCGGAGACGGTTGGATGGAAGGACAGCGAAGGGATGGTCGGTCGAAAGGATGGCGGCGACGGTTGTTTGGAAGGACGGTAGAGGCGGTTGGTTGAAGGCAGCGGTGTTCAAAGAGGAGTATCGGGAATACAGGATTTACGTCATGCGGCTTCGTATCATGTTCGGTTGTGTCTTGATGGTACCGTCGTATAGAAAGAGCAGGACGTTTCGAAA
>CAZSRX010000006.1:0-104170 GCA_964609675.1 uncultured Bacteroidota bacterium | reverse complement strand
TTCTTCACCCTATAGTTTTTCAACCTAATTTTCTAATGACAAATCTGGGTTAAAAATTTCTTTCGGTGATTTGTTTTAAATCCGTTCGCTGGTCGGCAGAACCGAAAATGTTTGAACCGCTGAATATAGAGCCGGAACTGGTTGATATCGTTCGAACGGTCCATGCCGAACGCCAGCCGCCGCCTCCAAAGCCAGTCATATCGGTAATGTCATTTGATGAAAATTTCCTGGGTGATGAAACTATTGACGCAACCGGATTCTTGGATACGCTGATACCATATATTCCTAAAATAAAAGAGATTCCCGAAATTACAACATGCCCGGAATTGGATACGTTTATTCCTTACGACGAACCGCCTTCGTTAATGGGCGGCCTGGAGGCTCTGAAGAAAAATCTGAAATACCCTGAAATGGCGCGCATGGCAGGAATGGAAGGGTCGGCCTATGTAAAGGTTCTTATTAGCGAGAGCTGTGATGTTTTAAAAAACGGAAATTCTCGCGAATCGGGTACTGTCGGATTCGGAAAAGCGGCCGAAGAGGCAGTGATTTTCTGTAAATTCAAACCGGCTCGTCAATGCGACCGCGCTGTAAAAGTATTTATGACCATACCGGTAGTATTTAGAATCCACCAGGGAGCGTACCATGTTTATTGAAAACCATCGTGCGTCTTCATCCGTCATGCCATCAGGACCAATGGCCGACATAGCCTTTTTACTTCTCATTTTTTTCCTTGTGGTTACCGCTATCAGTACGGATAAAGGTATCCATCTGACCCTGCCGCCAACCGCTATCACGAATATCCTCATCAATGACGCCGGAGACTGTCTGGTTAACAACGAAATCTGCCGCATTCATCATTTAGGCGATATCGTTGAGCTGAAAATAATGCGCAATGATAAAATGATAGATTCCATAAAGTCAAGCCCGGCAAGTTCTTATAAGGTATTCTTAGCTGTTTTGGATCAACTTAAAACGGCTGCTGTAACAAAAATATCCATCGCAGATTCCGATAAATAAATGAAAGCGGCATGAAACGTCACGGGGTTAACAGGCGCTGTTGACCTTCTTCGTTACATTTGGCATTCCTCATGATTATCTTTGCCATGATGAGTATCTTGTGGTTTCTCGCCGTTTCATATTGATTGCAGACGGAAAAAAATCATCTAACAAAACATTTTGTTTTCTCATCAAACGTTTTTGGATGGGTTGGGAAGCTATTTTTAATGAAATGAAATATTATGTCTTGCTAAAATCAAATACTTGATGTACATTTCCGTGGTACCTCTCACTTCTGTTTATCTAGTAAACAAAAAATGGTTTGATGCTTTAATACTATTCAGGAGTTAATATGAAAAAGCCCGATTTAAAGCTGGAAAATTTAAATGAATTGTTTCCTGATGACTTTACGCAGGATCAGTTAGCCAAGGCCAAAACGATATTTCTGAAAGAATTGGCGGCAACGTCTCACAAATACTATGGCGGAAAGATTGCCACCATGCCCAAGGCCGGTGTTTACGGATTCAATTGGTTTAATGTTTATTATACGCCCGGCGTTTCCATAGTTTCCACAACGATACGCGACAATAACGATGCGTCCTTTGAGTTGACCAACCGCGGCAATCTGGTCGCCGTGGTATCGGATTCCACCCGCGTTCTCGGCGACGGCGACTGTACGCCTCCCGGCGGTTTGGGCGTGATGGAAGGCAAGGTCTTTCTCATGAAATATCTCGGCGGCGTGGACGGTGTGGCGCTTTGTATCAACTCACGCGATGCCAAGGGTGTTTCTGATCCCGACAAAATCATTGACTTTGTTAAAATGGCGGAGCCAAGCTTCGGTGCGGTGAACCTGGAAGATATTTCTCAGCCAAGTTGTTATAAGGTTCTGGATACGCTTCGCGAAGCATGCAACATTCCCGTCTGGCACGATGATGCCCAGGGCACCGGCTGCGTGACGGTAGCCGGGCTGATTAACGCGTTGCGGGTAGCGGAAAAGGATATATCCAAAATACGCATCGTGATGTACGGCGCCGGCGCTTCCAACACCACCATAGCCCGCCTGATTCTGATGGCCGGTGCCGATCCGCATAAGATGATCATGTTCGACACCAAGAGCTCCCTGCATAAAAAACGAGAAGATATCAAGAATGATCCGGCCTTTTACCGAAAATGGGAACTCTGTGCAAAGACGAATCCCGACTGTATTACCGATATCGAAAAAGCAATGGATGGCGCCGATGTGCTGATTGCGCTCAGCAAACCCGGACCCGATACCGTAAAACCTGCCTGGATTCAGAAGATGGGAAAAAAGGCCATTGTATTTGTTTGCGCCAACCCTGTGCCTGAAATCTATCCGTTTGCCGCAAAAGAAGCCGGCGCGTATATTGTTGCCACCGGTCGCGGGGATTTCCCTAATCAGGTAAATAATTCTATGGGATTTCCCGGCATTCTCAAAGGCGCTTTGATGGTTCGCGCCCGCAAAATTACCGATGAAATGGCTGTAGCCGCCGCCTATTCACTTGCTAATGCGGCGCAAAAAAAAGGCATCCATCCGGATTACATCATGCCCACCATGAGTGAAACGGAAGTATTCGCTGACGAAGCGGCCGATGTAGCCATGGAAGCCATAAAGAATGGTGTAGCTCGTGTCAAGTTGGAAAGGGATTTTGTATATAAACAGACGCTCCATGACATTATGGATGCACGAAAAGTACTCGACCTTCTGATGACGAACGGTTTGGTTCCACAGCCGGATATTAAAATGCTGGAAGACGCCATACAAAAAGCAATTAATGCGGTTAAATAATTAGGTTATTAAAAGCAAGGTAAGAAAATATTCTGTATACTATTTACAGAAAGTGTAAGAACGATTTTTTTATTAAAGCCGGGCAATAGACTACCAAGTCCGAATGCCGTTGAATCGGGACGTCAGGACTAATCTTTAGGGCTCAAAATCCTTTTGTGGGAGCACCAAATACCATTGCCACTTTGACTGGCCGTTGGCAGTTTTTTATTCTTTGCACTATTTTAAAACAGCAACGATGTAAAGCCGACCCTGGCGGAACCGACCGCTGTACCGAGAAGTTGATATCAACGCAGTAACTTTCATGTCGAAATCGGATTTGGATAAATAAAAGGCAATGTTTTAATTATTTTGATTCTTATTTTTTTTTTATAATTTCTACATGTTCTATTGGTCTCTTTTAAGGCATTAAGCTATAAAGACAGGGCCTATAGTTATATAAATCAAGCATGTTTAAAGATATGTTTCGCTTGAAAATCGTTCAATTTGTATTTTTTAATATATTTTTTTTCTTACTGGTAGGTACATTTTTTTTTACTAATATCTTAATTATTTTATCAGGGGATGCGTCGGCGGATACTTCCGGAGAAATCGACCTTGATTTGATAACCGTTCAGACGATGACAGGAGATAGCCACTCTCAGAATGTTACGTATCAATACTATGAAGGTAACTGGTATGAGAATGCTGGCGTCTATCATACTCCTTCCGCAACTTTTACTCAATATCACCGTCCCATGGCATGGCATGTTAAAAGCCAGAATAAAACTTTTTTTGTATATGGCGGAAATCAAAATAAAATAATGATTGGTTATTATGATCATATTTTAAAATCATTTTCTGTTCCGAAAAGAGTGGATTATTTTAATAGTAGCGATGCGCATTGTAATCCTTCTTTATTTATCGATTCAATAGGTTATATCTACGTATTCTATGGTTCTCATTGTTCCGTTTGTTATGTTAAACGTTCCGCCGAACCCTATTCCATTACATCTTTCATAACCAAAGCCCAGATTCCCAATCATTCCTACCCTCAGACGTGGGAATTGAAAAAAGGTCAATTTTTCCACTTATATCGTATATCTCCTTCCAATCAGATGGCCTACCGTATAACAACTGACAGTATGAATAGTTGGGAGTCTCCTACGGTATTGACGGATTTTCCAGGAAAATTCATTTATCCGATATCGATTGCCGGTCAGGATACTTCAGTTAAACCAGTGCATGTTATATGGACGGTATATAACCCTGTAGACATGAAGCGAAAGCATATCTATTACGCAAAAAGCACAAATGGCGGAAGTATGTGGACCCGTTCAAGAGGGCTTCCATATATTCTGCCGATTACTGAATCTACTGCAGAAAAAATATTTGATACGGGTGTTAATCAATCGCAGATACATGATATCACTCTGGATGCGATGGGAAATGTCTATAGCCTTATCAGCACCGGTCAAGATTCGGTGTGGTATTATTTTCTCCTGACATACAAACAGCAAGTTTGGTCGTCCCATTTCATTACGATGACGGATCATCAGTGGGATGTTGGTTGTTTGATTGTTAATGGATTTAATGAAGTACGCGCCTATCTACCCAGCATTCCGGTACAACCTAAAGAAGACGGCGGTGATGTCGAGGAATGGGTTTCTTACGATCAGGGTATAACATGGCAAAAGAAGCGATGCGTGACCGGGGTCTTTAAATCTACCTATTCGCATAATTTTATACGGTCCGTTTACAACGGATCATCGGACCTCCGGTGCTTCTGGAGTTATGGCGATTCAAAAATGAATGCATGTTCACGGATGGTTAAATTAATCGGTGCAGGAGACCAATCGGTACGTATTATGAAATACATTCCATAAATATATCTGAATCAGGGATATGCAGTTATTTAGAATATTCACATTCGTCTTTTTTTTGAGTATAACCCTAAATGCTCAGCATTATTATCCAATGGAAATTGGTAACAAATGGTTTTATGAAACCGTTAGAGGTACTGCCAACAAAGATACGTTTACTATCAAGATTCTTAAAGACACTACTTTAAGTAATGGTGCTACCTATTTTGTTTTTTCAGAAAATGATTTGTTCGGGCTACGATATCTGAATGTAGATAGCGAGGCGATAAAATATTGGGACACTGAACTGGAACAAGAAAAAGAAATAATATATTTAAAACAACCATTATATAATCAATGGATTGTGCCCTATCGTAGTGAAATGACGATTCGTTTTATTGATAGCAACAGGATGAACATTTTCGGTTGTTCAAGCAATGTACGGCATTATTATACGGAGGCCCTTGATTTTTCAATTATAAGAATTTCCGAAGATTTCGGACCTATTACGATTTTGGATTATTGTGATTCGAACCTGTTCTGCTTAGGAAGAACTACCCAAATTATTGGTTGTGTATTATCGAATATATCCTACGGTACTGTCTTGACTGTTGATAAGATTCATGATAAACCGAGCTGTTTTTTTCTAAATCAAAACTATCCTAATCCTTTTAATCCCTCAACCGTTATTGAGTTTTATCTACCGATAAGAGCGAGGGTACGATTAACAATCTATAATACACTTGGTCAGACGGTCTTCACTTTGATTGATAAAGACGAATCGGCAGGCTTTCATAGTACAAGGTGGAATGGGATAGATTATCGGGGCAACCCCGTATCTAGTGGAGTGTATCTATATCGGCTGGAAGCGATATCTGATAGGAGGAAATTTGTACATTCTATGAAAATGCTGCTGGTAAGGTAACGGATCCAGTAAAATTCGTTCAATCATTAGGCTTAATTCTAAGTTGATCAATTACGTTCTTTATTCATTTTGAAGGTAAGCGCTGGGCGCTGTTACGATAAATTGGGATCAACGTATACGGCATCATAAGATTTCGATGGATATGTTTCAGACGAAAAAAGGTCGAATCAACCATGTCAACCTGTTTGCCCTGGGCACTAATGGAGTGTCCGCCTATGGCGGAACCGACCGCTACGCCGTCTGGAATTCATGTATCGTTATTGCTTCGTCGGTTGTTGCGTAAAGATTGCCCATCGAAGCGTACGTATTATTTGTTGAGATATTTGCCTTCAATGGTTTCATTTCAGGGAAAATAAGAAAGCTGACCGGATGATCAGCTTTTTATATTTTGTGGGCACTAGTGGAGTGTCCGCCTATGGCGGAACCGACCGCTACGCCGTCTGGAATTCATGTATCGTTATTGCTTCGTCGGTTGTTGCGTAAAGATTGCCCATCGAAGCGTACGTATTATTTGTTGAGATATTTGCCTTCAATGGTTTCATTTCAGGGAAAATAAGAAAGCTGACCGGATGATCAGCTTTTTATATTTTGTGGGCACTAGTGGAGTCGAACCACCGACCTCTACGATGTCAACGTAGCGCTCTAACCAACTGAGCTAAGTGCCCTAAAAAATTCAAACAACTTTTTCGTGCTCGGAGCCGGAATCGAACCGGCACGGGCTTTTAGGCCCGCAGGATTTTAAGTCCTGTGCGTCTACCAGTTCCGCCATCCGAGCGCCCGCCTGGCAGGCCTGATTGAGGCGACGAACAGATTCGAACTGTTGATGGAGCTTTTGCAGAGCTCTGCCTTACCACTTGGCTACGTCGCCTGACTTTAAAAAAAGACCAGTATCCCAATGATCAATATGGGTACCGGTCGGCTAAACACTCGCTCCGTCTTCTCTCATTAGCAACCAAGAAGAAGGAACCCATCTGGATTACAGAACTTGAGCGAGAGACGAGACTCGAACTCGCGACATCAACCTTGGCAAGGTTGCACTCTACCAACTGAGCTACTCTCGCTTATTTTAAGAGAGTCCAATATACTTAAAAATTGGAAATTTGTCAAGATATTTTAATCTCGTTAAGTTTTTTTAAATAAAAATTCGAAATAAATCATTAAAATATAAGAACTTAAAAAATAATTTAAAATGGGTCATCCAATAAAAATAAACGGATTCAAACTTTTATGATATAAGTAATTATAATATAAACAAGGATAGAAATTCTTAATGGCTTATATGTTAACGCAGTCATTTTAATTTATTTTTCTTGAATAATTTATAACGGTTAGATATGTTATCACTAAAAGAACTATGAATAATGAATATTATATAAAACAGACATTACGTCTGGCTCAAAAAGCTATTGGGCGAACCAGAACGAATCCTATGGTTGGCGCGGTGTTAACGGTCATGAATGAAGGAATTGAAGAAGTTATCGGCCGTGGATATCATCATGGATACGGACGGCCGCACGCCGAAGTGGAAGCCGTAAAGAATGCCCATAGGCGAGGATTTACCGATCTGCGATCGGCAAAGTTATATGTTAATCTCGAGCCCTGCTGTCATTACGGAAAGACACCGCCATGCACGGAACTCATCCTGCGTGAAAAAATCCCTCATGTTGTTGTCGGTACGCTAGATCCCAATCCGAAAGTGGCCGGCCAGGGCGTTGCCATATTGAAAAAGAACGGTGTGCAGGTCGAGGTGGGTTTTCTTGAAAAAGAATGCCGTGAGCTGAACCGGGCTTTTTTTAAGATTCATAAAGATAACCAGCCGTGGGTAACAGTCAAAATCGCGCAGACACTGGACGGTAAAATCGCCCGGCCGGACGGTCATTCCAAATGGATTACTTGCGAGACTTCACGCCAAACGGTACACAGGATGCGCGCGGAGTACGATGCCGTGTTAATCGGGGCCGGGACGGTTATTCAGGACAATCCCGCGCTGACGGTACGATTGGTGAAAGGCCGTCAGCCCTGCAGGATCCTAGTGGACGGAGGCCTGCGAAGCCCTTTATCGTCGCTTGTTTTCAATGACGAATGGAAGCATCAAACGATCGTGCTGACCGCTAAACGCGCTTCCGCCAGGAAGATAATCCAACTTGAAAAGCGATCTGTCACGGTGTGGCGTTTCGCGGATTCGGAACGGGTGCCGCTGAAACACGCGCTGAAGCTGTTGCTGGCCGAACATCAGATTGCCTCCGTTCTTGTTGAAGGCGGGGCGGATATATTCGGGCAGTTTTTATCGCAGCGGCTGGCGGATGATTTTCTGATATTCACGGCGCCGAAGTTTTTCGGTAACGGACTGCCCGCGTTCGAGGTTCCGATAAAGGGACTGCTCTCCGGCATCAAAGTCGCGGATATGCAGTCGGAAAATTCCGGCGCGGATATTTTAATCAAAGGGCGATTTACAAAATGAATTGGGCTTCCGAGCACCGGAGTGTATTTCTGCCGTTATCGGACATCACACTCATCGTATTCGATCTGGACGGCACGCTGACCAATTCGCTGAGGGACATATCAGACGCCGTGAATTATACTCTAAAGCAGTTACACTTCGATCCGCTATCCCGTGAGACGATACGCGGTTATATCGGCGATGGCATTCCGACGCTGATGCGATTATGCCTGCAGGAGCGCGCTGCGGTTACGCCGGAGTTGTTGGAGAAGGCGGTAGGGATTTACCGGCCATACTACGACGCGCATTGCCTGGATCATGTATCGCTGTATCCGCATGCCTTGGAAATTCTGGATTATTTCAATAGCATTAAAAAAGCGGTGGTCAGCAACAAAATGGAAGCGTTTACAAAAAAAATCCTTGCCGGCCTGCATATTCTTGATTATTTTGATTGTGTCATCGGCGGCGATACGCTGCCGGAGAAAAAGCCGAGCGCGGTGCCGATCCGGCATATTCTGCAGCGCCTTCATGTTCCGAGTACTCAGGCGATTATGATCGGCGACAGCGCGCAGGACGTTCAATCGGGTAAAGCGGCCGGCGTGCGCACCTGCGGCGTCACGTACGGATTTCGCGACCGCGCCGACATTGCCGATGCCGATTTCATCATCGAGGACCTGATTGAACTGAAAACCATCATCCGAAAACCCTAATAGCATGGAAACCAAAGAAATACTCAAAACAGTCCGGATGATCGACCTCAAGACGCGCGGACTCGTGAACAACATTTTTAGCGGGGAATACCACAGCGTATTTAAGGGTCGCGGCATGTCGTTCGCGGAAGTTCGGGAATACCAGTTTGGGGACGAAGTCCGCTTTATCGATTGGAACGTTTCGGCGCGGGTGGACCGGCCGTACGTGAAGGTCTTTGAGGAAGAACGCGAGCAGAACCTGCTGATTCTGTTTGATGCCAGCGGTTCGGGGGAATTCGGTTCTCGGGTCAAAAGCAAACGCTCGCTCATGATTGAAATAGCAGCCCTTATCGCATTCAGCGCGATTAAGAATAACGATAAAGTCGGCATTCTGTTTTTTACCGACCGCGTGGAAAAGTTCATTGCGCCTAAAAAAGGGCGAGCCCATGTCCTGCGGCTCATCCGTGAACTGGTCGCTTTTGAACCCGATCGGCGCACCACCCGGATCGCGCCGGCTCTCGAATATGCGTTTCATGTGCTGAAACGACGGAGTATTGTATTCGTCCTGAGCGATTTTATGGACAGCGGTTATGGAAAACCTCTTAAAGCGCTTGCCCGTAAGCAGGACGTCATCGCCGTACGGATTTATGACCCGCATGAACGGGAACTTCCGCCTGTTGGTCTGATTCGCCTTGAAGATCAGGAGACAGGGGAACAAATTCTTGTCGACACCTCGTCTTCGGATTTCCGAAAAAAGGTGCAGGAACAATTGAACCGCCAACTGGATGAACAAAACCGGATTTTTATTGAAAGCAAAGTCGATTTGGTGGATATTTCTACTCCATCGGATTATGTGGAAAAATTGATTCGATTTTTTGAAAACCGCGTCAAACGCTTCAGTTCCGGCTAAAATAAATATTGACATAATGATATAATTGTATTAGATTTAAAAGAAGTCCTTAATTACTTTACTCAGACCCGAAGCGGCCTTGCCGTTTCCGGCAATCAGAAATAAAGAGGTGCGACCGTGGATGCAGTGTATACCCGAGCCAAAGACCTTCGAGAAAAAGTGGATTCCATACTTCTGAAAAAGATTGAATGGCGCATTCTGTTTTCGGTGAACGGGGAACGGACCGTTAACGAGATCGCCACAAAAGTTGAGCGCGACGAGCAATTTGTTGAAAATGTACTGAACGAGCTGATGCAGAAAGATTTGATAGAATTGCTTTCCGGTGGCGATGGTACCGATGACAGCAGGAAAAAAGAAAAAAGTCCTAAGAAAACGGATAAAAAGCCGGCGGTTAAAAAAACAAAAAGCGACGATACCGCTGAATTGAAAAAACCGGTAACGGAACCGCTTATTGAAGAGCCGTCCCTAATTAAAGCCGAGCCGGTAAGTGACGAACCTGTCAAGAAAGCGGAATCGGTTAAAGAAATGCCGGCTAAGAAACCCGAACCGGTTGTTACGGCGCCGAAGGAAGAGAAGCTGGAACCGGTGACAACCAAAAAAGTGAAAGAGGAGGAATCCTTCTCACTTGACGTTTCTAAACCTGTTGAGGAAACGCCCAAAACCGTACCGCCTGTCGATAAAACCACCCCAGCCGTCACGGCATCCGGCAAGCAATCCCTTTTGGTGATTGATGACAGCGTCGTTATTCAAAAAATGGTTGAGATAGCGCTTGAAAACGAGCCCTACCACATTGTGGCGGCCATGAAAGGCGAAGACGCTTTGCGGTTGCTTAAAGAATCCAAACCCGGACTCATTCTGCTGGATATCATGCTGCCGGATATGAGCGGCCTCGATGTCATGAAATCCATCAAGGCTCTGGGCGGTGCTTATCAGAATATTCCGATTATTATGCTGAGCGGCAAGGACTCGCCCCAGGACAAAGATGCCGCCCTGAGCAACGGCGCCAACGGTTTTCTGACCAAACCGTTTCATGACGAAGACCTTATCTCCAAGGTTAAGGAATTCATGAAATAACCGTATGATGCATCAACCGCTTATATGCCCTTAACCCAAGAATTAAGGGCATTTTTTTCTTAGCATATATTACCGAGGCGCATGAACGACGATCCGAAAACATCAAAATTTCTTATTTTTTATCTGAGTGAACTGCTGGTTCATGTTAAAAGCATGGGCGAACACCGGTTTTCACCCGCCGAGTTCAGTGCGCTGAAAAAAATTCTATCCTATCTCCATCACGGCGCCGACCCGCTAACGCGCTTAAATTCACTGGCGGCAATCAGTGTGCTTCAGCCGCTCTATAATTTTCTTCAGGGGCTTCTCGCCAAACAGTCTGATCCGCAATTTCGCAAAAGCCAGGTTATGGCTTCCATCGAAATAGATTCTGAAAAAGTGATTCAGATTTTTATTAAAATTTACGAGTCGCCCGAAACCAAAGAACGCCTGGTTGAAGAAGCCAAAACGCTTGGTATCCAGTTGCAGTTCAAAGATACCCAAGCGAAATTGCCGGTAAAGGACAAGCCGTCCGAAAAGACAAAAACCGAAACCAGCGAACCGGCAAACACTGCCGCCGAGGAACCCGCTAAAGAATCTTCAGAGAAATCATTCAGTCGGGTTGGCGATGTGATCGGATTCTTCTCCAACCGCTCCAGGAAAATATCCTCTAAGAAAGCGGAACCGTCTGAAGACATACCGGATAAAAAAACCGAAGCCGATAAAATTACAGAAAAGACTTCGGGAGATAGCATTCGGATTTTTCAGCAAGAGCTTCAGGGGGAAGATCCGGATATGATTAAAGCGCTCGAACAGATTAAGCGGAATCCGACCCGTTCGGCCTATATCGTAGAACTGGCGGATATCTTCGGCAATATGAAAAAACACGCACGGATGAGCGAAGAAATGGCCGTATACGATCGCTTCCGTCATGCAGAAAAGATATTAAACGATATTGCCGATAATCTTTCAGGTCCCGGTAAAGGTTTCAGCGAAGCCATGCTCGCAGCCGTAGAAACGCTTGTCCGGGGCATTAGGCAGTGGGCGCATGAAGCTAACGCGCGGGATACCGAAGAACTGATGAAAATGCTAGACCGGGATATCGGCTTGTTGGAAACGACAGCTGGTTACGAGCCATCCAAAACCGCAGAAACAACGCGCGTTTCAGCGGCAGTATCACAGCCTGCCGGGTCTGCCACTGCAGTGCGTCTTTATCTTGATCATCTCGACGAGGAAACCCGTCAGATTTTTTTTGAAGAAAGCGTGTCCACGCTGTCGGGGCTTCAGAAGGCTGTAGAATCCTTGCACACAAATACCGGAGACCGCGCGGCTTGGAAAGAAATCCAGCGCGCTAACCACACACTGATTACCACCGCCCGTATACTTAAGATTCCGACGTTGATTCAGATTGGTACCATGATTGAAAATATCCTCTTCAAGGTACTTGACCAGGATGCGCCTGTAACGGCCGCCATGACCGGTTTACTGGAAGAATCATCGGTTATACTCCGGCGACTATTTAATAAAGAAACGATCGATCGTGCGGCATGGGATGATTATATCAACCGTTATAGCACCAAAGAAGCCATAACCGTAAAACCCGAGATAGCGACCGGCGAGCAGAGTCAGGAACCTGAAACCATCATTCAGAAAGGCGATGAATCCTTAGACGTATCGATCAGTACCCGGAGTGAAGTTTCTGTTCTGCGCCGAGACGATAATTTATGGATAGATCAGATACAGGCCCTGCTTTCTCAATATCTTGACGGAAAAATCGTTCCTATTCCTACAGCCGTTCAGACTGTAGCTGAAACTGTTGAAACACGGAAAAAGGAAACGCCGCTTTCCAGAAAGCCGGACGAAATATTACCACAAAAAGAAACATTCGAGGAATTTCAAACTGAAAAACAGACAACAAGCCGCGGGATCGAACCTTCGAAAATACCCGCTGAAAAGAAAACCGTTGAATTTTCCGAAGACAACCTTCTTGAAATCATGACGGATCCCGAAACATCTAAAGATCTGGCAAAACTAAAAGTCATGACGTTCATGGAGCGGCTGAACATCGAGCCGGAAGATATCCCTGAAGTCCGCAAGATTAAACGAAGAAAAATTACAAAGAAGCCTGTCGTTACTCCGCAGAATGCGGTTACGGAAGCGGTGAGTAAGGTTCAAACCAAAGACCTTTTGCAGGAAGTGGAACAACTGCCCAGCAAAATTCAACGCATCCGGCTTCAGGAAAGGAAATTTACCGATGTGGACGCTGAAATTTTGGATATCTTTAATCAGGAATCCGAAAGTTATTTCCGCCTGCTGGATAAAGCGCTGAAGCGACTGCAAACAAACCTCAAGGACGATGCGGCTCTGAAAGATATTGAAAGGGTCAGCCACAGCATTAAAAGCTCCGCACGGATGCTGGGCTTTGAGAGAATCAGTGGCATGGCTGCCTGTCTGGAACTGATTACCGAACGCTATTTTGAGAATGAAATCGAATTTGATGAAAAGTTACTACGGTTGTTTGAGGATATTATCAAAACGTTAAAAAGTCTGTACAAGAGTGAACCAGCAGATATCACGGCCATCGCCCTGACATTGCGCGCCATGGAAAAACAATTCAGCATTCCGGGCCTTTTCACGAAATATTTAATGGGCGATAATCCGGATTTACCCGATACGGATGCTGTTAAGAGCGGTGACGAAACTAAGGCTTCCGGAGAAACAGATCCAAGAACCCAGGAAATTGTACCCGAAGAATTAGTCCGAAAAACCGGAAAACAATATTTTGAAATTGTCGGTATCGAAGATGAAATGGTGGACATTTTTAAAGAAGAAGCGGTAACGTATTTTAAGTTGTATAATACCGCTATGAATCAGCTTTATCAAGACAGCCGGCATATTGCATCGGTGCGGGATATCGAAAAGTCCGCCCATAGTCTCCGAAGTTCTGCGCGTATGCTGGGTTTGCAGAAAATAGCTGATCTGGCCAAGCCGATTGAAACCCTCGCGGAGCGTATCGCTCAGGGGGCTTTAATAATGGACGCCCCGACGCTCCAGTTGTTCAACGCCGGATTAAAAAATCTAGAAACGCTTGCCGCCGGCGCCGACGTGCTTGTTGATGATCTTGTTGACCGTTTGAATCAAACGCTTACGGCGATACCTGCTACACCAAGCAACGGTGTCCATTCCGGTGCAGAGAGCATAACCGATATAACGCGCGTTGAACTTGTTCAGGCCGCTAATGAACCCGATAAAAAAATTTACCGGAAAAAGAAAAAGGTCTCTAAAAAAACGATTCCTTTTACGGATGTCAATCTCCAGCAGGATCCAATATTGAAAAATTTATTTAGAGGCGAACAGAGTTTATTGAATGATATGATCTCGGGTCAATAATATTTTGTACAAAATAAAAAGGAATTTATTATGAAAACCTTACGCGTATTTATACCATTACTGATTCTGGTCCTATTTACGGCGTTAAGCACTCAGGCCGCCATAAAGAAATCCGGCGTACTGAAATCGAATGAAACATGGGAAGGCGTGGTGGAAGTTACCGGCGATGTAACGGTACCGGAAGGCGTCGTGCTGACCATTAAACCCAACGCGCTGATCAAGTTTGCGGCGAACCGGGACGACGAGTCCGGAGGTTATGATGTAACCAAAAGCGAACTCATTATTGAGGGTGTACTGAAAGCGGAAGGCAAAGATAAATACGAAATCCGTTTTACCTCAGGCAACTTTACCCTGCCAAGCGAACAAGGGTCTTCAAAATTGCAGCCACAGGCGGGCGACTGGTACGGCATTATCATCATGAAAGGCAACAACGACCGGAGCATTATGTCCTACTGCGTGGTTGAGTTTGCCTATGACGGCATTACCTGCGTCAACGCTTCGCCGAGAATTTTCCGCAACCGTATCGAAGGCAATTTCTGGAACGGCATTCTATGCGACGTGGTTTCCAATCCCAAAATCAATAACAATCAGATTCTTAACAACGGTTATGCCGGCATCAACTGTAAGATCAATTCGTCACCCAGCATTTCGGGAAATGAAATCACCGGCAATCGCTACGGCATTCTTGCGCAGGACGTATCCAAACCGATCATCGGCGACGTCAAACTTGGCGAGAACAGCGGTAAAAATGCCATTTTTGCCAATCTCGAGTACAATCTTTATAACCACACTAAAAACGTAATCTATGCCCAGCGGAACGATTGGGGCGATAACACCAACGCGGACCGAACTATTCATGATGACGACGAAAACTCAAAATTCGGACTGGTCGTCTATACGCCGGTGTATGCTTCAGGCAAAATATCTTATCTGGAATATCAGAACTTAAGCTCCTACATCATGAAGGAGACTAAGGAAGACAAAACTAAAAAACAGGAAGAAATCGAAGCCCTGAAGAAAAAGATCGAAGAGACCAAGAAACTACAGATCGAAAAACAAACGAGCGGCGCTGTTATCGAAGATAAATCCAAGGAAGAACAGGAACGGTTATTGGCCGAGCAGGAAAAAGAGAAGGAACGCCTGCGACTGCTGGAAGAACAGCTCAAACAGCAGGAACAGATCCGTCTTGAACAGGAGCGTCAGCTGGCGATTAAGAAGAAAGAAGAGGAAGAACAGAAACGGGCGGAAGAAGAGCGCCTGCGAAAAGCGGCTTTGGAAAAGAAGGAAACCAAAACCACAACCACAGCTTTTGCGGCACCTAAAATGGTGAATGAACTTGATAAAAAACCCGTGGTTATATCAAGCGTCAATCCCAATTTGCCTGAAATGGCGCGTCAGGCCAAGATTCGCGGCACGGTCTCTTTGCGTGTATTGGTAGGTCTGGACGGAAAAGCTAAGGAAATGTATGTGTCTAAGCGCATCGGGAATAAAGACTTTGACCAGATGATCGAAGAAGAAGCCAAAAACGCTGTACGCAAATGGGTCTTTGAAGTTGGTATATTCGAAGGCAAACAGGTCGAGTACTGGACGGTGGTAAACCTGCTGTTTAAATAAAGCCTAATCATATTTTAAAAAAAGACACACCGACAATTTGGTGTGTCTTTTTTTTTTTATACAATTTATTGATATTAACGGTTTTAATCACTTGATAGTTCTATAATAGAAGGATTGTACTTTTCTAGGATAGCCAGAGCCGTCAGGAATATCCGACTGGAAGTTAGTTTAATTCCTGCAGGCTTCTCGCGCTTATTAACAACGTAATACCCATCCGGTTGCTCGCTCTGCTGAACCCGCTGTTTCGCCGGTTCAATCTTCCAAAAGGCGTTGCGGTCAGGACTTAATATTTCATCGGGTTTATTTCCATTTTGATTGTAATTATTTACGAAATTTTTATTTTTCTTTCCGTCAATAAAACTTTTTGGTTTTCTCGTGCCTTCCGCCATTCGGTGCCTGTTGCTCTTATTACCAACCAACGTCGCGGGGATATATTTATTACTTTCCACAAAGCGTTTAGTATTTTTGATGGTTTTTTCAAAGATGTCCAGCCAACAAAAATTAGTTTTTTTACGAGATAAACCATTCTGTAATAAATGTGATTACTATTTCATGCTTTTTTTAATTTGTAACAACAATATTTTTTTTCTGAAAATGTAAAATAAGGGTAGGAAATAATTTTAAGCGTAAAACGTTAAAAAAAAGACGAGGTTGTGATATGGTGAAAATCATTATGATTTTAATCATTCCTTTTCTGGTCTATGACCTTTCTCCGAAGGGAAAACCGGACCTTGTCATACCCCTTGGGCATTCCGAAGCAATTGATTCATGGCTTGTTTCACCCGACGAGCAATATCTGGCTACAGGAAGTCGAGACCGTACTTTTAAAGTCTGGAATATTCACTATCAAAAGGAAATTCGTACTTTTAGAGGACATCAGAGATGGGTCACAGATATATGTTTCAGTTCGGAGGGTCAAGCCATTTATTCCGCTAGTACCGATGGTTTTATTAGATTATGGGAACCTTCCACCGGAAAAGTTCAAAAAATCTTCGATACACGTCGAGGTGAAAAATTTGGATCGGTTAGATCCATTACCCCGGGACGAAATAAAAACATTCTCATCAGCGCCGGATTACAGATCGATATATGGGATTGCGACACCGGAAAAATATTGCGGACTATTCAAGAGCCCGCACAAACTATAGTACTAACTCCTGACGAAAATTCGTTACTGAGCGCAAACGTAGGTAAACTGACATTGTACGATGTGGAAACGGGGCAAGTCTTTAAACGTTTTCGGCAATTTCATGTAGCAGACATTACCACCAAACCTGAAGTGTACATCTCGAAAGATGGAAAATATACGTTTACTAGACTCCGCTGGAGTACAGGCATTCAGATATGGGACATGTTGTCCGGAGAGGTCGTACAAAACCTTACAAATAAAAATACAAACGCATTGACATTAAACCCTGATGGATCATTTATAGCTGTGGCCTACCATCCAATTTGGGAAAAAGATTATGTAGAAATATATGATGCTAAATCCTTCAAACCTATCACCAAAATTCAATGTCCTGAAAATCTCAGAAATAATGCAGTGGTTGTACTTCGTTTTGTTTCCCCAAATCAACTTATGATAATTCATGAGAACAATTGTATTTTTATTGTTGATATTCACCGCCCGATTGTGGCTAAACAACTAGATCTTTCAAGGTTAACCACAGGCATAAGTGATTGTGTACCCGATTCGACAACGCAATCAATCTATTTTGGCGATTATCAGGGATATATCAAAAATATTGATTTGCAAAGCTTAAAAATTACCCTTGCTGCAAATAAGGGAAAGGGCATAGTTGATAAATTGTTCTTGCTTCCCCTGCAATCCCATCAATTACTAGCGGCTTATTCTGATGGATCAGTAAAATTGTGGCAAACCAAAAAACTCCAACTGATAGATTCATTTACGCCACATAAAGATTTCATCACTTCATTATGCATATCACCGCAAAGTGATTATGTAATATCTTCGTCATGGGATCATACCATTATGGTTACCCCTCTTTCCGGAAATAAAAAGACAAAACCACTCTTTTTCCAAGACAGGTCTGTTACGGAAGTTCTATATCTGCCTGATAGGGGAATGGGCTTTTCAGCAGACCCGAGTACAATTAAAAGATGGGATATATCTTCGAACCGAGTACTTTGGGAACTAAAGCCAAAAATGAAAACGCATAGTCTTCTTTATGTACCACCCCATAATAGGTTGATAGCTGGAGGGGGTGAGTTGGAATTTTTATACCAAGATCCTGATGCAAGATTGATTTCTATCGATGCAACAACCGGCCAACTACAATCGGCCTACGAAGGTAAAGAACTTGGTTTTCACACGGTGTCCGGTGCTCTCTGGTATAAACCGATACAGTATGATCAAATTCTTTTAACGACTACTGACGGTAAAATTAACTGTTTGGACATGCTCAATCAAAATCTTATTTTTTCACGTCAAGGACATATTGGAAAAATTACGGCTATTCGGGAGGGAATCGATCCACCAAGATTCTTCTTTACATCAGGCGTAGATGGTACAATATGTATCTGGAACAGAACCGAAGGCGACGAGATATTAAAAATTATTAACTTTGCCGATAACAAACAATTTGCCTTTGCAACACCGGATGGTTATTTCTATGCATCAAAAGAAACAGTCAGAAATATTTATTTTGTCAAAGGGTTACAAATATACACATTTGATCAATTTGACCTTCAATATAACCGCCCCGATATTATTCTTGAACGACTGGGCAAAGCGCCGAAAGAATTAATATTTGCCTATCGTAAAGCGTGGGAAAAGCGTTTGCATAAAATGGGTTTTAATCCGAATAATTTTGAAAAAGAACGCTCCTTCAATGTTCCCCAAATTATCCTTGCGGCCAATACAGAAACCTTTGTTGAAACTTCAACTTCAACCCATACCATTTCTTTTACAGCAAATGATAATTTATACAAACTGGATCGATTATTTATACAAGTAAATGGTGTCCCTTTATTTGGCTTAAAGGGAAAATCTTTGAGTAAACAAGCAAGTCGTTCTCTCCAATTTACAGAAACTATTCCACTTTCATCGGGTAAAAACATAATAAAAATTTCTGTACTGAACGAAAAAGGTGTAGAATCGTTGGCGGAACAAATTGAAGTAATTTATACACCCCAAACAGTGATGAAACCAACATGGCATATTATTGCTATTGGTGTATCCAAATTTGTTCAATCAAATTACAATCTTACATATGCAGATAAAGATGCGCGCGACTTAGTAGAAATATTTCGTAAAGTTTCCGATGTTAATTCTGTTAAAGTACATCTCCTGACCAACGAGCAGGCAACACGTTCAAATATTCTGCAACTGCGCTATGAACTTGAAAAGACCGGTGTAGATGATCGGGTGATATTGTTTATAGCTTCACACGGCGTACTAGATGATGATCTTGACTACTACATTGCAATGCACGATATGGACTTTTCTAACCCGCGAAATGGCGGTTTGCGATTTGATGAATTGGAAAATCTTCTGGATTCCATTCCTGCCCGAAATAAAAGTGTATTAATTGATGCGTGCCATTCAGGTGAAGTTGACAAAGAAGAAAATATTCTTTTTGCTGAAAATATACCTTTACCGAAAGAAATAACTTCACGCGGATTTAAGGCTGTGAAATCGAAATATGAAGGCATAGGATTAGCAAACAGCTTTGAATTAATGAAAGAGTTATTTGCCGATTTACGAAGAAATAACGGTTCTGTCGTCATTTCTTCAGCCAGCGGAAAAGAATACGCTTTTGAGGGAGAACAATGGAAAAACGGCGTATTTACATACGCAATTCTTGAAGGCTTTAAAAACAATAAAATAGATGTGAACAAAGACAATAGTGTAACTATTTCTGAATTGCGCGATTATGTTGTTAAACGCGTACAGGAACTGACCAACGGAAAACAAAATCCTACTTCACGAACGGAAAATTTAGAAAATGATTTTAAAGTATGGTGAATGCTATGAAAATAAAATTTTTCTCCATTATTATTTTGTATTCATTCTTCATTCATCTTTACGCTCAGCAGCAATTCCACATAGATCAAAGTCCTACGGTGGTTAAATTGTACGATATTAAACTTTCCTTTACTGCTGATGGCAAACTCCTTGTTGGTTTAGCGTCGCTTTCTGCAAACGAACCTAATGCGTGGTTATATGTGTGGGATGCCGAAAGCGGACGCCTTTTGCTTTCACGCTCAACACAAGGACTGGGTAATATGTATGATGTGCGCGGTTTTATTCCGGACTATCAGAATAATCTTTTGTATTTACAGGTACCGGGAGGAGGCGTAAGCAGCAAAGCCATTAATATTAAAACGCTAAACGTTGTTGCGCTTCCTGCCAATGTTAAAACTATCTTGGATGCATATAAAAATACAATTCCAACGCCGTTACTTCACCCTAAAAATGTACAATTACCCGATAAATTTTATGCAAAGTCTTTTTCTCCCTGTAAACGTGCTGTAATGGTACAGAGTTCGGAATCGGGAAAACAAATGCTCTATGATTACGAACGGCAAATCTTGCTCGATATTCCGTTTGTATCCTATCAAACCGCGTTGATGGTATTCAGTCCCTCTCTTCCGGTGTTAGTTTACAAAGTAGCCCCAAATTACATCGCATGGTGGAATTGGGAGACCAATCAGACCCACTTTCTTACTGCTGGCGATGATCTTCAACACTTAATGGCAGATGAAGATTATTTTCAGGTGTATAACTACTTTGATAGGCCCGGCATTGCCGTGAATAATGTGCGTTTTGTGTTTGAAGAGTCGAAAGCAGATATTTCTGAACGATATGGTATTGCAATAGTTGCAAAATCGGCTAGTGGTAACATTGGAATTTTTGACTTGAAGAAAATGCGCCTGCTGGCAACAATATTTCCCCAAAACTATGTTGCATCCTTTAAAAAAAATTTTGAACCCATCTTTTGTCGAATATTGCAGGTTCGGATTGTGAACGAGAAGTATTCCATTGCTGTACTTCAATACAAAACAAACTTCAGTCAGGTGGATGGCGGCAAACCCTATTCTACTGAAATTGTAACGATACATAACACGACAGGAAAAATTGAAGGAAGACTGACGTTGCCAAAAGATCCCTGGCAATCAGAATCCTTCTTACCTAAATTTCCATACTATCGATTTGAATCTTTATCTTCTGCCGAGCCTTTGGTGGCCGTTTCTGCTTCAAGCGATAAACAAATTGTATATGTTATTAATCTTACATCAATGAAAATCGTAAAACAAGTTGCGGGGATCCTTCTTGAAGCAGATTCATTACTGTATTGTTACGATGACAAAAATCTCTACAAACTTCATCCGAAAACTTTTCAACTCCAAATGCTCTATACGGCACCGGAGGGTAAAAAACTGAACAATGTTGCTATCTCAGCAGATAGGAATCAAATTGCTTATACTTTTCCCGATGGTAAAGCGATGCCGGAAATCGGAATTTATCAACCACCCAATTCATATCTTATAGCCGATCTGCAAACAAAAAAGGATTCTGTGGTAAAGAGTACCAATTCCTACCAGCTAAAGCCGTATTTCTACGAAAATAATTCCAAACTTGGTCTGGCTTTTAACGACAGAGTAAATGGAATAATAGCTCTTCCGTATTATTGGCACGGGAATGATTATTACTTTTCTACAACATTTGGCTCTATTAGTGGCGGGTATGCCGGAGAAACTGTAGGGAATGCAAAAAATCTTTTCACCAGCGATTTTCTTTCACGAGCATACAGCACGTTAAACAATCAAAGCATACAATTTCGCGGTCCGTTTGTGTTGTGGTTTGGCAGAGACGATCAATTAAAATTTTATGATCTGGATAAACAATTTCTTTATCGTTTTATTGTAAATAAAGATGTCGATCAATTTCTCCTTTTTCGTAGCGATGGTTACTATTGCGGAAATCCTGAATTGCTTCGCAACTATTATTTTGTTGAAGGATATACAACGTATGGAATAGAACAGTTCGACGTCTCATTAAACCGTCCTGATCTGGTGTACAAGGAATTGCCTTTCGCTCAACAATCATTTTTATCATTGTTGCAAAAAATTGTAACAATTCGGCAAAATCAACTCGCGGCATCAACAAAGTTTACACTGAACACCGTTGCCGATGTTATTGTACAACAACATACTGTAAAATCAACGCAGAATGGAGATATTGCTGAAATTACAGTTGCTTCGGCAAATCCTTCATTCCCTCCGGCGTTTATCAATGTCTTTGCGGATGGTGTTCCTATCTTCGGCAAACAAGGAATTCCATTTAAACCACAGAGCAATAACACGATGACGATTACCGTTCCACTCTTGTTTGGTGAAAATAGAATTGAAGTCAGCAGCAGAGATAGGCAGGGGAATGAATCACGACGCACAGAATTTGTTCTCCGCTCAACAACAAAACCCAAACAACCGGTATTTCTTGGCATTCATATTGGCGTTTCTACTTTTAAAGATACAAGTTACAACTTAACATACGCTGTAAAAGATGCTAAAGACTTATCACAACAAATTTCTCTAAAAGACTATGTAAGCGAAAAAATTCTTCTTACAAACGAGCAAGTTACTCGTGAAAATATTTTAAAATTACAACAACGATTGCAATCTACTTCTGTACACGATGTTGTAATACTTACCATTGCAAGTCACGGCATTCTTGATACATCGCTTACATATTACATTGCAGGTTACGATATGGATTTCACCAATCCTTCAACGCGGGGAATACCCTATTCGTTGTTTGAACAATTGCTTGATGGCATTCCTGCACGCCGTAAGATTTTTATGATTGATGCGTGTAACAGTGGAGAAAACATTACTGTTTCCGGTATTACTCAATCTACACAAACAACAACTACAACAACGAGTATATCGGGAATAAAAACGCGTGGGTTTAAGCGAATTCAAACAACATCGGAAGACTTTTCACAAGTGCAGATTCGTCAATTACTGGAGCAATTTTTTCCTGAAGTCAGACGAAGTGCAGGGGCAATGGTAATTAGCGCGGCGGGTGCGCAAGAGTGCGCTTTGGAAAGTGGTCAGTGGAAAAACGGTGTGTTCACCTATGCCGTGCTTCAAGGAATTGCTACAATGAGTGCCGATGTCAATAAAGATAAAAAGTTAATGATGCGCGAAGTGAAGGAATATGTTTATCGCGAAGTGCCGCGTTTAACAAATGGAATACAAAATCCTGCAAGCCGGTTAGATAACGTGCGCTTAGATATAAAAATAAAGTGAGGTATTGACTCCACGGACTCACAAACCCTGATACGATGACCGCGGTGAAATGATGTCTGTCGTTTCTTCTGGTTTCGCCTCGCACAAAGCAGCCAATAATGTAAACTCATCACAACCATGTCATTGTTTTTTACAGGCATTTTTATTGAAAATGTAAATCAAGCACGGGATTAAGAAATACCATAAGAATCTTTTACCTTGTTGTTATTTAACTTTTTGTGAATTCCAATTTCAAAAAAAAGCGGGATTTCTCAAGACATCCTCGTGTTCAGGTCTTGAACACCGGCAAGCTGAATCCGACATCACGTACAGAAAATCCGGAAATGATTTCAAAGTATGGTGATAGGTGAAAAAATATTTTTTCTGAAATAATTTGGTGTCCTGAATTCCATTCACTACGTTTAGCGCTGTATAATCAGCCGGACTGTTTTACGAGAAGAATAAAAAAGCTCTTCCGATTTACAATGTCTTTTAGAAACCTGTAAGATAATTATTTTTTCTGAGAAATTTTATAAATTCTTAACGACGAATTGACCTGGTAAATTAAGCTATTCAAATTTTCTCTTGACTTTTAATTAATTAATTTTTATGTTTAATTAATTAATTAAATAATAAAATAAAACTATATAATTAGTTAATATGACAGAAAAACAAGAACTTAACCCTGAAGAGCAAATTCTCGAAGCTGCAAAAACGGTATTTCAGCGGAAGGGGTTCGATGGCGCAAGGATGTCGGATATCGCAAAAGAAGCCGGCATTAATCAGGCGTTGTTGCATTACTATTACCGCAGTAAGGACAAACTCTTTCAGGCGGTTTTCAGGATTGCCGTATTAACACTTTTTCCGAAGATCATTCAAATATTCAACACCGAAAAACCGCTTGAACAGAAAATCGAAGAATTCATCAATAAATATTTCGATCTCCTGATTCAGTTTCCCTATATGCCCGGATTTGTCATGCACGAAATGTCCACGCATCCCGAACGGATTAAGGAATTTTTCTCGTCACATCAATTATTGCGACCGCAAAAAATGATACAGCAATACCGGGAAGGCGTTGAGTCGGGCCGGTACAATCCATGCGATCCGGAGCAGTTTTTTGTCAGCGTGATCGCGCTCTGCGTATTTCCCTTTGCCGCTAAACCGATTATTCAGACAGCGCTTAATAAATCCGATGAGGAATATAAAAAATTCCTGCACGAACGAAAAGTGTATTTAATTGATTTTATTTTAAACGGAATGTTAAAAAAATGAACGCGTTGTGTTTTCTTTTATTTGCCCTCCTGCCGGGAGGGGATAGCCTGACGCTCGAACAATGTTATGAAGAAGCCCTGCGGACCCATCCGTATCAGGAACAAATCCGAACTTATGAAGATATCGCCGGACTGAAAATTCGAAATCTTAACGCGCGATATTTTCCCGAGTTGTATCTTTCGGCACAGGGCACTTACCAGTCGCAGGTGATGGAATTGCCGATTGCTGTGCCGGGATTTTCTGTTCCAAAACCGCTCAAAGCATCCTATCAGGCGTCCTTGCTTGTCAACCAGCTGATTTACGATTTCGGGCAGACATCCAAACAAAAATCACTGGAAAACGCGCAGAAAGACTATGAGCTGCAATCGGCACAGGTTGAAATATACAAGGTCCGTCAGGCCGTCAACAATGCGTATTTTTCGGTTCTTATTCTGCAGGAGAAAGAAAAATCACTGAAACTGCTGGAGGAAGAGGTATCGGAAAAATTCAAGTCGGTGCAAACCAAAGTTTTAAACGGAACCGCATTGCCTTCAAGCCGTGACATCCTTGAAGCCGAGCTGATTCGAATCCGCCAAAACCTGACGGAAATCAGGGTTCAGATGAAATCAGCGCTGCAGACGCTCGGGGAACTCATAAACCGTACGCCGGATGCATCGACACGATTGGCCGTGCCGGTTGTGGACACGCGAATCAAAGAAAGTATAGTCCGCAAACGCCCGGAATACGGGGCTTTTGAGTTGTCCCGGAACCGCCTTAACAGGACGATGAGTTTGAACAACACGAAATATCTTCCGAGGATTTCCGGATTTGCACAAGTATCATACGCCAAACCCGGGCTGAATTATTTTAATGATGCGTTTCGGGAATATTATATGATCGGTATAATAGCCTCATGGAATTTCTGGAACTGGAATACGAATAACCGCGAGAAAGACATTCTCCGGCTTCAGGAAAAATTAGTCGATACGCAAGAAAAATATTTTACGCAGAATCTGAATATCGCGGTTTACGGGTTGGCAAGCGAAATCGAGAAGCTGGAAGAACTGATTAAAATGGATCAGGAAATCATTGCCCTGCGTAAAAAAATTACGCAGCAGGTTTCCAGTCAGCTCGATAACGGCGTGATTACGTCCACGGAATATTTAACCGAGTTAAACGCCGAACATCAGGCGGTTCTCGCCATGGAAATTCACAAAATCCAGATGATTCAGGCGAAAGTCAATTACCGGACAACCATAGGAGAATGATTATGATAAACGGAAAAAATGTAAGTAAGCTCCATCCTGAGCCTACTCGAAGGATGAGACGTTCATGCGGATTATGGATAATATTTTTATTGGCATTTATACTCGGCTGTTCCGGTAATCATAAAAAATCCGATGCCTACGGCAATTTTGAGGCGACAGAAATCATTGTATCCGCGGAAGGCAACGGCAAATTGATGGAATTCAATGTTGAAGAAGGCACGGTTATTGAAAGCGGAATACAGGTCGGTTATATTGACACGGTGCCTTTGTCGTTGAAACGTGATCAGCTTAAGGCAACGCGTCAGGCCATCAGCTCGAAATTCCAGAATGTGATTTCACAGATTGACGTATTAAAAGAACAGCTGAAAATCGCCATGACCGAAAAACAGCGCGTCGAAAATCTATTTAAACAAAATGCCGCTACACAAAAACAAGTGGATGACGTCAACGGACAGGTGAATGTTATTGAAAAGCAGATACGGACTATTGAAGCGCAGAACAGCGGCATTGTCAGCGAGGTGAAATCGATCGACGCGCAAATTGAGCTAGTCAACGATCAGATACGGAAAAGCGTGATTATGAATCCAGTAAAAGGAACCGTGCTGAACAAATTCGCGGAACCTCATGAAATCACGGCCTACGGCAAACCGTTGTATAAAATTGCTGATCTGGAAACGATGTTTCTGCGTGTGTACGTGGACGGCGATCAGTTGCCGCATATCCGAATCGGTCAGGCGGTTCAGGTGCAGATTGATCAGGATAAAGACCGCAACCAGACCCTCGAAGGCGAAATCATTTGGATTTCTTCCAAAGCGGAATTTACGCCGAAAATTATTCAGACCAAAGAAGAGCGGGTGAATATGGTGTACGCCGTTAAAGTTAAAGTGAAGAACGACGGCCGGTTGAAAATCGGCATGCCTGGCGAAGTGAATTTTTAACCCAAAGGAGTATGATACAACGTGTCAGCAGTGATTGTTGAAAAACTGACAAAAAATTACGGCGCCATCCGCGCGATTGACACGCTTACATTCGGAGTCAATCCAGCAGAATTATTTGGTTTTATAGGTCCCGACGGCGCCGGAAAAACGACCCTTTTACGGATACTCACGACCTTACTGCTGGCTGACGGCGGCATGGCTCGGGTTAACGGGCTGGATGTGGTGAAAGATTATAAAACCCTGCGTCCACAAATCGGATATATGCCCGGCCGGTTTTCGCTGTATCAGGATTTGAGCGTGGAAGAGAATCTGTCGTTCTTCGCAACGATTTTCGGCACAACCGTCAGGGAAAATTATGATCTGATCCGGGATATCTATGTGCAATTGGAACCGTTCAAAGACCGGCGGGCAGGAAAATTATCCGGCGGTATGAAACAGAAACTGGCGCTATGCTGCGCGTTAGTCCATAGACCGAAGATTCTGTTTCTTGACGAACCCACAACCGGCGTCGACGCGGTATCAAGAAAAGAATTCTGGGAGATGCTGAAACGCCTGCAGCAATGCGGTATCACGATTCTGGTCTCTACGCCGTATATGGATGAAGCGGGTCTGTGCGACCGCGTCGCGCTGATACAGAAAGGAAGAATTCTGGATATTGATTCCCCATCGGCCGTTGTCCGAAAATTCAATCAACCACTCTTAGCTATTAAATCATCGAATACCTATCAATTAATAGAATTGCTGCGCCGGTATGAACACACCCGTTCCGTATATCCTTTTGGAGAGTATTTGCATTACCTGGACCGGCGCGGGAATTATTCAATGCAAGAACTGCAACACTACCTGAGTCAAAATAATTTGTCCGATTTCGTGATGAAACCGGCGGAACCGGATATCGAAGACTGTTTCATGGCATTGATGATGGAATCGGCTTATGAACCCTGAACCCTATATCATCACGGCTGAAAAACTGACGAAACGGTTCGGCGATTTCACGGCCGTTAATGAAATCACTTTTACCGTCAATCGCGGCGAGATTCTGGGATTTCTCGGAGCGAACGGCGCCGGAAAAACAACGGCCATACGCATGCTTACGGGATTGCTGATCCCGACTTCCGGAAAAGCCACCATTGCCGGATATGATGTGTACCGACAGTCCGAACAGATTAAAAAAAATATCGGGTATATGAGCCAGCGGTTTTCATTGTATGAGGACCTCACGGTTTATGAGAATATCAGATTTTACGGCGGCGTGTACGGATTGTCGGATAAGCAAATTAAAGAAAAGTCGGACTGGCTTATTGAGCGGCTTCAGTTAACGCATGCCCGGAAGGCCCTTATTTCATCGCTTCCGCTGGGATGGAAACAGAAACTCGCGTTTTCCGTGGCGATCATTCATAATCCGGCGATCGTCTTTCTTGATGAACCCACCGGCGGCGTCGATCCGATTGTGAGGCGGCAGTTCTGGAATATGATTTACGAAGCCGCGCATAACGGTGTCACCGTGTTTGTCACCACGCATTACATGGACGAAGCCGAATACTGCGACCGCGTATCCATCATGGTGGACGGCCGCATTAAGGCGTTGGATACGCCGTCTGGTCTTAAACGGCAATATAACGCCGTTTCGATGAACGAGGTGTTCATCCATCTTGCCCGATCTCAACCGGCGGAGCAGTCATGAAAAAATTCTTCGGTTTTGTCATCAAGGAGTTCCGCCACATCTTCCGCGACAAGCGAACGATGTTGATTTTGTTCGGCATGCCCGTCATCCAGCTTCTGCTCTTCGGTTACGCGATCCGCAATGAAATCAATGAAGTTAAGATCGCTATTCTCGATCGTTCAAACGATTATCAGAGCCAACAACTGATCGACAAACTGATATCCTCGGATTATTTCATTTTAGTTGTCCGTCTGAACAGCGATCGCGAAATCGAAGATATATTCCGCTCCGGACGCGTAAAGGAAGTTATCGTGATTGAGCCGCAGTTTACCGGCCGCATGCTCCGAGAAGGCGAAGGCCACATCCAGATAATCGCCGACGCCTCCGATCCGAATATGGCGCAGATGATGATTGCTTATACATCGTCAATCGTTCAGGAATATCAGATACCTCTCAACCGACTCCGAACGCTCCCCCTTACGGTTGTTCCCGAAATCAAGATGCGGTATAATCCCGAGATGAAAAGCGTTTACTTTTTTGTGCCGGGGATCATCGTCATATTGCTCACGCTGATTTGTGCGCTGATGACATCGATCACCATTACCCGCGAAAAGGAACTGGGAACTATGGAAGTGCTCCTTGCATCGCCCTTAAAACCGATCCAGATTATTACGGGCAAAGTCATTCCGTACGTATTTCTGTCGCTCATTAATACGACCAGTATATTGATTATCGCCCGTTATGTGTTCCACGTTCCGTTCGCGGGGAGTTATGTGCTGTTTTACGCGGAGGCGTTACTTTTTATTGTGACCGCTTTATCGCTTGGAATACTGATATCCACTGTAAGCCGGACTCAGCAGATCGCGATGATGATATCCCTGGCAGGACTTATGCTGCCGATGATTATGCTCTCCGGATTCGTGTTTCCCGTTGCGAGTATGCCCTGGCCGCTGCAGTGGCTGAGCGATATCGTGCCGGCCAAATGGTTCCTGACGATTGTCAAGGGCATTATGCTGAAGGGGGTCGGTTTCGGTTATCTGTGGAAAGAAACATTAATCTTGGTTGGCATGACGTTGTTTTTGCTGACCCTCAGCGCGAAGAAGTTCAAAATACGGTTGGAATAAATATTGACCGCAGAGATCACAGAGTACACAGGGAAATCCAAGAATGAAAAATAACCACAGAGATCACCATGAATTGGGAGAAAAGGGAAAAATATGACAAATAATGAAGTTCCAGAAAAGAATATAGGGGGCGTGATAAGCGTTCCTAAAATTTTAGGGCCGGGGCTTCTGGAATTCGCGTATGAATAATATTTGTGTCATGAAATGTATTTAAACAATTTAATATTTGAATGGCAAAAAGCGGTACCGCTGATTTACAAAAATGTCAGACCGGACTGCGATTGCAGAATAGATTTGACGGCCGATGATAAAATAATTGTTGAAATCAAAACAGTCGATAAAATAAATGAAGTTCATTTAGCTCAGGTATGAGAATATCTCAAACTGACAAGAAGTTCCTTGGGTTTTATTTTAAATTTTAATGGCAAACAACTGATTAAGGGAATCAAGTGGGTTATTTATTATGAAATTAATTAAAAAACTCAGTATTCTCAGCGAGTTCTGTGGTTAAAAAGAATTCTATTATGCGAACCATAAAATTTATCATCCAGAAAGAATTCATCCAGATATTCCGCAACAAAGCGATGCTGCCGATTTTGTTTGTCATGCCCATTATGCAGCTGTTAATATTGTCGAATGTGGCCACATTCGACATCAAGAACGTAAAACTTCACTTGATCGACAACGATCAGACATCCACTTCCCGAACGCTGGCGGAGAAATTTACGCGGTCCGGTTATTTTATTCTGATTGACCAGAGTTATTCCGATAAAGATATAGAAAGCCATTTGAAGAGCAATGAAGCGAATATGGTCATGCAGATACCGAACCGGTTTGAAAAAGAATTGATGACGCTCGGAGTATCCAAGGTACAGTTTATCATCAATGCGGAAGACGGCGCCGCCGCGGGAATTATCAATGCCTATGCCTTACGGATCATCAGCGCCTTTGTGCTTGAAATAAATGAAAAAAACGGAATCCTCGGAATAACGAATCCGATTGATATCCAGACTTCATTCTGGTTCAATCCGGAACTGAATTACAAGACCTACATGATACCGGGTATTCTGGCGATTTTAGTGACAATGATCGGAGTGTTCCTTTCGGGGATGAACATTGTCCGCGAAAAGGAAATTGGTACGATCGAACAATTGAATGTGACGCCAATCCGGAAATATCAATTTATTATCGGCAAATTGCTTCCGTTCTGGATCATCGGATTATTTGAGCTTGCGTTCGGTTTGCTGATGGCCAAATTAGTTTTTGATTTGCCCATTATTGGAAGCCTGACATTAATTTTCAGTATGGCGGCGATATTTTTATTGGCCGTTCTCGGAATAGGATTGTTTATTTCAACGGTTACGGAAACCCAGCAGCAGGCGATGTTTATCGCGTGGTTTTTCATGGTCATATTCATTCTGATGGGGGGATTATTCACGCCGATTGAGAGCATGCCGCAATGGGCACAGAATATCACCCTGTTCAATCCGGTTGCGCATTTTATGAAAATACTTAGAGCGGTACTGATTAAAGGCTCCGGATTGATGGATATTTTGCCGCAGGCCGGAGCGTTGGTCGCTTTTGCAGTGGTATCGCTGACCCTGGCCGTGATGCGGTACCGGAAGGTAAGCGAGTAACAAATTGATTGCGAATCCACTATAATACCCCATGCGAGGTCATAGCAAATCCTATAAGATTATGCAAATATATTGCATAGTAATGCAACAATATGGTTAATAAAAAATGAATGCCTGTCATTCGCTCATGTTCTCGGCATTGAACATAAATTGTTGTAAATGCAAGATGAGCGTATTGGGAATCATTTGCCGGAAAAGCATTACAATATCGCATGCAAATTGAAACCATTTATTTTATCCGATGTGACCGCAATCAGTCCGGCTTTTAATGTTATATTCCTATTGTTGCCGTTATTCCTTCTGTACTTGAAAAATCTACAACTGATAAAATGATACGGTCCTTTGATATAGAATATAATGACTTTAGAAAAAGAATCTCCTTTTTTCTTTCCTGATCGGCATAATCGTATATAAAATATTATGCAATAAAATAATTATTCATGTTAAACAGTTTCGATTGCTAATTATCCGCTATTTCATTAAAATCCTTCGTGTTTGAGTTATTTATATTTAGTAATCCGATTTAATGATCGATATCATGATTTTAAAGAAAATATTTTTTAAAAATATAAGAGGCATTGAGGAATACGAATTCACATTTGAAAACGGCATCAATCAAATTAGCATGGGCATTAATTCGGGTAAGTCAGCCATTATTGACGCCATCAAACAGGTTTTTTCTTTTGAGGAGCCGAGTGGAGATTTTTTTAGGTCCCATAGCGCCGATACCGTTATTACCGCGCATATAGACTTGCACGATGAAGCTTATTGTATTGAGAAAAAATGGTATCATCGTGTTCTGATATTTTGGAATGTTAGCATTAAGGATTCGGGGAAAAGACTCAACCTGATGGAGAAAGACGATATGGCTGAATGGATGAAGCGAATAGGCCGACATCTCTATAAGCAGGTTATTGCCGATTTCACGATGCTTTATTCAGCTCCCGGAGAGGAAATACCCTGGGATTTATATTACAACAACTGCCTGAATCTGACCTGGATGCCATCAGACCGCTTCATTGCCAGTCCAGATCCGGCGGCCTATTTGAGGCCTTTCTTCCATGGCTATGAAAGGATGGTTCAGAATATCGAGAATGTGAAACGGGTTTACCGGAACCGTTCGGAATCTGCCCGCCAGCGCCGCCTGCTCAAACAAACCGAACAGAAAATATCCGAGCGGCTTCATAAAGAGCTTTTGGATATTGAACATTCGGTTTCATTGCTGGTCGCGCGTAGAACTCATTGCGAGAACCAATGGCAGGCTGTCCGGAAAGAAATCCAAAAAAAGCATCATCTGAACGATTATTTATCAGAAAAAAAACGCACCCTGGAGAATATTGAATATGAAATCACAACCATAAAGAAATTTCTTTCCGATTCCTTTTATGACCTTTCGGATGAGGAGTATCAGGAACTCCAGGCCGGTAAGAAAAAATACGAAGCGCTGACCGGAAGGATCCGTGAAAAAGAAGGCCAACGGATAGAGAAAAAACATCTTCAGAAAAATTTTGATGGCATACGGGAAGAGGCCGAAAAACTGAAAAAGCAAGCTGTAGCTGCGGATACCGGCAATCCGCCCGAAATCGAAAAGCAACTCCGTCTCTACACCGCTGAAATGAAACGGATTCAGAAACAACTGGAAGAATGGGAATTCCTCGACGAAGAAATTGCCGGGATGAAAAACGAACTTGAAGTTTACGAAAAAAGCTATGACCGGTATATGATTATCATAAAAACCAAGGAAATTCTATCCCGAAACGAGCGGAAAAAGATTCTTGCCAATATTGAAAAACTGGAATCGCAACGAATTCAGACACAAAAAGAAATCGAAGAATTGGAACAATCCCCTTTGATGTCCGGCATAGAGAACGCCGAACGTCGGGAAACGGAATTAGTACAGCAAATCCGCCAAGCGGAGTATGAACTGAAAATGCAGGAAGAAAGAAAAAACGGCGTTCGGAGTCGTTTACATCAGATTCAGTCTGGCAATGTATCGAATGATGAATCTTCAGGTTTTACAGGCCGATATATCCTGTGGATGTCCGAAGCCACGGATCAATACGTTACGTATTATAAAAGACGGCTTTTTTCTCAGTTTCATGAATATCTCAACATAAGGAATTCTATTGTAACTCAAAATGAAGCGACCAGAGTTTTATTGGAATTATTCACTGCCGGTGAGCCGGATACCGCAAATGCCGCCTTGCCGATGAGCGATTCCGAAAGGCTGTTTTTTGGAATCATTATTAAATTGCACTTTATGGAATATTTTTTCGGATGGAATCTTATTATTATAGACGAACATGCTGCGCAACTGATTCCGGAAAATAAAAGGATTGCAATCCAGCAAATGGTTTCTTATAATAGTAAACTTCAGATGATTTATTTTTCTGAAAAAACATAGAAAGGAGACTGTTATGAAAAGAATGCTAGTAAAACTGTTTGTAGCTGTCCTTGCGGTGCCATTTATATGGACAGCCTGCGGCGAAGATGGCGCTGACGAACCAGAACCTGTTATTACCGGTATTGTATCGGATGTAACCACGTTATCCGTTGTCAAGAATGCCAAAGTTTATCTGTATGTCAAGCGGCTGGTAACGCCAAAAATCACCGCGCCCGGCGACACCATCTGGGATCTGATTGATTCCACCCTGACCAATAACGACGGTAAATATAAATTCCGCGTGCAGATGGATCGTACGTATCAGGTGGAAACTATCGCCAACGGTTACAAAATGAATAAGGCGGTTGACATCAGTCTTAATAATGTTTTTGCGATTGTGGATTTCATCATCGCTCCGGACTACATTGTCGTGCCGGTCGGGTCGGTCTCCGGGCGCGTCATTAAAGAAAACGGAGACCCGGTAGCCGAAGCGGTGGTGTCCATCAGCGGCGGTTTATTTACCAACGGATATTTTGCCGCCACGCAGACGAATGCCAACGGTTTTTACGGCATCGGCGCGATACCCATTTTATCAACGACGGGTGACAGCATTCCGTTTTTTACGCTGAAAGTGTCCAAATCGGGCTATCAGAAGGCGGTTAAAGACAGCATCAAAATATATGAGAATCAGACCACCGGCAATGTTAATATCACATTGACAGTACAGGGCGCGGTTAACGCCATCTTTTCGGATAATTTTGAGACGGCCGGTGACTGGGTCGCAACAGGATTCTGGCATCGACAGAGGGATGACAATATTAAGAATGTTGCCGTTTCAAAATATGTCAAGCTGGGCGTTAATGACAACACCGGCGGTCGTATTCCGGAAGCTTATCAGGGAAGTTATTACTACTGGTACGGTGTAAAAGATACGGTTGGCATGCAAGGTTTAGCCGATATGACCAGCCGGGGTAACTTTATGGGAATGCAACAGGAATACGATGATTCATTAAGCGGCGGTACTTCCATGTATGCCAATCACGGCACCTTGACCTCACCGCCGATTTCGCTGGCGGGTTATACGGAAGCCAGCCTGCATTTTTATACGTGGTGGGAGATTGAAGGGGTGAATCCCAATGCAAGCGGATACGATATTATGAGTGTCGCCGTGGATACATCGGGTACGGATAATTTTATGGAATTACTCAAACTGAATCCGTATGCCGATCCCGCCTCCGACGACGACGAGGACCGCAGTCCGCTATGCTACAGTTCTTCGGGTTTTAATAAAATGCCCTTATGGGTGGATCAGGATGTTGATCTGACGCCGTTTGCAGGGAAGACCATACGCATCCAGTTCAGTTTTGACACCCGGGATCATCTCTATAATGGATTCCGTGGATGGTTTATTGACGACCTGAAAATTTTGCCGATTAAAGGCACGCCGGGTTACGGAAGCGGGCAGAACGTTAAAAAATCTATGATGAGGAAACGAAGCCGGTAACTACTCAAAATGGATGAAAAAAAAAACCGCTACCGGTAACGGGGCGGTTTTTTTATTTGTTCAGATATAAAGGTTTTTGATAATAGGGGATAGGGTCATCCAGACCTAACTGTTGAAACGCCCGCAACCGCAACGCGCAACTGTCACAGATGCCGCAGGCCCGGTCTTCATTCTGATAGCATGACCAGGTCAGATGCACAGGCGCATTCAATTCCATACCCATTTGAACGATTTGCGATTTATGCATATGAATAATGGGCGTGATGATTTCAATATGGGTTTCGTTTTTGGTCCCGTACCGGATGACCTCATTGAACGCCGTGAAAAATTCTTGACGGCAATCCGGATAGCCTGAAGAATCCTCTTCCACGGCACCAATGAATATTTTTTCAGCGCCGATGACTTCCGCCCAGCTGACGGCAATCGAGAGGATGTGCGCGTTACGAAAAGGCACATAGGAACCGGGGATTTTTTTTGTCTCAAGGTTCGCCTGCGTGACAGCGATTGAAGGATCCGTAAGGCTGGAACCGCCGATTTTTTTGAAATAATCCACCGAAGTAATGAGTTTTCGTTGTTCGGGTACATTGTAGTAACTGCAGATGTCGTTAAACGCCTGGAGCTCGCGCTTTTCGGTCCTTTGGCCGTAATTAATATGCAGCATGGCCGGCTTGAAATCCTTTGCGGCAATAGCGGCGGTGACACAACTGTCCATCCCCCCGCTGACGAGAATGATGGCTGTGGAAACATCAGGCACCGGTGTTTTCTCCCAAGATACATTCGACCGCCGCGTGAGAACTGGGCGTTTCATGAATGACGATACGCAGATGGCTGAGATTGGCGTACGGGCGCAAGGCTTCTTTCAGACGCGAGAGAAAATATATCGCCAGGTTTTCGGACGTCGTCTGAAAATCCACATAATGCACTTTAAAGGAGGTTGATTCCAGAAAACTTTTCATCAGCGTATCTTCCCGCCAGCATACAAACGCATGATCCATCTGGCTGATGAAGGGCATCACCAGCGATTTCAAAGCCCCAAAGTCCAGCAGCATCCCGTTGCGGTCGGGCACACCGGTGACGGCAATATCCATGGTGTAGGTATGACCGTGAATGTTCTGGCAGCCTTCGGTGTGGAAAGGGAGCCGGTGAGCCATATCCCAGCGGAATGTTTTAGTGATGGTCAGGGTGGTGGTTTCTGAGGCCATTAAGCTTTTTCCTTTTTTTTATTTGCCGCGTGTATTCGCCGGCCAGATGTACTTATGCAGTTGCAGTTGAAAACGCAGATTAGGAACTATGGCGTGCAGGCGGTCGGATATAATCCGTTCGGCCAGCCGCAGGGGTTCAATTTTTCCATGGGCAGGTGAAAGCAAGACGGCTTGAATTTTCTTTATAAGTGGATAGCGATTGATTATTTGTTTGACCCATTCATAGTCGTTCCAATCGGTTATTACAAATTTAATTTCATCCTGCGGTGTCAGCCATTCCAGGTTGTTCCAATCATTACAGGTCTCCATACCGCTTCCGGGCGTCTTGATGTCCATAATTCTAACCACGCGCGTATCCACATTTTTTAGAGAACGACTTCCGTTTGTTTCCAGAAGGACTTCATAGTTCTGGTCACATAAGGTTTTAAGTAAGTCCGGCGTCGGTTCCTGCAGTAGCGGTTCACCGCCGGTTATTTCAACCGTACGGCAATCAAAGGAGGCCGCCTTCCGGATTATTTCTTTCATAGCCATCATACGCCCCTCCTCATACGCGTAGGTTGTGTCACAATACACACAACGAAGATTACAGCCGGAGAGGCGAATGAACACGCAAGGCTTACCCGCATACGTGGATTCACCCTGTATGCTGAAAAAAACTTCAGCAACTTTCAGGGTATCGTTTGTTTTCATAAAAGAATATATTTAATCCATTAATTAGCCGCAAGCGGAATTGATTAGAATTTTAAGTCGCCTGAGGCCAACATTTTTTATGTGTTTATTGTAAAGTATTACTATATCGGTCTAATAAAGTTTACTCACATTTAGGGTCTTTCCGATAAGATGCCGACTTATCTGTAAACAAATAAAAAACCGAAACGGGGATTCTTAGGATCCATCCAAGAAAAATCGGATATTCCCGATGGGGCTTCGTCAAGAGCTTAAAAGGTAAGCAAGAAACAGAAGTCACTTGCTTGACATTTTAAAAGAAAAATTATAAATTATATGTCACTAGGATTCTATTTAATACAACCGTGAAACTGTATTTGGCAAAAACACGGCGAGGTGTTGGCTTCAACGCTTGCGCGGTATCCGATTTATTTTTGCGATGATTAAAAGAGTGTTAAATGTATGATTACATTACCTCATTTATGGGCAATAACAAACAGAAACAATCTTATATGATTATTAACTGATTGCCGTTACCGGTTACTCAAACACGTTCTTTTTCCTCTGTAAATTATAAGCCAAGCCCGATGATAAGGCAAAAGGATATTAACAACAAAATGACCTATCGAAACCTGTTATTCAGACATTCGGGAATGTATGGTAAGATGCAGCATGGATGGAATTTTTTATTAAATGTTTCCACTTAAATCTTAACAATAAAACCTGAAACCTTACCAAAAGAAAGGAGCAAATATGAGACATTTATCTGACTTACTATTACAAATCTCAATGCCCGCATCCTTATTGACCTGGTTGGTATTTAGTTCAACGCTTCTGGCTCAAGTCCCTTTTTCCACCGTAAAAAATGATGTGCTGAAGGAATATACGGGTGTTACAGTTATGGAACGCAAACCCGGTGTGATAGAAATCGACAAGTCGTACATTCCAAACAGGAAATACTATTATGCTTACGTAACGGTATCCAATGATATGACCGTCGAGGGACGCAAACTGACCCATCACAGGGATATTGTTGTTACCTATGACATAACAAGCGGAAAAAGCGTGTATTCAGGAATGACAAAGTCCGATGAGTGGCTGGTCGGAGACCTTCGTCCTCCCACATTAAAGGAAGTTCAGGATATCGTGAATAAAGATATCGGAGGACTATTTACAAGTTATTTAGCCAATTATATTACGGAATTTCATGGCATAAAAGAAATTGTAAAGGATAATTATCCTTGTTATCAATGCACAAATTATTACTTTCCGGTTGGCGATGAGGGGAATACCGTTTATTTTAAAGCGGCTATTGAATATTCCCGGATAAATGGAATGAACCTGGAAAAACGTCGGGATATTTTTGAATTAACCTTTTATCGGGACGGCATTAATCAGCCCTGGATTGGTTTTGCCAAAGAGAAAGCTGAACCGATGGCCACGGGTGGGGTGGTTTTACAAACACGCGCTTTAACATCGGATGAAATGAATACCATTGAATGCCACACGCTTAAAGCAAAAGTCCAAATAGAAGAATCGGTATCCAACTATAACAATTTACCCAAAGTGGAGATACCTAAATTTTCCAAGCCGGAAGAAATGGCCTGGTGGTTGCATAAATTTTTCCGTAAAGCCAAACCCGGTGAAGTCGAATATGTATTGCTAAACAGATTACAGCCAGCTTATTTTCTGCCCTGTGGCAATTTCATGTTGAATACCAATGGTTTAGAAGTTCTTGATAGAATTAAAAAGGCAGTATCCGCTTCGAGGGGCAATTATGGTGATCATTATTGTGAAATTCCGACAATTAAGCATCAGCAAGGTAATAATGAAGGATACCTGGTCGAATATTACGCCAAAGACGGTTCCATGTATTCAAAGATAGTTATTGATACTTATAACAATGAATTCAAAATCAGCGATATCCGATTGGGAGTTTATTCGAAAAAAACCGATATTGATGCTGTTATGAAAATACCGGCAAGTGAGTGCAAAGAAAACATAATCGCTAACTGGAAAAACTATTCGTTGAAAGAATATGATATAAGCGCTTCCTTTCCGTCTGAACCAGCAAAAAAATCATTTCCGGATAAACCGAATAAATTGGCTTTATTATTGCAATTTGATAAAATTGAATGGGCTATATCCGCTGAAAAATTATCCTCGGATGATATGGCTAAATTTAAAGATTATACAAAAAATCAAGCCTACTCCAAGCAATTAAGCGAATATACCCGCAAGAAATATGAAGCGACACCCGGTTCGGACAGATTCTGGCAAATTCGTGGCGCCCGAGGATATGAATCCAACTGGACAGTGAAAAAGGACGGTATTTATATGGATATGAAATACCGGTCCGTTATTTTTAAAGATGTATTTTATGAAATATGGGTTTTTGGAAAATGTGAACAAAAAGATTTAGCTCAATTTCTTGAGTCCGTTGCAATTGGCAGATAAAAGTACCCGTAGGTTTTCACACCGGAAAAGCCTGATGTTTTGAAACTTCAGGCTTTTTTTTACATCACGCCTACCCGGGTGCGCGCGATATGAAACTACATCAAATGCGCCATCGCGTGAATTTAATATTTTTTTGCCGGGAAGTTTTGTATCGAGAGTCTTTCATTTATCCCAATTTATAAAGATTTATTGAAAAATATATAAGAAAGCCCTATATTTATTAAATTTTTTACCGGGAGTAAATTTGAATGGGTACCGGGTTTACCGACAGTATTAAAATACTTGAAAAGAAGCTTAAGGATTTTAAAGGTAATTTTACGTTGAGTGATGCGGCGGCGGTTACCGGTCTTTCGATGGATGATGCGCGGACAGCGCTGGACGAAATGATGGGAAAATACGTCTGCCGGCTTAAGGTGACTGAAAACGGCGATCTGATTTATTCCTTCGGCAACACCCTTCAGCGGCGGGGCGCCAAGACGACGGCGGAAATTCTGGAGCAAATCGGCGATTGGCTGTGGAAAGCCTTTACTGTATTTTTTAAAGCCTGGATCGCGGTGACATTAGTCGTTTATTTTATCATCTTTCTGATTCTCCTGCTGGCGTTGATTGTGGCTGCATCCCGGGGCGACAGCAAAGGGCGTTCACCCGTCAAACTGGACGGCCTATTCCGGATGTTCTTTGCCATTTTCCAGTGGCGTACTGCGACCCAGACCATTACCTATAAGACTGACCGGCAGGGATACAATTACCGCCACTATGAACCGAATAAATCGGTACTCAACCAGCAGAAAAAAAATTTCATTGCCTCGGTTTACGATTTTGTGTTTGGGCCGGCGCGCGTGGAGCGTGATCCTTTGAACGATGAAAAAGAGGTAGCGGCTTATCTACGCCAGGAAAAAGGAATTCTGACACCCGCCGAACTGGTATTACTGGCCGGTTCCTCCTTTTCGAAAGCCGAAGAATTTTTTTCGGCCTGTCTGACGCGCTTCCAGGGCGACCCGGCCATAACCGACGAAGGCGTCGTGTACGGCAAGTTTGATCAGATTACACGGCGAATCAGCGATCTCGAAGGCGGTAAAATCGAGTACTACTGGGACGAATACGAACCGGACTATCCGGTCACGGGCAACACCGGCGGAAGGAATTTTCTGATTATTTTCATGAACCTCTTTAATCTGACTTTTGCCGCTCTGATACTGATCACGTATTATGAGAACCCTTCTGCATTTCGAGGTTTTCCTCTTTCCGAAAACGTCATTGCGGCATTTCTAGGCTGGGTACCGGCTCTTTTCTCATTTCTATTTTTTGCGGTGCCTCTCGCCCGACTGCCGAGGATATTCAAACTTCGCCGGCAGCGCCAGCAGGCCAACATACGGAAACGCATCATGCGATACCTTTTCCAGAAAGACGATTACGCCGCATCGTTGGAAGCGATCATGCAGAACGTCAATAAACCGTCCGGAGCGGGTTCCGAGAAACCACTGACCCGCGAACAGGTTGAAGAAACGCTTCGAAAGATGATGGCCGATTACGAAGGCGCCTTGACCCTGCAGGAAGACGGCAAAACTTTATATACTTTTGAACGTATAAGAAACGAGCGGCACATCAGCCGGGAAATAAAGAATGGCCGCGGCCAGCAAGACTCTATGGGTAAAGTACTCTATGATTCCGGACAGTAGAGGCCTAACCGATCTGAGGATATTGAACCATCATGAGGATTTATGATTAAAAAGAAAATCAGCGTAAAACCGGGAAGAAAAACCATTAAAAAAACAAAAAATAAAACGCGTCCGGCAGTGCAAACGACGCATCGGAAGGTCAAAGAAAAGACGCTATCCCTGACGGCTGCTGATATTGATAAAATTGCTCACAGTCTGGGTGTTGTTAAACACGAGTTTGGCAATCATTACCGCCTGTATCTGGAGAATCAGGCCGAGAACCGGAAACTGACTCTGGAAATATATCCGGATATTCCCATCGGCACGAAGCGCGGCACGCTGATAACCGTCTACACGCCCAATGCGCACCTGCAGCTGCAGTTCTGCAACGGCTATGTCATCAGCGACCTGCTTGGCGAAGTGACCTTTGTCGGTACGCATCAGGGTAAATTATCCGGACTGACGATTGAAAAGGGCGCCGCCTGCTCCCTTTACGCCAATGTAGACACAAAACTGCTCTCCGGGGATATCACGCAACTGGGGCCGGAAATCATGCTCTCCAGCATCGCGCTGAGCCTGACCGAACCGATAGTCATGGAATCCGAAAAAAACCAATGATCGCGCCGGCCTATTGTATTTGTGAATTTTGAAAGCCGCCCTTTGAACGGAACATCCTTCAAGAAATTATACATCGAGACGTACGGCTGCCAGATGAATGTTTACGATTCAGAACTGGTCGCTTCGATCATGCGGGACGAGGGTTATGAATTGACCGACGATCCGGCGCAGGCTGACGCTATTTTCATCAATACCTGTTCCGTACGGGAGAATGCCGAGCAGCGGGTCTGGGGACAACTTACGCAATATAAAAACCTCAAACAAAAAAAACCGGAACTCATCCTCGGCGTGCTGGGCTGCATGGCTAAACATCTCAAAGATGCAATCCACCATAAACGGCCGTATGTCAACGTGATTTTGGGACCGGATTCGTACCGAAAACTTCCGGAAATATTAAAAACAACCGAAGAACGGACGCACGCATCCACGGGGGTAATCTCAAGTATTCCGATGCGACGCCGGGAAGTCCTGCCGGACGATGACTACTGGATAGACACTCGTTTATCGCGCACGGAAACGTATGAAGGTATTCTACCGCAGCATATGAACCGGACAACGGCATGGATAGCTGTTATGCGCGGATGCGACAATTTCTGCACATTCTGCGTGGTGCCTTATACGCGTGGACGCGAGCGCAGCCGTCCGGTAGAACATATTCTGGAAGAATGCCAGGCTGATGTCCGCAAAGGATTTACCGAAATATTTTTGTTGGGTCAAAACGTCAATTCCTACCGTGATCAGGAACGCGATTTTGCCTATCTCATGGAGCGGATTGCCAATGTTGAAGGCATCCGGCGAATCCGCTTCATGTCGCCGCACCCGAAGGATTTTCCGATGCATCTACTGCGCGTTATCGCGGATCATCCTAATATATGCCGGCATATTCATCTGCCCGTACAGTCCGGTTCCGACCGGATACTGGGGCTCATGAACCGCACCTATTCGCGCAAAGAATTTCTTAGTCTGACGGATCATATTCGCGCCGTAATTCCGGATGTGGCGCTGACTACAGACGTCATTGCCGGCTTCCCCACCGAGACGCATAAGGACCACGAGGATACCATCGATCTATTCCGGCGTGTAGAGTTTGATGCGGCGTTCACATTTGCGTATTCGCCGAGGCCAGGCACCAAAGCCTTCGATATGCCCGATGACGTTCCGGCGGATATTAAACGTGAACGGTTATCCCAGATTATCGAATTGCAGAAAAGTGTAACCGCGCGGAAATTGCAGGCAGAAGTCGGACAAATCCATGAGGTGCTGATAGAGGACTTCAGCAAAAAATCAGACAACTATTTTGCAGGGCGTACCGGAAAGTCTCAGATCGTGATATTGCCTGCCGGAATGCATCAGATTGGGGATTATGTGAAAATTAGGGTCATCCGGGCTGATGGGCATACTCTCTTCGGACAACCGGTTTAAGGCCTCGCGAAAAACCGTTTTAAAAGGATCTGAAACCCATGCTGGATCAGGTTATCCGTAAAATTCAAGCGCTGGATGCTTTTAAAGCAGTCACGCACGGTATCCGGGGCCGGAAAAATCTTTCTCTGGAAGGTTTATGGGGTTCTTCCGAAAACATCATCACCGCCTCTCTGATTGAATATTGCCGTACGCTGGATCGACCGGTCTATATTATTGTCCCCGATGCCGATACGTTTCATCGTACGGCCGATGATCTTCTGGAATTGCAGGTATTTTTACATGATCCAGAAAAAAATCAGTCGTTATTGTTTTTCCCTGATGATGGTCATAAACCTTATGATGAGCGCGAATCGCCGGTTTCCGTGCGTTTCCAGCGGCAGGAGTGTCTTGAAAAGCTGATCCGGCCGGAGATCTTTCCCGCGCTGGTAACAGCCGGCGGACTTTTTAAGCGCCTGCCCAGCCCCGAATATATGCGGTCGTATGAAATCCGGTTTCAGGCCGGAGCTACCTATGATTTCAAAGACCTTGGCGACATACTGGGCATGATGGGTTATGAACGCCAGGACATTGTGGATCAGGCCGGCACATATGCCATTCGGGGCGGCATTATCGATGTATATCCTTACGGCCGGGAGCAGCCCTTGCGCATAGAATTCAACGGGAATGAAGTAGAAACCGTGCGCGAATTCGATCTTTTTACGCAACGGTCGCTGCGGACGATATCCGACGCATGCATTTATCCCGAAAACGCAACGGCGCAGGCTTCACCCGCTTCCGAAAACAGTCTGTTAACCGATTATTTCCATCCGGACGGGCTTTTGGTTTTTTATGAGCCGGACCTTGTAAATTCGCAAATGGATGCCATAGAATCCGAAATTCACGAGCGTTATCAATATCTGAGAAAAACCGATCATGCCATTCCGCTTCCTGAAATTATCTATGCGAAGAGAGAGGAAATAACAAACCGTCTGAACGGATTTCAGCAGGTCCATCTTTGCCGTCTCTCAGGAAGAATCTATGAGACGGTAGCGTTTGAAATGCAATCTGCTGATACGTTCGGAGGCCACCTGAAAATTTTAAGAGAAACCCTTGCGAAGAATACGGCAGCGGGCCTGTTTACCTATATTCTGTGCGATGACAAAACGCAGGCGCAGCGACTGGAAGAAATTCTCGAATACGATTCCAACGATACGGCTATGGCATTTTCGATAACCCACGGGGAACTGCAGGAAGGATTTTATGATATTGTAAACCGCCTGGCTATCTATACCGACCATCAGATTTTTGGTAGGATCAAACGTGTTCGCCCGGTACGGAAATTCCGGTCGGCGCAGGCGCTTCGGCATTTGCAGACCCTGAAACCCGGTGATTACGTGGTGCATATCGATCACGGCATTGCGCGGTTTGCAGGACTGGAGAAAGTTACTTCGGGCGATCACACGGAAGAATGTCTGAAACTGCTGTATCACGGCAACGACAAATTATACGTGCCTTTGGAACACTTTGCACGCGTTCAGAAATTTACAGGCGAAGAAGGCGTTGAACCCAGATTGAATAAACTCGGTTCGGCTGACTGGGAACGCCTCAAGACACGTACAAAAAAATCCATCAAAGATATTGCCGGCGATCTGATAAAATTGTACGCGGAGCGCAAAGCCGGTAAGGGTTTTGCGTTTTCGCCGGACGGCCTGATGCAGTATGAACTGGAAGCGGCCTTCGAGTTTGAGGATACGCCCGATCAGGCCAAGGTGACGGCGGAGATCAAGCAGGACATGGAATCCGGCGTGCCGATGGACCGGCTCGTATGCGGCGACGTTGGATACGGTAAAACTGAAGTGGCCCTTCGCGTGGCGTTCAAAGCCGTACAGGACAGCAAACAGGTTGCGATACTTGTGCCGACAACCATTCTCGCCGAACAGCATTACGAAACATTGATGCGCCGCATGAAAGAATTTCCCGTAAATATTGATGTGCTTTCGCGTTTTAAAACGCCCAAACAGCAGAAACAAATCCTTGAAAAGCTGGAGCGCGGCGAACTAGATATTGTAATAGGCACGCACCGATTGCTGTCCGCAGACGTGAAGTTCAAAGACCTGGGCCTTCTGATTGTCGATGAAGAACAGCGGTTTGGTGTAGCGCACAAGGAAAAACTCAAGAAAATAAAGGCTACCGTGGATACGCTCACGCTTACGGCGACTCCAATCCCGCGGACCCTGCATTTTTCACTGATGGGCGGACGGGATTTATCCCTGATTCAGACGCCGCCGCAAGACCGTTTACCCGTAAAAACCGAAATCACTCAGTTTGACGAGAAGCTCATCCATCAAGCTGTTATGAAGGAGATTCACCGCGGCGGACAGGTATATTATGTCCATAACCGCGTCCAGAGCATCGGGCAGGTCGCGGCGACCGTGCAGGCCGCCGTACCGGCTGCGCGCATTGCCATCGTACACGGCCAGATGACGCCGCATCGCGTGGAAGATGTTATTCACAAGTTTCTGAAAAAGGAGTATGATGTCCTGCTGGCCACAACCATCATCGAGAACGGCATCGATATTCCCAATGTCAACACCATTATAATTGATCATGCGCATCAATACGGGCTGGCGCAACTGTATCAGTTACGCGGCCGCGTCGGGCGTTCGAACGCGCAGGCGTATTGTTATCTGCTGACGCCGCCGCTGAGCCGCTTACCGCAGGAATCGTTACGGCGGCTCCAGGCCATTGAAGAATACACCGAACTGGGCTCGGGATTTCGTATCGCCATGCGCGATCTCGAAATCCGCGGCGCGGGTAATCTGCTGGGAGCTGAGCAAAGCGGTTTCATCAATGCCGTCGGTTTTGAACTATACTGCCGGATTGTAGACGAAGCCATCGGCGAGTTGAAATCCGAACAGGGTCTGTCCCTGACGCCGGATTCGGCGTTGACTTCACCCCCGCGTGAGATCAAGACCCGCGTGATTATCCATGCCGACACGTTCCTGCCCGATGATTATGTCAATGTGAGCGCCGAACGCATACGCATCTATAAGCAACTGTCTGATATCCGCAGCCACGAAGAACTGACGTCCCTTGAACAGGAATTACGCGATCGTTTTGGGCCGTTACCAACGGAAACGCAGAACCTGATTCGCTCAGTCGAAATAAAAATTTTAGCGGATGCATTCGGGGCGGAACGTATTGATATTGATGAAAATAAATATATATTAAGTTTTCATGCGGACGGCTCGGGCCGCCATAACGATACGTCCATTACGGATAAAATTGATTTATTATTATCCCGAGTACCGCAGGTTAAATTCAGGCAGAGCGCCAGCCGGTTAGACGCGGTCATTGGTTTATCCGGTAGGCAGTCGCGCGAGAATACCGGGGAGTCCGTATCGGCTTCAACAGAAACACTACACAGGGTCATCCGGGATTTAAAAAATCTTATTAATTAATATTTTTACCAGTCAGGAGAACAATAATGTCCGTTCAAAGAATATTCATTTTTATAATTATAATACTGATAGCCGGTTGCAGTTCTAAAAAACCTGTAACGGATTTTAGTGATGAATCCGTTATCGTTGCCGTCATCGGCGACGACACGTTGACCTTGGCGGATTTCAAAGAAACCTTTCAGACTGAAAAATTCCGCAAAGCGGATCCCACGAAGGCCAGCGAACGTAAACGGATACTGGATGAACTGGTGCGCCAGCGTTTAATTCAACGCGCTGCACGCGATGGCCGCATTTCTAATATTCCCGAGATCAAACGGGATGTATCCAATTTTACCGATGAAATACTTTACGGCCGCTTACTCATTGAAAAAGTTTATAGTCCGCTGGTTCCCGATTCGCTGATACGGGATTATTATTCCAAGATGTCTATGGATCTGAATCTGCAACATATTTTTATCTATCACGACGCGTATCCGACATTTAAGATTAAAGATTCCGAACGCCCAAAGCGGACACCGGCTGAGGCGCGGGAACTGGCCGATTCACTCTATAAAGTACTTCAGAAATCTCCTGAGCGTTTTGAGGAACTGGCTGAATTATTTTCTGATAATACGGCCACACGCAGTCGCGGCGGTAAAATCGGATATTCCAGTTATGCAAAAATTGATCCGGCATACCGGGATGTGCTCTATCAGGCGAAAGACAACGCAATTCTTGCGCCGCTTGAAAGCAGGGATGGTTATCATATCTTCCGTATCATAGAGCGCAAACCGGTAAAGAATCTGCCGCCCATAGCAATCCTCAGGCCGGTTATTATTAGCGACCTGATTCGTCAGTTAGCTGCCCATCGTGCCGATGAGATACAGCAACGTACGGACCTGCTTACTGACAGTCTGCTGAAATCCTACGAGTTTATTGTTCATGAAAATCGGTCGGCTTGGTTTCTGAAAAAATATAACGCAGCAAAGACTTCAAAGGACGTCGCTGGATTATTCACAGAGGATGAGCGGCAGGCTGTTCTGGCGTTTTTCAAGGGGGGGCAAATTACCGTTGATGAGATCGTTTATGCTATGCGCGTCAACAAGGAAAAAGTTAAACTCGATATGAATAAACTGAAAACCGGCCTGCGTAAGATTGCCGCTACGCGGGTTCTGGCCCTTGACGCCAGAAAGAACAATCTTGACTTAACCGATGAAGACCGACTCAAAGTGTATCGATTCCAAGACCGCCTTTGCGCCGATTGGTTAATTAATGAAAAAGTCACCGCTACCATTCAGCTAAATGATTCCTTACGCAGGAAGTTTTATGAGGATAATGCCGACCGGTATCGTACGCCGGATGAAGTGAATTTTTCGGAAATATTTGGCAAGGATCCGAATTTAATCAACCAGTATCATCAGCGGATTGTGAAAGAGAAGAATTTTGAAAAAATATTTAAAGAGGCGAAAAACGCCGAGGGTTTTCGCTGCGACCATACCGGTTGGGTTCCCGTAAAGCGCAATCAGGAGCTAACACTAAAAGCATGGGAACTCACAGAAGGTCAGGTCAGCGAGCCTTTTTCATGGACCGGTGGCGGTTACTCTATCATCAAACTGACTGGCAAAAAACCGGGCAGGCAAAAACGGTTTGAGGAAGTAAAAGATCAGGTCAGCAAGGATTTATATGAATATCAGTGGCACACAGCTTATAACGCATGGATAGCGGGGTTGTATCAACAATTTTCGGTGCAGACATTTGAGGACAATTTGAAGCCGGTGTATGAAATCGTGATTAAGTGATTCCGCCATATGTTTCGGTTTTTTTTTATAGCTGGCATATGGTATGTCCTTTTGTCTGTTGGGCCAGCCATGGGGCAGGAGGGAAATAACAGCGCAGAGGGCCATTGGTACCGGCCTGTAAACCATCTTTTTGAAAAGCAAGCTTATACCGATCTGATTGCATTCTATGAATCCCGGTTGCCGATTACAATACATTCGGACAGCGATTTTGCCGCGTTATGTAAGGTGGCAAAAGCCTATTATTACACAGGTCGAAATATCCAAGCAATGGATGTTTACGATACGCTTATCAAACACGAAACAAAGAATTTGTGTCTTTATCGGGAAATGCTGTATCATTATTCCTTGCTTCGGATTGACATAGCGGACTATGATAAAGCGGATACGATGCTGGCAAGGGCTTTTTCGATAAACCCGGGAACAGGCGTCGATAGCTTGTCCGGTTATATATATAACGCCCGGGCTATTTTACACATGCGCAACTCCCGATTCATGTTTGCTTTGTCTAATCTCGATACGGCCCTTTCGATGGCGCGGAGCAGGAAGGACCAGCCGCTGGAATCCTTTATATTGAGCAACTATGGTATTCTATATCGTGAAACGGGCAATTACTCGGCATCCCTACGGCATTATGAAGCCAGCGTGGAAATAGATCGAAAGCTTAAACGGCATCATGATCTTGCAACGGATTATGTCAATCTTGGCAATCTGTACAACGAATTGAACGACTTTCATAAAAGCCTTAAATATTATGAAAAAGCCCGGCGGCTCTTTGAAACTCTGGGTGATTCATCGGGTCTTGGTCTGATTTACGGCAACATGGGCATCACATTCAGGGATCTTGGCAAATATAAGAAAGCCGTGGAATTTCTCTCACGCGCTTTTGATTTGGCCAAAGAACAGCGTGACTCCATCGGAATGGCCGATTGGTTATATAATCTGGCGATGGTGTATCAGGAGCGGGAGCGTAAAAAGGCGGGCATATTTTTTTACGAAGCTTTATCATTGTCACGCCGCTTGAAACGAATCAATGAAGAAAGCGGCATTCTGACCGATTTCGGAGAATTTCTTCTGAAAACCGGTAATGACGATTCGGCCGTAACATGTTTTAAAGCGGCCTATGAGTTATTACGGACAAACGGACTGAATGATTATATATGGGAGCCTCTTTACCGGCTTGCCCTGTATTATAGGAAAACCGGAAATACCGCCAGAGCGGATTCGTTATTTTCTGAAGCCGTACACTCCTTGGACCGCCACCGAAGTAGTATTCGCGTTAGGCAGCTGACGACTCACTTTCTAGAATCCGAGCGATTAAAACTTTATCGTAATTATGCCGCTTTTCTTATCGAATGTAATAGAATCAGCGATGCTTTTCATATTATCGACCGCTCAAAAAACCGATATCTGACGGATAAACTGGCCGAACGGGATTCCGCTTTGGTAAACTCTTATTCTCTCTCCGATTCAACGGCTTTGCTTGAATATTGCCTGCTGAAAGATAGCTGGTATGTATTTGTCCGGACGCGTGATGATTTACAATGCTATTCCCTTTGCAATGATAAAGAACTCAAAAAAATTCTTTCAGAATATATTGTAATGACCAGTAATAAACACACACCCCTGAAACGAATCCGGCAGCTTGGCAATGAGTTATACCTAAAAATTATCCATCCGGTTACCCAAATGAACCAATACCGCCAATTGTTCATTGTCCCGGATGGCATATTGCATCATTTGCCTTTTGAGACGCTTTGGGACGGTAAACGCTATTTAATCGAAGATTATTCTGTTACGTATGCACCTTCTTATTATTTTTTAGGCATCCGCAGAAGAAATCCATTGGTAACGGGTTTACCAAGTCTGTTGATTGCCAAGCCGTATTACAACGGTAGGGTCAATATATATTCCGATGTTCCTTTTGAGGATTTACCGCATACACAACGGGAGCGCGACTCATTAATGCGTATCATTCCTGACGCTGTCACCATAAAGGCCGATGAGGCCACTGTCAAATCAGCCGCATGGGATAAAATATCTCTGGCCCATTTCGCGGTGCATGCTGTGCATCATGAACATCAATCAGAATGGTCGGCCCTCATTCTCAGCCCGGGATTTTCTGAGGATGGTTATCTCACGAGCGATGAAGTTGCCGGTTTGAATATTCAGACGGATCTCGTAACGCTGTCAGCCTGCGCGACCTCCAAAGGGCCGTTGCTGATGAGCGAAGGCATGCTGAGTCTGAACCGTGCATTTCTGGCCGCCGGCAGCCAGACGGTATTATCCACCTTGTGGAATGTTTATGATGAGTCGACCGCGGAATTTATGATTCAGTTTTACCGTTACCGATATAACACGGGCCTGCGTAAGAATGAGGCTCTGCAGGCGACCAAATGCTCGTTTATACGTTCCGATCATTATTTTCATCCGGCTTTCTGGGCGGGGTATGTCCTCTGGGGCCATCCGTAAAAAGTAGTTGAAAGAGACAGCAATTTATAATATCTTTTTTTATGTACCAACCCTGTACATTACAGCCAAAAAAGACCAACCACGAAAGGAACTTTCATGAAAGTTGACATGGTTATGCCCCAGATGGGTGAAAGCATCACCGAGGGAAAAATACTCAAATGGTATAAAAAAGTCGGAGATAAAATTCTCAAGGACGAGACCGTTCTGGAGATTAGTACCGATAAAGTGGACTCCGAAATCCCTTCGCCGGTCAGCGGGGTTGTGGTGGAACTGCTGGCATCGGAGGGACAGACGGTGGCTGTCGGCGCGCTGATAGCCCGTATTGATACGGATGCCGCGGCCGGAGCCGCCATAACGTCGATTCCTGAAATCCCACAGGTTGCTGAAACATCTGCCGGTACTGTAAAAGAGCCCGTTTCTGAAGCCCCAACATCTATTCAGAAAGAAAAGAAAATTTTAAGTGAACGCTTTTATTCCCCGCTGGTCAAAAACATTGCTAAAGTCGAAGGCATTACGCAGGCCGAACTGGATACCATTGAAGGTTCCGGGCTCGGTGGTCGCGTAACAAAAGAAGATGTCATGAATTACCTCGATAAACGATCCAAAGGGCTGGTAACGACCAAGGCACCAACGGCCATACCCAGTAAGACGGTAACGCCGGTTACGTATAGTTATAATACGGCCCGCTCCGAAGTCATTCCGATGTCCAATGTGCGCCAGTTGACGGCCGAGCATATGCGGCGCAGTCTGGACACCTCGGCGCACGTCTATTCACTGACGGAAATCAATATGCAGCGGATTGTTAACTTTAAGAAACTTCATGAAAAGGACTTCGAGCGGAAAGAAGGGTTCCGGCTAACGTTTACACCGTTCTTCATCGATGCCATGGTTAAAGCCGTCAAGGATTTTCCGATGATCAACGTATCCGTGGATGGTACCAACATCATCCGTAAACATTATATCAACTTCGGTATGGCGGTATCGATCGAGAACAACACGGCATTGATTGTGCCGGTAATCCGTGACGCCGACATGCTCAACCTGACCGGCCTTGCCCGCGCCGTACACGACCTTGCTGATCGTGCCCGGACCAAGAAGCTCAAACCCGAAGAAATCCAGGACGGCACCATTACGCTGACCAACATGGGCGGATTCGGATCGCTCATCGGATTTCCGATTATCAACCAGCCGCAGGTAGCTATTCTCGCCGTCGGCGCGATTACCAAACGGCCCATGGTGTCTGAAACGCCTGAAGGCGATGCGATTGTCATCCGGCCCATGATGTATGCCGCGCTTTCCTATGACCACCGCGTCGTGGACGGAGCGCTTGGCGCGTCGTATCTGGAGCGCGTGCGGTATTACCTCGAAAACTTTGATAGTAATACGCCACTGTAAACAAAGACAGCACGGTTTTGACCTCTAGAGCACGGCTTATTCTGTGCGGTAATTTTTTTTCCGGCATACGATTATGAATATAAAAGTCATCGGCTGTATCTTAATGTTTACCGGAGTCCATCTTACGGCCGCATGGTCACAGATAATTTATGAAAATGACTTCAGTCAGCCCAAGAACTTTAAGGCGTATACCAACGCCTATTATCAAGACGGCGCATATCATATTTATGCTAATCAAAATACTCTAATACCGGCCGATACGTTGTTCTTCACGGATTTTATTATGGAAATCCGGACTGAATTTATGGGCGGTTCCTCCGGTCATGGTTACGGGATGGTCTTCCGTTATAAAGATAACGGGCATCATTACTCATTCGGTATCTCCGCCAACGGATCTTATTATGTTGGCAAAGTCAAGAACGATAAATGGGTAGATATCCTACCATGGAAAGAGGATCATCGCATTAACTCCGCCGGAATTAATTATTTGCGTGTTCAGTGCAAGAATGATTCAATAATACTATTTGCAAATGGCAAGATGCTCGCGCGTATAAAAGACTCGGATTATAAGCAGGGTTCAATCGGCATGGTTACTTACGGCAGTTCTCATGTACATTTCGACGATCTGAAAGTGTTTAAGAACGAGTCTGCCGTTCCTGAACATTACACATACATTCCGGAAACTTTATATAAGGAATATGACCTGGTTCCAAGGAATAATTGTATCTTTTATGACGACTTCATGAAGAAGGTCAACCACTGGTCTGAAAGTCCTTTTGCATTCAGAGAAAATGGATATTTTATTATTGATGATTACCGGGCCCAGCAGATCCTTGAGCAGAAATCCCCTCAGAGAGATTATTATATTGAATTAATCGGTACGGTGGAGCGGTTTGGCGTTATGGACGGATGGGCGGGTATAGCGGTCAGGTCCCATCCCTATCAGAACTATTTCGGATTTGTTATTAACGCAAACAAAAGTGCCTCCATTATGCAATCAAAAACCGGATATTTATCTACGGTAACTAAAGGTTTTCTTACTGATTTCAGCGAGCGTGAACCATTCAAACTCGGCGGGGAATGCCGCGGGGATTCGCTGAAATTATATGTGGACGATAAACTGATTATTTCCGCTGGAGACCGAACGGGGCAGGGGAGTGATTTTGGACTCATAGCGTCAAGTAATACACGATTTATTATACACAGCATGCAGGTTATTCCATTAGCACCCGAGGAAGCCGCATCGGACGATGATGGATTCTGGGGTTCTGCCTGTTGGATTTCCTCCGCAGTCATTATCGGTTTTTTTGTGTTTCTTATAATTATCGGTCAGAGAAGCATTAACGCCGATAAACGTAAAAAAGCATCGGAAAATATGGTCCAATATATCACCAGCCACCACGGCGTGGTCCGATTAAAAACCGCCGCCCGCGATATGAATGTTTCCGAAGAAATCATGAAAACCGTTCTTGAAGAAGCGGCTTTAAAAATGAACGGCCAACCGGCTTATCTTCCCGACGGGGATATTAATTATGATTTTCCGGATTATATGCGTTCGGATGAAGATTACCGGGCGTTGCTTCGGGAACTGGCTAAAATGAGAAACCAGGGTTTTCTGGCAGAGGAAGCGGCCGAATATCTGGAGAAGAATGTAGATCAGACGGTGGCCATACTGAATGAACTGATACGTAAAGGCGGTGTGACGGCTAAAGAAAAAAGGAAGAAAACTTATTATTTCTTTGACGATATTTCCGGCCCTGATTGGACCGGGAAATCATAACCCAGGAGCGCTATGGGATTAATGAAATGGAACATAATTCTGCTCTTCTTTTTTTGTAACGCATGGGCGCATGCTCAGGTATTGATGGAGGAAAAGTTCAACAAAAAGGGTCGATTCACCGAGGGTGAAAAACATTACGTACAACAAGGTGTATATCATACGTATTCGGACAGTGAACAATACCGCTCAAAGGAAATATTTCTTTTCGATACGACGAGACAATATGAAAATTTTATAGCAGAATTAAAAACCGAATATATCGGCGGGAGCGATAACGGCATATACGGTTTAATATTAAGGGCCAAGGACCGTTCGGCTTATTACGCCGTAAGAATAACAGCCAATGGCCAGTATAACGTGTCGTACCAGTCGAAAGAAGGGTTGCATTATGTTGTGCCCTGGAAAAACGCAGAGAATAATCAGTTAATTCGAAAAGGCGTTAACTATCTTAAAGTATATTGTTATAACGATTCCATACATTTGTGGGTTAATGGTAAGTATCTCACTTCAGCCGTATGCGATTCATCGGCAAAGGGATGGATTGGCTTAACCGCAGGAGAAAACGTCCACGTCCATTTTGACGACTTGAGAATCTCAGCCATAAAACCCGGCGAAGGGCGCTATTACGCCCAGCCGGACGATACGGAAGGTGATTTTAAACCAGATACAACGGCCTTCTTTACGGATAATTTAACCGAAAAAAACAAAAAATGGACGGAGGATGCGGATGGGTTTTATGAATCCGGTTATTACACCATTCAGAGTCCTAAAAACTGGAAACAACTTACGATTGACAAATATGTCAAAGATTTTTCTTTCGAGATACGCTTTCGCATTCACAGCTGGCAATCAGGCGGCAGGTATTTACTGCGGTTCAGGTACACGTACAACGGCGCCATGCAGTATTATGATTTCGTTAATATCCGCGATTCATCGTATCAGGTTACCCGTTATGAAACCGCTCTGGGATTAGACACGCTGGCCGAGCGGTTGTTCATACCGAGCCAGAAAGCGCTTCCATTTACAAGCCTGCGTATTGATTGTAAAGACAGCGATATTAAGATTTCAATCAATGATTATGAACTTATATTGATATCCGACCAATCTGTAGAGCCGAAAACCGGCACATTAGAATGGTTCGCCACCGGTGTTCATATGGATCTGCTGAGTTACCGGATTATGCTGAATCGTTCCGAATCATTCGGTTTGTCCGCCAAACGACGCGACTGTGAACTGCTGAGGATTCCCGCCAAAACCATTGCGCGAAAGTCCGTTGCTACTGGCGACAAGCCGCCTGATGAACCCAGCGATTATTTAAGTTACGAGGAAGACGCCAGCGCGTCGGTTTTAATTACGATTCTGATAGGAGTGGTTTCCGCCGGTTTACTGATTTACGGAATCCGTGCTTTTTATCAGCACAGGAAACGGCGCGTTTTTATTTTCTATTGCGAAAAGTATTTTGAGCAGCATCTGGACCGCTATAACGGACGGATCAGCCGGAATAAACTGATGCTGATGTTCCATTTGCCTGAGCCGGAAATAAACCAAATGTTAGAGAAAATGAAGGTAAGGTACAACGGCTTTTCATTTGAATCTCCAGACGGAGATGTGATTTATGATTTCCCGGATTATTTCAAATCCGCTGTGTCCGACGGTGGCGCCGATTCGAACCAGAATTTGGAAACCCGTTTGAAAAAACTGCTCGTCAGTCTTCAGGGCCGTGTCTCGGTGCAGTTTGCCAGTAAGTATTTCGGCATAAACCCTGACCCGATCGGAAGGCTACTGGAACAAATGGTTATGCATCATCAGGCCGACAAAACAGATTCTGTTGTATATCCGGTTTACATTGTAAAACCGGAAGTCCTGGATACATGGAAAAAAGAACTGTCATCCTGATTAATAAATATTTTTTCTGAGAGGTTATTATGCCATTAAAAACATGGTTTTTCCTGATCCTGCTGAGCGGCGTTGTAAACGGCCAGGTGCTATATTATGAGGATTTTGAGAAAGTAAAAGAATTCAGCGTATCGGTGCAGGCCAATTATCAGAACAACGCCTATCACATTTTTGCCAAAGACGGACGCGTCAGTTATAATTCCAAACGGATCTTTGATAATTTTTCTCTTACGATTAAAACCGAATTCATTGACGGCAGTGAGAGTTCAGCATACGGCTTGATTTTCCGGGCAGCCGATTACGATAATTTTTATTCATTCGGTATATATGGTAATGGAAATTTTTTTATCGGCGGAGAGATGAAGAATAAATGGTTTGATCTGATTCCCGATCAACCCTCAGCGGAGATAAACCGCAAAGGCATCAACTATCTTGGGGTGGCCTGCTTTGGTCCCGAAATGACTTTCTACATTAATGGTAAAGAAGTGTATCGGCTGAAAGACAAAACCTACACAAAAGGCAGAGTCGGTGTGATTGCTTTCAAAGGCGCTCATATTCATTTCGATGACCTGTTTGTATATAAAAGTCCATCCGAAGCTGGTAATACCGGTAGTTTTGCCGAGGAACCATATATTCTGGAGGGCGATTATGAACCCGACGCCGATGCCCTTTTTATAGATAATTTTTCCGACAGAATCGGCGGTTTTTCCGAGAGCGACAATGCGCATTATGAAAAAGGGTACTATGTCATCTGGAACACCGCGGATGCCCATTATTCATGGCAGAATTTTTATCAGACAGATTATACCATCGAAGTTAATTACCGGGTCAGGCAATGGGAACCTAAGGGTTATGTTGGATTGACGGTCCGGCAAAACGGGATTACGGATTTTTACGGTTACGGTATTACCGCCGAAGGGTTGGCTTTTTTTGACAAACGGAAAAAAGATGTTACCCACCGCCTGTGGCAGGACACCGTTCAGGATTTCAGGAAGGATGAATTATTCCGCCTTAAGGTTGTCTGCAGCCGTGACGCATTTACTTTGTATGTTGATTCGCTGCAGTTGGGCGTTGTCCGTGATCCCCAACAGATTCTGGAATTCTTTAATTTCGGATTTTATGCCTCTAAAAACGTCGAACTGCAGGTGCATAGCGTTAAAGTCAGCCCGAATGCGAAGGACCTAACGGCGATGGTCAGCGCAATTTTTGAATCGCCTTGTTTCTGGGTCAGTATATTCATCATCCTGCCTGCCGTTGTAATCATATTGATGAAAATCCTCCGCGCGCTGAACGCCAGAAATAATCGACGGCAACAAATCTATAACGATCTAAAAAACCGTATCGGCCAGCAGCACGGAACCATCAGCAACCGGATGATTATGCAGACCTACCACGTTTCCGAAAGCGAGTCGAAAGAAATACTGACCAGACTTGGCACGGAATTAAACGGTATTCCTATGTACTCGGCTGACGGCGAGGTGCTTTATGATTTTCCTGATTATATGCGAAAAGGTTAGAAATCCAGTGCGGTCTGGCTGTTCGTCCGTGACGGTTTGATTTTAAGGCAGGTATAAGCCGAAGGGGTTACTTCCCGGCCGCGGGGCGTACGTTTCAGCAAGCCGCGCTGAATAAGGAACGGTTCGTATACTTCCTCAATGGTGCCGGCCTCTTCCCCGACGGAAATAGCGATCGTATCAATACCGACCGGGCCGCCGCCGAATTTGTCGATAATCGTGGTCAGTATACGCTTGTCCATGTCGTCCAATCCGTATTCATCCACCTCAAGCGCTTTCAGTGCAAAGTCGGCGATTGCCTGGTCAATCACGTTTTGTTTTTTAACCTGCGCGAAATCACGGGTGCGTTTCAGAAGACGGTTGGCGATGCGCGGCGTACCCCGGGAACGCTTGGCGATTTCCCGCGCGCCGGCCGGATCAATTTCCACGTTCAGAATTTTTGCTGAACGGGTCACGATTTTGGTGAGGTTGTCGTCGTCGTAATAATCCAGTCGGTTACTGATGCCGAAGCGCGACCGGAGCGGCGCCGTGATGAGTCCGGCGCGGGTAGTGGCGCCGACGAGTGTGAAATGCGGCAGCGTAAGCTGAATATTCCGCGCGCTGGGGCCTTTATCAATGACAATGTCCAGCCGGAAATCCTCCATCGCCGAGTACAGGTATTCTTCGACGACGGGATTGAGCCGGTGGATTTCATCGATGAACAGCACATCCCGGTCTTCCAGATTCGTCAGAATCCCCGCCAGATCGCCGGCTTTATCCAGTACGGGTCCCGACGTTACGCGGATCTGCACGCCGAGTTCGTGGGCAATGATGTGCGACAGCGTAGTCTTTCCCAATCCCGGCGGGCCGGACAGAAGTACATGATCCAGCGCTTCCCGGCGCAGTTTTGCGGCCTCAATAAAAACCATCAGGTTGCTGAGGATTTTCTCCTGGCCGACAAATTCCCCGAACCGGCCTGGCCGAAGGGACACTTCCAGTTCCAGATCATCATAGGTTTTGGGAGGGCGGTTGATCATAGTGGTCGTAAATTATCAAATACGCAAACCGGAATCAAGAGGAATATGATTCTCTGTGTTTTATCGACGGTGTAGCGTTAGTAGTCAAAGCCGAACCAGAACTGGAAAAAGATGCCTCTTGACCAGCGCCGTTTTTCAATGAGGGCGCCGTTTTCATCACGGCCTCCGAAACCTTCCGTAGAATAATCGCCGTAACGCGTAACGATAAAACGATCGCGGTTGCCGGGCAGTCTCCATTTACCGAACATTTTATAGTCGCGTAAGTCAAACATCTTGCCGAAGTCAAAACGTAATACGAGAAAGTTAAACATGTTCACCCGGAATCCTGTTCCGACGCTGCCGATGAGGCCATCGAATTTTTCATAGCCGAGTATCACCCGGCCGTCGTTAATCTGACTGCCCCAAACGCTTCCGATGTCGGTGAAGACCGCCCCGCGAATCTGATGCAGGCCGAATCCACCGAATGGGAATTTCATACTGACCGCGTCCAGCAGCGGATAGCGCAGTTCGTGATTAATCACAAAGAAACGCGTGCCCGGCAGGTTCCATCGCGGATACCCGCGCAGGTCCCAGCTTCCGCCAACGATAAAATTCTGCGGATTTTTGCCGTCATTCCACTGCACCATCGTGCGGAAAGCGTAAGCGGAGCGGTTTGTAATACGGAAATACTTACGGATGTCGAATATCGCCGTGTAATAATTCTGTTGGGAACGGTAGACGTCGCTGGTGTAACCAAGGCGGACGCTGTGCCGCTCCCCGTCGAGGGGACCGGAGGGACCCCAAAGGGAATTGTCGAAGGTATAACCGATAAAATCGCTCACCAGGACGCCGTCTACCGGTAGGATGGTGCCGAACACCTGTCCCCGCTGAAATCGGCTGATGTTGATGCTGGCGTCTAAACGTTGAAATTTTGTCAGTGGATAAAGGACCTGGAAAAATCCGCCGTAACGGTTCTCATCCACGATTTCCAGATCACCGCGGTCGCCGATTTCGATGAAATCGCCCCGGAACCGGTAAACGCCGTAGGCAAAACTGGTTCGCTGGCCGAGATTGACTTTGGTAATCACGAAGTTCCAGTTGGTTTTAATCTCGTCCATCGTGCGGCCGGTGTTGTAAACGACGAAATAGTACTGATCGTTGCCGAGCATGTCCGTCACGCCAATCTGAGCGCCGCCGCCGCTGCCGAATACGGGGTCATACTGGAACGCGCCCTGTACAAAATCCAATCCGTATTTTTTATGGTATTTCCGGATGTTCTTTTCGGTGATAGCAACCTGCGGCGTGGTCCAGAAACGGTTCATTTTACGATAGGGGACACGAACGGTATCGGCTTCGGCCAGAGGTTTGTCCAGAGGTTTCGTGAGTCGGCGGATGTTAAAACTGAATGACTCGAACGCGGTAAATATAATATCACCCGACGGCGTCCATACCGGATCAAAAGCCGCGGTCGTCAGCCGTGTCAGAGCGCGGGGCGATGGGGTAACCCCATTAGTGTCCGCGCGTTTCAGCCCCTTATGGCCTCCGATTGCGCGGTTGAACGGGACGGCCCAGATATTGGTCGGCGTGCCTTTCCGGTTACTGCTGAAGGCAATCCATTCACCCCGTTCCGACCATGACGGTGCTTCGTCACGATAAGGGCCCGTGGTCTGGTGTCGGATTGCGTTGCGCTCAAGGTCATAAAGATAAATATTGTAGAATCCAAAAGTCTCCTCGGCAGTACGGTCGGAACTGAAAGCAATAAAACGTCCGTCGGGACTCCAGGCCGGTTCCTTGTCGTCATAAAAATCATTCGTCAGTTTTTCGATGGCGCCGTCTGTGCTGTCGTCAGAAACCGTGATGATATAAAGATCCGAATTGCCCGCAAGATTCAGCCCCGAAATGGCTATTCGTTTGCCGTCGGGGGACCATGACGGTGAGGCCAGTCCGCTGAGGTCCTCGTAACGGTACCGGTGCAGGATTTGTTTTTTTTCCGTGTCGAATACATACAGCACGTCTTTTTCACCGCTCTTGGAAACAAACGCCAGCAAGCCGCCGGCAGTGATGTCGATTTTACTTTTAAAGAAATGGAAGGTCTCGAAATCCTGCGATCGTTCGCCTTTGATGACCACGTCCGCTTTTTTCTGGCCCAGTATTTGGCGGTAAATATTGGTGTAGCCGTCCCGGTTAGCCACAAAATAAATCTCTTCAATGTGTTCATGTTTTCTGAATGCCGGCTTGGAGTTGAATCCTTCCTTGGTAATTTCTTCCGAAACCGCTGCGGGCACGTCGTTGGCGGCTAAAGTGGGGAAGTATTTTTTCTTCAGCCAGTAATGCCAGTCGGCGGACAACTGTTCATAATTCTTGCCGATGGTCATCTGCACGACTTTCTCAAAGCGCTCGGCTTTCCAGATGTTTTCCATCAACAACAGGATGGTGTGCGGCCCGTAAGTTTCCGTGATGTAATTGAGTACGTTTTCGCCGAGTTTGTACATGTAATACGTACCCTCGACCTTGTAAAAATCCTGAACGGGCAGAATCGTATTGTTAATCACGGCGTCGCGCAGGACCATTTCGGCCTGAAAATCCGGCTCGCCGGACCACAGTTCGGCCAGCCCTTCCGTGAACCACAGCGGCGGGCCCGGGTGGGTCATTTTCCGGTGATCGGACAGGGTGCGGTTCACTTTGGAATCGGCGAACACATGAACCAGTTCGTGCCTCAGGACCCGGCGGAAATGGGATGTAGAGCCGTCGCTGGGTAACACGACGCGGCCTTTAAAGAATTCAAAAAAACCGCCTACGCCTTCGGGCAGTTCATAAGGGGTAACATTGGTCTGCTGGAAATGCAGGTGCGAACTGTAAAGGATCATCGGAATTTTTTTAATCAGGCTGTGGTTAAACCGGTTTTGCAGTTCCAGGTATTGCTCCTCCGCCATGCCCGCGCTGCGCTCCGCCAGTTCGCGCATTTCAGGATAATAATATATCTCGAAATGTTCAGATTCCAGGATATTCCAGTCAAAACGGGTGTAATTAACCTTGTTGGTGCCGAAATAATTGAAATAATACTGAGACCATGCGACGCCGGGAAAAATATAAAGTAGTAATATAAACTTGCTTGCCTGAAAAATCCTTTTTATAATAAAGGATGGGAATATGATGCCGGTGATTTTCATTAAGAAAAAATATAATATATTTAGCGTCTAATCAACTATTTTGTGATAAAAGTACATGAAGGCAGGTTAAAATTATGAAACAGCTATGGACCCTATTATTGATTTTGGCGAGTGCATCCGGAATGGTATTTGGGGGCAGTTCATCTTTTGAAACATATTTTACCGACGGCGTTCTCCGTTATGATTATTATCATGGTATTTCGGATAAGGAAGACATGATTATTCCGGATGCCGTGATTTTTGAAAGCTATTACGCCGGAAGCAAAACGCGAATGATTAACGACATGAATCTGGGCCACTATCGTTATCAGGTCTTCGATTCCCTGAGCCGGCAGTTAATTTTTTCCGAATCTTTCAGCAATATGTTTCAGGAATGGCAAAGCACGGATGAAGCCAAAACCGGCGTAAAAAAAGTGTTTCATGAATCGGTGCGTTTCCCTTTTCCGAAGCAGACTGTATTGTTAGTGATTGAAGCCCGCACGAAGAAGGGCGACTTTGCGGCTCTTCATCGGGTTTATATTAATCCGCGCTCGCACCGTATCATCCGCGAGGTACCGCGGCAGGACGTCCGGACAGGCGATCTTCTCATCAGCGGCGAACCGGATAAATGCATTGACATCGTGTTTGTCGCCGAGGGCTATACGGCGGAGCAGCAGGACAAATTTATCGCCGATGCCCGGAAGCTCATAACCCTGTTTCAGACTTCGAAACCGTTTGGAGCATATATGATGAAATTTAATTTTCGTTATGCCGCGGTGATTTCTCAAGAATCCGGCACCGATGAACCGGACAAAGGAATGTTCCGGCGGACGGCGCTGAATACGCATTTTAACACGTTTGAGATTGCGCGCTATCTGACGGCCACCGATAACAAAGCCATGCGGGACGCCGCAGGCGCGGTCTATTACGACCATCCTGTAATCGTGGCCAATTCCTCGCGCTACGGCGGAGCGGGTTTTTACAACAGCTATTCGATTTTTAGCGCGGACATGGATTACCTGAAGCACGTATTCGTTCACGAATTTGGTCATCAGTTTGGCGCGCTGGCCGACGAATACGAAGGCGGCTTCACGGAGGATTATTACGATTTATCCGTCGAACCCTGGGAGCCCAACATTACCACGGCCAAAGAAAGAAAAAAAATCAAATGGGGAGAATATATCCTCGCCGAAACGCCGGTGCCCACGCCGAATGACGAGAAATTTATCAACACGGTCGGATTATTTGAAGGCGGAGGATATATGTCTAAAGGAATTTACCGTTCCGGGCTTCATTGTATGATGCGGAGTTTTAAGGTGGACACGTTTTGCGTGGCCTGCAATGAGCATCTAAAAAAAGTAATCCGTTTTTATACGGAGTAAATTCCCGATATTAAATAAAAATCGGCTGAAAAGGATGACCGGCTTGTTAATATCGGTTAATGACCGTTGTCAGAAAATTGTTTCATGATTTCCAGGACTTCGGGCATCGCGGCTTTGAAGGCCGCGACGATTTTGGGGTCCAATGTCGTACCGCTCAGTCTGTCAATTTCCTCCATGGCCTGCGCGACCGACCAGGCGGGCTTGTAAATGCGTTCGGTGGTCAACGCGTCAAAGATGTCGCAGAGGGAACAAATGCGCGCGATGAGGGGAATTTCGTCGCCCTTGAGACCGCGCGGATAACCGGAGCCGTCGTATTTTTCATGATGAGTTAATGCAATCTGGGCGGCCATCTGCAGCAGCTTGGATTCGCTGCTCTGGAGGATTTCAAATCCCATGATGGTGTGTTCTTTCATGATCTCGTATTCCTCGCCGTCCAGTTTGTCCTGCTTAAGCAGCACCTGGTCGGGCGTGCCTACCTTACCGATGTCGTGCATAGGCGCCGCGTTAAGAATCAGTTCCTGCTCCGCCTCGGAAAGGCCGAGTTGCTTGGCGATGGCCTTACTGAAAAGCGCCACGCGCACGATATGCGAGCCGGTTTCGGGACTGCGGTATTCGGCGGCTTTGGTCAGATGCAGGATGATTTCCCGTTCCCGTGCCAGAATCTCCGCCGTCGCCTTGCGGACCTCGCTCGCCAACCATTCGGCGCGGTTGGCCAATTCTTTCTGCCATTTGCGCAGTTCCAGCATGTTCTTGGCGCGCGCCAGAAATTCGGTGGTGTCAACCGGTTTATTCAGGAAATCATTCGCGCCGGCTTCCAACGCCTTATAACGAATATCTTTCTCGTTGACCGCGGTGATCATGACGACCGGTATCTCTTTTTTCCCTTCCATTTCCCGGAATGCCTGAATCCATTCGATGCCGTCCGGTTTGGGCATCATATAATCGACCAGCACAAGGTCCGGTTCGTTCGTGCGCGCCCATTCCAGCGCTTCAGCGGATACCGTAAAACACTGCGGCTCGTGATGCAACGCGCGCACCACAAGGTTTTTCAGCAGCGCCACATTCATTTCATTATCGTCGATGATCAGTATTTTCATGAAGCCGGCATGTTGGTTATCGGTTTTTTAAAACACGCTCAAGCTAATAAAAAAACGTCTTATTCTCAAATAAAATATATAAAAAAACCCGTGAACAGGGTCGCTCGCGGGTTTTTATTATTGGAATCCTGCCGGCTTTACTTCAGCAAGATCATTTTGCGCGTCTTCACGTAGGATGTTGTCTCCAACCGGTAGATATAAACGCCGGAACTTACCATCCGGCCATCATTGTTTTTTCCGTCCCATACAACCGAATGATATCCGGCTGTTTCATGTTTGTTTGTTAGCGTGCGAACCACCTGTCCGAACATATTGTAGATTTTCAACGATACGTTACTGTTTACGGCTAACTGATAGCGGATGACGGTGTTAGGATTGAACGGATTTGGATAATTTTGCCCCAGTTCAAACCGGTACGGACGCATTCCGGAGCGATCATCCGCATTGACGACGGCAATCGTAGATAGCAGCGCTTCCCAACCGGATTTGTTGACATAGGCATCCGAAAAGAATCGGAAAGTCAGTGCGCCGGCAGGATTGGTTGCCGTTATGACCGGGGTAATGCCGGTTCCGGTAAATGGACTTCCCGCTATCTGCGGATAACTGGTATCCGGCCCGTCATGTACATACAAGTAATCCCAGTCCGTTTCAACGTAGAACGATAGGAATTCGGCTCGGACGGCTTTGTTCATATCTGACGGAAGGAAAGTCAGTATAGAGTTTTCATTATCCTTGTAATTGCCGGTTTGTCCGCCGCTGTCGTAGAATTTACCCTCATACACCGTTTCGGTCCCGTTCTTCATGGTATATACCGGCGATGCGCCCAGCGTAATATTAAAATTCCGGATCGCAGTATAGTCGTTGAAGCGGAGATGGAATGAAATCATCGCAGGAACATCTTTAAGGACCGTATCGGAGACAACCAGTGAAAAAGCCATCGTTACGGAATCGCCGGATTGGATGCTGTCAACCCATGCGGAATCTGAAAGAAAAATCAGATACGGCACGTCGGCAAAAACCTTACCGGAGGTTAGAAACCCAGTGGCATGACCGCTGTTTATAAGGCGAAAATCCAGCCGTGCCGTGTCGCCGGGATCGAGACGCCCGTTGCCATTGCCGCCGCTCTGGTCATCGATCGTCATGGTAAGAATTTTGAATGCCGGCGCCGAAAGAGTAATCCAAACGGCGGACTGCCAGGTGCTGTTGCTGTCATCGCTGAATTGGACCGTACATAAGGCTCTGTGCTGGTCAGGAACCTTTGTACTGATTCGGATCCGAAAGGCCGATGCGCTGATGACCGAGGAATCGGCGGGTATATCGCCATAGACAAATGTACTGTCAAGGATGGTAATCAAACTGTCTGCGGAACGTAGAACAGCTCGGATTCCGAAGCTGGAATCCTGCCCGATATTTTTGGCCTTGATATTCAAATAAACCCTTTCGCCGTAATCGGCGTATCCGTTACCGTTGCCGGAATCTTCCGATACGGAGTACAACTGCGCGAACATCCACGGGCCTTCGGGATTAAGGACGGTATCGTTTTTCAGATACGTTGTGGTGTTAAAACCTGTGACAACGATCTGTACCGGCCCGGCGGTCAGCGCGTGATGGATGGTAACATTTCCTGAAGCGTCCGAGATACCGGAATATACGCTGTCGCCGTTTATCAGGCAGACCGCCGCGCCTTCAACCGGACCCGAAGCGGAAACCGTTGTTACAAACGGTATGCCTTCAATAATTGTTTCGTTAGACAGAGAAATTTCCGCGGGCGGCGCGGTTCGCAACATCAGCGTCACGTCTCCGAAAATCGTCCACGTCTGCATCGTTTCGAGATCGTCCGGACCGTTCGATTCGGTGTACATCAACGCAAAACTGTTGAATATGACGGCGCCCGCTGTGATGCGCTGTTCGGTGGTCGTGATACCGTTTTGTCCGGGATAGAGTGAATAGTCGTATCCTCCGGTCAGGAGATCGTTGATATAATCCTGGCCGCGCATCGGCGGTTCCCATGGCTGGCTGATTGTCGAAGCAAGCATCATCACGGCCCCGCCGTCGCTTTTTCTCAACCACGTTTCCGCAAAACAGGTCGTGTTGTGGAACTGACCGTTATTGCAAGCCACGGAAATGATAAACGGCAGATGGCTCCCGTTCGTCAGACTGTTGACATGCGAATTGGAAAAATTCGTCGTAACCCATGAGGATGATGAACCGTGTCCGGTATAATTAATGATGCCAACGCCTTGATTTACCGACGTTGTTACCAGGTAGGCGTAGTCGTTCGGTTCATAAATGGAATCATAAGCGGAATACGTAAAGGGATCCAGCTTGCGGTTATAAATATTACCGATATGTTCATAATCAATTTCATTATCGTCTCCGGGACCTTCTTCCGAAGCGATTCCCAGCGCACGCGGATACCAGCTTCCGGACAACTCCGGATATTTTTCATAAGCGATCGTTTTATTGACCTGAATACGTACCTGCGATGTATCGGAAGCCGAAAAACGGCCGATACAGATATCAGCGACCGGATCGGTTCCCGCCACGCAGCCTAATTGCGGGTCCATCGGGTAATTGGAGGAAGTGCCGAGGTCAGACTTGATTTCCGCCCAGTCTCCCACCAACTGCACGTAAAGAAGATTCGGATTCTCATTATACTTCTGCAGGATCAGCGACTTCACGTTCGTTCCGGTGGCGACAACCTCCCGGGATACCCGAAAGCCTTTTTCCTTTTTCCACCGGATATAGGGCGCAATGGCCGACGTATCCCTCGGTGTGGTAATGACCAGCAGATCACCCATTGGCCCGATTGTCAGGCTTTCACGGAAATTGGAATAATTGATAAACAGTGAGCGGTACATGCCGTCCATTTCGCGGAGAATACTTACCGTTCGTCGCGTCAAAGGATTGGTGGACGTACGGTTATGCTCGGTAAGACGGATACGGATGGTTCGGTAAACACGAAGCATCTTTTGCCCGGCATTGTACTGAAACGGATACACTTTAACGCTGATTCCCCGCACGTCACGAATGATATAAGGGTCCGATACATTCGCCAGATCGCCGGGATACCAATCATGGGTTACCGAATTCGGATCAATGACGTAAGGAATTTCTTTTGGATTCTGGTTGCGATAAATAATACCGCGGGAAGGCAGCAGCGGATAATTCAGAGGCACATCCTCATAATCCTCTCCGGTAACATCCAGGTCGATATCGTTGCTCTCGGATATCATCAACGAGACCGGGGCAAACGGGATTTCGGCATAGCCCTTTTGTTGGGTATGTACGCCCGCTGAAAATACAATTTTACTATAGGTAATCCCGTTAATGGTTAGCGGCTTTATGACAGGCAATGCCATTTTGTAATTTACTTCATAAACACCGCTTGACGGTTGATAACAGGTAAATTCGTATTCTCCGGCAAATATTGTTGAAACCATGAAACAATATACCACAGCGGCAAAGATAAGGTTTTTCATAGGGCTCTTTCCAGTATATGAAATAATGAAAAATAGAAACAGGGCATTTTAGACAAATTAATTCCCGAATCCAAGAGATATTTTACCCATCTTGATACCGGTTAAAATTTCCAGTCTGTTCCAGCTTTAATCTGCATACCGGCAAACCGCGCGGAGGATTGATATAATTCATAAGCCAGGTAGCCGGCTTTGACAAACCATTCGGATTTGGGTTTCCACTCATAACTGATGTTGGCTTAGATGCGGTTTTCGTTATTTGTCAGGCTGTAAAACAGGTTGTTGTTCTCATCCGATGGATTCCGATATTTTCGGTGCGCATACTCGATGAAATGCGCTTAATTTTTTTCCGGCTAAGCCGGTGATGGGTTGTTCCGGGGACCGATTCGGATGTCCGCCGGACCCGCGCATAAGTCCACCGTCTAAACAGTCCGTCCTGATAGCCGAACTATAATATCAGGCCAACGGCGCGGTCTTTGTTTTTCTCGGGAGATTCTGCCCGGTACGGAATATGAATAGGATAATGTTCAAGATTTCGCCAAAGCTGAATATCAACGATGATCGGTTATGGTAAGCCAGTATAGGCATCAGTTACATGCCCGGCCTAGACGTCGGTTGCGGCGCCGGTCGATCATCGGCTGCCGGAAGATCGATTATCGCAATCTTTCAGGAACCAGGTGATAATTTTTTCGGCGTGGCCGGGTTGACTTTACGATACGGGCTCATCCGCGTGATCCTATAAACGAGGCGTTTATGCCGGTCAATCTGCCCTCTAAACTTAACGATGTAACGGCGTTTTTTATTTAGGAATCGTTGTCAATATAAGCCGCGTTTCCGTTTGCTGGGGCGTTTCGTCTTTCTTTACCGGTTTGATGAAACCGCGTACGCCGGCCGCCAGTTTGCGCGTATCGTTGCTGACGACAAATTCATAGCCGCCTTCGACGACGGTCTCTAATTTCGGAAAGGGCTCCGTCCGGGCAACCACGACCATCATCTCGGAGCCGAACGGCGCGGCGCACTGGAATTCCTGCGGGATTTCGACGGCCATGTTCACTTTGGTTTCATCGATGTAATAATCGTTATACAGCAGCGCCCGCTGGCCGTCCGCGGTATTATATAAAATGCGGATATGGGCCGGACGGTTTACGCGGACGTAAATTTTCATGATTTCATCTTCCACATACAGCAGGTTCTCGTTGCCCTTGTTGGTCCATACATCTAATTGAATGGCGCTGCTGACGACTTCGTCTTCACGAAATGCCTTCTGGTCGGCCAGCATTTTCAGGTAATTGGCCGGACGCGCGTTCAATCCGTATCGCGACAACAGCAGCGTGTCCAATTCCGTCTCCGCACTGGCGAGGATCTGTCCGCTTTGCACGTCGCGCAGCCTTCCGATAATCTTGATTTTAGAACCCTGATCCCAGTAATTGCCTTCCAGAACCTGCTGTGCGCCCGATTGCTGAACGATGTCCCGCATAATGCTGATTGAACGCGGCGCTACGTCGGAGGCCTGCCGGACCACGGCGCCAATCTGATATTTCTGCAGTTGGTTCTCAAGCGCTTGAACAAAATAACGGGAGAAGGCGCTGTTCATCTTCGTGTCCTGGTAAGAAAACGGCGTTACGATAAGTTTGTCCGAGGAGGATTGCCTCTGCTTGGATAACTGATACGCCAATGCACGGGCGCCGTCGTCAATCGACGCTACGGTCTGCGCCAGTAGCTTTTCTACGCGTTGAGCGACCTCTTCACGGGTGATGTTCGTTTCTCGGATTATCGTTAATACGTCGTATTTCGGGTCGGCCACCTGTAAAATGCAGGCCGTCTGATTCAGTTCGTCGAACAACGGATAGGTTTTGATGTATTTATCCGCCGCGTCGTTGAACTGAGCGTTTTTTTCATCCGTTTCCGCAAAGGCTATCAGCCGCTTGATCTGCGTTACCAGTTCATCTTTATTTTGTCCGTAAATCCTTGCCAGTTCGGATTTCTTAACATAAGCCAGCGCGTACACGAGTTTATCCTTCTTATAGATTTCTGTTTTCACGCCGGATAACTGGATGTTCGTTGTGCTCTGTGTAATGGATTTAAACGATTGCGTGGATTGGTTGTTTTTTTCTATCAGTTTGTCGATAACCACGCTTTGAATGTTAACGGTGATGCTTCTCGCCAGATTGGCGCGCGCATTATCCTCTGCAAGTGCGTTGGCGTCTTTTTCCTTAGCCGAAGCGGTCGCAAAACCTGTGATATACAAATCTGCGGGATATTGGGCAGACTTACCATAATTAATTACCCAGTCGGGTTCGGCAAAATTCAGAAATGAAAAAATTGCAAAACAAACACTGAGTAGTAAATTCATCATTTCATATCCTTTATAATTTATATTAAGTATAATGTGTTTAATGGGAAATAAAGCTATATATAAATAACATATCAGATAATAAAGTGAATAAGAAAAATCAACATATCAAATTATATACGGTATTCACAGCAGGCATTTGTTTAATTATAGATTCCATCACTTTTCGATATTAAGCGCTTGATAACCGGGACTATTAAAAGTGCGGACCAGGTGTTTTGGCCCTTTTTTGCATGTTTTTTATAGCTATAGTTTTATTTCCCTTAAAATAACCGTATAGGCCTTATTTGTCAATGCTTTTAGGGGACTGACACCAAATTTTTTATCCATTCAACTTGGAGTGGTTACTGAATGAATAATATCATTTTTTAATGAAAATTCATTCTCTCATAGCATCCGTAAAAATCAACAATCACGCGAAGTTTATAATCGCCGATTTTGGCGAGCCCCTGTATTTCGTGCACGGCGCCATAGTTTCCGTATATGGAATTTCCGGTGTACTCGGCGCCGGATTGCGTAACCAGTTTATATTTCTTCAGGGTTATTTGTTTATTATAGGGCGATTTTTCGGACACCAGAACGATGGCGGCGATTTTATCCCAGCCGACGGTCAGGTTCGTACCTCCTTCGGAACTGAAATCGATCTGGTCGGTGTAGTCGTTTCCGGTGTAACAGCCGTTGGTGTTGACGCGTTCCTTAAGGAAGGAAGCGGAATCGAGGTGTAGGGTTTCTTTTTTTGAGAACACGACGTCCAGCGAATGGTTACCGTTAGTTTTAGCGGTGAAAACGGCCAGCGCCTTGTGGTCGAATATAATGCGGCGGGCGCGTTCGGCCTCGATTTTAAAATCACCGAGTTCGGACTTTCCTGAAAACGAGCGTTGCGGCGCTCCTTTGAGTATGGTTCCGTCGCCGAGATGTACCGAAGCCTCGGCGACATGATAATCGTTGTTAATGTAATAACCATTTGGCACCGGCCGTATCACCACGCTGTCGATAATCTCGAAAGGAATCTCGGCGGAATATCTATCCGTCAGCAGGTGCAAGGCGTTCCACGTGGTCAGTGTAGACTGCGCATCGTTGAGGTAGACGATGAAATTACCGGTGCGGGATTCGTAGAAGGTTTCAAAATTCTTTACATGAGTTACCGCTCCGGCGGCGTCGGTAACCCAGGCGCTGTAGGATTTTTCTTCGGTAACGGCTCCCGGCACATTCTCCGAACCGGAGTCACGCACCGTGACCGCCCGGTCTTTCATCGTTTTGTACTTATCCTTGCGAATGAGCCAAAGCGCCATGGGAACGGATACGGTAAGCAGGCACAGGCTGACGATGACAATAATCACCGTAAGCAGGATTTTGTTGTTCTTGGTCATAATAATTTCCCCTCTTATACTGGATGGTTAACGGTATAACTTCATTATCGGAGGTAACCGTAATAATACTGTATATACAGTATTCCAAAAGACAAAAAAAGCGTGAGAACGGTAATCAGAAGTCCCGGCTTCAGGAATTCCCAGAATTTTATTTTAACGCCGTATCCCGCCGCGGACTCAATGACGATGAGGTTCGCCATGGCGCCGATGATTGTCGCGTTGCCGGCCAACGTGGAAGCGGATGCCAGACTGAGCCACAGCAGGTCGCTGTTGGCAAGCTTCATCAGAGGAAGCATGACAATAGTAAAAGGCACGTTGCTGACAATCTGGGAGAGAAACAGGCTCAGGCCGTGCAGGACGAGCAGTCCGTGGGTATCGCCGGCGAGCGCCTGCGTCTCGAGCAGCGGATTCATCAGCCCGACATTCTCCACGGCGTACACCACCACAAAAAGGGAGGCAAAGAACAACAGCAGTACCCAGTCCACTTCCTTAATGATTTTGGAGGGTTTGATACGCCCGAAAATCAGTACGAGCGAACCGCCGATCAGCGCGATGACGGGGATGGAAAGATGCATCAGGTGGCTGATAAAAAATAAAACAATCACGCCAAGAAAAATGGGAACCGAGAACTTCATGGACGTGAAATCATAGTTAAAATTCGTTTCATGATACTGAATCTCCGTCTTGCCGCGGAACACGTCTGGATATAGGAACCGGATAACCGGGATGATCACCAGCATACCGACGATCGAGACGGGAAGCAGGTGCAGGAGAAAGCCGCCATAAGTAAGGTTTGAGTTGATGCCGATGAGCATATTCTGTGGATTGCCGGTCATGGTCATCGCGCTGCCTATATTCGATGAAAGGATTTCGGCAATGAGAAACGGCACCGCGTTAATGCGGGAGGCCCGGCAGATGGTGATTATCACCGGCGTGAACAGCAGTACCACGGCATCATTCACGAGAAAGGCGCTGGCGAGGCCGGTTACAAAAACGATAATCGTCAGTAACTGCATCGGCGTGCGGGAGTAATCAATGGTTTTTTCGGCAATCAGGGAGAAGAAACCGTCTAACTCCAGCGTGGCGATGATGATCATCATACCGAGCAGCAGCGCGATAGTGTTAAAGTCAATCGCATGGATCGCTTCATCAAAGCCGATCACGCCGAAAACAATCATGGCCACGGCGCCGAAGAATGCCGCCGAAGGCCGGTCCACGTTAATCTTCGGAAGACGGGTCAGTATGATGCCGATATACGTGATAATAAATATAACCAGGGCAACCGTTTGCGTATTCCATTCAAACATATTTTTTCCCGAATCGGTTTAATAGCGGTTATTATTCATTTTTTGTCAGATGTACTATTGTGAATATCAAAGTAAAACCCCGCCCAGGACGATCGCGGCAATGGAAAAATATATAATCAAACCGGTTACGTCCACCAGCGTGGCGACAAACGGAGCCGATGAAGCGGCGGGATCAAAACCCAGGCGTCTGAGCAGAAACGGCAACATGGAGCCTGAAAGTGTTCCCCACAGCACGACACCCACCAGCGACAGGGATACGGTCAGGGCAATCAGCGGCCAGTGCGGCCCGTAAATTTCCGAAAAAACCGACCAGGCCGCAATGCGTAAAAAACCGATTGCGGCTAAGATGGTCCCCAGCATAAGCCCGGAGATGATTTCACGTCGCATCACATACCACCAGCTTTTCAATGTAATTTCGCCGAGGGCCATCGCCCGGATGATGAGGGTTGCGGCCTGCGATCCGGAGTTACCGCCGCTCGAAATAATCAGAGGGACAAAAAGCGCCAGCACGACAGCCCGAGCGATTTCGTCCTCAAAATATCCCATCGCCGTGGCGGTCAGCATCTCCCCAAGGAATAAAACCACCAGCCAGCCGGCGCGCTTTTTGACCAGTTCCAACAACGGGGTTTCCCGATAGGGATATTCAAGGGCTTCCAGACCGCCGAATTTCTGAATATCTTCCGTACTGGTTTCCTCAGCGATATCCAGCACATCGTCCGCAGTCACAATACCCAGCAATATTCCGTTAGGGCTGACTACCGGTATCGCATCGCGGTCGTATTCCCTGAAAATCTGAAGAGCGTCCTCTTCCTTCTGGTCGGGTGTCAGTGATACGAAGTGATCCATCATGACGTCCTGTACCGCCTGTTCCGGAGAAGCCAGGAGTATCTTGCGGATCGGCAATTCGCCGATGAGGCGGTCCTGTGCGTCGGTTACATAAATTACATTGATCGTTTCGCTATCCTTGCCGTGTTCCCGTATATAGGCCATAACCTGCTGTATGGTCCAGTCTTTGGGAACATCAATAAAATCGGGAGTCATGGCGCGGCCGATACTGCCTTCCGGATAGCCTAGCAGGGTCGTGGCGATCGTGCGTTCTTCCGGAGACAGCAATGACATCAATTGACGCACCACCGCATCGGGCAGTTCCTCCAGAAACGCGGTGCGGTCATCCGGCGACATTTCGTTCAGGATATCCGCCAACTGCGGCTGGGCCAGTATTTTTACAATCCCTTTCTGCTCATCCAGTTCCAGATACTCAAATACGTCCGCTGAAATATCTTTGGGCAATATTCTGAAAACAACAGCCCGGTCGCTCTCCGGAATATCCATGATCAGTTCGGCCACTTCACTCGGATGCAGTTCGGATAACGATTCCCTTAATTCCGCCATGTTCCGGTTTGCGATTAATTCACGAATTTCCGGCTGAATCGTTTTACCAATCATAACCTGATTCCGTTTGAAATACCGAATGAAAATTATTACACAATTTACATTTATATAGAAAAAATATCAGAACTTATCAATAAATAATATTTTTATTAGTGGCTGCAAAAGAGCGTCCTGCAACCGCCCTAATGACCGGCGTTTATGTCATTCGCCGATTCCTGACCGCCATTCACCGAAAACCATGCAACCAATTTAAAAAAAAGATGTATTATAAAGCGAACTAAAATAAAAGGAGATAAATATGTTTGATAAAAGTAACCGGCGTTTGGTCACACAGGTTATTACCGGGTTGACGCTGATAGTGATAGGTTTTTTCTTTCTTTTGGACAACATGGACCTGTTTTATTTACATGACATCTGGAAATTTTGGCCGTTTATCATTGTTGCGTTTGGTATCGGTCGGATTATTACCGCCGAGGGCGTTCGCGATTACCTCAAAGCGGGCTGGCTGATATTCATCGGTTTATGGCTATACATGTCGCTGCAACATGTATTCGGGATCACGTTCGCCGAATCCTGGCCTCTGATACTGATTGCGTGGGGAATCAGCATTGTACTGAAAGAACTTTTTATCCCGAAACAGGAGACGAACCATGAAGAAAAGGAGTGTTGTCATGGAAACTAAATTCCGGTTTACCCCGCATGCGATACTCGGCGGGATACTGATATTGCTGGGCATTTATTTACTGCTGTCGAATCTCGGCTTCTTCTACGGCTGGAGCTTGTTTCGGCTGTGGCCGGCCATTATTATTATCATAGGACTGTCTCTTTTCTTGCAGGCCGGCAGGTTGGGCGGCAAAATCACCGGGGGCATTCTGATTTTATTCGGTGTACTATTTCTGCTGAGGACACTCCATATTTTGTATTTTCGTTTCGGCGATATCTGGCCGCTGTTTTTGATTCTCATCGGCGGAGGCATCCTGTTCAACGCGCTGTACCGGAACAAATATTATCTAACCGTATCCGAAGGAAGCGATCCGGATAATTTTATAACTGCATTCGCCTTTCTTTCCGGTTTTGCGCGCAAGAGCAATACGTCGGACTTCCGCGGCGGCAATCTGACGGCGTTTATGGGCGGCTGTGAGATTGACCTGCGCCAGGCCTCGATGGAATCCGGTGAGGCGAAGATAGACGTATTGGCGATCTGGGGCGGCATTGACATTAAAGTACCGGCCAACTGGAGCGTCAGCCTTAAAGGGCTTCCCATCCTCGGCGGCATTGAGGATAAAACGCGTCAGCCCGAAGCGCCCACCGGCAAACGCCTGATTGTCAGCGGCACCGCCATTATGGGCAGCGTTTCAGTATCTAATTAATACCCAATTTGACCGGAAGACCATTTTATGAGCCCATCACTTCAAAATCAAAAAATCTTTTTACCGGGGATTTTACTGAAACTCTTTTTGTTTGCGATGATGATCCCTGCCCTGATTTGGTCGGCGGAAAGACATTCCTGTTCGACATTCATGATCAATCAGAACGACACGCTGCTGGTGGGCCCCAACCTGGATGATTATATCGATGTATCCGGATTAGCGGTGATCAACCCTCGCGGTATCTCCAAGCACAGCATAACCTGGGATGATTTTAAATCCGTATTCGGGCGGAGCAAGCCAAAGCTGAACTGGACGTCCAAATACGCCTCACTGACCAACAACATGTTCGGAAAGGAATTTCCTGACGGCGGGATGAACGAAGCCGGCCTGTATATCGGCGAGATGACCATGTTCGCAACCAAATATCCCAAAGACGAGTCGCTGGCAGAAATATACCATCATCTCTGGATGCAATATATCCTGGATCAGTACCGGCCCGTGGATGAAGTGATCGCGGATCTGAACAAGGTCATTCCCTCCGGACACTGTCTGTGGCATTTTTTTGTGGCTGACCGCTCCGGGAATTCCGCCGTGATTGAATTTATCGACGGCCAGACCATCGTCCATGCGGGGAAGGATATGCCGGTGAAGGCGCTTTGCAACCGCAGTTACAAGCGGGAATTAGACAGCCTGAGACTGTACGAAGGATTCGGCGGAACCCGTGCGATCAATCTGGCGGATACTTCTGTTGACCGGCGGTTCGCATGGGCTTACAAGATGATTGCCGATGCACAGGTAAATAAGCCGGCTTCTCTGGTCAGCCATTCTTTTTCCATACTGAATCCGTTGGACCTGGGAAATAACAAATGGTCGGTCGTTTGCGATCTTAAAAACTCCCGAATGTATTTTCATACTTATTTATCGCGAAAAATGAAGTGGGTGGATCTGAAATATTTCGACCTTTCAGGAAATTCACCGGCCATGGTTTTTGACATTCACACCGATGTTTCGAATAATGTTACAAAATCATTCATTCCTTACACCGAAGAGATGCAGGCCGAATATGTGCTTAAAGCATGGGAGCCAATCGATACGGGATTTATCTGGAACCTGATATTCAAACCGGTCATGATCCGGCGCTTGCGGGAATACATCAGTGATTTTAAAAAAATATAGAATGCCATCCGATCATTAATTTTTTCTTCATGAAAAAAAGTCATAGGTATACCGATATGAAAAAAACCATGCTATTACTCCCACTAATTACTTTTATCTTTTACAGCCCCGTTTCGGCACAGAACAAAGGAATGGTTTTCGTCTCGTTCAATCCGTATAAATTATTTATCGGGCTGATCAACGCAGGCGTGGAATACCAGATCAGCCGCGATCATTCCGTTTATCTGTCCGCAGAAAAAGCATTCTACCGGTCGGATTACCTGAAGCGTATCAGACATCCGGATGGTGTCATTACGTCCGGCTACCGTTTCTACATACCTCCGGACGGAGAAAACGGTTCACGCCCCTTTACCGGCGCCTCGCTTAGTCTTGTGCATCATGCTGGAAGCGGACAAGAAGCCGGCAGATTTCATTTGTGGTTGGGCGCCGAACTGGGTTATCGCTGGCTGCCCGATGAGAATACGGCTATAGCGCCAAGAGGTATTGTGAATTACAATCTGGCCGCGAAAAAATTCATCTTCGGCGCGGAAGTGCAGGCCGGAACGGCCATTAACTGATATTCTATTTATTTATTTTTTTTTCACACTAACCTATGGAGAATGACATGCGTTTATTAACAATCGCTACCCTGGTCTGTGTTATCCTTCTTTACGCGCCATCAGCCGGGGCACAGGAACAGGGGGGCCGTAAACTTTTCGGCGGTTTCGGCGGGTTCATGATCGGTGGCCAGCTGACAGATATCTCGCAACTCAACCAACACCTGACAGCGGCTAATTACACCAAGTTCAGTGATCAATTTTACTCCGTGGGAGGAGCCGGATACGGCATCCTTAACAATTTCATTATCGGTGGTGAAGGACATGCTTTAGTGGGCCGAAACGGCGATAATACATCCCGTACACACCAGACAACTCTTAATGGCGGCAGTGGTGCGTTTAATATGGGTTACATAATTTATGCCCATAAATACTACTGGTTGTATCCTTATATCGGAATCGGGGGCGAAACGATTTCGTTGAAGATCCGGTCCCGTGAGAATCCCCCGTTTGACGACGTGTTGACCAATCCCAACCGCTCTTCGACGCTCAATACGTCCGGAATGATATTGACCGCGGGCCTGGGGTGGGATTACCTTTTCAACTTCAGCCACAACGAAAAACATTTCGGCGGTTTGGGTATCGGTATCCGGTTTGGTTATACGTATACGCTGTTTAAAGAAGCCTGGCAATTGAACGGTGCCGACATCGGCTCCGGCCCAGACATCAGCATCACCGGCCCATTCGTACGAATGTTAATCGGCGGAGGCGGCATCAGCAAAAAGCGGGCGCCCTGACCGGATGAAATCAGACGGATTGCAGGCTGGAAATCCCGGCCAAACCCGCGTATTAATATTATTTTACTGTATACGGAAAAAATAAAAATAAATCAAAAAAAACTTGCTTTCGTGGTTTCCATCATCTATATTGGCAGTCCGTTTGAAATAACTAACAGGAGAAACCATGTACGCTATAGTTGACATCAAAGGTTTTCAGTACAAATGCGAGACGGGCAAGTCTCTGGTGATCCCGCGCATTGCTGAAGCGGAAGTGGGCGACAAAATCGTTTTCGAGAATGTTCTGCTCCTATCCGAAAATGGCGACGTCAAGATAGGCACGCCTACCGTAAAAGGTTCAAAAGTCGAGACGACGGTTTTAGCCCATGGCCTCGGTGACAAAGTGATCCATTACCGGAAATACCGCCGGAAAGGGTTCCAGAAGAAAAAAGGGCATCGGCAGCCCTTCACCGAAGTGCGCGTGGAAAACATCATTCAGTAACCGCCGAAAGCAACCAGAGAAAGAAAATTAAGGAGAACGTATGGCACATAAGAAAGGGCTCGGAAGCACCCGAAACGGCCGCGACAGTCACGGCCAGCGCCTTGGCGTGAAACGGTACGGCGGCGAATACGTACTGGCCGGCAATATCATCGTGCGACAGCGCGGAACCAAATTCCACTGCGGCAAGAACGTTGCCATCGGCAAGGATGACACGATTTACGCCACCGCGGAAGGCATTGTAAAGTTCGAACACAAGGATAAAGACCGGCTCAAGGTCAGCGTGTATCCCAAAGCGGATGCGTAAGCGCCCGGATTCAAAAAAAAAACGCCAAGGGGCTGTCTTCATCAGACAGCCCCTTTTTGTATGAGTAAGAGAAAAGGGTGTGTACTAATCAATTGTCTATCGGCTTTTTACGGTAAATCAGACCGCGATGGCTTGTAATAATTTCCAGATCATGCGGGTGAGGAAAAAGGCCTTCCGATTCCCCTAAAAACAGATAGCCGCCATCGTTGAGCGATTGGGAAAGCCAATGTACGGCGTTGCGCTGGTCTTCTATGGCGTAGTAGATGAGGACATTCCGGCAAAACACCAGGTCATATTTAGGCAGGGTAGTGGGAGAAATTTTTAAGTAGTTCATGATATTGCCGGTACGGAAGCAAACCTGTTTCCTGACTTCATCCTTAACCGTATAATAGGGATCTTCGTCATCAAAAAACCGCTTCAGATATTCCGGTTGATAGCGGATGACAGACTGCCGCATACGGTCGGTGGCCTCATAGCGGCCGAGCCGGGCATGATGAATCGCCGTCGTGCTGATGTCAAAGGCGTCCAGAATGATTGTCCATGAGGAATAGCCGCTCAGATGATCCATCAGTACCATCGCCACCGAGTAGGGTTCTTCTCCGGTGGCGCATCCGGCGGAGAGTATCCGCAGAACCGGTTTACCGGCGCTGAAGGATTGAGAAGGCCAGCGCCAGCGCGTACGTTCATACTCCGGAATGATGCGTTCCTTCATAAACACGAACTGATCATGATTCCGGAAAAAATGGGTTTCCTTTATCGTTAACTGATCAATAATAATGTACCATTCCGGAGAAGATGCCGTGATAAGGATGTTTTGACAATAGTCCTCCACGGAATGATAACGGGTCTGGAGCGAACGTTCGTAAATGATTTTTTTCAATACCGGAGAACAGACTTCATTAACCTGAAATCCAAACTGTTCCTGCAGTCGTTTCTGTACCGGTATGATACTGTTTGACATGATGGGCCTGTTCTCTTTTTTAGAATGGATGTTCAAAGGAAAGATACAGGAACAGCGCCCGCATTTTATCCTTGCCGTTAACCTGCAGAGGTACGCTGAGGCCGGGAACGATCTGCAGATCGCCGAAGTTTTGAGCGTACCGGATTCCGGGGTTAATCATATGCGTGGGCTTGATTTTCAGTTTTCCCGCGCTGTTCATTTCATCCTCGAAGGTGGAAAGCCACTCCAGCATCACATTGAAATTGGATTTCCACAGCCATATCACACTGGCGCCGGCATGATATCCTTTGAGATTCTTTTTTTCCGTGCCGAACTTTACGCCGGGCGTGTAGGTAGCGCCGGCGTTGGCGTGGATGATCCACTGAGCGGAAAGCCGTTTACTTACGGGCAGATTAAACTGGAAGCCCGTCTTACCGGTACCGAGTTCTTTTTTCTCATCCCCGGAAGGAATAAGAACCGACAGACGGGGCGCCGTTACCGCCCACTGATCCTCGCCGGTCAGCTGGTAGCGGTAATTAATAACGATATCCCCCAGCCCATGAACCGAGTTTTTATTCAGCCACGCGTAGGGCAGTGTGAAGCTGATTTGATGGCGCTGGCTGAAGACGGGCCATTCCTGTGTGAGTGAGAGATCGATGTCATGAGCCGGGCGGGATATCATTAAATTAAAAATATGCTGAACAACGCGGGGACTCTGGTTGTAGGCTTCCTCGATCAGGAACGAATTGTCGGCTATTGCCTCAGGCCATTCTTCCTGCGCCTGCAAACCTATATTCCAAAAATGGATGAACAGTAACGGTAACCACAGATATTTCATAGACGCTCTTCTTCTGTTTATAAAGCTCCCACGGCGGCTTGCAATGTCTTCAATACATAATAATGGGGTTATTAGTATAAGCGAAGCGGCATTCAAATTCTGCATCACCGCCGTGATATGCTTTATGTACTTATTGTTTTTCAATATTCTGTTGTATTAATTTGGTTTACCCGTTCAGTTTAAAAGGTACATGTATTCATAACGGCTCCGGATGGCATCCAGATTCCTGAGGAAACGGTCTTTGGCGTAAAGGGTTATCTGATGGTTCATCGTCGCATCAAAATCCGAAGCCCATGCAGTATTTTTAGAGTCGCCATTCATTTTACTCATTAATGCCAGATCGCACATGACATCCAGGTCGTTTTTAACGGTAACCGGACATAATCCTAAATAATAATTTTTAAGCGCCACCGCCTGGTCTAGAGGCATAAAATCCTTTTCCTGATACAGATAATCCAGGTCAATCATGTACTCGCTCAAAAGCCGGCTGATTATCATGTTTCTGTCATCCATAACATGGCTCCTTAAGCTCCGGTAATCATTCCGCGTACTTTTTTTGACGCAAGAATTTATGTTTCACGCGGTACCTCTTCTTTAACGCGGGGAAACATTAGAACAAAACGCGTACCGCGTTCCGGATACGGTTGTATCTCAATCGTGCCGCCGTTCTGTTCGGCCAGTTGTTTAGCAATCATCAGTCCGTAACCGTTTCCATGGACTTTGGTGGTCATCGGTTCATTAAATAATTTCCTCTGCATCGATACCGGAATGCCGGGCCCATTATCCGTAACGGTAATCTGTACGCGTTCATGCGAAACATCATAATGGACATCAACCTGTAGATGACCTTCGCCCATGGCCTCGGCGGCGTTTTTAAAAAGGTTCATAAATATTTCCTGTATTTGCTCTTCCCGGCCGAGAATGTTCGGTATCGACGGATCGCTGTTTATCTGGAATTCAATGCGGCTGAAGAGCGGCTGGGTCGATAGGAAGTCTATCAGTGACTGTATCACCGAAAGTATCGATATTTTACGCGGCGGATTTTCTTCCTGGCGTTTAGCCATGAGATTTTTGGTGTAGCGCACCAGCCGGTCAATGCCCTCGTTCATTTTATGAAGCGTGTCCTTGGCCTTATCCATGTTGCCTTTATGCAGCGATACACCCATGATGTCGGCGGTGGCGCGGATTATCGTCAGCATGTTATTGATCTCGTGGCCCATTTCCCGTGTCAGCGGTAAGCGGGTAATTGCCTGTGATGGAGAGTGCGGACGGGGTGGTATCGTGGTATCGGCGTTTATTCTCCGGCGGAATTCCACTACATTGACCATCTGATCGTTGGTATCATTGAAAATAGGATAGGCCTGGATATCAAACGATATTCCTTTGGCCGGTTCGTTAAAAATATATTCATAAGGTTTACCGGTAGCGAGAACTTTACGGGCAGGCCATTCTTCGCCATTAGACAGACCGGAACGAAGACAAAATTCGGAATAATCTTTTCCCCGAAGTTCCTGAAGCGGCGTCTGCATGATTTCGGCTACGGCCGGATTGGCATCCACAATCTTGAGATGGGTGTCCATTACAAGAATCGGATCCTGTACCGCGCCGAATAAGGTATGGATTTCCTTATAGGTCAGATTAATCAGGCTCTTCATCTTTTCCAGTTCGTCTTTCTGCGCTTCGATAATATGACGGTGTACTTCCCATTCGTTCAATTGCCGGTTAAATTGCCTGATTTTCTCCCTGAAGAGATTCTGATCGAGGCATTTCTGAATGGTCGAAAGAAGCTGTTCCATGCGGATCGGCTTGGTTAGAATGCTGCCCACATTGAGATCAACGGCTTCCGCGGCCATTTCAAATGTGCCGTAACCGGTGAGTATAATAACCGGACAATCGATATTCATCTTCCGCATGGCGCGCAGTACCTCGATGCCGTTCATGGGCCGCATGTTATAATCCAGGATAACTAAATCATATTTCTGTAATGCCATTTGTTCCAGAGCTTCAGGACCGTTATGGCAACCCTGAATATCATATGACGTCGACAAGACCGTATGCATGCTGTCCAGAAAAAGGGCATCATCATCTACGATAAGCAAACGGCTTTTTTGCGAGTCGGATAAAGACATGGCGGTTTCTGTCGGTAAGGGATTAATTAACGAATTCATAGCGGCTGGGTACATGTTCCGGGCCTTGTCCCTGATGTATAAATATGGACTCCTGAATCATTACGTTCAAGTCGGCCGGCTGAATGTTTTCCGAAAGCACCGAACAGGTATGAATGATTTCCATAGTCTTAATCAGATCCTGTTCCTGATTATCCGTAAGCCATATGACCGGCATATCGTAATTCAGAAAGCGTACTGACTTGATAAAGTTTACGGTCTTAGTGGTATCCCCGCAGTCCCTGATTACAATAACGTCGTATTTATATACTTCCAGTTTAACCAGTGCAATAATTTCTGTGAAAGCCACATCAATGGTAAACCTGGACTGCAGATTTTTTACAAGAGCACTCGCCGTTTTTACCTGATCGCTAACTATTAAAATTCTGTTCATATAAGTATCTTTCAATTGTTTGAACAATATACACAACAAACAATGTGCCAAGAAGAAATAGCTGTTTTTGGTTTTATATTAGTTATCAAGTAATTGATAATATGTTATTTATGTTGATTCTTTTTACGCCCTGATAGTTTTAAAGTTAGTTTTATACATCCTTTATTGGACTACAAATTCGGATTTTATCCTACAAAATCCTTCCAATTTATCGGTTTAAAAAAACAAAAGAAACGGAATAAGAATGGGAAATTTTAGAAACACAATTTACTTTTTATTGATTGTTTTGTTTGGATTGTTTTGTCTAAAAAATATGAAAAACTTTCATCAAAGGTTTTGGATTTTGTATCGTATGAATCTAACGAAGAAAATCGATAAAGAAATTCCCGATACATACAATCGAATAACATTACAGAATTCGTTACCGGATGCGGGTAAAAAATGAAGATGCATTTGCGGAACTTGTAGTCTTGCGTCATCGGAAAAACCGAGGTATGAGCAGAGACTGGAAAATTTTTAAAATAACTAGTTCTGAATTCCGATATAGAAATTTTGGAACATAAAAAATTTGCGAACGATGGCAGCCGATATCGAACGGAAGCTTTACGATGGCGATATAGATGAATCCATAAAATCCATTGGACATACTTCACCATGGATGTCAACATCCGAAGGATCGCGGTATGTCAAAGAACATTGCAAATATTGGCATTTAGCAAGCGGGCGGGAAACATTCATAACGCAGCAAGCATTCGTAGACTTGCCGGAATAATTCCACGCATGAAACCGTTGCCGCAATTTTGATGGCCATTTGACGTGCATGCCAAGCCACCAAGGCCGGAAGATGCAGTAAGTACCGCCGCAAGGAACGCATCGACTTTCGGTGCGGAATATGGCTTTCGCTCATCCTATCCTGAAGATGATATAACAAATTAAACGTCAGCAAAACCACGCCTGCAAAAACGGCGTTTGGAGCCAGCGTATTACAAGGCAGATGATCGGCATTCAATTCCCATTTGAGTTCGCCGATAAAGCGTTCCATATTGCCGCGTTTTTCATGATGCGCAATCACCGCCTGCGACGAATATTGATCCTCCGGCAGATTAGTAGCCACCGCCCAGTAAATGTAAGGATCAAACAAGTCGTCTTGTACTTTCGACCGCAGCGTCCGCTTGACCACCATCCGAAATGCTTCATGGGTTTTATTCATCGTATGAATCGTTTCGCCCACTTCCCATCCCAAGTCCCGGCCTTTAGCGTCAACGGCTTTCGTCCATTGCTTGATCGATGCCATCAGCTCTTTGACGGCAAAGTCCTTATCGGCGGTAATCGTAAAGAAAAGTTTCTTTTCAAAACAATAATGGATTACCTCGTGGTTGTATGCGGCCGAATCACTGCGTATGCAATGAATGGTCCCTACGGGAACTTGTTCCAAACTGATCCGGATCGCCTCCAGAATACCTTCTGGGGGTGACATGTTGTCCGGACGCCATTGGCCATAAAGCGCCCGGCGAGGATTATCTAACATGGCCATCATGTACGAATAGCCCTTGGTTTTTTGATACGTCCAGGTCGCATCGGATTTATCATTGACGTAAATCGTTGCGTCGATGTCTAAACACGACAGGCCGGTCGGGGGTATGGATAGCCGGGCGTGTTCTCCGATGAGCGCCATGATTTTTTTCTCGCCTGGGTTGTCGGTTATTTTATCTTTTTCGTCTTCTTTGTTCCTTTGCGCTGTCTGGCTTTGCCGATACAGCCAGTCGCCTATGGCGTCGCTGGAGCTGGCGCAGAATTATCCGAATCCGTTCAATCCGGTAACGACAATCAAATTCGGCCTGCCGGAGAATAGCATGGTGAAGCTGAGCGTTTATAACCTACCCGGCCAGAAGGTCAGAGAACTGGTACGCGGAACGAAAGCGGCCGGGTATTATGAGGCAGTGTGGGACGGGAAGAATGCGGCCGGTCAGTTGGTATCCAGCGGCTTGTATGTGTATCGCTTAGAAACCAAAACCGGCGTCAAGGCGATGAAGATGCTATTAATCAAATAAGCCTTAAAGCCTTTATTAAAAAACCTCATGGGAAAAACACATGAGGTTTTTTTTAATATAAAAATCCTGAATGAAACGCAGGAAACCTGTAATTCTTGAAATGTAGATATTTATGTTTGTAATTTCTTAAAAAAAATTTATCTTTAAGTTATTATAAAAAATGGCACGACACGTAATAAAATATCCACTTGCCGTGTTACTACTGAGCATTGGTAGTTACGTTTTTTCCCAGAAACTTCCATTTCAGTACTACACGACTGACAACGGATTACCCCACTCACAGGTCAGTTCTGTATATCAGGACCGCAATGGTTTTCTTTGGTTTTTATCACCACAGGGGCTTGTCCGTTATGACGGGCAGGAATATCTGGTTTATAATAAACAGGATGGTTTTACCAGCAGTCATGCCGTTCAGTTATCCGAAGATTCGGCGGGCACCTTATGGGCTTTAATGATAAACGGGTTATCCGGTTTTCAGATCAGCATAGACGGTCGTATCCAGATGGGATTAAAGCTTGATTATAAAAACGGTCTGCCGAGCGCTGAATATTCCTGTCTTTGGGTGGAATCCGGGTCTTCGCTGTGGATCGGTACCAGAGGCGCCGGTCTTTGCCATGTTTTGCTGGATGAACAGAATGGCAAACCCGCCGTCAGGCGCGTGGATATTATCACTACGGAACGCGGCATGACGAGCAATTTTATTCACCACGTCTATCCGGATCAAAAGCATCAGCTCTGGGTGGCGACCGATGAGGGTATTTCCGTCATCAGATTTCTGGACCCAGAAAGCCGGCGGTTTATTATTTACAAGTTAAGCGTCCGGCAAGGCAGTCTGCCATCGAATTACGTTTACCGTATAACGCAGGACAGCTCCAATATAATATGGGCGGCGACAAAAAAAGGTTTAGGGAAATTTATAGACGTGCTGGAATCAAAAAGTGATAATAAATTTAGAAATTTCGGCACCCGTGAAGGCCTGCCCTCCAATACGATTTATGATGTAGTGGTTGACCGGATAGGCAATCTGTGGATTGCCACAGCCAGTGGTGTCAGTAAATTAAAAGTTCATGAAACCAAATCCGGCAATGCCCTGTCGGCCAGCGCCAAGACCAGTTTTATTAGCTACGGGTTAAGCAACGGGTTGATTGAAAATACGGCAATTTCACTTTTTGTTGACAGAGAAAACAACTTATATGCTCTAAGTCCCACCGGACGCATCAGCAAGCTGAGCGCCGAACATTTTCATCACTTTTCCGGAGCTGATTTGCCTATAGAGCCCACTGGAGGTCCGGTAGTTGTGGATGCGATGAACCGCGTTTGGATTGGTTCGAATGAAGGCGTTACATCAATCGGTATCACCGCGTCTTCAACTGAGCCGGGAAATTATGAGAAAGTATTTTTTGGAAAGACGGCAGGATTTTCGGGAAGCGTGATTTTTGATCTCACAATTGACAAATCCGAGCGGCCCTGGGTTGTTACGGATGAAGGGGTTTTTCTATTGCAATCGGGACGTTGGGTTACGTATCCGTACCAATCGATGCTGCCTTTGAGAAAAGCCCGCGTTCTGACCTTCGATATTTACGGTAACGACTGGATTGGGACCCTGTCCGGTCTGTACCGCATACGAAAAGGTGATGTGAGAGCTATCCATCGGGCGCAGGGGCTTGTAAATGATCATATACGCGTTCTTTTTAATGATCATAACGGCACGATGTGGATAGGTTGCCGGGACGGGATTTCATTTATTCGAAAAGAACAGCTTAACGAGGTGGCGCCGTCAGCGATACCGCTCCAGGACCCTGAACTTCGAGGTAAAACCATACAGGTGATATTTGAAGACCGGCTGCATACAATCTGGATCGGTACGGATGCCGGTTTGGTAAAACTGGAAAAAAATCCGGTAACGGATATGTATAAAGCCGTTTCGCTGGATCTGAACAAACTGGGCTTTCGGGATAATAGCATCATATCCATTGCTCAGGAAACAACAGGGCGTCTGTGGATTCATACGCGAAAAGGCGTTTACGTCATGAATTTAGAGCCACTGCAAGTTATTGCGATGCATACCCGGCAATCGGGTTTAGGCGGGGACGAAGCGCTGTCGTCCAAGTCGATGGAAGTCGATAAAACCGGCGCCGTATGGATATCGCAGATCGGCGCGGTGACGCGCTACATACCACAATTGGATATTGAATTTCGGACAGAACCCCTTTTATATATCCGGCGGTTTTACGCCAATGAAATTCTACAGCCGGTCGAACAGGCCCGGGAGCTGGATTACGGCTCCAAAGACATTGAGATTGAAATGGTAGCGCTTTCTTTTATCAATGAAACGTACCTGGCCTATCAGTATTACCTCGAAGGATTTGAAAGAAGCTGGAGCGCGCCGATGCGCCAAAAAAAAATCCGTTACACCAATTTAGATGCGGGGAACTATACGTTTAAATTCAGGATTTGGCCGGTAGCCCGTATGGAACCGTCGGCTGTTCAGAGCTTTGCGTTTACCATTTCTCCGCCCTTTTGGAAACAGTGGTGGTTTTATATCGTGTCGGTATTGGCCGCCGGAACAGGTCTGTACGGCTTTTACAGGAACCGCATCCAGAAAATTCGACGCCTGAACGAAGATCTCGAACACCGCATTTTCATGCGCACGCAGGAAATCCGCAACCAGAATGAGCAAATAAAAAAACAACAAGGCATTCTGGAACAGCAGAAACACGATCTGGAACTGGCGCTCAAAGAACTGACCCGTACGCAGAATACGCTGATTCATTCCAAAAAAATGGCGTCGCTGGTACAGATTGTGGCGGGAATTGCGCATGAAATAAACAACCCGCTTGCAAATATTTACGGCAATTCCGTTATGCTTAAGGAATACATCGGGGACATCCGTGAAATGCTGATGGCCTACGAGGAGTACTGGAACCGGACAGGCCGCCAGCCGTTGACTCTTGAATCGGGACAGGATTTGCTTGCGCTGAAGGATCGGATTGATTATGATTTTCTCATGGAAGATATATACAATTTATCGGGCAGCATAGAAAAAAGTTCTCAACGTATCCAGCGGATTGTGGAAGATCTTCGCCGGTTCTCGCGTATCGACGAATCCGAAATTAAGGAAACCGACATCAATGAAAGCCTCAAAAACATCGTACAGTTGTTTATGAATCAGTATCGTTTTAGTTTAAAAATCGAAACCCATTGGGGCGAGTTACCGAAACTGGTTTGTTATCCACAGGACTTAAATCAGGCTTTCATGCAGATTTTATTGAATGCGGCGCAAGCCATTATGGAATACAAGCAATGGCGCGACGAGCAGGCCGCCTCCGGTGAAACGGTTGACGGTGAGCGGGGGTTAATTACAATTACCACCGAGTGCATCAAACCCGCAGCGTCGTCGGTTCCCAACGATATTTTCGAAGATTCTTTTGCCGCCGGGAAATCCGAAGAGCCGATTATACAAATCCGCATTCGCGATGATGGAATCGGCATTGACGATCTGCACAAAGAAAAGATTTTTGATCCGTTCTTTACGACGCGTAAAATCGGTGAGGGCACCGGCCTTGGATTGTCGGTGGCGTATAGCATTATCGAAAAACATCGCGGGAAAATATTCTTAAACAGCCAGCGTTTTCAGGGCAGTGAATTTACCATTGAACTGCCCTTACATAACCACATCAAGCTCTTTCAGTAACTGCGTACGCCCATGAAGTATTCCATGCCGCAAGAGATTCGCAGCCAGCACCGACGAAGTTATTTTATTTCCGATGTGCATCTGTTAAGCCCTGCTCTCCGCGCGCAGACCGTTTCCGAGAAAAAACTGGCCGCCTTTTTCGACCACCTGAAAGATCAGGAATGTGCATTGTATCTGGTGGGAGATATTTTTGATTTCTGGTTTGAATACCGCACCGTCGTTCCCCGACAGTGTTTGTTTGGTATCATCGAACTGCTGAAACTCAGGGATTACGGCGTCGAGGTTCATTATCTGGCTGGAAACCATGACGGCTGGCTGGGCGCGTTTGCGCAAAAAGAATTGGATATACAGATTTATACCCGGCCGCTGATTCTGGATTTGGGAGGACAAAAAACTCTGGTGCTCCACGGCGACGGTGTTTCGGGCAAGGATTTTTTTTACAGAAAACTTCGGCGCGTGTTGCGGCATCCGGTCAACGTCTGGCTTTACCGCTGGCTGCACCCCGATCTCGGCATACCGCTGGCCAATATGAGTTCACGGCGGAGTAAACGCTCGGACCCGGAATACCGCCGGTACGCGAACGATACCACACTCGAAAAATATTTTAATCTCTGGTTTAGCCGGGGTATCCAGACGATTATCATGGGGCATCATCATCTGCCCACGGATTCGCGTTTGTCAAAAGGACGTTATATTAATCTCGGCGACTGGACTACGCATTATACCTATGCTGTTTACGATAACCATGAAATTCGATTGTGCACATGGAATGAAGAATCAACTTGTTAAAGGCCTGCTTGTAGCCGCTCTGATGCTTGTTATGTCCGCGCCGGTGCCGGCGCAGGATTATCCCACGCAAAGGCTCAGACAATATGCCGCATCCGCGCGCCTGTGGCTTGCGGATACGGTGCGCGTCAGGGAATCCGTGGATATGAATCCGCATTTTCTGGATCCGATATTTAGTTGGTCCGAAATAACGATTCGGGCTTTTTCAGAACATTGGAATAATATTTCTAAAAGCTGGCAACAGCGGCTTCAGGCAGGAGTTCGGAAAATGCTGATCCGGCGTTTTACGGATTTTCTCCTTCGGAATCGCTCGTTGAGCGCCGAAAAATCACTGCGCTGGGGCGATGAAACGGTGCGCGATCAGCGGGCACAGGTATCGGCGGACCTGCTCACCGATCAGGACATAGTTAATCTGAGTATCCGGCTAATCTGGGAAGATGACGGGTGGAAAATCTATGATATCCGGACAGAACAATTTACATTCAGAAAAAAATTTTTTCCGGATATCCGGGAATTGATGGATGAAAATTTCAGTCTTGAATATGTCTATGCGCATATTACGGAAGACACCGTATTGATTATTGATAATTTTGATCAGGGCATTGCAGGCGATTTTCCGTCCGGATGGGGCTGGCGCAAGAAAGACGATTCGGAGATTTCAAGGGATGGTAAAAAATATCATATTGCCGCGTCTCGGGAACAGAATTATTTAACTTCAAACAGTAAGGGTCAGCGTATTCCACTGGTGCGTCCGTTCAGCTATAATATTCAGGAATACCCCTATCTGTCATGGCGCTGGCGGTTGGCGGTCGGGAATCAAAACGGCGGGAAAGATCACTCCGATGATTTAAACGGCGCATCGGTCACCGTTATTTATTATCAGAACTGGCTGGGCATACCGGTATCCGTTACGTATCTCTGGTCGCCGGATGCCATTCAGTGCTCCACGCTGGACCATTCCACCTGGCTGGTAAAAAACCATACCATTGTATTGCGGACGGAACAGGATACGCTATGGCATACAGAAACCGTCAATCCGTTTGAAGATTATTACCGCTTATACGGCGAAACACCGACGGTACAGATTATCGGTTTGTATATTCAGACGATTTCTGCCGGTTCATCGATAACCGTCCGCGCTGATTATGATGACCTTGCCGCATCCAAAATCTTTGAATATGTCAGTTGCCGAAAAAAATAAAAAATTTTACATCGTCATAATAATAAAAAAATCAAAAAAATTTTTCGCACGATCAAAGTCTGTCATAAAAGGCTGAATGCCTGAAGAAGCTTGATTTATAAGCTTCTTGCGGGTTGGAAAAAAATTTATCGCTATCGGCAACCGATTCGGTTTAAAAAAAATGTCGTAACTTATAAAAAAATATTGACTTTATATCGAAAAACACTTATCATCGAAGTGAGAGTTTGAAGGTGCTCTCATTTAACTAACTTAACTGTATAACAAGGTGAAAGGAAACCATCATGGCAGCAAAGAAACCCGCCGCTAAGAAAACGGCCAAGAAAACCACAGCCAAGAAAACCACAAAGAAAGCCACCAAAAAGGCTAAGTAAGGTTACTCTCACTGTATTGTAATTCCATCTGGATTACGATGAAGTGAAATTGGTTGTTGTTGAGGTTTAAACGCCTCATCAAATTCGAAAGCAGGTATTTCACAATACCTGCTTTTTATTTCTGATTACTGCGCAAGCCTACTAAAACCAAAGCAACATCATGTTACGAATAAATATTTTATTATCGGTATGGTTGTTGGTCATTTTACCGCAGGTGTTCATGGCACAAACCGACAGTTTGGTTAACAGCATTTCCGTACGCGGATTTAAACTGCCCGCACTGCCCGATACCTTGGAATTTTGCGGTGAACCAATACCGCTGGATGCGATCGACGTACGCGAACGTCTTGAAGATGTTTTTTACCAGCAATGCTTTCGTGAGGAACGGATTATTCTGCTGTTGAAACGCCAGACGAAGTATTTTCCGTTTTTTGAAAAACTGCTTCGGGAGTTGGATGCGCCGGATGATCTCAAATACCTTGCCGCCGCTGAGAGTTCTCTGCGCATTGACGCCTATTCGCATGCGGATGCCGCCGGTCTATGGCAGTTTATTCCCGATACCGGCCGACGCTGGGGATTGACCGTAAGCGCGCAGGTGGATGAGCGATTTCATGTTGAAAAATCGACGCGTGCGGCCATTGCGATGCTGAAAAAACTCCATGAGCGTTTCGGCAGTTGGACTCTGGCTGCGGCCGCCTACAACCACGGAGCAATCAATATGAACGCCGCCATGCAAAAACAGAATGAGGATGATTATTACGCGCTTCATCTGAACAAAGAAACCCGGCAATATCTCTTTTACATCGTCGTGCTGAAAGAAATCATGAGCCGGCCCGAGCGATACGGGTACGTCGTACCCGACTACCAACGATATCCGCCGTTCAATCAGGGTCTGCGCGAGGTAACGGTTAAAGGTCCGCTGGAGGATCTGGGCACCTGGTGCAAGCAGTACGGATTCAATTACAAGCAGGTCAAATATCACAATTACTGGATTATGAAATACGCCCTTCCGAAAGGCGTGTGGACGCTCTGGGTTCCCGACAGCGCCACAATATCAAGCGATACGATGGCGGCGGTTAATGATTCCGTGCCGGCCATGGGGAACCGTGACTCTGCGACTGCAAGGTTTTATATCTATCATACAGTAAAAACCGGCGAAACTCTGGGTCAGATTGCGCGAATGTATGGCGTCGGTGTGGCAGAAATCATGCAATGGAACAGCCTGAAAACCGATGTGGCCATGCTGGATACCCGGTTGAAGATTTTCACCGATAAAGTCCGTAAAATGTTATATACCGTGAAACCCGGCGATACCTTGTTATCCATTGCCCTGCGATACCGTATTTCGGTGTCACAAATCAAGGCGTGGAACGGTTTGCAGACGGATACAGCCCGGGCCGGCGCGGAATTGACGCTGTATACGCTGAACGGGGATTGAGGGCTTTATTGCTGGCGGAATCAGCGGATGACCAGTTGGTCAACCATATCGAAGAAAATATATAATTCAGGATTCTGCACGATATCATTATACCGTACTTCATAGTGCAGATGCGGCCCGGTGGAGAGACCAGTGCTGCCCACTTTTCCTATAGCCTGATTTCGTTTAACGGTCTGGCCGCGTCTTACGGAGTAGGCCGATAAATGCCCGTACAATGTTTTAAAACCGTTGCCGTGGTTGATGATGATGCTTTTGCCGTAGCCGCTGCGCCAGGCGGTGCTTTCGACCGTGCCGTCGGCTGTCGCATATACGGGCGTGCCCCAGCGTGATGCAATATCAAGGCCCGTGTGCGATTTCCAACCGCGGAATCCGCGCCGCGTACCGAACCGGTCCGTTATTCGTCCGGTACGCATGGGGCTTACGGACGGGATGTAATTCAGACGCTGCAAATTGGACTGGATCTGGGCGTTGAGCGTGGCATAACTTTGCATTTCCAGATTGATGGCGGTTTCCAGTTTGTCAAGATTTTTCAGATTACTTTCGATTAATACCTCGGCATCGGAAGAAAGCAGGTCCGGATTATAGCTGAATTCAGAAACACTGCCGCCAACGCCCGCGTCTCTAAGGATTTGTTCGACATCGGGTAAATTGGATACCAAACGCAATTCACTGTCTTTTCGGTGAAGGCCGTGCAATTGCTCTTCGGCGTTAACGATACGTGTTTCCATATGGGCCAGTTGCTGCTTCAGAACTTTATTCTCGTTGCGTAATGCGCTAAGCCGTTCATCACGGGAATACTCGGAAAAAACAATACCGATGACGGACATCATGATAAACAGTATGGCAATCAATACGCCGCTGAAAAACCAGATCCGATTTCGGGAAAGAATATATTCCCGCATCTCTGACTGGTTTTCGGGAAGATAAAGTATCCTGAATTTACGGTCTTTCCAATGCATAAGTACCGTTTCAAATTTTATATATTTTACAAATTGTAATGTGTGTTGTTTACTCGTTCTTAAATATAAGAAGAATAAATACTTATGTCAATAAAAATCTTTATATAAAAATTTCTAAAAAAAACTTGACATTATGTTATATTATTTATAAAATTATTTTGGTATATGAAAAAAATCCTCACAAATAGCGAGCCATCGTCTGACTGATAAATGCCTTTTTTTTCCCTTTTTATTTTAACTAACTTAAAGTTTCAGAGTCGTTATTCTGAAGCTTGAATTTTTTCAGGAGTTTTTATTTATGAGTATGAGTAAGTTGTATGTCGGCAACCTTTCTTACAAGGCTACCGACGAAGGTCTGTTCGAGCTTTTCAGTCAGGCCGGTACGGTTGCTTCCGCAAAAATTATTGTGGATAAAACATCCGGAAGATCCAAGGGGTTTGCGTTTGTTGAAATGAATTCTCAAGAGGAAGCCGAAGCGGCGAAAGAGAAGTTTAATAACTTCACCTACATGGATCGTCCGCTGGTGGTCAATGATGCCAAGCCTCAGGAACGGAAAAATCCGCGCGAGCGCAAACGTTCCAATCCCTAATCAAACCGCACATTCAGAAACCATTTACGCATAAAGGAGAAACCAGTGAGCAACAAAGTTTACGTGGGCAACATATCTTACAAGGCCAAAGAAGATCAATTGGCCGAATTGTTCAAGCAAGCCGGTACGGTGATTTCAGCAAAAATCATCATCAATAAGATAAACGGCAAATCCAAAGGTTACGGTTTTGTGGAAATGGAAACCGCCGAGGGCATGCAAAAAGCCATAGAGATGTTTCATAACTATGAATTTATGTCACGGCCTTTAATCGTTAATGAAGCGCGGCCTCTGGAACCAAGAGATCCATCGGCCAAGGAAAAGCAACCTGCTGAATAAATAGTCAATCCAAAAAAAATCCGAAGGACGTTTGGCTGTCAAGCTGAGCGTCCTTTTTTTTAATGAATGATGAACATTCATTGATAACAGCTCAGGCCATAAGATGATCATATTTTCCGTTCGTTTTACTATGCCGGGCTGTTTGACAAAGTTTGCTTTTTAAATGGAGTGAATTTCTTTTAGCGATAAAACCAATTGAAAATGTAATTTTTTTACCGTACATATCAGCCGAATATAATTTAACAAAGTATTACTGAAAAATGCTGAAACTGGCGGATTATTTTTTTGTACTGCGGCCTATCTTGTTTTTTCCGGCATGGACGGTTATTCTTATCGGTTTTTTGAAAAACACCGGAGCGGATTTGGTGTGGCCGGTACCGTGTATATACTGGGATGCCGGTTTGGCGTTGGTCTGTCTGAGTACCGCCATGCTGATGGGGTCGGGTTTAATTGTCAATCAGTTGCAGGACACGCAAACGGACCGGTTGAACAAAAAACTATTTTTGATTTCGGAAGGGCTGGTCAGCCGCAGGATCGTCGTGGGTGAAAGCGTATTGCTGTGCGTCGCCGCGTTTTTCATCAGTTATTTAGTATCGCCGTTGCTGACTGTCCTGTTCTTGGCCTCGTTGATGTTCTTTATTATCGGCTATAATTACCGTCCTTTCCATCTGAAGGACCGTCCCTGGGGCAGTTTGGTGGCCAATGGGCTGATGGGGGTTTTTGTATTCGCGTTCGGGTGGATTCTGCAGCCGCTGTCGGTTTTTGATTTAATCCGTGATGCCTCGCCGTATTTTTTTTATAACACCGGGTTGTATCTGTTGACCACCATTCCGGATATCGAAGGCGATCGTAATGCCGGAAAAAATACCCTAGCCGTCCGATACGGAATTCCGTTTACCGTGTCGCTGGCGGCGTTACTGCACGGAATCTCAGTCATAACCGCTTTTCTCCTCGGCGATCGGATACTATTGTTGCCTGCCATCATCCTCTCCGGATTTTATAGTGTTCTGATTATACGGAAAAACAGCGCCATGGTATTTCTGACTATAAAACTCGGTTTATTCCTGTTGGCTTTAATGGCGGGAATTTTCTTTCCGCTGTATTTTGCGGTGATTGTTTTATTTTTTATATTAACAAGGTGGTATTACAAAAAAAGATTCGGCATTGTGTATCCGAGTTTCAAAGGGGCTTAACATTAAAAGGTAATACGGACATGAAAGCGATTTATGAACAAGCTCTGCGGCTTATGGATCAATATGGATTAATTGCCATAGCGACCATCATCGAGTCCGGCGGATCGACGCCGCGCGATATCGGCACGAAAATGATTGTATGCCCGGACGGCAAAATTTTCAACACCATCGGCGGCGGACCGTTCGAAATGATGGTGATACAGGAAGCGCAAAACGTAATACGTACGGGCAAACCATTGTTCAAACGGTATTCCTTCAATCCGGAAGGGCAGGACGCGATCGGAGCCGTGTGTGGAGGAGATGTGACGGTGTTTATCGAGCCCGCCGGCGGAGGAACCAAGTTGCTCGTCATCGGCGCCGGCCATGTGGGACGCGCGCTCGTCCGGGCGGCGAAATGCCTGCATTTCGACATCACGGTTGTTGATGACCGCGAAGGATGTTTAAAAGTGTTTGATGATGACAACAGCATACGCCAGGTTCATACGCCGCCGGATTACAGCGGCATTCCCCAACCGACGCCGGAAACCTATGTGTGCATCGTTTCCTATGATCACAAATTCGACGCGCTGGCCCTGAAACAGGTCATCCGCAGCGATGCGAAATACATCGGCATGATGGGCAGCGCAAAAAAAGTAAAAACCCTGTTTGACCAACTTCGCGCTGAAGGGTATGAACAGGAACTGCTGAACCGGGTCCACGCGCCGATTGGCATTCCTATTGAATCCGAAACGCCGGAAGAAATCGCTGTCAGTATTCTCGCGGAAATTATACGGATTAAAAATACAGGGAGCTAAATGGAAAGCGTCATCGATGGATGGAAAAGCTTTGCAATCAATTTGAATTATTCTGTATGAAAGCCTCCATAACCTTTGATGGCATTATTACTGATTTTTTTAAGAAAAATCTGTTGCTGTAAATACGATAAAGGGATATATTTTCATCATAACCAATAGAAGAGGAAAACCATGCAGCGTGAAATACTTGAAATGGACGTGTTGTTTGTCGGCGGGGGGCCGGCGGGACTGGCCGGAGCCTATCATCTGGCCAGACTGATTAAAAATCATAATGATAAAGTTGAGAATGGAACGCTCAAGGAAGACGCGATTACTTTAGAAAACGGAATCGGCGTGCTGGAAAAAAGCGCCAACGCCGGCGATCACATGCTCAGCGGCGCCGTGATGGATCCCGTCGCCATCCGGGAACTGTTTCCGGATTTTATGGAACGCGGTTTTCCTGTTGAATCGGAAGTAACTAAAGAAGCGATCTACCAATTATCCGAAAAATCGAAGATCAAATTCCCGTTCGTGCCGAAAAATCTGAACAATCACGGGACGTATATTTGTTCATTGAATAAAATTGCGGAATGGCTGACCGAACAGATATCAAAAGACTTCAGCGACGCGGTGAATATTTTTAACGAATTTCCCGGCAGAGATATGCTAACCGAGAACAACAAGGTCATCGGTGTTCGCACCGGCGATAAAGGTCTGGATCATCACGGCCAGCCGAAGAGTAATTTTGAAGCCGGTGCGGATATTCACGCCAGGATCACGATTCTTGGCGAAGGGCCGCGCGGCAGTTTAACGAAACAGATTGTTCCGCAACTGGGACTAAACAAAGACCGTAATCCGCAGGTGTACGGAACCGGCGTCAAGGAATTGTGGGAAATCCCCGCCGGGCGGCTGAAAAAAGGAACGGTGATTCACACCTCCGGATGGCCGCTTGGCGCAAGCCAATACGGCGGCACGTGGATTTACATGATGAGCGATACGCTGTGTTCCATCGGATTCGTCGCCGCGCTGGATTACGAGAACCCGACGTTTGATCCGCACAACGCATTTTCGATGTTCAAGACGCATCCGTTTATCGCGGATATTCTTAAGGACGGCAAGATGACCGCCTATGGCGCGAAAACCGTTTCCGAGGGCGGGTACTGGTCCATGCCGAAATTATACGCCGACGGCTTGATGCTGATCGGCGAGTCCGGCGGATTCATCAATATCGCGCGTCTGAAAGGCATTCATCTGTGCATTAAATCGGGCATGCTCGCCGCCGAAGCCGCTTTTGAAGCGCTGAAGAAGAATGATTATTCAGAAAATTCACTGAAAAAATACGATGAGTTATTCCGGAAAAGTTGGGCGCATCAGGAATTATGGCGGTGGCGCAACTGGCGGCAAAATTTTACCAACGGCATGAGGAAAGGGATGATGAAAGCGGGCATGCAGATGTACCTGACCGGCGGCGGCACGAAGAAGAAAACCGATCTAAAGACGGATTACGTTCACATGAAAAAAACAAAAGACGCCGGCGCGCCGATACCGAAAATCAAATTTGATGAAAAACTGACGTTTACAAAACTAACGGACGTGTATTATTCCGGCACGACGCATGAGGAAAACCAGCCGTGCCATTTGATGATCAAACCTGAGGATGTAGCCAACATTTGCAATACGAAGTGCAAAGAAGAATACGGCAATCCGTGCCAGCATTTTTGTCCCGCGCAGGTTTATGAAATGGTCGCGCCGGAAGAGGGCCAGCCGACGCAGTTGAAAATCAATTTTACAAACTGCGTCCATTGTAAAACCTGCGACATCGCCGATCCCTATCAGGTGATCAACTGGGTAACGCCGGAAGGCGGCGGCGGGCCGGTGTACAAAAATATGTAAGGAGGAATTATGAAAACCTTGCTGAAAATTGCTCTCGGATTAATGTTAATACTGCCCGGCACGGTTTTATCTCAGGACTGGACGCGATGGAAAGCCGACAGCAATCAGGTACAAATTGTAAAAACGAAAAACGGCTCGCGCATACGGGCCCGCGTCGTTGCAATTAATCCTGAATATGTTACTATAAAAATATTTTCTCAAACCCTTGACCTGCCGACGGATAGCATCAAATCCATAAAAATTGATGACCAAGTCGTACTGGATCAGGAAGGACGCACCAAAGTTTTGCTGACATCCACGGCGATCTCGCTGGGATTTTACGGATGGGGCATTCCAACCGCGTTGCGCATCAAAAACAATCAAGCTCTGGCCGCGAGCTATTTATTTATCGGTGCGGGCGGTTTTTTTCTGCCGTATTACCTGACCCAAAAATCGGAAGTGTCGGATGCGGCCGCCACCGGCTATCTCTACGGCTCGACCCGTGGTATCATGCACGGATTGGGTAGTTATATTTTGGCCGCCGGAGAAAGACACTGGGATCACCGTAACGCGATCGGGACGATGTGCGCCGCCAGCATCGCTGAAGGCATCGGCTTTTATCATCTGGCAGAGAAGCTGAATTATACCGGAGGACGCGCGGAGGCCGTCGGCGTTTACGGCGATTTCGGACTGGTTAATCTCGGCATTTTCGCTCCCATGACGCTGGGCTTCGATGATTCCCGCAGTAACGGCGCGGCCATCCTTTTGGGTTCGGGAACCGGTTTGGTTGCCGGTCACTACCTTACGGCTAATAATGATTATACCCGCGGCGATGCCTTTGCCCTCTCCGACGCCGGTGTGCTGGGTGGTTACGCCGGTTTAACCATCGCCGCGCTGACCGAGATGAAGGGCGAAAAAGAAATACCCGGATGCGTAATGGCCGGTTCGTTAACCGGTCTGTCTATCGGCGAGCGTTTGATAAGAAATAAAAACTTTACCACCGGGCAGGGTTGGATGATCCGCCTTTCCATGCTGGCCGGCGCGCTGACCGGCGGCGGCGTGGCGTATCTGATCCGCAAAGAGCCGGAACCGAAATTATATTCTTCCCTGAGCTGTCTGGGAGCGCTTGGTGGTTATGCAGTGATGTTTAGTTCCGCGGCCGCATCTTCTGATAATGCCGTTTCGCAGAACAAGCCGGTGCACTTTTACGTAAATCCGATGCCCTTATGGGTCAAAGGTTCCAGAAAAAATAATTTCAGCGCTCCGGTCGCCGGTCTGCAGATGATGTTTTAAATATTTTTATTAATAGGAAGGAATATGTTAAAATTTTTTTCCAGACATAGTGATTGGTCCATTTTATTCTTCCGTCTGGGTATCGCGATGGTGTTTATTTATCACGGATACGGAAAGCTTTTCGTTCCCGGCGGGCTGGAGCAATTCAGCGGATATCTCAATCAGTTGGGGTTTCCTTTGTCCAAACTCATGGCGTATCTGGCGGGCGGGGCGGAATTTTTCGGAGGCATCATGATCGCGCTCGGATTATTCGCGCGCGTGGCGAGTTTATTTCTCATTATCACGATGACGACCGCGGTTTTTGTCCACCGGAATGACGGTTATTCTGGCATGGAATTCGCCGTTCATATGCTCGTTTTATCGGTGGGAACATTATTCAGCGGCAGCGGAAAATATTCATTAGAAAGTTTAGTTAAAAAACACGGAGATTGATATGACTTTCCAGGAAATCAAGCGCATGTGCGAAGACATTGATTATTATGCGATCAATAAGCTCGGAGGAGCCGAACTCGACGAATTCCGCCGGCTGTACCGCCGCGTTAAAGACGATGAAGATCTTGATTCGGCGTCCGTAAAAAAATTAGAAGATATTTACCGTAAATATGTAAAGTGACAGGAAACGATGTTTACAGGACTCATTGAGGAAATCGGAATCGTCCAATCCGTACAGCCGATCGGAAACGGCAAACGATTCGAGATTTCGGCAAAAAGTATTTTAGATGACGCCAAAGTCGATGACAGTATCGCCGTAAACGGGTGCTGTCTGACAGCCGTTAAAGTTACCGCCGATGGATTTTCAGCCGAAGCTGTGGAAGAATCGCTGAAAAAAACGACATTGGGAAATCTGAAAACGGGATCGAAAGTCAATCTCGAACGCGCGATGCAATTAACCGACCGGCTCGGCGGCCATTTCGTACTGGGTCATGTGGACGGGGTCGGAACCATTCAATCCATTCAGCAAAGATCCGCCAGTTGGTGGGTCGGTGTAAAATTACCGGAATCGCTGATGAAGTACTGCATACCCGTCGGTTCCATCGCGGTGGACGGCATCAGCCTGACTATCGCTGAAATAAAGAACGATATGATTTATCTGTCCATTATTCCGCATACCTGGACCCATACGATTTTATATTTAAAAAAGACCGGCGATGCGGTTAACATCGAGACCGATATGATCGGAAAATATGTAGAAAAATTTTTCCATGCCAACAAGCCGGAACAAACCAAACCGCTGACCGAAGCGCGTTTAAAAGAACTGGGGTATTAATGGCAAACTCATTGTTTCATTCCATTGAAGATGCCATCCGCGATTATCAGTCCGGAAAAATCGTGATCGTCGTAGACGACGAAGACCGCGAAAACGAGGGCGATTTCATCATGGCGGCGGAGAAAGTCACCGCGGAATCCATCAATTTCATGGCGAAACACGGGCGCGGACTCATTTGTCTTGCCATTACGCCCCAGCGCGCGAAAGAACTGGAACTCGACGTGATGGTCAACCGGAACACCGCCCTGCACGCGACGCATTTCACCGTGACGATCGACGCGAAAAACGGCACCACCACGGGCATTTCCGCGCAGGACCGCGCCACAACCATTCTGACGGCCATAGATCCTCAAACCATCCCGGATGATCTGGCGCGGCCGGGACATATTTTTCCGCTTGTCGCTAAACCAGGCGGCGTTCTCGAGCGTTCCGGACACACCGAAGCGACCGTCGATCTGGCACGGCTGGCGGGGCTTTATCCCGCAGGCGTTCTATGCGAAATCATGGACGACGACGGATCCATGGCCCGCGTTCCCAAACTCATCGAGATAGCGAAACAATTCGGACTGAAAATCATCACCATCAAAGATCTGATCCGGTACCGGCTGAAACAGGAAAAATTTATACGCATTGTAGCCAAAGACGAGCCCCTGTCAAGTTTTTATGGAGATTTCAAAATTATTATATATGAGAACATCCTGAACCATGACCGCCATTTAGTTGTTTATAAAGGCGATATCCAATCGCAGGAACCGCTACTGGTACGCGTCCACACGGAACGCATTATGTCGGACGTTTTTCGGTCCAACCGGTTTGACGACCACAGCCACGTTTCACATGTCCTGCAGATGATCGAAAGAGAAGGACGCGGCGCGCTGATTTATTTATCCGGAAGCGAGAGCCTCGGTTTTGATCTCGATCCGGCAAGGGAACAACGCGCTTTAGACAGCCACCATACCGAGGACACCGGTAAAGACTGGCGCACCCTCGGCGTGGGTTCGCAAATATTGGTTGATCTCGGGATTAAAAAAATACGCCTCATCAGCAACACCACCAAGAAATATGTCGGACTGGAAGGCTATGAAATAGAAATAACTGAAATCGTTCCAATCCGCTGACCGTTTTTTTATTTTGTTTTGTTAATTTTTTACATACATTATCACGGCGATGGAGTTCGCCTTAAATTATTCCGGTGAAACGGGATTGATAACTCCTATACTTTCAGAAAGTGCGGGAGTTATTTTTATAAGTACCAAATCCGGAGAACCCAATGACACCAAAAATCAGCGCGAAATTCCGAAAACGCCACGGTGTTCCGTACGCCATCGAACAACTCAGTGGTAAACAATACCGGTGCCGTCACTGCAATAAAGTGTTTTTATCCGAAAAGGAATTAGATCGTCATCTGGAAAAAATTATTCAGTCTGAAGGAAAGAAAAAATTTCCGGTTGAAGAAACCGCTCCTGAGATCAACTCAAACATTAATGTGCATATTATTTATTGCTATGACCTCTATGATAAGATGCGGAAGAAATGGTTAAAACTTAAACCCGGAGAAGAATATGACGGAATTTGACCGTTTACTGCTTCGGGAACATGATACATCCGAAACCCACCATGCCAATTCTGTGAGTTTCGATGACGAGGATTCGGTCATTGCGAGGAACAAAAGAGGAATGACATGGATTCAGATGAAAGAACATCTTCAGATGTCCGGCTGTGTCATTTGCCATATGGTCAACCAGTCCATTCGTAAACGCGTTAATTATCTGTTGTATGAATATGTGCTTGACGTATCCGTTCGTAAAAAACTGCACGCTCTATTCGGATTCTGCAGGCGTCACAGCCGGCTCGCCGAAGAGGTCGAATCGGAATTGAACAGCGATGGTCCACATCTGGGTACGTTGTTTGAAACCGTACTGCTGCATGAAATCCAGCAGTTAAAAAAATGCGAAAAATCAAAATCAAACCGGCGTCCTGTGAAGCCGGGGCTGGTCAGACAAAAAAAGAACGGCGATACCGTTTCACATGCGAACCGGCAGAAATTAACGCCAGCGCAGGAATGCATGGTATGCGTATCCGAACGGGAAAGTGAAGCCTATTATGCGATGATCATGTCACAAATGCAGCCGGATGAAGAATTCCGGGAACTTTATAAAAAAGATCCTATCCTGTTAGGCCGACCGCATTTTATGATTTTACAGAATGAATCAACGGAGCCGGACGCGATTGATTATTTTTTAGAACAACAGATCATGAAACTCAAATGTCTTCATGAGCAATTGTTTGAATTCTTAGAAAAACACGATGTGAAGCGCGCGCATGAGCCGCATGGAGCGGAAAGGAATTCATGGCGTACGACGCTGGAACATTTTTCCTCAAAAGAAGATTTCAACCGATTATGGAATCATCAACCTATACATTAACCAGAAGGGAAATCAGTTATGAAAATCAAAACCATTCATGGCCGGGAAGTTCTTGATTCGCGGGGCAATCCGACGGTTGAGGCCGAAATAACGCTGGAAAACGGTATCTTTGCCCGCGCGATTGTACCGAGCGGCGCGTCCACCGGCGAGCGCGAGGCCGTTGAACTGCGTGACGGCGATGCCAAACGCTATGGCGGCAAAGGCACGCTGAAAGCGGTGGAGAACATCAATACGAAAATTGCCCCGAAAATCGCCGGCATGTGCGTGTTCGATCAGCGCGCCATTGATTATGCGATGATCGCGCTGGATGGGACAGACAACAAAGGAAAACTCGGCGCGAACGCGATTCTGGCCGTATCGATGGCCGTAGCCAAAGCCGCCGCGCAGTGCGCCGGACTGCCGCTCTATAAATACCTCGGCGGCGCAAACGCCTCCATCCTCCCGGTGCCTTGCCTGAACATCATCAACGGCGGCAAGCATTCCGATAACAACGTCGATTTCCAGGAATTCATGATCGCGCCGCACAACGCGCCGAACTTCCGCGAGGCCATCCGCATGGGCGTTGAGACGTTCCACGCGCTGAAAGGCATCCTGAATAAGAAAGGCTACAGCACCGGCGTCGGCGACGAAGGCGGATTCGCGCCCAGCCTCAAATCCAACGAAGAAGCCGTGGAAGTAATCCTCGAGGCTATAAACAAAGCCGGATACAAGCCGGGCAATGACATTTCCATTTGTCTCGATCCCGCCGCCAGCGAAATGTGGGATAACGGAAAATATCTGATGTTCAAATCCGACAAATCCACGAAAACCTCCCAGCAAATGGTGGATCTGTGGGTGTCGTGGGTGAAACAGTATCCGATTATCCTCATCGAAGACGGGATGGCGGAAAACGACTGGGACGGCTGGAAAGCCATGACCGATCAGCTTGGTTCCAAGATCGAATTGGTCGGCGACGATGTATTCTGCACGAATCCCAAAATCCTTCAAAAAGGTATTGACGCCGGCATCACCAATTCCGTCCTGATTAAGCTGAACCAGATCGGTTCGGTAACGGAAACACTCGATACCATCGAACTGGCTAAGAAACATCATTATAACTGTTTCATTTCGCACCGTTCCGGTGAAACCGAAGATACCACGATAGCCGATCTTACGGTTGCCACGGGCGCCGGTCATCTCAAAACGGGCTCCGGATGCCGCAGCGAGCGTATCGCCAAATTCAATCAACTGATGCGCATCGAGGAAGAACTCGGCGTGCAGGCGCGTTTTGCCGGTAAGAAGGCGTTCAAAAACGCGTAACGATTTTCTTTCGGTCAAGGGAAGTTGTGCCGTCGCGGGCTTCCCTTGACTTTTTTATTTACCTAACTTTCACCTAAATTTTATACACTACGGCATAAGTTAAAATAATACTTGC
>CAZSRX010000005.1:0-110541 GCA_964609675.1 uncultured Bacteroidota bacterium | reverse complement strand
TTCTTCACCCTATAGTTTTTCAACCTAATTTTCTAATGACAAATCTGGGTTAAAATGTTTTTTTAATTTTTCCAGCTTCGGGTTAATGACGACCTGACAATATGGCTGTCGGGCATTTTCTTCGTAGTAATTCTGATGATAGGCCTCCGCTTTGTAAAACCGCGTCAACGGAGCGACTTCGGTTACAATACGATTTTCAAAAACCTTTTGCGCTTCCAGTTCCGCGATGGCCTTTTCGGATGCGGCTTTCTGGGCTTCGTTATGATAAAAAATTACCGAGCGATATTGCGTGCCGATATCAGCGCCCTGGCGGTTCAGCGTGGTCGGGTCATGAACCGTAAAGAATATTTCCAGGATTTCGGTAAACGATATCACGGCCGGATTATAGGCGATCTGCACCACTTCGGCATGACCGGTCGTTCCGGTGCAAACCTGACGGTAGTTCGGGTTTTCGGTGGCGCCGCCGCTGTAACCGGATTCGACGCTCAGTACGCCTTTGACTCTCCGGAACACCGCTTCAACGCACCAGAAACAGCCCCCTCCAAGCGTGACCGTATCTTTAGACGCCATGTCTTCTTTCATAGATTTTTCGGCTTTCAATTTGATTTCGATATCCAGGTTTTCGCGCCCGCAAAAGCCGGCGCTTAATAAAAAAGACAAAACAAAATATTTCATAACATAAAAACTTCTTAACACATTAAAAATTTCCGCAATTTTTAAAAAGATGTTGATAAAAATCCGTAAAATTTAATTGCTCATAAAGGGATTTCGATTTTAAAAGGTATATTATGGTATTTTAATAAAAAATTTTATATTGTATAAAGCATTTATATATCCCACAACAAACCAGAGGTATTACCATGGATAATCATGAACCAAGTCTTCAAGAGTACTCCCGTCTATATCAGGCGGCGAAAAAGATCATGGATTTGAAGCCGTGGCAATGGATGTGGGACAGCGATATTTTCGGTATCCAGGATCCCGAAACAGGCGCGTTGGGATATTATTGTGTTACCGGCAGAAACGAGGAGCATTTTGGCGTCAGCGTTTTTATCGGTTCTGAAGGTTATTACGGCCTTACAAGTATATTTGAAAATCCGAATTTCAATCCGAAAGAAATACTTGATTTACCTCAGATTCAATTTTTTCTTGCTGATCGTGATGAATTAAAGAAAAAAGATCTTGATATTTTGAAAAAGCTCAAATATCGGTTTCGGGGAAAACAGGCATGGCCTGTTTTCCGGAGTTATAAAGCCGGTTTTCTGCCGTGGTTTCTGGAATTATCCGAAGTTCGATTTATGACCCACGCTCTGGAACAGTTGAACGAATTGGTGTCCCTTTGGAAAGACGAAACGGAGCGCTATATCAACGATGAGCAAGGTTTGATTTTACATCGTATAGCCGAAACGACCCCCGAAGGAATCACATGGCACAACACATACCGAAGCGTAGAACCTCCGGTAATAAAAGGACCAACGTACCGTGCCTGTCCTGAGAAAATCAAAACCGTTCTTGCATTACCCCGATCGGCTACGGTCATCGAGTTAGACATTATCAAACAATATTCTATGCCGATCCAGGATGCCGGTGATAGGCCCTATTTCGGTTATTTGATGCTTTGTTGCGATGCTAAAACCGGCATGGTCATAACCGTAAATCTTATGAAACCCGAAGATCCCCTGACGTTGATGTGGGAAAAGGTGCCGGATCTGGTATTGGACACCTGCATCCAAATTGGCTCGCGGCCTTATAAAATCAGAGTTTGCCGGCAGCCGTTAATAGGGCTGATGCAAAATTTATCTAAAGATGTTCCCATCAGTATAGAAACCAAGCCTTCGCTCAAAGTCACCGGGAATGTGTTTAGCTCTCTGGATTTTTTTGGCAACGGTTCCTTTTATTGAGTCGGAGCGGCGAGCGTTTTTAAGGTAAACCGGAACGTTGATCCTTTTCCTTTAAGGCTTTCGACGCTGACCGTACCGCCGTGCATATCGACGATTTTTTTTACAATCGCAAGACCGAGCCCGGTGCTGGGTTCTCCGCCGGTCGGCCGGGCACTTAATTTTTTATAAGAGTGAAATATGGACTTGAGATCTTCGGCATCCAGGCCCTGTCCGGTATCGGTGACTGCAATAATCACCTGGTTGCTTTCAGAGCGCGCGGTAACCGTCACCGAGCCGCCGGGAAAGGTATATTTTACGGCATTGCTGATGAGATTGTCCATAACTTCCAAAATGCGGATACGATCGGCCTGTACGGGCGGCAGCAAATCCGCCGGCCCGAATGTCAGGTTAATATTTTTTTGTGCGGCTATTTTGGTGTGATTGCGTTTGCATTCTTCAAACAAAGAACGGATCGATAGGGCGCTCAGGTTCAATATTACCTTGCCGGCTTCGATGGCCGAAATATCCAGCAACTCTGAAAGCAGATGGATCATTCCTTTGGCGGCCCGCAGGACGTTCTCGAGGTCTTTGAGACCCGCTTGGGCGTCGAAGGTGTTTTCGCGCAGTTCTTCGGTAATCATACTGACAAAACCTACGATTACATTTAAGGGCGAGCGCAGGTCATGCGCGGCTATGCCAAGAAATTCATTCTTTTTTTCATTCAGGCGCCGGAGTTCTTCCAGCAGTTTGGATTTCATGAAAGCCAGCGTAATATGTTCCCGTAATTGGTCCAGCAGATCAAGGTCCTGGCCGTCAAAGGCCCGGTTGCGGTTCATGTTGTCGAAAATAAAATAAGCCTGGATGTCGTCGCGCGTGCGGATACGCATAATCAGCATGGCCTGCGATAAGCCGACCGCTGTGAACCGCTCGTTGAGTTCCAGGATGCTGGAATCACGGATAATGAAAATATCAGGCCGGGCTTCCTCGGCATGTTTTGTGTACCGCCGTTCGGCCTCCTCCGCGGTTAAATAGATTCCGCCGAGTTTTTCCATATCCCATCCGTCGGCCGCGACAAACTGAAACTGTCGTCGCGTATCGTCCCAGGCCAGTACCGCCAAACGGTCGGCGCCCTGGATATTTTTTAATTGGAACATCAGCGCTTTCAGGAGCTTGTCCAGTTCAATTTCATAATTAATTGTTTTAACCATGGAATTAATTTTTTCAAGCTGGTTTGTTTTGGCGGTCAAAGCGTTGGTTCTCTCGGCAACGATGGTTTCCAGACGGTGTTTCTCCCGTTCTAACACACCGGCTCGCCAACGGATAATCTGATAAACCGCCAGAACGAAAACACAGGCATAGAAAATATAAGCCCACCCTGCGCGATACCACGGCGGCAGGATTTCAAATATAAAAAACGACTCCTCACCGATGAGGCCGTAAATATTTTTTGAACGCACCCGAAACCGGTAAGCGCCTTCGGACAGGCTGGTGTATTCTTTATAGCTGGCTTTGGTCCACGGCGACCATTCTTTATCGAGCCCTTCCAGCCAATACTGAAACTGATTATCCGCAGGACTGTCATAGAACGACGCCGAACATTCAAAGCGAAGGGAATGATCGCTGTAGGATATTTTGCGGACGGGACTGTTGCCATGACCGCCCCATATCAGCGAGTCTCTATGTATATAAATATTTCTGATTAAGGTCCGGAACGGCGTTTGAAAATCGTAAGCCATATCCTGATGGTATCGGAATAAGCCGTCCGCGCCGCCAAACCAGGTAACGTGATCCGAGTCCGGAAAAATGGTGAGTACGCTGTAATCGGCAAAACGCAAAAACGGTAGGGTCAAGGGCCGGTAAGTGGCGTCATTTTGAGGCAATAATAAATAATTTTCTGATCGGTTATTGTCATTAGCATGAAGCCAGATGTTGCCGCGCCGATCTTCAGTGATAACGTCGATGGACTTGGAACTGTCAGCAAAGATCTTTCCAAGGCTTGTATCAGGAAAAAACCGCCGGGTGGAAGCGTCAAAACGATATAATCCTTTTTCGGTGCCAAACAGCAATCGCTGTCCCGCTGTGAATACGAAAACACCGCCGTAGGGAAGCCCTTGAGCCGGTCCGAATTTGTCCACAATGAAGTGTTTGGTCTTCAGCGACTCTTTAGAAAGCGAAGCCAGGTCGTGATGGCGCAGATCCACGCGGATGACGCCGCGGAAACTGGTGCCGATCCAGAGATAGCCGTCCGGCATTTCTACCATGACGCGGGCGTCGATATTGATACCCGGTACGCGTCCCATGTCGTACCATTGACCGGCAATCAGGCGCAGCAGCGCCACGCCGTCCCGCAATCCGGCCAATACCAGGGTACTGTCCCGCCGGGAACGCAGAAGAAAAAAACCGCCGCCCTCGCTGCGGATTCTGGCAGTGCCTGCATCGCTCATTTCATAGATTCCGTCGCTGGTGGCCACCAGCAGGCTTTTGCCGCAGCCCAGAAGATGCCAGCTTTGCGCGGTTATGGCCGAAACGGGCCCAAAACGGTATTCCGGGGGCGCGTGCTTCGGATGGGATACCGGGTTCATCACGTAAAGTCCGAATCCCGAAGCGGCATATATCCGGTTCCTGTGCCGGGTTACGGAAAGCACAATGCCCTTAAGTCCTGTGGCTTCATTGAAAAACGCAACCGGCCTGAATACCTCAAGGCGCGTCAGACCGTTATTCGTTGCCGCCCATAAGCCGCGTTGCGCGTCCACATACGCATAATTAATAACTTCATCATGCATGCCGGAGGATTTGTTAAGGATTCGTACCAGCCGGCCCTGGAGGTCAAAAAATATCAGACCCGAACGCCGCGTCGCAAAGATGAGGAGGCTATCATGCCGTAATCCGTTGTAGATTACGCTTTGCGAGAGAAAACTGTCAATGGTTGTCGGAAACGGCGTTATCACATGCCCGTCGTACAATAGAAGATTTTTTTTCCGTGTACCGATAAGGATTCGGGTGGAATCGTAAGGCAGCATCGCAAAAACCGATTCGTCTTTAAATATCTCCCCGCCCGGAATCCGCTCAAGCCGATTGCCGTTCAGTGTCATAAGCCCTTCGCCGCGCTGCCTTACATATAAACGATTGTGCACCACATACGAACGATGCAGCAATTTATCAGGCTGAATGACCTGAATGGAGTCGCCGTTTAAAATAAAAATATACTTATAGGATTGATAATAAACCTTTCCATTCAGAATATGGGTGTGCCAAACATCGGCGAAATCGTGATATTTCGATTCGATTTTCGGCATGCAGGAGACATATTTTAGTTGTCCGATTGAATCCGGCTGCAGATAGCCGAATTCCCCGGTCGCGCCGACGTAAATGACATCATTTGAATCGATGGCCAGAGATCCCACCGCCGACCGGTTCGTTACAGGAATTTTACGCCAGCGGTCTCCATCAAATTCAAGAACGCCGCTGTTATTGGCGACGTAAATAATTCCTTTTGAATCCTGAACGACGGACCAGTTTTGCGGGCTGGCGCCGTAAATTTTTGATGTATAGTTTACAAGAAACGGCTGTCCGGTTGCTTGTTGGCTGTGAACCGGCATATTTCCAATCAAACTTAAAACGATTGGAAAAAGCAAAAAGTATTTGTTAATGAAATTCATCGTGGCGTTAAGGTATGCGTCGCTTTAAATTAATGCAAAAACAGCCACAACTGCAAAGAAAAAATGATTAAGGTTATATTCGGCGAACACATAGGGTGAGATGTAAAGGACAATGTCCATGCAGAATGGCATTAACCGCGCGCCATAAGGAACCGGGTATTACCAAAGAAATGCCCATTCATGGTGAAGCAGTTTGTAAAAAGGTTGCGGGTGTCATAGTAAAATTACTTTTTCAGGGTCGCGGGGCTCTACCATCAACACGTCTTCCCGTTCTATAACCACCTGTCCGGCGCGTCCGTGTTTGGCTTTACGGACATATTTCCGCTGGGTGAAAATAACCGGCACCAGTCCGGATGTTCTGGCTTTGCTGAAGAATGCAGCGATCGCAGCGGCGGTTTCGATGACCGATCGGGAGGGTTTTTCCGACCGGTTGTCTTTTTTCAGCACCACATGCGAACCGGGCACGCCGCGCGCGTGGAACCAGTAATCGTCTTTCTTCGCGAACCGGAACGTCAGTGCGTCGTTCTTCTCGTCGTTCTGCCCGACGAATAACCGCCAACGGTTTTCGATAAGGTATTCCCGGAATTCGGGCGTGTCGGGTTCCGGCTTCTTCATCGCGCCGGGCTCCCTGTCCGGGGCGAGCCATTTCCTGCGAACAAAATCCTGATAGATTTTTTCAACATACCCGGGCGCCGGAGCGGGTCGGCCGGCCACGCGCGCGGATATATCGCTTAACACTCGGTTCTCCGCATCAAGTTCTCGGAGGCGGTTATGAATTTTACTGATGGACTGCCGAAATTTTTTTGAACGGGCATAATAGGTCGCGATATTTTCCTGCGGGCTTTTTTCCGGATTTAACGCAATTTCGACCGGGTGGCCGTCCGGTTCAAAGCTGTTTTTCAGCGTAATCACGGTCATGCCTTTTCGTATTTCTCCGAAGTGCGCGCTTAGCAGGTGCGCCATGGTTTCATAGACGGTATGACGTTCCGCCCTGCGTACATCCTCTTCAAGGGCGCGCATCAGCAGTTCATTCTTGCGGATTCTGGTTTTACAGGTTTTGATAATATCCTGCGTTCTTTTACGGATCACCTCATATTTCTGCTTTTCCGCGGTTACGGTTATCAGGCCCTCATTGACTGTAATGCATATCGCTTCGGTGGTTTCAGGCGCTATTTCAAGAATATGTTTTAATGGAATCACTGAGAAAAGCGGCGGTTCACCGTTTTTACGGTATATTCTGGGCGCCGAGAATCGCAGCGCTTCAGTCATTTCCTGCGTTATCCTGTAAGCGATCCCGGAAGCGGTGGCCTCGCCGGAGGAGGCCAGACGGCCCATAAATTCCAGGTAAAGCGTCTTATTAAAACCCAAACCGCCTGAAGAAAGATAATTCTGCAACCTTTCAGGGTCTGGAAATCTATTGACCAGAGCATTTTGGAATGATTCCTGATTGTGGAACAGCGGTTCCTCATCACGAAAATCATAAATCTGCTCCCGCCGTCGTGACGGTTCCTTGAACGCATCGAGGATTATAGTGTCATCACCGATAACATAAACATTTGGCCGGCCAAATAATTCAATCACCATGCTTCGGTGATTATCCATGATTATTTCCAGCATCCGGTTGTACGGACGGGTTTTCACTTCCATAATATGACAGCCCGCAATTTCCGGCAGTAGGTCCACGGCGTTTTTTTTCTTGCGCTGGTAGGACGGCCGCAAAACGACAAAGGGCATTTGCGATTGGACGGATATTTCCAACAAGCGCTGTTCACGTTGCGCGGTGACGATACCGACACTCAGGATGTCGCGGTTCTGGCAGAATATTTCCAAAATGCGCGCGCCCCTCAAAATCGGCTGCTGTTCAACAGACCACCGGTATAGCGTGTGATAATTATTAATCATAACGGCTTGCGGGCAGGAAACCCTTTGCGTTTTGGTTAGGTTTTGTTAAATTACCGCGGACTGAAAATAATCAGAAACGGGTATAAAAACAAACAGTATGGTAAAAAATATTTTCATCCGCCGCAGTTTCTGGGTGATGCTGTTTTTTGGCCTGGCGCTGGGAATCATGTTATTCCTGCACAGCCGGGATATGAACGCGGGAGGGGCATCCGGTTTGCCGTGGTATGTGGGCGCTTATGCGGTCTATGCCGCGGCGGTTTTTTATATTTACCGGTTCTGGGGGCGCACTTTCATATCCCTTGAAATCATTCTGGTGATCGCTGTGGCTGTCCGTATATTTTATGTAGTGCAGGAAGCCTCGCCGGAAGTTTACCGGCAGGAGTGGGACGGCCGCGTGAGCAATATTGGCGTGAATCCGTACGCCTATACACCGGACGCGCCGTTTTTAATGGGATTGCAGGACAGCGTGATTTATTTCCGACTTGGAGATCAACAGGCCATCACAACCAGCGCCCCGCTTTTACAGATCATATCGGCCGGCATCGTATATGTAACCGAATCGGTATGGACATTCAAGATCTTATATGCGTTATTGGATCTGACAATGATTTTTCTGCTGACGGCCATACTTCGCCATTTCGACCGGGCCATTGCCTGGGTAACCGTCTATGCGTGGAATCCGCTCGTCATCTTGGAAATTTCCGGACACGGCCGGGCGGAAATTTTACCAATGGTTCTGATCATGACCGCCGTGCTGCTGGCCCTGAAATGCCGGCCGATCTGGGCGGCCATACCGCTCGCCGCTGCGGCATCATTTAATGTAGTCTGGACGTTGATGATTACTTTTTTTGAGGATTTTAAAACGCGGCTGAAAACAACTTTGATACTTGTCTTCATGATGATGGCCGTCGTGACGTTTTTTTTTAAGCTGTATCAGGAACCCCTGATACCGGTTTTTCATTATATCCATGAGCCGGTAATCCGAGAAACCAACAGCAGTGTTTATTGGATAATTCATTACGCCATAACAGCAATTGCCGGAACGGGTGGTGAGGCCGTTTATACGGCGGGTTTCAAATTCACGAATCAAGCGCAATATTTTTCAGTTATAATTGCTCTGGCAATAGTGGCCTTGCTTTGGGCGACTATGACCGTGCGTTTTTTGAAAAAAACATACGCTGAGCAGAAACAGAGTATTCTTTATTACGTATACGGATACATGACACTGTATCTGATAATCAGTCCTGCGGCTTCACCGGTTATGATACTATTCATTCTTCCGTTGCTTTGTTTTCATCCGCAACCGGCATGGCTGTGGCTTGCCGGTACTGCCGGGCTGATTGACGGATGGGATTCGCTGCAAACAGGACTGGATATTCGGATACTGGAATACGCGCCTTTTTATGCCATCTGGATTATATACGCTATCCGATTATGGATGAAGCGCCGAAAAACATTTCATCATTTGGAGCCGCTGACATGAAACGGTTGAGGATGTTTCGAATGGAAGACGGATTGGTTTTTATTTTAGCCGTAATCGGGTTCTGGGTTTATCTGCAATGGTACAGCGCCGTATTTCCCGAAGCGGCTTTTAGGAAGGGTTTACCGCCGGAAGCAATCGAAGCGCGCGTATCGGAAGCATTAAAAATTCCTGAGCTTTATCATTCTCCGGACATGGAACATCTGGAACGGGAGCGCGCCATTTCTCTGAACCAAGAAAGACTGCAGCGCGCGCATGAACATTACGGTTTGAAAAAAGGCAACCAGATAATCGCCGATAGCCTGCCTGTGTACCGATGGGAATTTGTATGGAATTATATTGACAGCAGCGATTTCCGGTTTGATATGGGCGGGAAACGACAGTCCCGCCCGATAAATACGCACCGTGATCCGCTGCGTATGGAAATGGACATGCACGGCCGCCTGATGTATTACTTTGCCCGACCCGTAGACGGCGACATCTGGTTTTCGGACACGGTGATCAGCGGGCGGGACACAGAAATGCCTTTGCTGAAAACTCAAATCCTGTCAGTGGATTCGGCGCAGGCTATCGTAACCGCATTCCTAAAACGGACCGGTTGGGATGGTTTTGCTTCGTCAGTGAAACCGGAAATTAAATTTTCCATGAACAAAAACATACCGGTGTACGAGTTTACGTATTCCGGTCAGGTAACATCGCTGCCGGAAACTCAGAAAGTGCGGGTTGTGCTGCGCCAGTACCGGATTAACTTCTTTGAAGTGACGTATGCAACGGCGGATGCCCTGAAAAATGAAAGCGTCATGCGTACTGCAAAATCCGTTGTGGAAGCCACCGTATACGTGTTTTTCATCGTAATCACGCTGATCTATTTTTTCATCAAGCTGCGAAAAGGCGCATTTGACGTCAAGCTCGGTTTGTTTTACGGCGCTATCAGCATGCTGACATTCTGCGGTTTTTTTTATGCCCTGGAGCCTCACCTGCCCTGGTTTCTGTATATGTTGATATTCGTATTTGGCGGCGCGGTCTGGCTGATTGTCGGCGGCCTAACCGTTGCGGTCAGTTCGTCGCTGTGTTATGAGGTTTGGCCCGATAAGTACCAGACATTTGAATCCATCCGCATGGGCAAAGTCGTCAATCAACGCTTTGGTCTGAGTCTCTTCCGGGGGATCTTCTTGGGCGCCATCGCCAGCGGCGCTCTGATTGCCGTTTTCTATGCCATACCGGGCATTTCCGTTTCCATAAAGGAGATCCAAATGCATACGGTCCTGAGTCCCTACGGCGCCATGTACCTGATCTGTGTGACGCTCTTCGGATATTTGATCTCCGCGCATACCCAGTATCTTCTGACGCTGGCATTTGTGAAAAAGAAACTGCGTCAAAACTGGGCGGTAGCCGCCGTCGGAATTTTGATCAGCATGCCCTTGCCGCTAATTTCGCTGGAACTGAAACCGGTCGGCTGGTATGTTATGACAGGATTGCTTCTTGGAAGCATCGGCGTTTACGCCCTTCTGCGTTATGATTTTCTGACGTTCTTTATCATGGCAACGGTTTTAGCGATTTTGATTATCGGCGGACTTTTTTTTGTAGTGGGCAGCCCGTTGCAAATGGTTATGATAACCTTGTTTCTGGGCGGTCTGTTGCTGCTCATGATTGCCGGTCTATTAAGCCGGGAAACGGGCGAAGACATTCTGGACTATGTGCCGCAGTATGTGAAAGACATGGAAGAACGGCGCCGCATGGAACAGGAGTTTGAGATAGCCCGAAAAATTCAAACGACGATGCTTTGCTGCCGGATTCCGGAGAGTCCGTTTCTTGAAATAGCCAGCCTTTGCGAGCCCGCGTATGAAGTCGGCGGCGATTACTATGATTTCGTATCCTTTCCCGGCCGCTCGCCGAACCGCATCGGCGTGGTAATCGGCGACGTTTCGGGCAAAGGCGTTTCGGCGGCTTTTTACATGACGATGATCAAGGGCATTCTGCAGACGCAGGCCCAGGTAACGCCGGATTCCACGCGGGAAACGCTGATACGCGCCAATGATATTTTTTACGAGCACGTGGAACGAAACAAATTTATCTCGATGATTTACGCCATATTCGATTTTGAAAAAGGTTCCGTCCAGCTTTCACGGGCGGGGCATAATCCGCTGGTCATCAAGAAATCGGAAGCCGCCGACCCCGAAACGCTGACGCCGAAAGGTATGGCGCTCGGACTGGTCCGGGGCAAGGCGTTCAGTGATTTTATCGAGGAAGCCGAAATTCGCTTCAAGGGCGGCGACGTGTTTGTCTTTTACACCGATGGACTCTCCGAAGCCATGAACAAACACGGTGAAGAATTCGGCGAGGAACGTCTGTTCGCCACCATTCAGCGTTTTACGCATCAGTCGGCTACGGAAATTCTCCAGGGCATTCTGGATTCGGTTAACGCGTTTGTCGGTAAAACGCCTAAGCATGACGACCTGACTATGATCGTCGTTAAAATCAAATAACGGAACCTGCAGCCATCAATGACAGCATGGCGGCACAAACCCGTTAATACATCGATAAAGTTCCAATGAAGCAAAAAGCAATTGCCACGGCGTTTTTTACGGTTATGGTTTTGATATGAATCCATCCGCCGGTTATATTTTTCGCGTGAAGCGACTGGAGATCATTAAGGTTGTATGGCTGGCTTTCTTCCATTCCGTGTTTACGGCGTTGAGCGTATCGGCGCTCTTGCCGTTCCTTAATGTGGTTTTTATGGGCCGTTTAATCTGGCCTGAAGGGATGGGTCCGGAACTGAATCTTTCGCGGACAGAACTTCTGGTCTATATCTGCGCGGGTACGCTAACCGTTTTTGTCCTGAAAAACATTTTTTTTGTAATGCTTCAGGGCACGCTTTCGCACTACCGGCACCGGATGACCGAACAACTGCGTCAGAAAGGCATCCGTAACCTGCTCGGCCGAGGCATGCCCTATTTCCATACGATTCGGAGCGCCCGGCCGGTTACGCAGTTAACCGATACCGTGCAGCGTATGGCCGATCTGCAGACGGATATCATTGCGCACGCCAGCCGCTATATTCCGCTTATAATGATTTATGTATTTCTGCTGTTCTGGTTGCATTGGTTGCTCACGATAGGCTGTCTGCTGCTGATTCCCGTTATGGGGCTTGCCGGTTATGCGTTTCACGGTGCCGTTGAAAAACTCAGCCGCCGTCAGCAGGTCGCGCTCACGGAATTTGTCCATGACATACAGCAAAAACTCCTGAACATCAAACTGATTAAAATATTTCATTCGGAACGATATGAATCCGAGCGCCATGACCAACAAAGCGCCGGTGTCCGGGAGGCGCATCTGGCCAAAGACCGTCTGGCCAATTTCAGTATTGCCGTGCTGGAAATCGCCGGTGTCGCGATGGGCGTTATGCTATTGTATATTGTCGGCGCGGAAGCCGCTGCCGGGCAGTTTGCTTATGGACCGGGCGGCCTGGTGCTTTTTATCGCGGTCGTTTTTTCACTGATTGATCCGGTCCGGCACCTGATAAAGAGTTTTCAGGACCGCAGAGAAATCCGGGTGTATATGAAACAAATCAATGAGTTATTGGAAGAACCGGCCATACCCGCATCCAAGGCTGTGTTTGGCATAAAGACGCCGGAACCGCTGACATGGAACGACGTGACGTTCCGTTATCAGCCGGGTTTGCCGGACATTTTTTCCGGCGCCCATGTGACGCTCCACCGTGGTCAAGTGACCGGATTGACCGGGAAAAGCGGTTCGGGTAAAAGCACGTTTGTAGATTTATGCGCCGGACTGATGGCGCCGACCTCAGGCGCCATCACGATTGGCGGCATTCATGTTTCTGCGCTGGATCCATCCCTCCGTCCGCAGGTGTTCGGTGTGCTGACCCAGGAACCGTATATTTTCAACGATACGCTCAGAAACAATGTCCGGTATAACCTGAGCGACATTCCGGATGGGCGCATTCTTGAGGTTCTTGAACAGACCAAATTATCGGCATGGTTAACCACCTTACCGGATGGCCTTGATACTCCGCTTGGCGAACGCGGATGCCGGATGTCCGGCGGTGAAAAACAGCGGCTTGCCTTGGCCCGTTTATGTCTGCGGCATCCGGCCTATCTGTTCTGCGACGAAGCCACCTCCGCCCTTGATCCCGACATGGAGCAAACCATTTTGAAAACTGTAATCGAAGTATTCAAGGATTCAGCCATCGTACTGATTTCTCATCGGTGGACGGTTTTGAACAACGCCTCCCGCTTACTCGAAATCCGGGACGGGATCATTGAATCCGTGCGTTGAATAGTGAATGATGGGTTAATGTTTCGGAAGGCTGAAAATAAACACGGCGCCTTCGTTCGGTCGGCTGTTTACCCGGATCGCGCCGCCGTGCAGTTGGATGATATACCTTGCGGTATATAAACCCAGTCCCGTTCCCGGCATGCCCTTAGCCGTGGAAAGCCGGACATATTTTTGGAAAATCCTTTCCTGCTGCGTCTCGGGTATGCCTGGCCCCTGATCCCGTATGCGTACCTCGATCATTTCCGGAAATTCTTCCAGTTCGATTTCAACGGTCGTATGCGCGGCGGTATACTTGATGGCGTTATTCAGCAGATTATCCACCACACGAGAGATTTTTGTTTTATCACAACTGATCTGAAAAGGCGTCGGCGTAGATTTGATGGCAAAATGAATTTTTTTCACGGAAGCAAGAGGTTTCAGCAACTGAATTCTTTCGGTAATCAGCGCTTTCAGATCGGTCATTTCATATTTTAATTCCGTCTGGCCGGTGATTAGTTTAGATTCATCCAGTTGGTCCTGCACGAACTGACGCAGGCCGGTCGCGCTCCGCTTGATGATTTCGAGAAATTCTCTCTGCTTATCGGTCAGCGTCGCGCCCGCCATTCCGGCCAGCAGCACATCGGCCGACTGTTTGATGTTGTCGAGAGGACTTTTGAAATCGTGCACCAGCTTGTTGAAAAAATCCATTTTCACTTTTTCCAGCTCCTGAAGCTGCTCGGCCATCGTGTTGAAGCTTTCTGACAGTTCGTTCATCTCCGAAAAGCTGTCCGGGCGTATACGGGTTTCAAAATCGCCTTTGGCAATTTTGGCGGTGGCCGCCCGAAGCCGGGTAAAGCCTTTTAATATCCGGTGAAAATCAATGAAAACCAGAGCAATCAGAAAGACCAAAGTCACGGACCAGATCGTATAACTCAATGCTTTGATCAGGGCTGTCAGTTGCCTCAGGAACTGGATTTTCAGCTGGGCGTTGTAGATGATGAGGTCGACGGCGTTCTGCAGCGCATACGACAGGGAATCGGTCAGCGGCTCCACGGAATGTTTATAGGTCTGTTCAGCGCGGGACCAACTGCGGCCGGCGGCATGGTTGGCGAGTTTTTTTTGCGCCGCCTGCAGGGAATCATGCCGGTCGCGGATGTTTTCAAACTGACGCCATTCGATATCGTAAATCGGTTCTGTGGCAATAATATCTTCTGTCAAGCCGCTTTTAATCAAAAGCCACATAAGGCTTTTTTCGATGCGGCTCATTTCCACAGAGGCCATCAGGTTACGGCCGGCTTCGGTCATGAGGCGCAGAGAGTCAAGGGTGGCCACGAATTCACTGCGCGCCGATTTTAAAACGTCCGGCTGTTTGGCATTATACGTAACCGGTCGCGAAAGCAGCAGCGACATTTCTTCCTGTTGACGGAGTGAGGCCGTCAGCGACTTTACCATCCGGATTTTGCGGAATTCCAGCGGCGCGATCGATTCGAGTATTTTTCCGGTTTCGTTAACCTTGACGGTAAAGTACACGCCGGACGACAGCCAGACCGTCAGGATAAGGACATAGCTGCTGTATAGCTTAAAACGCAGCGACATGGATAACCGCCTGAAATACGGTTAGAGCTTTTCGATAATAAAAAGCGTCTGATTATATTCGACGGGCTGATTATTCTCGACGAGTATTTTGGATATCCGGCCGGCGATTTCGGCTTCGATTTCATTCATGATTTTCATAGCTTCGATGATGCACAGCGTTTGTCCGGGCTTGACCACCGAATCGATTTGCACATAAGGTTCAGCGTCCGGCGAAGGGGAGCGGTAGAACGTGCCGACGATGGGTGACTTGATCTCGACATAATTGCCCTGATCCACCGTATCCGGCGGCCGCTCCATGGAAGCCTTTTGGCGGGTTTCGGGGCTTTCAAACTGTATGACCGGCGAGGAGGCCGGATTGACAACCGGCGTGGCAATACCGCTCGGTGATACCACGGGCGTCGGCGCTAAACCGGCCAGCGTGGGATGTTTACTGATGCGGACCCGGAATCGCCCTTTGGTCTTGGCGGTATCCTGTTCTATCTCAATCTCGCTGACCTGGCTTTCATCAACCATCTTGATCAGTTTCTTAAGTTCGTTAAGATCCATGATCAGGCCTCCCGGTTAAACGGTTATTATAGGGTCTATTTAACGCGTTCGATATAGGCGCCGCTGCGCGTGTCAATTTTTACCGAATCGCCTTCGTTGATGAAAAGCGGTACGTTCACGGTGGCGCCGGTTTCCAGTTCCGCCGGTTTGGTGCCGCCCGTTACAGTATCGCCACGAACGCCGGGTGCGGTATGAACAACCTTCAGTTCCACCGTTATCGGCATATCAATGCTGACGACATTGCCTTCGTAAAACAGGATTTTCGGCGATATGCCCTCTTTCAGGTATTTGACGGCGTCGCCGACCACTTCCACGGGAATGCCTACCTGTTCGTAAGTCGTGCTGTCCATAAAATGAAGCATGCTTCCATCGGAATATAAAAACTGCATATCCTTGCTCTCGGTGCGCACTTCCTCCAGTTTATCATGAGAACGGAACGTCTTCTCGATGACGCGTCCGGTTTTTACGTTTTTAAGCTTGGCGACAACAAACGCGCGCCAATTGCCGGGATTACGATGCTGGAATTCGGTAACGATATATAAATTGCCGTCCATAAGAATCGTCATACCGGTTCGGAATTCTGAAACTGATGCCATAAGTAACAATGTCCTCTGTTAAACGGTTATCTTTTTTTAAATTAAAGCCGAAGATATCACTTCGGGATTATAAAGTCAACAACTTTTATCAGGCAGGATGCAATCGGCTAAGCAACAGGGTAAACTGCGTTGATAACAGGAAAATGATATTTTCTGAAATTTGCCCGTTTGCTTTTTGGTGTTTCAATGGATATATTATAATATAAATAAAATAAACGGAGTTGGTTTTATGAAGAGATTCCTCATTTATTGCGTCCTGCTGATTACCGCCGCGTCATCTGATTTTGCACAACAAAACCATTTGCCTCAGATTTTCGTACAGTTGGGTCATTCATCCTATGTGACCAGTTTGGTTTATTCATCCGATGGAAAATATTTATTATCCGCAAGCGACGATAAGACGCTGAAACTATGGGATGCGGAAACCGGCCGCGAAATCAAAACGATGACGGGTGCTGCCGAGGGCATAAACACGATAGCCATAAGCCCCGAGGTTAAATACGCCGTTTCAACCGGTTACAGCCGTATTATTAATATCTGGGATATTGAGAACGGCAATAAAACCGATACGATAGAAATTGAAGACGCCTGCTTCTCCTCGGATATTGCCTATTCACCCGATGGAAAATATATCGCGGTGGGAGGCATTCAGGCGGATTTATATTCCGTATTCATATTTAATATGGCATCCAAAGAACTCGTCCGGATATTAAACGGTCACCAGGACGAGATTCGCTCGGTAGCTTTTTCAAGGGACGGAAAGTATCTGGTATCCGTCAGCGGCGGATGGGAGTCGCCCCTCAGCGATGGCGGTGTGGCCGAAAAAAGCAAAGATAATTCCGTGCGATTGTGGGAAGTCAGCACGGGCCGCGAATTAAAAGTCTTTACCGGACACACCTCTCCGGTGTACGCGGCCTCTTTTTCTCCTGACGGAAAAAAAATCTACTCCGCCGGTTATGACAGCACCGTCCGAATCTGGGACATCCGAACAGGAAAAAACGAATACCGGTTCAAGGGGAACGGTATTTTCAAGACGCTTACGGTTTCCCCGGACGGGACTACACTGGCCGCGGCAGGGTATCCGAGCGTCCTTTATATTTGGGATATTTCTTCGCGCCGGCCATTGGCTACCGGTATTGCCGGTGATAATAATGAATGGCATGATTTCCGGTCTATTACCTTCTCACCGGACGGACGCCGGCTGGCGCTATGCAGCGACAAACAAATTTTTATCTGCAACCGGAATCTCGAAATTCTTCAGACGCTGGGCGGCAAGGTGCTGACTCCGGCGCTGGTGAATTATTCTAGCAATAAAATTAGTCTGTATTTTAATGAAAACCAAAAAGCCGTTTATGATCTTACAACGGGGAGGCTGTCCGATCAGAATGAATATTACTTTAATAGGATCCGTTCGGGTACAGCCATGGTGAAAGACCGGCTTATTGATTTGCGTACCGAAAAAACGCTTCAGATATTTTCGGACAATTTCAAATACGGTCTGATTTATTCTCCGTATGGCCCTTATGCAGTAGAAATCTCTACTATGTCCGTTTTAAGGCTTCCTGACTTTTCGATGTTTACGAAATTGTCCGGAACGATATATCGATATTTATCTGAAGAAAATGCCGCTTTCGCTCCGAATAACCGTTATTTTGCCGCCATGACCAATGACGAACGCGAAATCATCGGTATCTGGGATATACAAAGCGGCCAGCTATTGTGGACGCTTACGGGGCATACCAGTTGTATACAGGCCCTCGAATTTACACCGGACAGCCGCTATCTGATAAGCAGCGGCATGGATTACACGATTAGGATATGGAACATGGCCACCGGCGGCGAAGAACGGACCCTTGAGGGTTCTATGGATGTTGTCGAACCTCTGACCGTATCGGAAGACGGACGCTATCTGCTTTCCGGCTGCTGGGACGGATCCATTAAATTGTGGGAAATCGCTACCGGTAATAATTTGCACACATTATACGGCCACGGGAACTGGATCAACACGCTCTGCATCGCCCCCCATAACGCGTATGCCCTGTCCGGCAGTCGCGACGGCACGACGCGTCTGTGGGACCTGAAAGCGGGTAAAGAACTGGCTCAGTTTGTTCATTTCAAGGACGGGGAGTGGATTGTCATCACGCCGGAGGGATATTATAATTCATCGGCCAAAGGCGATCAGTATCTGAACATCCGCGTCGGCAACCAGGTTTACGGTGTGGATCAATACCGGTCGGTGTTCTATAAGCCGTCGCTCGTTGAAGCGGCGATTATACCCGGAAAAACCGGCTACAGTACCTTACAGAACTCAGACCAGTCCGGCTGGATGGATTTCAAAAGTATCGAACCGCCATTCGTCGTCATTAAGAATCCGGAAGACGGCACAACCATTAATGCCGACAAAGGCGAACTCTCTGTTTATGTGGAAGACCGGAATCAGACGATAAAGAAAGTGACCGTCTTTATCAACGGCCGCACGGCAGCCGTTGCGGAGACGCGCGGTATGAAAGCCATTCAGGACGCCATCGATATTTCTGACGGGAAAAAGAGTCACGACTTAAAAATTCCGGTTACGTTTGATCCGGGTGAAAATCTCATTGAAGTCACGGCTTTTAACGGTTTCACGGAAGGTCGAAAATCCATCAGGATTATTTCGGATGAAAAAAAAGCTATCGGAAATACCGAGTCGATTTTGCCCAATCTGTGGATTTTATCTATCGGCGTCAATATCTATCAGGATAAGAATTTAAAATCATTATCGTACGCGGTCGCGGATGCCGTCGGCATCGTGGAAGCGTTCAGAGCCCAGACCGGCCGGCTGTATCAATCCGTAAACAGCCTGATTATCAGCGATCAATCGGCTGTGCGCCCGACTTATGAAAACATTATTGATAATCTGAATTATCTCAAGAAGGCCGGCGCCAACGATGTGGCGGTACTGTTCATCGCGGGCCACGGGCTGAACGACGACGGCGGGGAGTTTTATTTCCTGCCGAACGATGCCGTTCTGCTGGACGACGGTTCCATTAAACGTTCCCGCGCGATTTCCTGGCGGGAGATTAAGTCGATACTGGATTTTCCCGGCAAGAAAATTGTTTTTGTGGACGCCTGCCATTCCGAAGGCGTCAGCGGGAAGAAGACGCGCGGGATTGATACCGACCGGTTCGTCAAAGAATTGCAGGACGCCAACGCGGTAATATTCACTTCCAGCCGCGGCCGGGAGTTGTCACAGGAAGCGGCGCCGTGGGGCCACGGAGCCTTTACTTACAGCATTATTGAGGGACTTAAAGGCGGCGCCAATCTGATTAAGGATAATAAAATTTCCATGAAAGAACTGGACGCTTATGTGTCGGAGACGGTTCCCCGCATTACTAACGGCGCGCAGCATCCGATTACGTATACGCCGGACGGTTACGTGAATTTTCCGGTGGCGATTATCGAGTAACGATCCGCGCCAGGCAGAATCAAAATGCTGCCGGCATAGTATGCGCATCCAAGGACCGCAACCCGATTGGAATGGCGTGGCCTGAAATTAGTCATTATCCCTAGCGTCGCCCTATCGAAGCCTGCCAACGGCAAGGTCAATAATTCATGATCCGCCGTATTTTCGGCCCGGCGGGGTTAAACGGTATCCGGATTCAGGTCAATCTGTATGGAAAGGATGCGGGTTTTTACTTTCCGCATTTTTACGCCGGCGGTTTTCAGCATCCGCTTGGACGCTTTGACGATGTCGGTGTGCGCGTATTTATCCGAAAGATAAATCACTTCGCGGATGCCGGACTGGATAATCGCTTTGGCGCATTCGTTGCAGGGAAACAGCGCGGTGTAGATTTTACAGTTGCTCAGGTTTTTGCCCGGGCTGTTCAGAATGGCGTTCAGCTCAGCATGGCAGATGTACGGATATTTGGTTTTCAGAAAATCGCCTTTGTTGTTCCATGGAAATGCGTCGTCCGGACAGCCGGTCGGTAAACCGTTGTATCCGACACCGATGATTTTATTATTGGGATCTACGATGCAGGCGCCGACCTGCGTATTCGGGTCTTTGCTGCGCATGGCCGACAGCCGCGCTATTCCCATGAAATATTCGTCCCAGCTGATATAATTTGTTCGCTTTTTCATAGGTCCCTTCGCTGTTACTTAAAATGAATTTCTGTGGTAAGTATAAAAAAATTCTTTGAAAAAAAAGATAAAAATATATGTTCGGTTATCATGGATTAATTCAATGAAATAAGTTATCTTTATAGAAATCCGTGTAAAGATTTAGGTTCATGTATGCTCATACCTCTTATAATTATCGGAGTCTTCATCGTGCTCGTAATCATGATGCGTGTTTTCTGGAGTAAGAGCACGCTGGAGGAATTACAGCTATGGAACGGCGAACGCATTTTGTTTGAGGAGAGTCCGGTTGAAACCGAGACGGTCATGCCGCCGCGCGGAAATACGCTGTTTATTAACTGTTTCATCCGACTGACCAATTACCGGATAATCGTTGCCCAGAAGGTGTTATTATCAGGGAAATACACGCTTCGGTATGTCATTCATATTACCGACGCGCGCGGTTTTCCGGTAGGCGGTGCCTCGACGATGCCTCCGGTATTAAAGACCGGCTATGTGACCTTCCGAATAACCCGGAATGAAATATCGGCGCAATCCGAATCCGATAAACCGTTTATCCGCATTCTGCCCGGCGCATCCGGTCCGTTGCTGAGCGGTATCCCGAAGGCGCTTAAGATTACGTTAAACCGTTATTCCGATTTCATGGATGCGTTGAATCGGTTAACATAAAAAAGCAATTTAAAAGCGACCGCAAGAAATGGCTGTATATATCATCCCATCTGACCGACGGCTTTATGAGTTGATGAAACAATCGGGCGCTGATTGCAGCAAGACCCGCGTGATTTTGCATTACCTGTATTTTCCCTACAAAGCGGCCGCGATGCAGTCGGCGGAGACTTTTAAAACGCGGGGGTATGATACTCGGATACGGTATTCAGAACCCGGCGACGACTGGCTGCTGCTTGCGGAAAAAATCATTGTCATGGATGAGCATATTATCCGCGAAGAACGGCGCCTGTGCGAACAAACCGCTTTTGAATATAACGGGATTTATGACGGCTGGGAAACGGCAAGCTAAAAAAGGAAGCGCATTGTAATGGCCATCAATCTTTTTTTTAAAACCTTACTGACGCTGATGATACTGGGCGGCGTTTTCTCCTGCGATAACAACGGGGATAAAGTCTCGGGGACAATAACATTTTTCGACAGACGCGACAGCCAGGATTATACAGCCGTTAAAATCGGCGACCGGTGGTGGATGGCCGAGAACCTGAATTACCGCTCCGATACGGGTTCGTGGTACGTCAATAATGATTCCGCGTCGTACGCAAGTGTTTTCGGCCGGATGTACGACTGGAATACCGCCATGAACGCCGCGCCGCCGGGATGGCACGTGCCGTCTAAAAGTGAATGGGATTCTCTCCTTGCCCGTTATGATTCGGATTCCGCGGCGTATGCCTATCTGACCCGGACAGGGCTTTCCGATTTTAAAGCGCAGTTCGGCGGATACCGCGACGGCGGCGGCAATTTTAAATATGCCTACCACTACGGACCGTACTGGACTTCAACCGAATACAATCCCGAGGAAGCCTGTTACGCCTTTTTCAATAAATCCGTTAAAACTGTGACGATGGAATATTACTCGAAAGTACGCGGTTTTTATATACGCTGCGTCAGGGATTAAGCTATTTACAAATCCGATGGGAATCACGATGGTGACAGACACGAAAACCGTACCGGCCGAAAACGACAATGGTTACAGTAAAAAGCGGTTCATACAGGCGATGTTCAGCGCCGTCGCGCCGCGCTATGATTTTCTCAATCATTTGCTGAGTTTCGGAGCGGACATCTACTGGCGCCGCCAGGCAATCCGGCTGATCAATTTTGACCTGAACCGAAAAGTTCTGGATCTGGCCAGCGGTACGGGCGATATGGCCCTGCTGGCGGTGAAACGGGGCGCTCAAAAAATTATCGCGGCGGACATCAGTCCGGCGATGCTGGAACGGGCACGCCGGAAATTTGAGAAGAAAGAATGGCTGGATTTTTACCGACCTGTCTGCGCCGACGGGGAATGTTTGCCGCTGGCGGATCAGTCGGTGGACGCCGCCATATGCGCCTTCGGTATCCGCAATATACCGGACCCCGAAAAGGCCGTCGGAGAGCTGGCGCGCGTGCTCAACGGTTCCGGGCTTTTAGTGATACTGGAATTTTCCAGGCCGCGCCTCTTTCTGTTCCGGCAGGTTTTTCAGTTGTATTTTAAATGGATACTTCCGCGGCTGGGCTCGTGGATTTCGGGACATTATTCGGCGTATTATTATTTGCCGAAGTCCGTGGATGAGTTTTTTCAGCCGGAGGCGTTCAAAGAGATAATGGAGAAGAAAGGTTTTACCGGCGTCCGTACGTTTTCGATGATGTTCGGCGCGGTAACGACGTATTGCGGCATCAAGTTATGAAACCGTATCGCTGATCACACGGCCCTTGTCGAGGCGTATCGTGCGCCGGGGGATTTTCCTTACGATTTCATAATCGTGCGTGGCCATTACAATGCCGGTGCCGTTCTTGTTGATGCGCGCCAGCAGTTCCATGATTTCCATGGAAATGTCCGGATCTAAGTTGCCCGTGGGTTCATCAGCCAGGATGACAATCGGATTGTTTACCAACGCCCGCGCGATGACGACGCGCTGCTGTTCGCCGCCGGAAAGTTCATAGGGCATGCGGTTTTTCATGTTGGAAAGGCCGACTTCCGCCAGCACGCGCATGACTTTTTTTGGAATCTCGGCCTTGGGCGTATCAATCACCATCAGCGCGAAAGCGATGTTGTCGTACACATTGCGGTCGCGCAGGAGCCGGAAATCCTGGAACACAATGCCCAGCTGACGGCGCAGGTAGGGAATCTCGCGCTTTTTCACGCTGTCCGAACGGAATTCACCGACGGTTACAAGGCCTGATGCGGGGAACAGGTCCATATAGATTAACTTCAGAATGGTGCTCTTGCCCGCGCCGCTGGGACCGAGCAGATAGACAAACTCGCCGGCTCCGATGCTCAGGGTAACCTCGGTGAGGCTGTTCTTGTTTTTATGAGTAACGGTGACGTTTTCCAGGCGGATCATGGGTTATTCCAGCCCCTGCACCACGAAAGCGCCCTGATAGCCTTCCGTTTTTAGTTGATTTTTCAATGCATCGGCCTGCGATCGTTCTGGATAACCGCCAATCCAGACCTTATAAGCGCCGCTCACCGATTTGATAATCACTTTTTCCTTAAGTTTGGATCCCAGCGACTGCTGGAAGTTCATCGCGGACGCCTGGTTTGAAAACGAGCCGATCTGAACCCAGAATAACTCGGTGCGGGTTTCTTTCACCGGCAACTGCACGGGCATTTCGGCTACCCAGGCGTCGGGATAGCCGTTCTGCTGAAGCATGACTTTTATGGAGTCGGCCGCCGGTTTATTCGGATAATTACCCACCCAGACTTTCCAACGGTCCGTGGCCGGATCACGGATCACGTACGCCTCCGTAGAACTCCAGCGGTTGACATACTGGTTGTAGGCTTTGTGCGCGTTTACCGCCGAACCGGCAAAAATCTGAATGCGGTATTTGGCAGGTAGGGTCGGAGGGATTTCGCCGTATGCGTCCGAATCCGCCGCCGCTTTCACACTGTCCGTAACGATATATTCCTCATTGGGCAATTTTTCGTCTTTCAGAAAATCCAATTTTTCGTTTTTGGCTTTTTCCGAGTTGGCTAACGCCTGTTCGAAATCCTGGTCCGATTTTTTACCGGTTTGTACCGGCGTACAACCGGTCAGTATTACCAGAACCGTCCACGCGATAATCCATCGTATCATAACGCATAACTCCCCGATTATCCGGATGCCGTATCCGGGTTATTTTTATCTCGTGCAAACATACATAATTTTATAATAAAAATCATAGAAAAAAAGATAAATCAGCCGGTCAGAATGTTTTAAAAAACCGGATGCATGCATTGCGGACGATATCTTTATCATAATCCATAGTGGCGACATGGCCGCTGTGGGGAAGCAGGATGCGCTCTTTTACGGCGGAGGCCGTTTGACGATATAACGCATCGCTGGTGGTTTGGTCAAACGTACGATCCTGCGCGGCGTGTATAAAAAGGAGCGGCGCGCGGATATTTACGAGACGCCCGCGGACGGCTCGCATCAGTTTCTGGATTTCATAAAGACTGCGCAGCGGCATCCATGGATAATGAATTTCTCTTTGCCGGGATTCGGGGTCGCGGATGTCGGGGCCGTGTTTTTTGAAAAGAAACCGCCGGAACGGACGTATCCAGGGGATAAGCGACTGGCCGCGGGCTTTGAATTTCAGTCCCGCCGAAATGGCCGCCACGCCGTCCGGGGAGGCTTCGGACGCCAAATACAGCCCCAACAGCGCGCCGAGGGACTGGCCGCAGATAAAAACTTTTGCGTGGCGCTGACGCAGGAATTCATACGAGCCCTTTACGCAAGCATACCATTCATGCCAATCGGTTTTTTCAAGCTCGTATGGGCTTGTACCATGGCCGGGCAGACGGATCCCCTGTGCATGGAAGCCGGCTTCGTGGAGCGCCAAACCAAGGTCGCGCATGGATAATGGAGTGGACGTGAATCCGTGTACGAGCAGTACGGCCGGCGTGGAAAATTCGTCCCGTGAAAAACAAAACGGTTCCGTCTCCGGAACGGAAGAAAGATTATTTAAAAGCATTTAATCGGTTCAGGACGGCCTGAATATCGATGCCCTCGGTGGTGCCTTCGGCGGATAATTTATCAATCAGAGTCTGAATCATTTTCAGCGATTCCTCAACCGCGGCAATCTGGTCGTTGCTTATGGTAATCCGGCCCTCCTTGGCGGACTTAAATCCGTTTTCCAGCGCCTGGCCTATCTGTTCAAGGGGTGTGAGGCCGAGCATACGCGCGGCTCCCTTGAGACTGTGCGAAGTGCGATGCAGAATTTCAATAGCGGCAGCGCTTTTAGGATTGGTCTTTAGTTCCGGCAGACGGGAAGTCAGCGTATCCAGCAATTCGCGGCTTTCTTCCTTGAATACCGCCATGACTTCCATCATTTCTTCTTTGGATAAACTCATGCGCCCTCGGTTTGGTAAAAAAATAATGTTTACAGATTAATGTATTATTTTGTAGATTAAACTGCAATGCAAAATTCCGTTAAAAAAAATTTACATTTAGTGATATTTTGATATATATTTTACGATTGGTCTGTAAGTGGCAGGTTTGTTTTTGAAATCGTCTTCATCGGAGGTTCTATGCGACGTGTAATTCCAGTGTTTTGGTTGATCGTTTTCAGTATCGGGGCAGCGCTTGCCCAGCAAAACGAGCCGTATTTCGTGGTAAAAATGAACGGCAAATTTGGTTATATTGACCGTACCGGAAAAATAATCATCGAGCCTCAGTTTGACGAGGCCATGCTGTTTGAGGGATCCATTGCGCGGGTGAAGGTGGGCGACAAATGGGGCGCCATCAACGTCAAAGGTCAGTTTGTAATTAATCCTCAGTATGGACGGTTCTGGCCGTACAGCGAAAAACTGGCCTCCGTGCAGGTCGGTGATAAATGCGGCCTGATCGACATGGGCGGCAAAATGGTTGTCCAACCCATTTATGACTGGATTGGGAAATTCAGCGAAGGGCTGGCGCAGGTTGGGCTCAAGGGAAAGTTCGGTTACATCGATACCAAAGGCCGTTTGGTTATCAACCCGCAGTTTGACGCCGCCGGAAATTTCAGCGAGGGATTGGCCGCGTTTCTCGATTCCGCTCTGTGGGGCTACATTGACAAACAGGGGCATATCGTGATTCCGGCGCAGTTTGATTTTGCTGATGAATTTAAAGAAGGCCGGGCTTGCGTGAAGCAAAATGATAAGGCGGGTTTTATAGATCCTACAGGCGCGCTGACGATTCCGCCCCAGTTTGACCAGGCCTGGAATTTCGAGCAGGGTATCGCGATGGTAAAAGTCGGCGGGAAGTACGGATTCATTGATAAAAACGGCACTCTTCTTATTAACCCGCAGTACCGCTGGGTGCGCACGTTCAGCGAGGGTTTGTGCGCCGTACAGATGGGTAATAAACGCGGTTACATTGATACCACCGGCCACGTGGCCATTTATCCGTATTTCGACGATGCCGGCAATTTTTTCGAGGGTTACGCGCGCGTAAAAATCGACAACCAGTACGGGTTTATTGACAAAACCGGAAAAATGATGATTCCGCCGCAGTTCGATCACGCACTGGGCTTCCATAACGGCCTTGCAGCGGTCTATTACGGGGGTCATTATCTCGATTTCATTGACGGCAAGAGCGGCGTACGGATGGGTTACGTCAATAAAACCGGGCAAATTGTCTGGAATCCCAGGAATTAAATCGTATCGGTTTAATCACGTCTTCTGCAGCTAGCGGACGTCAAAGGTACTGATAATCGTGTCTTTTTTCCAGTTCACGTCATCCCGTTCCGGGTAATCGGTCGTATAATGCAGGCCGCGGCTTTCCTTGCGCATCTTCGCGCAGCGGATGATCAGCTTGGCTAACTTACCGATGTTACGCAGTTCAATGAGTCCTTCGGTAACCTTTGTTTTCTTGTAAAAGGTTTCGATTTCCTCCAGTATGAGTTGTATGCGTCGTTCGGCGCGCTCAAGGCGGAGGTTGGAACGGACAATGCCTACGTAATCCCACATAATTTTCTGGATTTCCTCGCGGTTGTGCGCGATGAGGATCCATTCCTCGTTGCTGAACGTGCCGGTGTCGTCCCACGGCGGTATAGGCGGGTCGTGGAATCGGGTTTCCGGCAGAAAGGACTTGACGTGAGCGGCGACCCGGTCCGCGAAGACCACCGCTTCCAGTAACGAATTGCTGGCCAGGCGGTTGGCGCCGTGCACGCCGGTCATAGCCACTTCGCCGCATGCGTATAAACGCCGGATATCCGTGCGTCCGTACGTGTCGGTGATGACGCCGCCGCACATGTAATGCGCCGCGGGTACAACCGGGATAAGTTCTTTCGTGATATCAATTTTATAATCCAGGCACCGGTTGTAAATGTTGGGAAAATGCTCGATAACGGCGTTGCGGTCCAAATGGCGCAAATCGAGATAGACCCATTGGTCGCCGCGTTTTTTCATTTCGGCGTCAATCGCCCGGGCGACAATATCCCTTGGCGCCAGTTCTTTCTGCTCGTGATAGCGTTCCATGAAGCGCTCCCCGTCGCCATTGACAAGATAGGCGCCGAAGCCGCGCACGGCCTCGCTGATCAGGAACGACTGGGCGGCAGGATGGTACAGCGTGGTCGGGTGAAACTGCATGAATTCCAGATTGCCCACGCGCGCGCCGGCCCGGTATGCCATGGCAATCCCGTCTCCGGTTGCGATTTTAGGATTGGTCGTATGCCGATATACGTGGCCGCATCCGCCGGTAGAAAGCAGCGTGGCCCTGGCCAGAAATCGCTTCACGCGCAGAGCCGTCTCATCAAACGCATAGGCGCCGTAGCACTCCACGGCTGTTTCCCGAACCACCTTAACGCCGGTGTGATGCTGGGTGATCAGCTCCATGGCGATATGGTTTTCAAACACGTGGATATTCGGGTGCTGCTTGATGGCCTGAATCAGCGCGCGCTCAATTTCGCGGCCGGTGAGGTCCCGGGCATGCACGATGCGGTTTCGGGAATGACCGCCCTCGCGGCCCAGATCAAGCCGGTTGCTCTGATGTGTAAACTGCACGCCGATGCGTATCAATTCCTCAATGGCGGCCGGCCCGTGCCGGACAATCAGTTCCACAACTTCCCGGCGGCACAGGCCCGCGCCGGCCCGGAGCGTATCCTCGATATGCAGGTCGTAGCTGTCGTCGGCTCCGAATACCGACGCGATGCCGCCCTGTGCGTAATTCGTGTTGCTCTCGGTATCTTCCTTTTTGGTAATCAGCGAAACGGTGCCGAATTCGGCGCATTTAAGCGCGGCGGACAAGCCGGCAATTCCGGAGCCGATAATCAAAACATCCGATTGGATCAGGTCGGTCATGCCATCGCTTTCGAATAATAAAAATACGGGTTAAGATGCTGTACAAAAAATCTTTCGGCCGGAATAGCTACCGGGTAAACGCTTTCAGGTTATTGTCCTGAAGCGGAATAAGCCGTTTCACGGCTCAGGACCTTGCCGGCCTGCATCGGCCGCTTGTGGGAACGCCGGTACTGCAGCGCCGCGCGCACAAATTCCCGGAACAGCGGATGCGCCTTAATGGCGCGGGATTTCAGCTCGGGATGGAACTGCACGCCCGTGAACCACGGATGGCCGGGCAGTTCGATGATTTCCACTAACTTTTCATCGGGAGACATGCCGGAGAAAGTCATACCGTGTTTCTTGAAAATATCGATATAGGCGTTGTTGAATTCATAGCGGTGGCGGTGGCGTTCATGAATCAGATGGGTGCCGTAGGCATCGAATGTTTTGGTGCGGCCGGAAAGCACGCAGGGATAGGACCCCAGCCGCATGGTGGCGCCCATTTCCTTAATGTTTTTCTGCGACTCCATGAGGTCAATCACGGGATGCTTGGTGCGTTTGTTGAATTCGCTGCTGTTGGCGCCGGTAAGGCCGCAGACGTGGCGCGCAAACTCGATGCTTGCGCACTGCATGCCAAGGCAGATCCCGAAAAAGGGCACCTGGTTTTCACGGGCATACTGAACGGCGCGGATCATTCCTTCGATGCCGCGGGAGCCGAATCCGCCCGGCACAAGAATGCCGTCAAAATCCTGCAGGCACTTTTTCGGCGGCAGGGATTCCAGCTGTTCCGTGTCAATCCATTCCACGCAGACTTTTGCATTATTGGCCACGCCGGCGTGGATGAAGGATTCGGCAATGCTTTTATACGCATCCGGCAGGCCCGTATACTTGCCGCAGACCGCAATGCGGGCGCCATACGCCGGACGGTAAATCCGTTCCACCAAACGGTTCCAGGCTTTCATATCAATCGGCCGGTTATGGAGGTTCAGCTTCCTCAGCACCATCGCGTCGAGGCCCTGCCGGTGGATGATTTGCGGGACTTCGTAAATGGAGCGTACATCCGGCGCCTCAAACACCGCGTCCGGATGCACGTTGCAGAATAAGCCGATCTTACGCTTCACGTCGCTGACGATGGGTTTCTCGGTGCGGCACAGAAGGATATCGGGCTGGATGCCGATCTCGCGCAATTTCATCACACTGTGCTGAGTCGGTTTGGTTTTCAGTTCGTCGGAAGTTTTAATAAACGGCACCAGCGTCACGTGAATGTTGATCGTGTTGCGAGGGCCTTGTTCGAGGCAGAATTGCCGGATGGCCTCGAGAAACGGCAGGCTCTCGATATCGCCGACGGTGCCGCCAATCTCGCTGATGATAAACTCGTAGCCCTCTTCCGACAGGCTCGTAATGCGCGCCTTAATCTCATCGGTGATATGAGGAATCACCTGCACGGTAGCGCCGAGATAATCGCCGCGGCGTTCTTTGTCAATCACCGTTTTGTAAATCTTACCCGTCGTATGGCTGTTGTGGGCGCTCATATTCACGTCAATGAACCGCTCATAATGTCCCAAGTCCAGATCGGTCTCCGCGCCGTCGTCGGTGACGAACACTTCGCCGTGCTGGTACGGACTCATCGTGCCGGGATCCACGTTGATATAAGGATCAAATTTCTGAATGGTCACGGAATAACCGCGCGCTTTGAGCAGCACGCCAAGACTGGCCGCCGAGATCCCCTTGCCCAGTGAGGAAATGACGCCGCCCGTGACAAATACATATTTCGTCTGTTTATTCTTGGAAGCCATCGAATGGTTCTGGTTTATGTGATCACTTTGGGAACTACAAAATATTGCCAGCTCTTTTCCGGGGCGTTTTGCAGCGCCTGATCCACGGTCAAGCCTTCTGTGATTTCGTCTTCGCGAAATACATCCGGGTATTCGATGGGATGATAGGTAATATCCGTATCCGCCGTGTCCAGTTCGTTAAGTTTTTCCACGTATCCTAGAATCTGATTCATCTGATTGGTGAATTTCTGCAATTCGGCCGGTTCAAATTCCAAATAAGCTAACGCAGCTATTTTTTTTACATCGTCCAGCGTTACAGACATCAGGCCGTCTCCGGTTTGTTTTCGGTTGTCCGCAATATAGAGGAATTGAACGGGATAGTCAAATATTTTTAAGCATGAAGCCGAATACGATTTATTATCCATCCGGAAATCGCAGTGCGTATATTTTTTAATGAACAAACCGGCCGCTTCATTGCCATTTAAAGACATTACGAAATCCACATCATTCCGAAAAGAAAGCTTAAGCTGCGCCAGGTTTAGTTTTTAATTTTTATGGAAATTTAATTTCCCGGATCGGCGGTTCATTGAGTTTCAGCCAATAATGGCTCATGCATTTAATGACGTCCGTGAATTGTTCATAGGACAACGGTTTGCGTATATAGCTATTGACTCCGAGCGAGTAACCGGCAATGATGTTGTTCTCATTTTCTGATGCGGTAAAAATGACGACCGGGTATAAGCGGGTTATTTCATTATGCCGGATCGTTTTCAGGACTTCCAGCCCGCTTTGGGTATCGAGTTCCAGGTCCAGAATAATAAACGCCGGCGGTTCCAGAATGTCGCGGCCGTTATATTGGCCTTCGCCCAATAGATAGTCCATCGCAATGGATCCGCTGCTGGCGGTGACGATAGGGTTTTCAATTTGGCTTGTTTTGAAAGCCCGGATAATCAGATCAACCTCATCCGGATTGTCTTCGATTAAAAGGATTTCTTTCATTGTCCGCAACCTTCCGTTCTGTTTTTGTATTTGTAGATATCATTGTTTTCGGAATATATCCATGGATAACTGCCGTTGGACCGCATATTCGTAAGCGTTATAGTGTAAAATAAAATGTCGCGCCGCGGTTGAGGGCGCCTTCGGCCCAAACGCGTCCGCCGTGTTTCTGAATGATGCGCCGCACCGTAGCCAATCCGATGCCGGTGCCTTCGTATTCGCTGGTTTTATGCAGCCGTTCAAAGGCGTTAAAAAGTTTGTACGCATACTGCATATCGAATCCGGCGCCGTTGTCTCTGACCCAAAACACCGTTTCGCCGTCCCCGGTTGTTTTTTTAAATTCAATAATCGGAAGCGGCTGATGGCGTGTGAACTTGACGGCATTGCAGAATAAATTGGTCAGCACAATCTGTATGAGTTTGCTGTCGCAGTTTGCCCGAAGATCTTTTTCTATTTCCCATTGTATTTTCCGGTCCGGTTCCTGGCAGGTTATATCCGGAATGAGGGCTTCGGCCAGTTCGGTCAGGTTGACGGGAAAGCGGCTAATCTCAGCGCGTGAAATCCGTGAGAGTTTCAGCATATCGTCAATCAGCGCGGCCATTTTTTTTACGGCGTTACGGATTTTCTGAATATCCTCAAGCCCTTTCGTATCCGGTGAGGAAACAAAATCATCATGCAGGACGGAGCTGTAACCGTCAATAATCTGCAGCGGTGTACGCAGGTCGTGGGAAACGGAATAGCTGAACGCTTCCAGTTCCTGATTAACGGTTTTGAGCTGGGCGGTCCGCTCTTCGACGCGGCGTTCGAGTTCTTCGTTGAGTTTCCGGATCGCTTCCTCTGCGTTCCGGCGCTCGGTGATGTCATAAATAATGCCGATATAACCAATCAAATTTTCCTGATCGTCTTTATGGGGAACAGCTTGTCCGCTGACCCACGTGACGGTACCGTCAGTGTGTAAAAAACGGTATTCTTCTCTGGAATAGTCGCCGGCATTTACGGCTTTCTGCCAGTTGGCGGCAACCCGATCGCGATCGTCAGGATGCACCGCGTTCAGCCATCCATTGTTGAGAGCTTCCGAACGACTCATATGGGAAATGGAGCACCAGTAAGGATTGACGTAGGTGGTGGATCCGTGGATATCGGTACGGAAAATCCCGACCGGCGCGGTTTCGGTCAGGGTTCTAAACAGTTGTTCACTCCGGTACAGTGCTTCCTCGGCCTTTTTGCGCGATTCGATGTTTTCTTCAAGTTCCCGGATATATTTTTTTAGCCGGATTTCGTTTTCCTCCGTCTGCCGCATTTTATCCTCCAGCTTGCGGATGAGCGCCGCGTTATACTCTTTCAGCACCACCGTTTCAGCCGCGCCCGCAATGACCGGGGGCCGCGATGCTCCGGTTTTAATGTCTTTTAGGACGTCCGCCACTAACGTCATGAATGTATCGGGCTCCTGCGGCTTCAGTATAAATTTATCCGCGCCGAGACTCAGCGCAAATTCTTCGTCTTTCTGATCGGTATAGGTGGCGGTGTAAAAAATAAAGGGAACGTGCTTCAGGCGCGGATGCTTCTTGCATTCCCGGCAGAGTGTGAATCCGTCCATCACCGGCATGAGGATATCGGAAATGATGAGGTTACAATCATTATTTTCGGCCAGTTCCAAAGCTTCCTGGCCGTTTTTTGCGGTCAGGGTCTCGTAACCATGGCCCCGGAACAGCGATTCCAGTAAATAGGTGTTTTCCGTTTTGTCGTCAACGATTAATATTTTCATAACGGCTTTTCCCTCCGTTGGATGAGTTCTGCTGGCAGAAACGAGAACATCTGGTTAATAAAGGTATCGGGATTAATCGGCTTTTCAATGTAGCCAGTCGCTCCGGATTCCAGGGCTTTTTCCCGGTCGCCGGGCATGGCAAAGGATGTCACCGCGATGATAGGCGTTTGTTTCAGTATTTCATGCGCGCGGATTTTCTCGGCGACGGAATACCCGTCCATAATCGGCAGTTGAATATCCAAAAGAATAATATCCGGACGTTGCGCGAGAGCCGTCTCAATGCCGTCTTTGCCGTTATATGCCTGCAGGACGTCAAATTGCTCTTTCTGGAGAAGATACGTCAGCATATACATGTTCATCTCATTGTCTTCGATAATCAGGATTTTAATTTTCATGGATGTCGCCTCCGGCTGAAGACAGTGTCGTGCGGTTAAATAACGGGAGGCTAACGGTAAACGTGCTGCCTTTGCCCGGTTCGCTTTCGACGGTAATCGTGCCGCCCAGTTTTTCCGCCAGTTTCCGGCTGATAGATAATCCGAGGCCCGTCCCGTCATGATCGCGCGCGATGCCGGTCACTACCTGGCTGAACGGCTTGAACAGTTTGTCCATATCCTCTTTACGGATGCCGATGCCGGTATCCATAACGCGGGTGATGAGGTGCTGGCCGTCCGACATGCAGGCGACGGTCACGGAGCCCCGATCCGTAAACTTCACGGCGTTGTTGACCAGATTTAATATAATCTGTTCCACCCGCCGTTCATCGCTTTGCAGCACGCCGACGGTATCCGCAATGATCAGCTGCAGGTCAAGATTTTTTTTCAGCGCCTGCGGTTTGATGGCCGCTATGACACGCCGGAGCAGGGCCGGAAAATCAAAACTCTTGAGACTCACCACCAGCCGGCCGGCTTCGATTTTCGAAATATCGAGCACATCGTTGACCAAATCCAACAGATGCATGGCGCTGGCCTTAGCCATTCCGAGCTGTTTCGCCTGCTCCTCGTTAAGCGGGCCCGCAAAGCCCTTGAGAAGAATGCCCGTAAATCCGATGATGGAATTGAGCGGCGTGCGCAGTTCATGCGACATCGTCGCGAGAAACGCCGATTTCAGACGGTCGGCGGATTCCGCGTTCTCCTTGGCGATTTCCAGTTCGGCTGTCCGCTCCCGGACCATGGCTTCCAGATGAAGGCGGTATCTTTCCAGTTCGGCTTCCGCGCGCTTACGTTCGGTAATATCGTTGATGACGGCGATCCGAGCCGCCCGGCCGTTATACATAAACTGATGCGAATAGGCTTCGATGGTAATCTGTGTCCCGTCTTTTTTGATGTGGTGCCACTCGCCGGCGTACGCATGCCCGTGGAGTCTGGCGGTCAATTCTGCGATCGCTTTTTTTTCCGGCTCCGGATAAAGATCCGGAAGTTTTAACGCCAGCGCTTCGTCTTTGGTGTACCCGTAATGAGAAGTGAAAGCGTCGTTGACGGCCAGCAAAAATAAACTGCCCAGTTCATAAACCAGCATGGGCAGCGGATTTTGCTCAAACAGGTAACGGTAGTGCTCCTCACAGTTCTCTGAGCGTTTTCTGGAGCTGAAGAATTTAAAGGCTCGCTTCATGAAAAACTCCGGTTGTGTATCGCTCTTATACTTACAATATAGAACAATTGTTGCGGTTTTACAACATATAAAAATCGAAATAATATGAACGTATAAAATCCATTCGCGAACACGGTTAGGTCCGTTTCGTTTGTTTCGGCGTGATGCTATCCATGCATTCTTATTTGAGTGCATAGGGGCGTCGATGAGCATACGATATACGACCTGCCTTTCGCGCCATGACGTTATCCGGATGGCGAAACTACCGAAATATCCGTTTCAGCCATAAACCCATACCGCACATCATTTTTTAAAGCGGCGGTTTCTATCCGGCGCTTGTCGGTGAAGGGATTACAATGCACCGGCAGCGCGGCACCTTACCGGCTTCGGGTTTTATCTGAATGGACTTCAGATTCGATTTTAGTCGGCGATGGTTTTCAATAGCACGGCCACAGATTAAAGCCGGTAGGATGCTTTTTAATGCCTCAGTGTTTTCATGGGTCATTCCGAAATGGATACCGCATCAATGAGAACCGGAACTTATCACCGTTCATCATAGAATCGAGAATCCGTAACGATTTTTTAATCAGCGGGAATTTTTCCTGCCCGCTATCAGGCTTTTCCAAAACCCGGTTTTGAATTTTGCCGACAGTCTATACCCGGCGGAATCCGATCGTCCAACAAATGCGACAGACATCCTTTTTTCAGGCTTTGCAAGCCTGCGCATCCTTCGGTCGCCCGGGATGGTTTCAGGGAAAAGGCGCGAATACCCATGACGCGTCGTTATTCTGTATGATGATGATAGGCTTTCATTAAGTTGATTGATGTAAAAAGTGCTAAAAATTTGTGCATTTTTGAAGCTATATAAAAAACTAGTAATAGTTGCGCCGAATTTACTTAAAGACAGACCCATGCCCTGTTTTGTATATGTAAAAATATTTGCGCTCTATAAAAAATAGGTTTATATTATAAAATAATCATCAAAAGGCCATCTCATGAAAAAGCAGTTCGGATTCATAATCCTGATAAGTTTTCTGCTGTTTGCCGTTCCGGACTGCAAGCCGCAGAAAGAAAGCATCGACCGCAAGCCGGCGGTGGCCGGGGCGTTCTATCCTGGCGGTAAAGACGATCTGCAGCAAACGCTCCGCGCCTTATTTGCCGGAGCCCGACCCAAACAGGTTCAGGATACTCTTCTCGCTGTGATCGCGCCGCATGCCGGGTACGTGTTTTCGGGAGAAGTAGCCGCTTCCGCGTTCAACCAGATTGATTCGGAGCATACTTACGATAATATATTTGTAATCGGTTCCAGCCATCGCATCGCCTTCGAAGGCGCGTCGGTTTATACGCAGGGCGATTTCCTCACACCGCTGGGAGCCGTTACGGTGAACCGGGACGTTGGTGAACGCCTGATCAGTGAACATAAGATTTTCAGCAACCGCATGGATGCGCATATCACCGAGCACAGTCTCGAAGTACAATTGCCGTTCCTGCAATACCATCTCAGGAAGGCGTTCCGCGTGGTTCCCGTCGTTATCGGCGCGCAGAATCCGGAAACCTGCAGGGCGATTGCCCGCGCCTTGAAACCGTATTTTAACAGCCGCAACCTTTTTGTGATTAGCACGGATTTTTCCCATTATCCGTCGTATGCCTCCGCGCGAAAAACCGATAGCGCCTCCGCGAAGATATTATGCGCTAATTCCTCGGAAACGATGATGCGATGGATGAAGGATCTGGAAAATCACCAAATACCGAACCTGGCCACAGGCTTGTGCGGATGGTCGAGCGTGCTGACGCTGATGTATCTGACCGAAACCGATTCGGCCATCTCGTACCGGATGATTCAATATAAAAACTCCGGCGATTCGGAATACGGCGATACCAGCCGATGCGTCGGCTACTGGGCGCTCGCAGTGTCCAAAACCATTAACCGGGAGAAAACGAACACTATGGATTTCAAACTGACGGATCAGGAAAAGAAAAACCTGCTACGGATTGCCCGCCTTACCATTGAAAAATACGTCACGGACAAATCCGTACCGGCGATTGACACGAGTTGGCTGACCGAAGCGCTGAAAACAAAATGCGGCGCGTTTGTGACTCTGCACAAGCACCAGCAATTGCGCGGATGCATTGGCCGGTTCGGCGCAGAAGAGCCGCTCTATAAAGTGGTGCAGGAAATGGCGATTGCCGCCGCCACGCAGGATTACCGCTTCACGCCGGTCACGCCGGACGAAGTGAAAAATCTTGAAGTGGAAATATCCGTGCTGACTCCCATGCGGAAAGTGCAGTCCGCTGATGACGTCGAGCTCGGTAAACACGGTATTTACATCAAGAAAGGTTTTCGCGGCGGGACCTTTCTGCCGCAGGTCGCCACTGAAACAGGATGGACGAAGGAGGAGTTTCTTGGTTATTGTTCCCGCGACAAGGCCGGCTTAGGTTGGGACGGCTGGAAAGACGCGGAATTGTATGTGTACGAAGCGCTCGTTTTTAACGAAGCCGATTGGGCCAAAGAGTAACCGTGAATGAAACGACGCCGTTGCATCAGACATCCGGACGTTTACCGAAGCTGGCCCTGACCGCTTCGGCGGCAATGGTGGGCCTGAGCGCCATTGTGACGCAAATCATTCTCCTCCGGGAATTTCTGAACATTCTTTACGGCAATGAACTGATAGTGGGATTGCTGCTTTTCGAGTGGATGCTTTTTACCGGCGCGGGCGCGTGGTTGTCGCAATACCTTAAACCGAAAACCGTGTCGCTGACCCTGCTGGGCAGTCTGCAGATCCTCATGGCGTTGCTGCCGCTTATTTTAGCGCTGGGACTGTATCTGGCGCGGTCGCTCGGGTTCCCCTACGGCACCACGCCCGATGTCAATGGCATGCTCGGACTGACGGCCGCCATCCTGTTGCCGTACACTTTGCTTTCCGGCTGTCTGTTTCCGCTACACGCTGAAATATTCCGGCAGCTATTCCGCGAAGATTTCATCGCGCGGATTTATTCATGGGAGTCCGCAGGCAGCGCCGCCGGCGCCATTGTCTTCAGCGTCATATGGATACACTGGCTGGGATCATTTGAATCCCTGATGGCGCTGATGGTGGTTCATCTGTTCATGGTTTTTCTGTTGGGTATGGCCTTCCGACGCCAGAAGATGATGGTGGCGCCGTTTTTAATTGCAACGGTGGTCGTGCCCGCCTTTGTTATTTGGCGTCCGGATTATAGCGTGCGGCAGCAATTATTTCCGGGACAGACGATTATCGCGCAAGCCGATACGCCCTACGGTAACATTACAATCACTGAACAGGCCGAACAGAAAAATATATTTCTTAATCACACTCTGATGCTATCCAGTCAGGAAATAACCGCCGACGAGGAAGCTGTACATTATGCCATGATACAGCCGGACACCATCCGCCGCGCGCTGATTATCGGCGCCGGACAAGACGGGATTTTTCGCGAAGCGATGAAATACCATCCGGCGCGCCTCGATTATGCCGAGGCGAATCCCTGGCTGATTGCGTTGACCGCGCGATACGGTTTCCGGACAGAACACGATTGTGTGCACGTACAGTATCGGGACGGAAGGCTTTTTCTGAAGGAAAACCCATGGTTCTATGAGGCCGTGCTGATCCTGATGCCGGAACCCGCGACGCTTCAGTTAAACCGTTTTTATACTGCCGAATTTTTCAGAGAGGCGAAAGCGCATCTTACGCGCCGCGGTGTCCTCGCTTTGCGGGTCAATTCCTCGGCCGATTATATGTCCGCCGAAAGCCGGCTGAGACACAGCGCCTTATTCCGCACATTAAAAACGGCATTCCGGAATGTCATCATCATTCAGGGACAACAAGATTATTTTATTGCGTCGGACGGGCCGCTTACGCCCCGTGTTACCAAACGCCTGGAAATGCGCGGTATCGAAACGGTTTATGTCAACGGGTATTACCTTCAGGATGATATTCTGGAACGCCGTTCGGAGTGGATTGCGCGGCAGTTGGATTCCGCGGCCGCGATTAATACCGATTTCAGACCGGTAGCATATTTTTACCAGATAAGGCTGTGGTTGAGTTCCCTTGAAAGTACAGCCGGCCTGGCAGGAGTGATCATGGTTTTATTGATAGCTGTATTTTGTATCCGGCGGGACAGCCTGCACTGGGGGGTTGCCGTTTGCGGTCTGACGGCTTCTACGGCGGAGGTGCTTCTGATGATTGGCCTGCAGATATTCTACGGCTACCTGTATCAGTGGATTGGATTGATTATCGCGCTCTTTATGCTCGGCCTTTATGCGGGCGCCCGGCTTCCGGTTAAAGTGTCTCCGGACGTGGCCTGCCGCCGTTTCAAGACTAATCAACTCTTACTGATGGTTTATTTATTACTGCTGCCTCCGGTTTTTTATATTTTAGCCGCCTATATCCATCTTGATGCTATAACGCCCGGCGTGATATGGCTACTGACGCTGTGTGTGGCCTTCATCGTCGGGTATCAGTTTAATCTCTCCGTCTGTGTTGCGCGGGGAAGCGATACGGATAAATCGGCCCGATTATACGGCGCGGATCTCATCGGATCGGCGACAGGCGCTCTGGTGACGACGGTCATCGGATTGCCGTTGCTGGGGCTGACAGCTTGGTGTGTGCTATGTGGTTTACTCGTCGGCCTGAGCGCGCTGATGATCCGGAGGACTGATCAATCTTTTACTGCGAAAGGGGTATTATGAAACCATCTAAAGGAAACGGCCGGTGCATGACCAAACGTGAATTTATCTGGCACTGCCTGATCGGCGCCGGCGGTCTTTTTCTGGGTTTTTGCAGCAAACCGACCGACACGGCCAACGGCAAATCTGTCCGCGCGTTTTCGGATGATCTCTGGAAATGGAGTAAGGAGGCGATGTTTTACTCCGTGACGGCCCGCGGACTTCTCTGCAAAAAATGCCCCAACAACTGCGTCCTGCAGGAGGGGCAGACCGGCCTGTGCCGTAATCGGGTCGCATATAAAGGCAAAATGTATTCTATTGCGTACGGCAATCCCTGCGCCGTGCACATCGATCCAATTGAGAAAAAGCCGTTTTTCCATTTTCTGCCTGGGATAAAATCGTACTCGGTGGCCGCCGCAGGATGCAATTTCGCATGCCTTAACTGCCAGAACTGGCAAATCGCGCAAGTCAGTCCGCGGGAAACGGAAAATTACGATCTGATGCCCGAAGCGGCCGTGGAACAATGTCTGACCTATCAATGCGAATCCATAGCCTACACGTATTCGGAGCCGATTACGTTTTATGAGTACGCGTATGACACGGCCAAACTGGCGCGCGCCAGGAATATAAAAAATGTGTGGAAATCCAACGGTTACATCCATGAAGAACCGCTCCGCCTGCTCTGCAAACAACTCGACGCGGCGAACATCGATCTGAAGGGATATGATGACGATACCTATCTCCGGTTAAACGGCGGCCGCCTGCAGCCTGTCCTGCAGGCGTTGAAAATATTTAAGGAGGAAAAAGTCTGGCTGGAGATAACCAACCTGGTCATTCCGGGCTGGACGGACGATCTGGCGCAAATAAAGAATATGTGCCGGTGGCTGGCGGATAACGGTTTATCCGACGCGCCGCTGCATTTTACGCGGTTTACCCCGATGCACAAGCTCACCCAGGTACCGGCCACGCCGGTATCCACGCTGGAGAAAGCGCGTGAAACGGCCATGAAAGAAGGCCTGAAATATGTTTATCTCGGAAATGTTCCGGGACATGCTTCGGAAAACACATATTGCCATCAGTGCGGCAAGATGATTCTGCAACGGCGCGGCTTTGTGATTGTCCGCAACGCCATGAATAAAGGAAAATGCAGTTTCTGCGGCGCGGTTATTCCCGGGGTTTGGAGTTGAAGTCCTTTTCGATTCCCAACGAAAGCATGGAACGGTTGTAATGCATGCTGGTAAAAAGAATCTGGTTGGCATACCAGTGCAGGCGGAGTTTGATTTCGTATTCGTCCGGCAGTTTTTTCCCCAGTTCCAGCACAAGCATCTTATCGTCGAGTCCCGGCTGGTAGGTTGAAATGTCGGGGCTGATGATCGTGTCCGGGTATTTATACCATAGCGTCGAAGCGTAAGCCTTGATGAAGAGGCCCTTGCCGAGCGGACGGAGTCCCATCAGATTGATGCGGTGCAGATAAAAGCTGGAACCGTAGCTGTTTGAAAAAACCGCGTGATACTGGTAATCGGCTCGAAACAGGGTTTTTAAAAAATATAATTCGAGCATCAGCCCCGCGCCAAAGGTGTTGTCGCGTTGCCGGATATCGAGGTAGCGGTTTTCGCGGCTCCAGGCGTACTTGGAATACTGATGATTGCCGGCCATCAGCAGGATACGGCAGTGGTTCATCTCGGAAAAAAATTTGTCCACTGTGCCGGTTATAACGTCGGACAAATTATTATAATTGGTGAATGAATTAAAATACGTTTTTGTCCGGGTGGCTTCGAGCGTCAGAAGGCTTCTTGATTTATGATGCTTGAGCATTCCGGCTATGCCGCCACCGATAACGCGGTAATTCCGGTTGTCGCGCAGGTAGTTCTTGGACTCAAACCGTGCCAGCGGCTGAAGATAAAATCCTTTTGAAACCTGACGGGTATAGGACGCGGATAGCTGATTCAGCGTGCGGCTTTTGTCAAAGTGGTTGCCGAAAAACAGGTTGGTTGTTTTAAGACTCAGATTCCATTCATGCAGAAAAGCGTCTGAAGGCGTTGTATAAACCGCATCGACAGCGGCATTGGTCTGCAGCCCGGCGTCGGTGCGGTTGCGCGTGTCCTCACCGATGTTACTGTCAAACATGCCTCCGGTGTAAAGCCGGCTTTCTACTGTCCATTGGGCGGCCAGAGGTGTTGAGAGCAAGAAAAAAAAAACCCATGATATAACCCACCGTCTTCTTACTGGCAAACGGCATTCAAAACGGTCGGCCATGTCATGTCCCGGAATGGAGTGGATGAAAAATTATTTACCGTAACGCAGTTTATATTCGGCTAAGCGCCGCAGTTCGCCGGATATTTTTTTGAAATGGCGGGCTTTATTCTGTGCCAGACGGCGTTCGACGTTCAGTTTTTGAATGATGGACTGAAAATCATCGGTGGAGTATATGGGCTGGTTGGACAGTTCCAGGCGGCTGTTCAGAAACAGGGGGTTTTGTGAAGAAGTTGCAGTAATTCCGGTAAGGCTCTGGGTGCGCAATAACATTTCATCCTGACTTGCGGCACGGCTCAAATTCTCGGCGCCGCCCAAAAGGGTTCCTCCGGATTCCGCGTTTTTATTCTGAGTAATCTTCATTTCCCGGTTTTTATCTAATAGGTATACATCGTCTACGAACCGGCGGGCCTGTTTTTTGATTTCATTTTCCGACTCGATAAGGTCAATCTTTCTGTCGATTTGCTCGATATAGCGTACCAGTTTGTCGTGCTGATCCATCAGGTAATCCGATTTTTCGATAAGCACTTCGGGATCATCGGTTTTCTGGTGACGGATTTCCTGATAAGTGATGGTAAGAGGTTCCACCGCCTGGGATTGCATTTCCAGTTTTTCCAGTATCATTGCCTGGAGCGTTTCCACAAAGTCGCCCCGTTCGTCCGAACCCTGCGGAGATTGTTCAATCTGTCTGAGAACGGCGCGAATTTCGTCCTCCATCAGCCGGACTAACTGTTCAAGTTTTTCTTTGTTGGTATCATAGTGCGCAAGAGTCAGCTTGTCGATTTTAACCATTTGCTGGGATATATCTTCGGACTGTTTGAGGAGGCTTTTTAATTGAATGCGCTCGAAGAAACCCAGTTCTTTCTTTTCTTTCAGCTGTGAAATGAGAATGACATTGCTGTCGTATTCCGCCATCAGGTAGTATTTTGTTTTGGCCAGGGCGGTAAGGTCCTGGCGCGATTTTTCCAGATAAGCTTTTAAACCGGATATGGTAGGGGAGGAAAAAGCAGTTGATTTCTGCTGCTGGGAATGAACCGACGTCGCCATAATGACGACGAGAGCGAATATAAACATTCTATGCATACATTTCCTTTGCCGGTAGCAGGCCGCTGTGCATGAGTATCTGTATAATTTTAAAATAAAATCAACCTAAAAGCAAACTTTTTTTTGTATGCTATTTTATTTCCCAGAAATGCGTCAAGTCGGCGAGGCGCCGTCTAAACTACTTATTTTTTTATGAACCGGAATTTCCGATTGCAAAGAACCGATAGTTTATGTATCTTTTTAAAATTTTACGGGAGTATCATGGCCAGAAAATCAGTCAAGAAAACCGGACCGGAAACCGCTACATTTGAACAATCCCTGCAACGGCTTGAAACCATTGTCGAGCGGCTGGAATCGGGCTCCATTCCGCTGGATGAAACGCTGAAGGAGTTCGAAGAAGGCATGCGGCTGATTAAATACTGCAATGAAAAGCTCAATCACGCCGAAAGCCAGCTTAAGATCCTGATAAAAGACGCGCAGGGTAACCTGACTGCCGAGCCGGCCGATGAAACGGAGTAATCAAAACGGCTTTTAGTTCATTATTCATCTTAACCATACGGCGATCAACGGCTTTGGCGGAAAAATTATATACAACCGGCGAGGAAATCGCCAGTAGCATTACCCACGGAATCGGCGCTGTTCTTAGCCTGGCCGGCGCGGCATGGCTGATAATATACGCGGCGTTATACGGCAATGCATGGCATATTGTAAGCGTCAGCGTCTTCGGGTTTTCTCTGATTGTTCTGTTCACGATGTCCACCCTGTACCACAGTTTTCAGAAGCCGCGTGTGAAAAAAATCTTCCGCATTCTGGATCACGCTTCGATCTTCATTTTGATTGCGGGCACCTATACGCCGTTTACGCTTGTAAGTCTGCGGGGTGAATGGGGCTGGACGCTGTTCGGAATCGTGTGGGGCTTGGCCGTTGCGGGAATTATCTCTAAAGTATTTTTAATTGAGAAATGGCCGGCGCTTTCCACGGCGATATACATCGCCATGGGGTGGCTGATCGTTATCGCCACCCGGCCTTTGCTGGCGGCCATACCTACCGGAGGCCTTGTATTTCTCCTGGCTGGCGGTCTATGCTACACGGCCGGAACGGTTTTTTACGTGGTGAAGCGGATACCGTATCATCACATGATCTGGCATTTGTTCGTACTGGCCGGCAGTCTGTGCCATTTCTTCGCCGTGATGATGTATATTATACCGGATGGTGATGAATAAGCTTAAAATATATGCAACCCTACAACGAATCCATGAAATACCGCCGATGGCGGGAATTGCTCCGCCGAAACGGCATTGACGTTAAATCCGAGGAAGAACTGTACACCGTTCATAAACCTGACGGCGAAGCGCTGTTCATTCTGCTGCGTATGCATGCGGTAGATCCCGATGGTGTTCCGCTGCTGCCCACCGTCATGCTCCGCGGCCATTTCGTTTCCGTATTAATCTGTCTGACGAATAGGGAAACCGGACAGCGTTTTTTGTTGCTGGTCAAACAACGCCGCGTTGCCGACGGCAGTTATTTTTATGAACATCCGGCCGGCATGTGCGACAGCGATACCGATCCCTACGCCGTTGCCGTCCGCGAGGTGGAAGAAGAAACCGGTTTAGTGATTGGCCGTGATGATCTGCATCGGTTGAATCAGGAACTTTTGTACAGTTCACCCGGACTGCTGGATGAAGCGGGCTACTTTTTTTACTATGAGCGGACACTTCCGGAATCAGAAATAGCCCGTTACCGGAACCGTCAGACCGGCGCGGTCGGCGAACATGAATACATTCGCACGCATATCTGCACCCTGGATGAAGCGAAACGCCTGATTCGCAATACAAACGGATTGCTGCATCTGTATCTTTATGAAGCCGTCCGGGGCGCTGCATCTGAAGATAAAAACCCAGGAGCCACGCATGATTAAGCCGTTGTCGCCGGACCGGTTGCGGTACACCTATGATCCGCAGCAACTGGATTTTAACGATGAAGAAGATTTCCGCCCGTCCGAAGGCATCATCGGCCAGCATCGCGCGGTAAGCGCCTTGGACTTTGGATTAAATATCGAGGAAATCGGCTTCAACATCTACGTCGCCGGACCCCGCGGTATCGGCAAGATGACGGCGGTGAAATCCTTCCTCGAAGATCTGGCCCGCCGGAAACCGGCCCCGTCGGACTGGTGTTATGTCAATAACTTCAGTGATCCGTACCAGCCCACTGCCATTGGGCTACCGCAGGGAATGGGAAAAAATTTTCAGAACGGCATGCAGCGATTTACGGAACATGTGCGCAAAGAGACGCCTAAACTTTTTGAAAGTGAGGAATACGGCAGTCGCCGCGACGAACTCCTGAATGATCTGAACGCCGAACGGGAAGCTATTTTCAAAACCATTAACCGGAAAGCCAACGAACAGGGGTTTCTGCTTCAGGCCTCGTCGATGGGCATCATGCTTCTGCCGGCCAAAGAAGGCAAGCCGATGCAGGAGTCGGAATGGAATACGCTTTCGCCGGAAGCGCAAAACGAAAAAATCAAAATCCGCGAACGGCTGCAGGAAGAACTGAAAGAAGCCGTCAAACAAACACAAAATCTGGAGCGCAAAGTCCAGGAAGCCCTGCAGGAAATGGACCGGCAGATTGTGCTGTTTATGATAAGCGGCCTGCTCAACGAACTGCGCGAAATCTACCGGGAACACGACGGTATCCTGCAATATCTGGACGCCCTTCAGGAAGATCTGCTGAGTAACATCGAGATCATCAAGGCCGACGCGCAGACCGATCCCAATCTGCTCATGCGCCGCGACGCGTTTTTTAAAAAATTCACTGTGAATCTCATTATTGACAACAGCCGTCAGGAAGGGGCGCCCGTTGTCATGGAGCTCAATCCTACCTACAACAATCTTTTCGGGCGCGTGGAAAAAGAATCGTACATGGGCGGGGTGTACACGGATTTTACGATGATCCGCGGCGGTTCCCTCCACCGCGCCAACGGCGGTTTTATCGTCCTTCCTGTGGAAGACGTGCTCCGCAATTTTATGAGCTGGGACGGCCTGAAGCGCGCGCTGCGCAGCGGTTCGATTACCATCGAGGAACTGTCGGAAAGTATGGGTTTCACCGTCGCTAAAAGCCTGCGGCCTCAGCCCATTCCGCTGAACATCAAAGTGATACTGGTCGGCCGGCCCGTATTTTATTATCTGATGCATTCGCACGACGAGGAGTTTCCGGAACTGTTCCGGGTTAAAGCCGATTTTGACACGTCCATGCCGCGGAACAAAAATAATATCCGGGATTTCCTGATGTTTCTGCGGATGATCTGCCGTAAGGAAAACCTCAAACCGCTTGACCGGGGCGCGGCGGCGCGGATGCTCGAGCATGCCGCCCGTTTTGCCGACGATCAGGAAAAAATTTCCACGCATTTCGGCGCCATGGCCGACGTCATCCGCGAGGCGCATTTCTGGGCATCCAAGGCGCCTGCCGCCGGTATTAGCCGGGTACACATCCAGAAAGCGCTCGATGAAAAATTTTACCGTTCCAGTCTCGTGCTGGAGCGGATCCAGGAACTGATATTGCGGGACGTATTTCTGATTGCCACCGACGGCGCCGCGATCGGACAGGTTAACGGGCTGGCGGTCATGCGCATGGGCGAGTTTGAGTTCGGCCGTCCCAGTCGGATTACGGTATCCGTCGCCCCCGGAACCGAAGGCGTGATCGACATCGAACGGCAGGTGGATCTTGGCGGTCGCATTCACAGCAAAGGCGTACTTATATTGAGTGGCTATCTCCTGAAACGCTTTGCGCAGAAACAAAAACTCTCGCTGGCCGCGCGTATTGCTTTTGAACAAAGTTATGAAGGCGTTGACGGCGACAGCGCTTCTTCCACCGAATATTACGCTCTGATTTCCGCGCTTTCCGGCGTTCCCGTCAAACAGGGCATTGCGGTGACCGGCTCGGTCGACCAGAACGGCACCGTGCAGGCCATCGGCGGCGTCAATCAGAAAATAGAAGGATTCTATGATATCTGCTGCCTGCGCGGCCTCACCGGTCAACAAGGCGTTATCATTCCGAAAGCGAACGTCCACAACCTGATGCTTCGGGAAGATATCGTCGAATCAGCCAGAAACGGGCAATTCCATATCTGGGCCGTAAATACCGTTGAAGAAGGCCTGGAAATCCTTACCGGCAGAAAAGCGGGCGTGAAAGGCCCGCAAAAAGCGTATACCCGCCGTTCGCTTTATTATCTGACTGAAAAAAAATTAAAAGAATTCAGCCGACGGCTCCGAACCGAATCGTCAAAATCAAAAGCAACAAAGCAGAACGCCACCCGGAGACGGCAACGAACAACGCCGCAAAAACCGTTGCCGAAACGTTAATTGCTATTGAAAAAATGAGCAATTATAGCGATTATATCTGACAGGATATTCTGAAACATAAATTATTAGGTACTTTGGGTCAAATAATATTCAAGTAATTTGATGATAAGAAATTCGAGACAAATTCGGGTCAACCAAAAAAGCGGTTGCGCATGAGACAAACCACGCAGACCATCCGTATCAGGAATCCTTACCGTTTCACCGTCAATATTAAAAGCGGGCTGTTCATTCTGGCCATCGTTATTATATTCGCGTTTCTGGTGTACACGCAGTACATCGTGGAACGCCTCCGCGAGGATTCCCGGCATATCGCGAAAATCTACACCCAGATGATCGCGCGCATCGGGCTGGAAGACGCCAACGCGGAATACAATTTTGTGTTCGATGAGATTATCAAGCGCATTGATTTTCCGATTGTCAACACCGATCCCGACGGCGAACCGGTCTCGTGGAGGAATATCGAAGGCGTCCCCTCTGACCGCAACGTGAGGGATGTGGCCGAGCAGTTAAAAGCCGTCATCCGCGAAATGGATGCCGACAATGAGCCCATCCCGATCCTGTATGAAACCACCGTACTTGGATATATCCATTACGATACGGACACCAGCATTATCCGCGAGATTGAATGGCTGCCGGTGATCCAGCTGGCGATAATCGGCGCATTCATTCTGATCGGCTATATTGGATTCAGCAACATCAAGCGCAGCGAACAGCGGATGATCTGGATCGGCATGGCCAAGGAAACGGCGCATCAGATGGCGACGCCGATTTCCTCGCTGATGGGCTGGATTGAACTGTTGCGGCAGGAATCCGAGGGCCGGGATAAAACAATGAAAATACTTAATGAAAGCGAGGACGACCTCAAGCGTCTGGATAAAATTGTTACCCGCTTTTCTCAGATTGGCTCCACGACCGACATCAAGCGGCAGGACATCGTTCCCCTTATTCGGGACACGGCGCAATATTTTCGTAAGCGTCTGCCGCAAGCCGCGCGCACCATTACCATCGAGGAGCAGTTGCCTGACACCCTGCCGGCGGCCGTCAATCCGCAGTTGTTTGCCTGGGTGATCGAAAACGTTATCAAAAACGCCATTGACGCCATTGAAAATAAGGACGGCTTCATTAAAATATCCGCCGCCGTTTCCGGAAAGTGGCTCTCCATCGACGTGCAGGACAGCGGACGCGGCATCGAACTCAAAAACCGCGATAACGTCTTTCGTCCCGGCTACAGCACCAAGAAGCGCGGCTGGGGACTGGGCCTCAGCCTTGCCCGCAGGATTATTGAGGACTATCATCACGGCAAGATTTTTGTGCGGGAAAGCCGTCCCGGCGAGGGCACCACCATGCGCATACAATTAAAAACCGTATAACTTTAATCAGGGAGCATTTCTATGGCATTATCCGAAGAACAAATCCGGCGCGTGGTGGAAGAATCCATCCGCCAGCTGGGACCGCATTCCAGCGAGCAGGCCGTTAAATCGGTCGTTCTGGAAACCCTTCGCCGGCTCGACGCCGACACCGGCGGTCTGGTGCAGGAACACCCGAGTACGTTCCGCTACCTGAATAAAACCGAAGGCCGCATCATTGTCACCGCGTTCGGTAAAAACCAGCCGGGCGTCATGGCGAAAATCACGCAGACCCTGGCTGACTGCAACTGCGACATCCATGACGTCAGCCAGAAAATCATGCAGGAATTTTTTACGCTCATCATGCTGGTGGACATCCGCAACGCCGGCTGCCCCTTTGGCATTATCAAGGACAATCTTGCCAAAGTCAGCGAAAAACTCAACATCCGGATACTCGCTCAGCACGAAGACGTGTTCAACGCCATGCACCGGGTATAAAACCGATGCGGCCGTAAGCGCTTATGCAAAAAAGCCCGTCCTTTATATTGAACGGGCTTTAGGATAACGCGGCTTGATATTTGAAAAATTATTTATTCGGAATGCGTATTACCTGACCGACTTTGATTAAATCCGGGTTACTGATCTCGTTAAACTTGGCGATTTCCATGTATTTGCCGGCATTGCCAAGATATTTTTTCGCAATCGTGCTGAGGGTTTCACCGGCCGCAACTTCGTGGATATGATAGCAATCCGTGATGGTTACTTTAAAATCGGTTTTGATAAACGCGGCTTCCGGCCCGCCGATTTCCTTGATTTTTTCGATAATGCAGTCGCGGTCATACGCCGTCTGCGCAATAGCTTCCACCTTGAATCCGTTGCCTTCGGGCGTGACCTTGGTTATCTGCGTGCCGAGCTGATTGGCCAGTTCCAGAACCGGCTTGTATTTATCAGGAATCATAATACATCCTCCTGTTGATTGAGGTTGGGGTTTTTACTTTCTTGGCTAAATTATATCGCTTTTTATCCGTTAATGTCAAGATGATTTCATGTTTTTCGAAAAACGATTGGCCTGATAAACCATGTAATTTTAATCCGGAATTATCCATAAACAAAATATTTAATGAAATTTATTATTAAAATATGGGTTAGAGCTAACGAATATTTTTCAGATGATTAAAATGTAAAACATAAACTTGCGAGGTTCGATATGAATACGCCGAGTGTCAAACCCAAATCATTTACGTACCACACCAGCCTGGAATGGAAGGGCGGTAAACGGGGTATCCTGAATGCCGAAGGAAAACCGCCTATAGACATATCAAGTCCCCCGGAATTCAAGGGTGAGCCCGGTCGCTGGACCCCGGAAGATCTTTTTGTGGCTTCGGTGGAAATGTGCCTGATGCTGACCTTCCTTTCTCTGGCCCAGCGGAAACAATTAAATGTTAAAACGTATACCAGCCGAGCCGAAGGTTTGCTTGAATTTGCCGATGGCGGTTTCCGTTTCACGCGAATTACGCTTAAACCCGTTTTAAGCATGGAAACCGGAACGGATCACAACTTGGTGGAAAAAACCATTCATGACGCCCATCAGGCCTGTCTGATTTCAAGATCCATGAACTGTGAAGTGCTGGTGGAGCCGTCTTTTGAGTAAGGATTATTCGTGAACGGCACGAACCAAAATTAAAAAGCTGAAAAATCTTGACATTATCATAATTGTTTTATATAATTAAAGTCTAAACCGCGGGGTGGAGCAGCCTGGTAGCTCGTCGGGCTCATAACCCGAAGGTCGTGGGTTCAAATCCTGCCCCCGCTACCACTACCGGTCAGCCCAGCTGACCGACTGGCGGGTTAGCTCAGTTGGTAGAGCAGCGGAATCATAATCCGCGTGTCGGCGGTTCAAGCCCGTCACCCGCTACCGGCCCTTAGATTAAAAACCTAAGGGTTTTTTTTTGACACGGATTTTTGGAAAATATTTTTTGGCACTTGCATATATTAATTAAAAATGATTACATTATTTTATTAAATAATTTTGCAGAGATAATCGAAGGGATATCCTATGAAATCGGCTTCTTTTATTTTAACATTCTTCTTGCTGGTAACGCCTGTTATGGCGCAGCAGCATACGGTTGCCTTTGGCCAGGAAAAAATAACCTTTAACTGCAATGCCCTGGCTCCCGAAGGCTTCTGTAAAACCATTCTGATTAGCTCTTCCATCCCGCTGCTCGTTTATTTCCTTAAGAACGACAAGAACGAAGCCAATATCTGGGGTAAATCCATCAATATTTATTACAAGAAAAACGACAACGGCGACGACGTTGCCGACATTGTAATCGACGGTAACAACTGGTGGTCCGCGCGCTGCTTATATTACATAACGCTTTGGACTCAATATACTAATATCTACGTGGACGGCAATAAAATGGAGTTGGATGAAACGCTGAGCCTTGATTATGTCGGCGTACCGTTCAGCATTTCCAAGATTAAAGCCACAGCGCAGTGAAACCGGCATTTAATACGCTGAGACTATTATAAAGACTTCTTTAGCTACAAGAAGTCTTTTTTATTTTAAGAAAAAGGAAATGAGACATGAAGACTTTTGTGCTGGCCATGTTACTGTTTATAACCTGCTCGGGCCTGGTCATGGGGCAGTATCAGAATGTAAGAATCAGCCTGCCTAACACCGTTGGCGGAATGGCTACCTACAATCATGAAGAAGTCACCATTTCGATAAACCCTCAAAATCCCATGCAATTGGCTGCCGGAGCCAATATGAATATGATTTATTTATCCACGGATGGCGGCTTCAATTGGACCCAGGATACCATAACTTCCATTTACGGCGTTTGGGGCGATCCGGTGGTGCGTTTTGATGCGGCGGGCCATTTATATTATTCGCATTTGTCTAATCCTCCTTATCCGGGTTACTGGATAGACCGTATCGTGGTTCAGAAATCCATGGATGCCGGCCAGACATGGAATGACGATGTTGGAGTCGGTTACAATCCACCCGTAAAAAACCAGGATAAAGAGTGGCTGGCGGTGGATATGACCAGCGGACCGAACCACAATAACCTCTATATGTGCTGGACGGAATTTGACGAATACGGCAACAGTAATCCCGTCTATCGGTCTCGTATTCGTTTTTCGCGCTCAATCGATCACGGAGTTACCTGGGATTCGGCCAAAACTATTAGCGATATAACCGGAAATTGTGTGGACGAAGACAGTACGGTCGAAGGCGCCGTTCCTGCCGTCGGCCCGAACGGAGAAATCTACGCCAGCTGGTCGGGACCTCTGGGAATTATGTTTGATAAATCCAGCGATGGCGGTATCACCTGGGGCGCCGATATTTTTGTAACGGATCAGCCGGGCGGATGGGATTTTATGGTGGATGGGATTCAGCGTTGCAACGGCATGCCCATAACCCTATGCGACATCAGTTCGTCGCCGTATCAGGGTAATGTGTATGTGATATGGTCCGACCAGAGAAACGGCTTGTCCAACACCGACGTGTTTTTCATTAAATCTACCGATGGCGGACAGACGTGGCACGGCCTGAAACGGGTCCATGACGATGTATCCAACCGGCATCAGTTTTTCCCCTGGGCGACGGTCGATCCGGTGACGGGAATCATCTATGTGGTGTTTTACGATCGCCGGGCCACCAGCAATCTCAGCACCGAGGTATGGATGGCAAGATCCCGCGATGGCGGCGAAACCTTTGAGAATTTTAAAATCAGTCAGACTGAATTTCAGCCGACGGGGAGCGTTTTCTTCGGCGATTATATTGATATCGCCGCCTATGATCGTCATGTCCGCCCGATATGGATGCGTATGGACGGCGGAAAACTCAGCGTGTGGACGGCAATCATCGAGGATACCTCCTCCATTGTGGATGTCAGCGCCCTTTCGCGGAATCCCAAATCGTTTTACCTGTCCCAAAATTATCCGAACCCGTTCAATCCTTCCACGCAGATCCGGTTTGCCTTACCCGCAGCCGCTGATGTGCGCCTGAAAGTTTTTAATGCGCTGGGACAGGAAGTCGCCACGCTGGCCGACGGACGCTATGAAGCCGGTTCCTATACCGTCCGGTGGAACGCACAGAATTTTGCGAGCGGCGTGTACCTCTACCGCCTGCAGGCGGGTAGATATTCCGATACCCGGAAAATGATACTAATCAAATAGGCCGCGGCCTCAACCTCAGGTTGAGTTATGCAACACATTATCTATGCATTCATTCTGCTGTTTTTTTTTCCGTTAACGCCGCGCGCCCAGCAGGCTATTGTTCCCCATCACCGCCATGCGTTTTTAAAATCGGAGCAAGAGCGCCATTTAAAGAAAAAAAATCCGCGGCCGCCTGTTTCGTATCCCGGCGATCAGAATATCGATGTCACCTATTACAAGCTGGACCTCACGGTAACGGTGAATCCCGAACCCAACTATTTGCGCGGAATAGTGACCGTACGGGGTCGCAGCGCCGTCAGCGACCTTAGCGCCATCTCATTGGATTTGGTTCATTCCTTAACCGTAGATTCCGTGATTTCTCCATCCGGCAAACTGGCGTTTACCCAGACGCCGGCTACTTTGCTGATTCGGCCGGTTCACGCGCTGGCTATGCATGAAGGGTTTGAAGTGCAAATTTATTACCGCGGCGTGCCGGGTTCCGGATCTTTCGGGGGATTATTCTTCGGCGTCGGCCGCGTTTTTACTATGAGTGAATCCTATAACGCGCCGCTGTGGTGGCCGTGCAAGGACGATCCGAAGGATAAAGCCGATTCGGCGGATATCTGGATTACCTGCCGCGAAGCGTACAAAGTCGGCTCCAATGGTATCCTGTCGGATACCCTTAATTACGGTAACGGCCTGCATACCTATCGATGGAAAGTTTCCTATCCGATTGCGCCGTATCTGATCGCGTTTGCCATGGCCGACTATACGGAATACCGGGATTATTACCGCTACGGAGCGAGCGACTCGCTGCTCATACTGAATTACCTTTACGGCGCCACCAGCCCGGCTATAGCCAAAACCGCAACCATGATGGGTATTTTCTCGGACCTGTTCGGCGACTATCCTTTTTTGCGTGAGAAATACGGGCATTGCCAGTTTGAATGGGGCGGCGCAATGGAACATCAGACCATGACGTTTCTTACCAATCCGGATGACGAATTCACGGTATCCCACGAACTCGCGCATCAGTGGTTCGGCAACATGATAACCTGCAGGGACTGGCATCACATCTGGATCAACGAGGGATTCGCAATGTACGCTTCCGCGCTGTATCTGGAGCGCGCCTACGGTTCCGAAGCCTATTGGGAAGAGATGCGGGACAACCTGCAGTCTGCAAAGGCCGCAACCGGGTCCGTATGGATTCAGGACATATCCAACGAATGGAAAATCTTTGACTGGAATCGGACGTATGCCAAAGGGTCGTGCATTTTGCATATGCTGCGCCATGTCACGGGCGACTCGGTTTTTTTCCGCATCCTGCGGGCGTTTGCTGAACATCCGGATTACCGCTATCAATCCGCGACGGCGGATGATTTCCGGAACGTATGCGAACGCGTAACCGGAACCGACCTGGATTATTTTTTTCAGGAATGGATATACGGTTACAATTATCCGGTGTATCATTACGGCTGGGAAACATCCGTCTGGGAAGACCGCTACCGCCTGCGGCTTCGGATCAAACAGGACGTCAATACCGCAACGCCGTTTTTTTTTACCATGCCTGTCGATGTCGGATTGTATTACGAAAGCGGCGGCGACACAATCCTGCGTGTATTCAATAATCAGCAGGAACAGTATTTCACGTTCATCCTGCCGGAAAAACCCGCGCGGGTGGCCTTGGATCCTTCACATTGGATTTTGCGAAACGTGTATACGATACCGTTTTCGGATGACACGACGTTTTCCGGATTCGAACTTCTGGCTAATTATCCCAATCCCTTCAATCAAGGTACGGTGATAGCGTTTACCGCGGCGCGGCCGGCGCGTACCGAAATATGGATATACAACGCGCTCGGGCACAAAGTCCGGAAGCTGTTTATGGGCATTTGTGAACCAGGAAAAACATTGCTTACGTGGGATGGCCGGGATGCTTGGGGCCGTCCGGCCGCATCCGGAGTTTATTTCTGCCGACTGAGCGCCAACCGTCATCATCAGACCCGCAAGATGGCTTTGGTGCGATGAAACCGTAAAGGCCTCAGGTTGCGTTTCTTTGTTCCAGATCCAACAAATATTTCTTACGCCACAGTCCTCCGCCGTAGCCCGTTAACTGGCCGTTTGCGCCGATTACCCGGTGACAGGGAATGACAATGGCGATGCGGTTTGCGCCGTTCGCGCGCGCCACGGCCCGGATGGCTTTAACGTCGCCGACCGCCCCGGCCTGTTCTTTATACGACCTGGTTTTTCCGTAAGGAATCGTCATCAGCTGTTTCCAGACTTTGATTTGGAATTCCGTTCCGCGCATATCCAAAGGCGTCGAAAAACGCCTTAGGGTACCTTCAAAATATTGATGCAATTCGGCCTGAATTAATTTTAGATGATGGTTGGTTCCCTGCACCAGTTCGGCTCCGTAAAGTCTTTGAATCGTTGTGCTTTCCGTTTCCTGCGGGCGGCGGTCAAGGAATTCCAGTAAGCAGAGTCCTCTGCCGGTGGCGCCGGCGATCATCGGCCCGACCGGCGTTGATACGCGCATAATGTATATAATCTCTTTCCCGGCGGCTTCGGAGGGATTGATTTTCATCTGTTTCTTGAACGCATCGGTAAATCCGCTGACCGATTCATAACCGGCATGATACGCGGTTGCAAGAATCGTATCGCCGTCGCGCAGCCGCCCGAAAGCTTTGCCCACGCGGAGGGAACGGAGAAACGCCTGAAACGTCATGCCGTAATGTGTGTTAAACCAGCGCCGTACGGCAGTCGGGTCCATACCGCGCTCGCGCAAATCCCGATCGGTTATACGGTACATTTCCTCCTGCTCGATTTCGTTCAGCAATTGCCGTATTTCCGGCGGCATCGTACCGGCCGTTTCCAGCGGGCGGCATTTCTTACACGGCCTGTAACCCGCTAAAAGCGCTTCCCGAACGGAACGGAAATATACCACATGCTCAGGTTCAGGTTTCCGCGCATGACAGGCCGGACGGCAGAAGATGCCGGTAGTGGTTATACCGGCGAAAAAAATGCCTTCATACGACCTATCCTTGTTTATCAAGGCCTGATACATTTCATTCCTGGCAGGCATCACATTCTTTTTCACTTTAAGTTGTTTTGTACGTCCACTCATAATTCTGTAAGCTTGTAACCGAAAAATGCGGAATAGTTATAGTTTTTCTTTTTTAAGTATAGCAGTTTTAAAATGATTTGCCAACCGATATTTGAACGGGCAATTTTTTTAGATTAGTGTCTGGATATTAGTATTATGAAACATAAATAATAAATTTCATATTACAAAAAGTCCGACAATGATAGGCTATATTCAGTTCGGGTTCCGGCGTGTCGGAAATCAGGTGAGGATATTGGTGAAGTTGTTTTATTCAAATCCTCTTAAAACGCCTTGTTTTGAGAGGATTTGGATAGTTTGTTGTGTGTAATGATTTCTCTTACCTGTTGTTTACGGCCGTGTTCAAATTCCTGACCATTTGAACCTTAACAATCCTGTAAAGGTCAAGCTTTCAATCTTTGGTTTAAAAGTAAAAATAGTAATCCATAAAAAAACAGATTTCAATACACGCCAATTTTATGGTAATGAAATGGAGTTGTCTACTAATTTACCTGGATGGTTTGGGGTTATTGAAAAGGGCGAAGTTTAAAGATCCTTAGTTTTTATCGTAGTATATATCCGGACTCTGTATTTTTGGGATAAAGAGTCAAGGAATGGAGGGTATCGTAGTTTTTATAGGGACTTGCCGGCTTAATAACCGGCATTGGAATCGTATTGCAGGCGCAGGTTCATAAATCGTTGCGTATCCCGGATATTGTCGAGATCCTTATCCTTGCTGATGTGTTCCCAATCTTTATAACCTTTAGCGAGCGCCTGTTCCAGCCAACCCAGCGCTTCGTCCGTGCGGTTCTGAACGGAGAACAGGCACGCCATGTTATAATAGCCGGTCGGATTGTTGGGTTCGATTTCAATGGTCCGGCGGATATAGTATTCGGAGGCGCTATAATCCTTTCGGTTCAGGAATAAGATTGCAAGACTGGTATGGGCGTTGTAATTATCCGGATTATTAATCAGCGCTTTTTTCATATACAATTCTGCCTGCGCATAATCACCCAGGTTCATATAGGACAGGCCGATATTGTTGTACAGGTCGGCGTGCCCCGGATTCTGTGCTTCTACCTGCCGGTAATTTTGCAGGGCCTGACTGTAATCCCCGGCGAGATAACAGGCGTTTCCGAGATAGAAATACGACTCGGTATGCTTCGGGTCGATGGCTACAGCGCGGTAGAACGCAGCAATGGCATGGTTCAGGTCATTAAGCGCCAGATAACACTGAGCCATATAATAGCAGGCATCGGCGTGAAAAGGATTGGTATCCAGGGCGTTCTGGAAATGGATGATGGCGGTCGCGTATTCTTTATGATAGTAGGCGGCTAAGCCAAGTTCGTACTCGGAGTGATCTTGCAAATTTTGAGTCTGGTCATTATGGTATCCGGAGCGGAACAGCAACGTCCTGAACGATTCGCCGTCGGGATTTCCCACAATAGTTTCTGCAAACGCGCCCGATGCGAAACCGGCCATCAGGCCGAGATGAAAAAGATGCGTCCAAACTTTTTGCATCGCTAATTGCTGCCTGTCAGTAACCCGTAAATGGTTTAGTTGTTTTCCGGTTGGGATGTTTCATCGTCCCGCAGAGTGGTCAGCGGAAGCAGTATGGTGAATTCCGTACCTTTACCCGGTTCGCTCCATACGCGGATGTCGCCTTTATGGGTTTTAATGATGCCGTAACTGATTGAGAGACCGAGCCCCGTGCCTTGCCCGATTTCTTTGGTGGTGAAAAACGGGTCGAAGATTTTTCCGATACGGTCGGGCGTTATGCCCACGCCGGTATCACGGATGCGGATCTGTATGTACAGGTCAGGATGGACGTCGGTATGAATAAACACATCGCCGTATTGCGGAATCGCCTCGATAGCATTGGTGATAATGTTGACGAATACCAGATTCAGCAGGCCCGGGAAGCAATCGATCATCGGCAGATCGCCGTACTGTTCGATGAGGCGTACACGGTCGCCGGCTTTCTCCTTCATCTGGAGGACCGCGTTATGCAGTTCCGTGTTGATATTGGAGAGCATCAGATCGCGTTCGTTGAGCATTGAGAACGTGCGCAGGTTCATGATGATCTTTTTGATGCGCTCGGCGCCGTTGCCGCAGGATTTGATGCTGGCCTGGGCGTCGGTGATCAGATCCTCGTAATCGTGCGTGTCCCGGATTTGCCGGATCAGGGAATCCGAATCGGCGATCCGTTCACTGATGATTTTTTCGAACGCGCGGATGATGGTTCGGAGGCGCTCCACGTATTCCTCAAACATGGAAAGATTGCCGATCACGAACGCGAGAGGATTGTTGATTTCATGGGTAATGCCGGCGACCATGCGACCCACCGCAGAAATTTTCTCGGACTGGATCAGCTGGTACTGGGTGTCGCGGAGGGCTTTGGTTCGTTCTCCGACTTTACGCTCCAGTTCTTCGTTTCGGCGCCGAATGGAGCGGACGCGCCATTCATAGACCGCCAGCGCCGTCAGGATCAGGCCGGCAAGGACCAGGATGCGAAAGGGCCACGTCTGCCAGAACGGCGGCCGGATGTATACCTCCACCGAAGCGGTTTGATCGCTCCATACGCCGTCAGCGTTAGAACCGCGCACTTCAAAAAGGTACGTGCCGCCGTCGAGATTCGTGTAATTAGCCGTTCGCCGGTGGCCGGCCTGTATCCAGTCCCGATCATAACCCCGCAGCCGGTAGGCATAGAGATTTTTAGACGGACAGGAATAATCGAGCGCTGAAAATTCAAACAGGAAATTTTCGCCGTAATTAATTTGAATGCGCTGGTTTCGCAGCATGATCTGATCTTCGAGGTGAAGTCCGGCGCCGTTCGTCCGCTGGAATGCCGTCAGCACCACCGGGGGTTGATAGGGATTATCCTGTACGCGATCGGGATAAAAACTGTTAAATCCGTTGACGCCGCCGAAAAACATTTCCCCATCCCGGGCTTTGTAATAGGAACCGTATTTGAATTCATTGCTTTGCAGGCGGTCGCGGATGTCATAATTACGGACCTTTTTCGTGACCGGGTCATATTTGGTCAGGCCGCCCACGGAACTGAGCCAGAGATATCCGTGGTCGTCTTCAAGGATACCATAAATATAACTGTCCGGCAATCCGTCCTTTTCGGATATATTCTCAAAGGTTTCGTCCGATTTATTAAAACGGTTCAGGCCGGTATTCGTGCCGATCCACAGCGTGCCTTGTTTGTCTTCGAGGATGGAATAAATGACGTCGCTGCTGATAGTTTTGGTGTTTCGCGGATCGTTCTGATAAACCACGAATGTCTCGCGGCCTTTTTCGTTGCGGACCATTTTATTCAGGCCGCCGCCGAACGTGCCGATCCAGATCACGCCTTCCCGTGTGCCGTATACCACCGAGATATAGTCGCTGCTGATACTGTGCGGGTTAAGCGGATCGTGCAGAAACCGCCGGAATGTACGGGTTTCTTTGTCAAAGCGGTTCAAGCCTCCTCCATTGGTGCCGAGCCAGAGGTAATCGTCCTTGTCCTGATAAATAGTGAACACCTTGTTATCGCTCAAGCTGTTGGGATCCTCAGGATTTGCCCGAAAAGCCGTAAAGCGCAGACGGCCGTCCGCATCGATGCTCATCCGATTCAGCCCGCCCTCGGTACCAATCCACAGATTGCCGTCCCGATCATCGATGATAGCGCGGATTTCATTATTGCTGATCGAAAAGGGATCGAGGGGATTCTGTTGATAGGATATAAATGAATGGGTCTGAGCGTCATAGCGGTTCAGGCCGGCATGCGTGCCGATCCACAAGCGGCCGGACCGATCCTTGAAAAAGGTACGCACGACGTCGTCGCTGAGACTACCGGTTATTTTGGGTGAAAAATGATAGTGTACGAATTTAGGTTTTTTCAGGTCCAGCTTATTGATGCCGCCGCCGCCGTAGGTGCCGATCCATAAAATACCGGAACGGTCCTGGTAAATCGAACGGATTTCGTCATTGCTGATACTGCCGGCGTCGTCTTTATTATTCAAATATTTTGTGAAGGAGTCTGTAATCCGGCAGTACTGGTTCAGCCCTTTACGCGTTCCCACCCAAACGCAGCCCGTGCGGTCGGTGTACAGTGCGAGTATTTCGTTATGACTGAGCCACTGAGAATTACTTGCGCTTTTAACGTAACGCTTAACCGCATAGGAGCGGTCATTAATGGAAAGTCGGTTGAGGCCTCCGGATTCCGTACCGGCCCATACAAAACCCGAGGAATCTACGGTAAGCGCCGTGATGATATCCTCCGAAAGACTGGCCGGATTGGCCGGGTCATGCCGGATGTGCGTAAACACGGTACCATCGTATCGGTTCAGTCCGCGGCGGGTGCCGATCCAGAGTATACCGTTCGGATCCACGGCCAGCGAGGTGATGTAATTGTCTGATATCGATGAACCGTCCCCGGGATCGTTGAAATAATGATAAAAGGTATTGCCGTCGTACCGGCTGAGACCTTTGACGGTGCCAATCCACACATGCCCTTTCAAATCCACCGTGAGGGCTTGAACCCGGTTATTGGGAAGCGTCAGGGACGGCATGCCCTTGGTGTCGTAATGATGAAATACTCCGCTTAAAGGATCATACCGGTTCAGGCCGCGGTTCAGCGTACCGATCCAAAGATGACCGTTACGATCGATACATAGCGACATAATCCAGTTATCTGAAAGCGAGGAGGAATCGAAGGCGATATTTTTAAAAACTTTGAACTGGTAACCGTCATACTGGTTCAGTCCGTTTCTCGAACCGAACCACATAAAACCGTCACGGTCCTGAATAATCGCGCTGACAGTGGTCTGGGAAAGTCCGTGCTCAAGCGAAAGTTTCTCAAAAACAATATGATCCTGTTGGGCAAAAGCCGTGTTTCCGCACAGGCAGGCCGTCAGCGCAGTCAAACACAGGAAGCGGTGAAACGCCCGCCAACCCCCCGAAAAAAAATCATTGCTATTTGACCTATTTATAGCGCGTCGTAAAATAATCATATCTATACTCCGAAAAAACGGCTGTGGATGGTTCGTGCCATATTATTATTTTTGGTGCGTCAACAAAACAAAGGTTTTTTATGACGGTTACCGATTTGTTTGTACGGATTTAATTTTTTCCAGAAGACGTATTTTTTCTTCCAAAAATTTTATCCGCAGGGCGTTTTTTACATATTCAGGGTCGGCTTTCAGTATCCGCAATGCCAATGGTTGCGCGGACCGGCCGGTTAATTCCGCGATAGCCGGAAGGAGATTATTTAATACGTTAGCCCGGATTTGTCCGGCATCGAGAGTCATCAGGGTATAATATTTCAGTTTGGATTGATGAGGGTCCATAAACCGTTCCTGCACCGAAGTTCCGGTAAGGGTCATGGAATTCCGGAAGGATTGTACCGTGAGGTATAATCCCTTATCAAGATCCGCGAAACGAGGGCTCAATTCCTCGGCCAGATAGCGGCAGATTTGGACGCGGGCGTTTGCCGCAGATCGTTCGGAAGCGATCATCTCCAGCGTGCCGTCGGCAATGCCGACAAAATAAAATCGACCGTCGGCATAAGCAACCTGATCCGTCCATCGCACCCAGGCCGGTTTATCGGATGATTCCTTATTGGATAATTCCTTATTGATTGCATCATCATTTTTGCCGGCCAGCCATTCGTCCAGTATGCGATTAATTCTGGAGACGCCGGCTTGCTGCAGGGTTTCGGATATATAAAGCGAGTCCTGCAAAGTTAAATAGAACGCCAGGGTATCCGGTTCCCCGGTTTCAAGAACTGCCAGCTTACGATCCAGTTCGCCAATCTGTGCGTTGAGGGCGCTGATATTTTTTCGACCCATACCTGTATTGTCATCGGTTGTTTTTTCAGTAACCGCTGAGGTGCAGGCTGTTAAAAATATAAAACCGAATAGCACGCCGTATCTTTTCATGATAACCTCCTGATAGGATCCAAGAAGACATCATCAATATACGTTAAAAAATTTGTTCATAGCAAATGAAAAAAAAAGAAGAATAAATAATTAGCGTTAAAAAAAAGCCCCGGCTGAAACGTTGTCCGGGGCAAGGGTTGTATACTGTATTATTTGATCAGTATCATTTTTCGGTTGGCTACAAAGACGGCGTGCTGGCTGGTTTTATTGAGTGGTACGGCCTCAAGACGGTACATGTAAACGCCGGCGCTTACGGCTGTACCGTTCTGGTCTTTGCCGTCCCAGAGGAGCGTATGGCGGCCGGCTGAAAAAACGCCGCTGGTCAGCGTTCGGATTTTCTGGCCGAGGATATTATAGATACTGAGCGTTGTCATCGCGCGTTGCGGGAGTTCCCAGCTTATTTGCGTGGATGGGTTGAAGGGATTAGGATAATTTTGATGCAGGGTAAAATGTTTTGGCGCTCTCGTGCCGTCATCTACCGGATTGGGATCGGTTATATATAATGTGGCGATATAATTGGCATGCTGCAGGCCGCCGAGATCCGTGGCGGTGATATAGATTTCGGCGGAAGGGGGTTCGCTGCCCGGCGCAACGGTTTGTCCGGCGAGCGTATACACGCCGTCCAAAGCGATGGTGTCGCCGTCGGTACCGTCGTCGTGAAGGTTTGCCATACTGCTTCCCCCAATCGAACTCAGGTTGGCGGTGACAGAGGCGATGTCGCTTTGGCCATTGTCATCGACGACTCTGGCGGTAAGTATAAATGGTGTCATACCATCCGCGGGTACGGAAGGGGGATTAAACGAAGCATAGTGTATGAGGGGTTCGTAATTCGGCCAGACCCGGAAAAAAACATCGCCGCTGTCTTGCTGGTTTTCCAGATCTGTGGCTGTTACGGTGAAAGTAAACATACCGGGTATCGCAAACGTGTTATCAAAAAGGCGGGAATATATGCTGTCTCCCGGGAGCGAATCGCCGTAGGTGCCATTGTCCAGAAGCGTCTCTATGGACAGCCCCGCATCGGTGAGATCCACGGTTACCGCGCTGATGTCGGATTGCCCGTTATCGTCGCTAACGCGGGCTTTTACGGTGAACGAAACCGGACGTTGTTCTATGACGGCATCCGGCATAACGGAAATCCAGTGAATAACCGGAGCAACCGCTGGCGCCGTCACCGTGAGCGAAACACTGGCGGTATCGGTCAACCCGCCGTAATCCAGGGCCTGGACGTATAAATATTTGATTCCGGGAGTAATGGACGCAGGCACGAGAATATTCTCCAGAGTATAAACGCCTGAGCCATTATCGTTCAGAGCGGTATCCGTCGCTCCACCGATAGCGCCGAGATTAACCGAAATCCTGAAAATATCGGAAATACCCTGAGGATCGTCTGCGGTTACGGTAATGGTAAACGGCGTCTGGCTGTCAGCCGGCACCGACTGGGGATTGATTTCTACGGTATACAGGACTGGCGGATCATTTAATAAAAGATGCGGCGCTGCCGTTAGAAATGCCGGACAGAGCGCTAATAAAATCAAATGTAAAACTGTGACTGTTTTCATTATCCTTCCTTAATTAAGATTTTAGACTGATAATACGCAAAAGTTATGATTTTGTCAAAAAATTAACTGTTCTATTGTACATAAGAAGCCGTCCGTGATTATCTTTTTTAATACAAATCACTCAGCTGACTTGATTTTGTATTCATATATATATAATTTCACAAAATTTTAAACATCGGACGGTTCCGCTTGATATGCAAAACTTACGCACAAAAACCCGTACAGGCCCGTTAACACGGTCGTGGTCCCTTCTTCTGATTTTGCTGACGGCTTTTATCGCCGTTGTACTGGCGGCGGTGTATCCGTATTTCCCCGTATTTATATCTGTTCTTATCCTCGCATTAATTACAGTCTATGTAATTGCGCGTTACGCGGATCAACCCGATACGCTTGCTGTGTGGTTCCGAAAAAAAAATACGTCTTCTGCGAAGGGCCGTTTTACCGTTCAAAAGGTCTCCTCCCCGGAGCAAACGGATCAGGCGGTTGACGATACGGATACATCCGGCAGTCGGCCGGCGCCGCATACCGTCCGCGAAGACAGACGTTTGGTGGATGATACACAGGCCTCGGTGATATTCAACCGCACCGCCGATTCCATCATTGAGCTGATTCATCAGACCCTGAACGCTTATTCGGCGTTTTTCTACCTATACAATCCCGGCGAGAACGAACTGGTGTTGCAGAGTTTCCGCAGTCAGAGCGTCCATTTTATTTTGCCCGAGCGCGATCTGGTGCGGCTGGATACCGGCGGAGAGACGATGCGGTTTTTTCAGCGCGTCATTGAGCACCGCGAGCCGCTTTATATTAATCTTGCGGACCCGAAAGAAGTCCTTCCGTATTATTCGCAGGCGGAACCGGTAAAATCGGTACTGCTGGTGCCGCTGCTCCGTCGGGGCGTGCTGCTGGGCATTATCGGCGCGGACCATCTCGAAATGGGCGCGTTCAGCGATGCGGACATTCAACTGATGCACAAGTATGTCGGATTAATCCGGCATTCTATCCATACGATCGACGCCGTGTTTGTTAAGAACCGCCTGCTGCGCATTTCCAACGCGCTGAAAGAATACGGAAACATCGTCAGCAGCGGCCGGGGGCTCGATGAGATTTATTCGCAGCTTAAACCCGTTATCCAATCCGTCATGGGTTATGACCGTTACGGATTGTGGCTGTATAGGAACCGCACGTTGGTACTGCAAGACCGCGAAGGCGATTTTCCTTTTGAACCCGGTTCGGTCAGCGATCTCGAAGGCCGCATCGAGAAACAGGTGTGGCAAACGCAGAAACCCGTATGGATATCGGACACCCGGAATTATCATCCCGAAGTCGGCGAAACGGAAATCAGCCGAAGCGGCTATCTCGATACCGTGGCGGGCGTACCCATCGCCGATCAGGGCCATTGTTTCGGTGTGATGATTCTCGAGGCGCGGGATAAATATGCGTTTGACCAGCATCAGGTGCAGTTTTTGGAATCGCTGGGACAGATGGCGGCGCTGGCCGCGGCGCGCGCCCACCTTGATAACCACCTGGCTGCGGAAATAACCTATGACCCGATTACCGGCATTGATAACCGCAAGACATTCCTTCGGAAAATTTCGGAAGAAATCTACCGGGCTAAACGGTTTCATACCACGTTTGCCGTGGTGGTTCTCAAAATCGCCGGATGGAACCGCCAGCGCTATCCTTTCGGAGCCGGAGAAATACGAACCGTCATGGAAAGTGCCGCCGCCGTTCTGAAACAAGCCCTGCGTCAGGTGGACGCCGCGGCCCGGCTGGATGAAGACGTTTTCGGCATTCTGCTTATCGAGAGCAGTTATACCCAGGCGGCGGAAATAGCCGCCCGGTTGGTGCGCCAGATTGAAGAAAAACCATTTGAAATTAATCAATTAATGATTAATATTAAAGCCCATATCGGGCTGGCCGGATACGGCGTGCACGGCGATACCGTCGAAAGCCTGATGGCCGTGGCGGAAGACATGCTGCGGCAAGGCAAATAAACAAGTCATACGAACAGAAATTTGAGGAACCCGTGGTATTAGGTAAAGTCATCGGCAATGTATGGGCGACGCGTAAGGACGAAAAACTCGTCGGGATTAAATTCCTGATCGTCAGGAGTATTGACCTGAAAGGCAACGAAAAGGACGCGTTTGTGGTAGCCGCCGATTCCGTAGGGGCGGGCGTTGGCGAGATTGTGCTTTACTGCACCGGCAGTTCCGCCCGTTACACCGAGGCGAGCACCGACCGTCCCATTGATGCCGTTATCATGGCCATTGTAGATAAAATCGAGGTTTATTAAATGAACATGGCTCGAATCATAGGCACCGTCTGGGCTACGCGGAAGCACCCTTCGCTGGAAAGCTGCCGCCTCCAGATTCTTCAGCCGGTGAACGCATCGCTCGAACCGGTCGGCCTGCCGCTGGTCGGCACCGATGCGATCGGCGCCGGACAGCCGAATGAACTGGTGTATTACGTAACGTCCGGCGAAGCGCCGATTCCTTTCGGGAAAAAAATGCCCACCGATGTGACGATCGTCGGTATTGTTGACCGCATTGACCGGGCTAAGCAAGGAGACTGAACATGGCGGCCGATTTGCTGGATGATATTATTAACGACCTGGGTCGCGGCGCTGCATTCCTGAAAAAAGCGGTTCTGGAATGCCCGGAAGAGGCCGGCATCCGCATGAAACGGCTCGCCCTAAAAAAAGACCGCTACCTGACGCTCAAGGAACCCGGAGAGCACGCTTTCCGTCTGCTCCAGTCCGGCGATAAAGCCGCCATCGCATCGGACAGCAGCATCCGTGCCATCCCTGAAAAAATCAAATCCATCGAACAAACCATCGCATCGCTGGAGAACCAGCTTCACCGTAACGCGCCGTAATTATGCCGGAATCAGGTAACAGCCTCATTGACAAATATCTGCAGGAAATCGGCGAAGTGCCCCTGCTGACGCCCGAAGAAGAAATCGAACTGGCGCGCCGCATCCGCCATAACGATGCCGAAGCGCTTGAAAAACTGACGAAGGCCAACCTTCGCTTCGTGGTCATGGTGGCCAAACAGTACCAGAACCAGGGGCTGTCGCTGAACGACCTGATTAACGAAGGCAACATCGGGCTGATTAAGGCGGCCAAGCGCTTCGACGAAACCCGCGGTTTTAAATTCATCTCATACGCCGTCTGGTGGATCCGCCAGTCTATCCTGCAGGCATTGTCCGAGCAGTCGCGCGTGGTGCGGATTCCGCAAAACAAAATCGGCACCATAACCAAGATCGGCAAAGCGTTCGGCGACCTGGAACAGGAATTTGAGCGTGAGCCCAGTTTGGAGGAAATCGCCGAACAGCTTGATATCAGCATGGACGAACTCACCAGCTCGCTCCAACTATCGGGTCGGCATGTGTCCGTAGACGAACCGATTAATGACAAGGACGACAGCACACTCATTGACGTTATTCAGGACGACGAGCAGGAAGCGCCTGACCGGAATCTCCTGACAGAATCCCTGAAGATCGAGATCATCGGCGCGCTGAAATCCCTCTCCGCACGGGAAGCCGCCGTGGTCAAGCTGTACTTCGGCATTGGTGTCGACCATCCCCTGACCCTTGAGGAAATCGGCGAACAATTCGGGCTCACCCGTGAACGCGTCCGTCAGATTAAGGAAAAAGCCATCCAGCGTCTGCGCCACGCCTCCCGAAGCAGTAAACTTCGCGAGTATCTCGGATAATTCATTAGTATTGATATAAAAACCAATAAGGAGCATCCATCCATGAACATTATTGTCTGCATGAAACAGGTTCCCGATTCCGAGACGCGGATTAAGATTGCCGCAGACGGTAAATCGATCGACCTGTCGTCCGTAAATTATGTGATTAATCCGTTCGATGAGTTTGCCATCGAAGAAGCCGTGAGGCTCAAGGAAAAATTCGGGGGCGAAGTGACGATCGTTACGTTAGGCCCCGAACGCGCGGAAAACGACATCCGCAAGGCGATGGCCATGGGAGCCGATAAAGGCGTATTACTGAAAGCGGACGCTTCGTTCAAAGGCGACGTCGCGTACGCGCTGGCCGAAGCGATTAAAACGTTACAGTACGACCTCATCCTGTTCGGCAAACAGGCCATTGATGACGACGGCGGCCAGATGCCGCAGATGATAGCGGAAATGCTGGACCTGCCCTGCGTGACAACGGTTCTGAAACTGGAAATAAATCCGGAATCCAAGACGGGTACGGCGCATCGTGAGATCGAGGGCGGCATGGAAGTGGCGGAATTTCCGCTGCCGGCGGTTATCGGTACGCAGAAAGGCCTCAACGAGCCGCGTCTGCCGAACCTGAAAGGCATCATGGCGGCAAAGAAAAAACCGATGGAGAAAAAAGAACCGGCTGTAAAAGATTCGGTATATGAAACAGTATCTCTGGAGCTTCCGCCGCCGCGTGCCGCAGGAAAAATCGTCGGCAAGGGCGCCGAGGCCGTTCCCGAACTGGTACGCCTGCTCCATGAAGAAGCAAAAATGATCTAATCCGATAACTTTTTTAAAGAGGATATACAGTATGTCAATATTAGCGTTTGCCGAACAGCGTAACGGCGTTTTCAAGAAATCGGCTTTTGAAGCGGTCAGTCAGGCGCGGGTTCTTGCCGATCAGAGCAATGCCGAAGTGGTGGCGGTGGTCATTGGAAACCAGGCCGGCACCGTGGCGGCGGAATTAACCCGATACGGAGCCGATAAAATATATGTTGCCGATCTGCCCGAACTGAAAGAATATTCCACCGAAGGCTATACGCAGGTTGTTGCGGAAATCGCCGCGAAAAAGGGTTCTAAAATCATTTTGCTTCCGGCCACGGCCATGGGCAAGGACCTTGCCCCGCGTGTAGCCGCCCGGATGCATGCCGGCCTCGCCAGCGATGTCATTGGCCTGCAGCCAGACGGCAATCGACTCATCATTACGCGACCGGTATATGCCGGAAAAGTCCTGCAGAAAATGATCATCCGCTCGGATATTCAGGTTATTACCCTGCGGCCAAATGTGTTTAAGACTGCCGAGAAATCCGGTAAAGGCGCGGTAGAGCATTACCAGACCACCGTCAAACCCGTCCGCGCGAAAGTGACGCAGGTGCAGGCCGAAGCTGCTAAAAAAATTGAGCTCACCGAAGCGGATATCATTGTGACCGGCGGGCGCGGCATGAAATCCGCCGACAACTGGCACCTCATCACGGATCTGGCCAACACGCTGGGCGGAGCCTATGGCGCCTCCCGCGCTGTGGTGGACGGCGGCTGGCGGCCTCACGACGAACAGGTGGGGCAGACCGGCAAAACCGTCAGCCCGCAGTTGTACTTCGCCGTCGGTATTTCCGGCGCAATCCAGCACGTGGCCGGCATGGCCAGTTCCAAATGCATTGTCGCCATCAACACCGATCCCGAGGCCCCGATATTCAAAATGGCCGACTACGGCATCATCGGCGACGCCATGGAAGTCCTGCCGGCGCTGACCAACGAGATTAAAAAGCTCAAGGGCGCCTGAGACATCAGTTTATCCTAATCAAAAGACCGCCTCCTTGTTATACTGAGGCGGTCTTTTTTTTATTACAAGAATACCCTTACTAAAAGATTCGTTGCAGAAAAAACAGGATATCCTAAAAAAACTACGGGATAAAATGAATTTGTATCGAGTTATTTTTTTTAGCCCCTGGTAATCTCTTACCGAAGAAAAATGCTTTTTAATAAAGTCCAAAAAAATTATCGTATCACCACTTTAACGCTGTCATGGCCCAGGAGGCGCTGAATATCCTGGATAAAGGATTTGGCAGGCGGGATCATGAACTTGTCGATTTTATAAACGGCCTGGATCTGGATTGCTGGCAGATCGATGAGAAGCTGGATGTCGCAGGAAATTTTACGGTTGGGTTGATGGTACTTTCTGAAGAGCCCGTTTAGCGTTTCGATAGTGCCGTTGCTCAGGGCGTCGATGGAGGTACAGATGAGAATAGACCGCGTGAACTGTTCGAGCGCTTCTTCCGCCGTGTAAATGCGGTCGGCGATAATGCTGAGGGCTTCGTTGCGGTAATTAGCTTTGCCGGCAATGATGACGACCGCCTCCCGGGCGATTTTGTCAGCATAGTCCTTCATGAGGCTGGAGAACACGACGGCTTCCATGTTTCCCGAGTAGCCCTGAACCGTAACGAAAGCCATGGGCTGGCCTTTTTTATCGGTAATCTGACGGATTTCGCTGATCATACCGCCGATGCGGATTTCGGCGCCGTCGCGCGGTTGCGATTTTTCGCCCGGCTGATAGGTGCATAGCGCTTCGATTTCAAAGCGGGATTTATCTAAGGGGTGGCCTGAAGCGTAAAAACCCATCAGTTCTTTCTCGCGGGCCAGTTCCTCAGCGCGCGTCCATGAGGGAATTTCAGGCAGATGCAGCTGGATTGCCGTGCCGAAAACATCGCTGGAAGCGGCGCTCTGACCGAAGATGTCCACCTGGTCGGATTTTTCCTTCTCCTGAATTTTCGAGGCCAGGCGCAGCACTTCCTCGATCGCCTCGAATTTCTGCGAGCGGTAGCCGGCCAGCGAATCGCACGCGCCGGACATGACGAGGCTTTCGAGGACTTTCTTATTAACAAGGCGCAGATCCACATGACGGCAAAGGTCCAGCAGAGTTTTAAAGGCGCCATGTTCCCGGCGGGCTTGCACGATGGATTCGATGGCTCCGTAACCCACATTCTTCACGGCAGCCAGCCCGAAGCGGATAGAAGAACCGCGGATGAGGAATTCCGCCTCGCTCTCATTAACGTCCGGCGGAAGAACTTCGATGCCCATATCTTTACAGGCATTAATCAGTACGGCGATGCGGTCGGTATTGGCCATTTCGCTGGACAGCGCGGCGGCCATGAACTCCACGGGGTAATGCGCCTTGATGTAGGCCGTTTGATACGCCAGTATGGAATACGCCGCGGAATGCGACTTGTTGAACGCATAATTGGAGAACGGGACGAGGATATCAAAAATCTGCTGCGCCAGTTGTTCGGAGTATCCCTGACCGACCACGCCGGCGATCCATTCCGGTTTGAGCTTATCGAGTTCTTCCGGTTTTTTCTTGGCCATAATGCGCCGGACGCTGTCGGCCTTGCCCATGGAGAAGCCCGCGAGCACCTGCGCGATTTGCATCACCTGCTCCTGATATACAATGACGCCGTACGTGCTTTGGAGTATCGGTTTCAGGTCGCGGTGGTAATAATCCACTTCCTCGCGGCCGTGTTTGCGCGCGATGTAGCTGGCGATGAAGTCCATGGGGCCGGGGCGGTAGAGCGCGTTCATCGCGATGAGATCTTCGATGGACGTCGGCCGCAGTTGTTTCATGTATTCCGTCATGCCCTGTGATTCAAACTGGAAAATGCCGACCGTATCGCCGCGGGCGAAGAGGTCGAACACGCTGCGGTCGTCGAGCGGAATGGTATCGAGGTCAATTTTTATGCCATGGTTTTTCTCGATGTGGCGGACGGCGTCGTCGAGGATAGTCAGCGTCGTCAGCCCGAGGAAATCCATTTTCAGGATGCCGATTTTCTCGAGCCAGTCCTTGTCGTACTGCGTGGAAATTTCATCTTTGCCGGATTTATAAATCGGGATCAGTTCCCGCGTCGGGCGAGGCGTGATCACGACGCCGGCGGCGTGAATACCGGGTTGACGCACGAGGCCTTCGAGCGCCTCGGAGAATTCGATGAGATCGCGCTTGACGGGATCCGTGCCGTTTTTCATGGCGGCGAATTCCGGCACCTGTTCCAACGTCTGGGCAATAGTGGTGCCGAGTTTGCGCGGTATGAGCTTCGCAATGCGGTCGGCCTCGTTCAAGGGAAGATCCAGCACGCGGGCCACGTCGCGGATTACCGCGCGCGCAGCCATGGTGCCAAACGTAATGACCTGCGCCACGTTATCCTTGCCGTATTTGTTAATTACGTACTCGATAACTTTACCGCGGCCCCGGTCGTCGAAGTCAATGTCGATATCGGGCATGGTGATACGCTCGGGATTCAGGAAGCGCTCGAATAGCAGGTTATAGCGGATGGGATCAATATTGGTGATGCCGGTCGCGTAGGACACGATACTCCCGGCCGCGGAGCCCCGTCCAGGGCCTACGGAAACGCCCATCTGCCGTGCCGAATTGATGAAATCCTGCACCACGAGAAAATAACCGGGAAAGCCCATTTTCCTGATGACCGAGAGTTCATAATCCAGCCGTTCGTAAATTTCTTTCGTGATGCCGGAGCCGTATTTTTTTTCAACGCCTTCGTACGCAAGATGCTTCAGATAATCATTCTCATCCGTGAAACCATCAGGCAGCTGATATGTCGGCAATTGCGTTTTGCCGAACTCAAGTTCGAACGTGCAGGACTCGGCCAGGCGCAGCGTATTATCAATCGCTTCAGGAATATCTTTGAATAATTTTTTCATCTCCTGCGACGGGCGAAAATAAAACGTGTCGTTCGGATATTTCGGAAGGGTGTTGTCGCCGAGCGTTTTTCCGGATTGGATGCCCATCAGTACGTTGTGGGCTTTGGCGTCCTTTTGCCGAAGATAGTGAATATCATTCGTGGCGATGACCGGCAGGTTCAGCTCCTTGGCGATGCGGAGAAGTCCGCGGTTGACTTGACGTTCGGCGGCGATACCGTGGCGCTGGATCTCGATATAAAAACGGCCTTCGAATATCTCCGTCAGTTCCCGGGCGATCGCCAGCGCGTCCTCATAACTTCCGTACATCAGCCGTTGCGGGATTTCGCCTTTCAGACAGGATGACGTGCCGATCAGACCGGATGCGTACCGGCGAAGCACCGTCCGGTCCACGCGCGGTTTATAGTAGAACCCCTCCAGATAACCGATGGATGACAACTGCATCAGGTTCCGGTAGCCGTCGGCGTTCTGCGCGAACAAAACCTGATGATAGTTGACCTTATGCTTGGCCAGACGGTCCGCAGTCAGGTACACTTCCAGGCCGATAATGGGTTTTATTTTCCGCGACGTAAGCGCGCTGTAAAATTCCGGTACGCCGAACATATTATAATCGGTAATCGCCAGCGCGGGCATTCGGTCGGCTTCCGCCGCCAGCGCCAGATCCTCCGTACGGCAGCAACTGTCGAGGATGCTGTATTGCGTGTGGGTATGTAAATGGACAAAATCGGGCATAACCGTATTAAGTTAAACTATGCCAATTTAATATAACTGCGGATAAAATCAAATTATCAGAAAAAATAATCCGATCCCAATCGAATGTTTGTTTTTCTAAGAATAGGAAAGGATGAGAAAACGAAATTGGTTTATCAGAAGGACGATAGGCGGAGGTAATAAAACCGGGATATCGGATCTATAAACGCGGGTTTCATTTTATGGAAGGGCTGCCGGCCGTTCGCTATCCGGGTTATATCGCAAAATCAAAATTCCGCGCTGATGCCGATGGAGGGCAGAATACCGATCGAGCCGCGGTCTTCGACGCGATCTTCGGCGAAGTTGTAATCCGGCGGATTCTGGTTCTTGCGGTTGTAAACATTCTGTACGTCAAGGAACACGGTCAGTCGCCAGTTGCTGAAAATAAAATAACGGTCCACGCGCAGGTCCAGATGATGGCCGTTTTCCAGGCGTCGGGAAAGGTACTCTTCGGGCAAATTTTGCACCTGACCCGGCTTGACGGGATTGACGGACGGCCGGTATGCGGGCGTGTACGGCGCGCCGGTGAAGAATCGGAATTTACCGCTGAATTCCCAGGAGGCATTAATTTTATAGCCGCCGGTGATGTTCAAAATCAGCCGCTGGTCAAAAGGGTTCGGGTAGGTCTTACCATCGGCCGCCGTTACGGTGCTTTGACCAAGCGTCAGGCTGATCTGGCCATAGGCGGGGATATCGGAATATTTTTTCTGTAGCAGAAACTCGGCCCCGTACGCCTGTCCCCGGCCGCGTGACGCGAGGTCCGTAAATCCGAACGACTGGAAATTATCCTCACGGCCGCCAAACCCCGCTCCGGCATTCGTAATGACCACGTAATCATTAACGCCCGGTATCGTGCCCGTCGGAAGATGGGTGTACCGTTTGTAATAAACCTCCACGGACGCTTTCAAATCCTTTCGAATCAGGTAATCCGTCCCGAAAATCGTCATCAGGTTGCGCAACGCTTTCAGCTTCCGGTTTTCCGGGTTCACAACCCATACGTAAGACGGCGACTGGTAATACACGCCGGTACTGCCCTTAATGATCCATTGTTCGTTGTACTTGTACCGCGCGGAAAAACGGGGCGCCAGATACAGGCCGCGTTCCAGATAGGTGTATTTATCCGCGCGCAGGCCGAGGTTGAAATTCCAGTGATGCGTGGCCAGCCAGTCTAATTCGGCGAAAGCGGCGTATTTATAAAATGTTTTGTCATAACGGTTGCGGGTATTCACGCCGACGGCTTCGGCGGGAATATAATTACCGTTGCGATCCACGATGGTATCGCCGAACAGCGTTTCATTATCGTTATAAACCATTTTGCCGCTTACGCCGGTCAGCAACCCGAGGGATTTGGTCAGCATCCGGTAATAGTCCGTTCGCACGTGCCATTCGATTTCTCGGGCCGCGCTCGTGAAATATTTCCGTCCGAGCGTGTCTTTCTGGCCAAAATTGAATCGGCTGATGTTGATGTTCGTGGTGGTTTCCACATAGCCTTTGTCTAAGAGATGGCGGTAATTCATTCCCGTGACAGACTGATACTGGCGGTTGTCCATGAGGGCGGCGTTGAAAATACGTTTCTTGCGCGTGTCGTTATTTTTCGAAACGTCGTCGATGGCGGCCAGACTGAGGAAATAGAGCGTGTTGCTCGGATTAATGGCGTACTGTCCGAGCACATTCACGTCCGTGTAGGTGGGGATGAACGGCAACCCCGCGGCCTTGAAAATGAAATCCAGGTAACTGCGCCGCGCCGAAATAATGTAATCCCCCCGGCTGCCGATGGGCCCTTCCACGTTCGCGCCGAACTGCGTGGCGGATATCAGGGCTTTACCGCCGAAACGGTCCTCGCGTCCCTTACGCAGACTGAGACTGAGCGTGGAGGACATTTTATCGCCATAACGCGCCGGGAAACCGCCCGTCGAGAATTCTACATTGTCCACAAAATCAAGGTTCACAAAACTGACCGTACCGCCGCTGGTGCCCTGTGTCGCGAAATGATTGATATTCGGCACTTCCATGTTGTTGATGATATAGAGATTTTCCGACGGTCCGCCGCCCCGTACAATCAGATCGTTACGGCCGCCGGAATTGTTCACCGCCACGCCCGGCAGTGTGGAGACCGTGCGGACCACATCCTCAAAACCGCCCGGATACCGCCGGATTTCTTCCTGCGTAAGTCCCACCGCACTCGGCTGGGTTTTGGTAACCTGCTCAAAATAGCCCGCCGTAATGATGATTTCCTCGCCCTCGATGGCCTCCGGCATTAACGGGACATCCAGTACGACCGGCTTAGAGGCCGTGACGATTATATCGGTTTTAATAATCGTCGAATAACCAATATACGAAAATTGGAGGCGGTAAGTTCCGGGTTTCAAATTATCGATAAAATATTTACCGTTTTCACCCGTCGTGGTGCCGCGATTCGTTCCGAGCACCGTAATATTAACGCCCCATAAGCGTTCTTTGGTTTTCCCGTCCGTAACCTCACCACGTATAAGGCCGGTATTTTGCGCATAAAGGATTTGTGCTGAAACGGCCAGTGAAACTAAAATGGTGCGTAATATCATAAATGTTCCAATCTTTATTCTTGATGCTTATAACGTAAAAGAAGATTCTTTAATTCCAAAATAATTTTAACCCGATAAATACTTGATTACTATCTCTTATTTACCATATATTTAAGTATAATTTCGTTAAAACATGAATCTATTCGGAACTGAATTATTAGTGATTAAATGAAACCACGGAGTTTTTTTATACGGCGGCTGGCCGCGGTAATAATAATATTCCTGCTTGTTCATACCGGCGCAATCTCCCAGAACCTTGTGGTACGCGGTGAATACCGCAGCGCGCCGTTTATAAACAAAAGCATCATCATCCTGCCCATCCTGGATTCCATCCAGATGCCGACTAAGAATTTCGGTCTTTTAACGATTGAATTCGGGGACCGGGAAAGCAATACCGATCTGCGTACAGGGCTATACCGTTTTTTGCCGGAGAAACTGAGCGCGGTTTCACCCAATCATTTTGCTTTTCTTGATTTGGATTACTCGCGCGTGCTGACTCCGAAGGCCACGTCGATTGAGAAAGATAAAAGTCTTGGCTTCACGAATATTTATTATCCCGGCCCAAGGGAGAAATTTCCGGCGATAGCCGACACGGTGGATTTTATCATTATTTTTTACGGGCTGGGATTTGAGAACATAGAACGCGTTTCGAGCCTGCAGTACGGCGGGGCCTACGCGCTCGGCATCGGTACTTTTAAAGGACGCATGTACGCGCATGGCCTTATCTGGGACCACCGCCAATCAAAAATCGCGGCTAACGGACGCATCAGCGTGGACGCCACTATCGTCAATAAAACCATACAGGCCGAAGCGTTTCAAAAAATGCTCGAGGACTTTGCCGGCAAGTTTATCGAACGTACGCCCTGGGCAAGAGATTATAAGTAATAGATTCAGCCTGGCTGCGTAAATTACCGTTCCAATATTTTAGGTTAGGGGCAAGCTGAAAAAAATAGCGATAAGGTTCAAAATAATGCAAAAAGACAAAAAACGAAAAACCCGCTTGCCAACATTGAAAACGCATTAACAGGAATTATGAAAAATTGAAAGATTAAAGATTTGAAAAAATCTTATTTTTGAAACTTCAAATTTAAGGATTTGATATAAATGAAACTATACGAAACATTAGAGCAACAACTCAAGAAAGAACCCAACTTCGTAACAGACAACGGAGAACTGAAAAAATGGGTAGTGATAGACCGTGCACGAAACTTTGATGAAGAATTGATTGAACTATTGCTCGAAAACGAAACACTCAAAGAAAAGTTTTTTGTGAAAGTAAAAGATGTGCTGGTATTCAAGCAAAACCTGTTTATTGATTTTTTAGAACAGAAAAACTACCTCAACGATAGCTATACCCAATACAAAAATAAAATCGGACTTACCATTGATGGTAAATTTCTCAAACAACGCAACGAAGTGGCTTTGGTGTGGCCATTTAAAGACTGCATTTTAGAAGGCGGACAAAGCCGTGAGGAACAAAAACGGGAAGAGATTTTCTTCAATGAAATTTTGGCACAAGACGAAATTACCCAGCTTTTAGAGCCTAAAGTTTTGACAAATTTTAAAAAGTATGAATTTAGAAATCAGAAATTAGAAGTTAAAACTGCTTCTGAATTTGAAAATTTTAATTCAAATTTTTTCACTCGTGATGCCGAACTAAACCGCAAACGAGGACTGCCCGAAGATACCATTACCGACAACCTGATTATTAAAGGCAATAATTTAATTGGTCTCGGAAGCTTAATACCAAAATTCCGTGGTAAAATTAAACTCATTTATATAGACCCACCTTATAACACAGGTAGCGATTCTTTCAAATACAATGATTCTTTTAATAAATCGACTTGGTTGACATTTATGAAGAATCGAATTGAATTAGCAAAAAAATTACTTTCCCCTTCGGGAATTTTTATGGTTCAATGCTCATTTCACCAATTTGCATATTTAGAAGTTTTAATGAATGAATTATTTGAAAAACATTTATGTAATTTTAATATCCAAGTTAGACACCCTGATAGAGCCTTGACAGGCGACAAAGAATTTAATGATGTTATTGAATACATTCTCATTTATTCAAATGACAAGGGAAAGAAAATGCCTTTTATTGAAGAACAAAAAACAATAGACGAATACAATTTAAAAATTGAAATAGATGACAATGCAGGCCCGGAAATTATTCAATGTGGCTCAAAGAATGTTGAAGTTTATTTGCCAAATCAATATAGAGTAGTTTCAATTCCAGCGAGTAAAGAAGGTTTTAAAAAATAAGTATTAGAGGTTCAATACGTGAAAAAAATAGTAGTGGAAGATTTTTTGTTAAGTACTTAGAAAAATTATCAGGCTATCCACCTGAAACATTATTTAAAGTGCCTGATATGGGAGATGATTCTGTAAGTTACAGGTTTTTTTATTCAGCACCCGAAGGGAAAAAGAATGGCGGTTATTACCAAGGTATGCCAACAAGTAGCGGTGTTACTAAAAAACAATACCCTAACTTTTACAGCTTTGAAAAGGAATATAACAACGTATCAAAGCAGGGCGATGTTGAATTTAGAAATGGTAAGAAACCTGAAGAATTACTAAAGTTTTTAATACAGATTTTTACTTCTAAACACGATATCGTTCTTGATTATCATTTAGGAAGCGGAACAACCTCTGCTGTTGCTCATAAGTTAGAACGCCAATTTATTGGTTTGGAACAATTACAAAGTCAAGTTGATTTGTCAATTCAAAGATTAAAAAATGTTATAAATGGTGATTTGACAGGTATTTCAGAAGATGAGGACGTCAATTGGCAAGGCGGTGGCTCATTTGTCTATCTCGAGCTCAAAAAATACAATCAAACTTTCATTGAGCAAATAGAAGAAGCCAAAGACACCGAAGCGCTGTTGCAAATTTGGGAGCAAATGAAAGCCAAAAGTTTCTTTAAATATAGTGTGGATTTACAGAAGTTTCAGGAAAGCATCGAGGAGTTTAAGCAGTTTGAACTGAAAAGACAAAAGGAAATCCTTTGCGAACTATTGGACAAAAACCAATTATATGTAAACCTTTCTTCGCTCAATGATAAAGATTTTGAATGTACCGAAGAAGAGAAGAAAGTAACCCGAGATTTTTATCAGATTAAGAAATAATTTAATGTTGCCGGAAAAGAAAAAAAGCGAGTTTTTATTATACCAATCCGAAGACGGAAAAATCAAAATCAATGTCCGTCTGGAGGATAATACGGTATGGCTTACCCAGGCCGATATGGTAGAGTTGTTTCAGTCTTCTAAATCTAATATCAGCGAGCATATCAAACATATTTTTGAAGAAGGTGAGCTTAGGGAAGAATCAGTTGTTCGGAAATTCCGAACAACTGCCGCAGATGGCAAAACCTACGAGGTCAATCATTACAACCTGGACGTGATTATTTCCGTAGGCTACCGTGTAAAGTCGCTTCGTGGCACGCAGTTTCGTATTTGGGCTACCGAACGCCTTCGGGAATATCTCATCAAAGGCTTTACGATGAACGATGACTTGCTTAAGCAAGGTGGCGGATATTTTGAAGAATTGCTCGAACGCATTCGGGATATTCGTTCATCCGAAAAAATATTTTATCGTAAAGTTTTAGAGATATATGCCACAAGTATAGACTATGACCCTCGAGCGGAAATAACACAGCAGTTTTTCCAAACGGTTCAAAACAAATTGCACTGGGCAGCACACGGACACACGGCAGCGGAAATTATTTACCAAAGAGCCAATGCCCAACTTCCATTTATGGGGTTAACTTCATTCAAAGGTAAAAAGCCCACTAAACAAGAAATCACCATTGCTAAAAATTACTTGAATGAAGAAGAATTGGCGGTATTAAACAGATTGGTATCGGCATACTTAGATATTGCCGAAATAAATGCCATGCAACGCAAACCCATGTATATGAAGGATTGGATTGAGGTATTAGACGGGTTTATCAAAATGAGCCGGCAGGATGTGCTGACCCACGTAGGAAAAATTTCCGCTGAGCTGGCACAACGCAAAGCACTGGCAGAATATGAAGCATATAAACAGAAATCGGAAGATGAATTATCGGAAGTAGAAAAGCAATTTATTGAAAGTATAGAACAAGCGAACAAAAAATTAAAGGCAATTAAACCTAAAAATAAAAAGGAATAGCGATGGCGTTTTTATACGACATATTAGTAGAGGAATTTGGCAAAAGAGCTATTGCTCAAGTTACTGTTCCTAATCACATAACCGATAACATAAAATCAGCATTTTTTATCAGACCTTATCAAATTGAAGCATTTCAGCGTTTTATTCTTTGCGATTCTGAAGATTTTACAGGCAAACCCAAAAGACCATTTCACTTGCTTTACAATATGGCAACAGGAAGCGGAAAGACTTTGATAATGGCAGGTTTGATATTGCACCTTTACCAAAAAGGCTATCGCAACTTTTTGTTTTTTGTAAACAGCAACAATATCATTCAAAAAACCAAAGACAATTTCCTAAATCCGCAGGCTTCAAAATACTTGTTCAACGACAAAATTGTGATTGATGGTAAAGAGGTGCTAATTAAAGAAGTTGAAAACTTTGAAGAATCAGACAACCAGAATATCAATATCAAGTTTACCACCATTCAACAGCTTCATATTGACCTTAACAACACCAAAGAAAACAGCGTAACCTACGAAGACTTTAAGGACAAGAAATTGGTTTTGATTGCTGACGAGGCGCACCACCTGGTAGCAGGAACAAAATCGGGCAATATGTTTGGCAGTTGGGAAGACACCGCAAAAAAAATACACGATTCCAATTTTGAAAATATCTTGTTGGAGTTTACGGCAACCATTGACACCGACACTGCGCAATTGGTAAATCACTACCAAGACAAGGTGATTTTCAAATACGACCTTGCTGAATTTAGAAAAGACAAATACTCTAAAGAAATCAACCTTATCCGTTCCTTGTATGACGAACAAGACAGAATCATTCAGGCTTTGATTTTGAATTTATATCGTCAGGAGTTGGCTACTTCAAACAATATCAATTTGAAGCCTGTAATTCTGTTTAAAGCCAAAAGAACAATTGCAGAATCAGAAAAGAACAAAGAAAAATTTCATAAACTGATAGATGATTTTTCGGTGTCAATGGTTGAGAAAATTCAAAAGACTTCCACTGTTCCAATCGTTCAAAAGTCTTTCCGTTTTTTTGAAGCCAAAGGCATTTCAGCCAATGAAATTGTAAAACGCATTCAAGCCAATTTCAGATTTGAAAATTGCCTGAGCGCCAACAATGACGCAGAAGCCGAGCAAAACCAAATATTGCTCAACACTTTGGAAGATGAAAATAATCCCATCCGTGCCGTTTTTGCCGTTCAGAAACTGAACGAAGGTTGGGACGTTTTGAATTTGTTTGACATTGTTCGTCTTTACGAAGACCGAGATGGTAACGACGGAAAGCCAGGGAAAACAACCATTGCCGAAGCTCAACTTATTGGTCGTGGTGCAAGATACTTTCCATTTTCACTGGAAGCAGGCAATGCCCTGAGCTTGTCGAAGGGACAAGACAAGTTTACTCGAAAATTTGATGATGATATTTCTAACGACTTAAGGATACTGGAAGAACTGTACTACCACACCAAAGAAGATAGCCGTTACATTTCGGAATTGAAAAAAGCTCTTATTGATACGGGTATTTATGAAGATGATGAAAACCTTGTTACTAAGCAATTGAAATTAAAAGAAAGTTTCAAGAAAACAGATTTTTACAAAAACGGACAGGTTTTCTTTAATAAGAAAGTGCCTAAAAGTTTTGATAACATAAAATCGTTTGCAGATTTAGGAGTTAAGAAAACCAACTACCGGCACACTTTATCTTCGGGAGTTGGCAGAATGTCAAGTGCCTTTTTTGAAATGGAGCCGACACAATCCAATGATGAAATAATTAAAACCAAAGATGTAAAGCTGACTGAAATCCCGAAAAACGTAATCCGTTTTGCATTAAGTCAAAATCCATTTTTTTACTTCGACAATCTATCTCGATATTTTCCAAATGTTGGTTCACTTTCCAATTTTATTCAAAGCCCTGACTTTTTAGCAAGTTTGGAAATTACATACAGCGGAACAACCAAACGACTGAAAGAAATTAGCCATTTCGACCACTTGCAAGCCTTAAACGGACTTCTGCAAATCATCGAAGCAGACATAAAGAACAACTCGACAGAATATGAAGGTTCAGACTATATTTCGGACAGAATACATAATGTGTTTAAAGATAAAGAAATTAGAGTGAATAAATATGATGATCGCGCCAAAGGGCAAGAAGAATTGGTGGCCAACGAACCTTGGTATGTTTATAATGCAAACTATGGGACAAGTGAAGAAAAGAAGTTTGTAGAACTTTTTTCCAGACGATTTGAAGGTCTGAATCAGAAGTTTGAAAACATTTACCTAATCCGAAACGAAAGAGAAATTAAAATCTTCGACAAACTCGGACGAGCATTTGAACCAGACTTTTTATTGTTCTGCAAACAACGTGACGGAGAACAAATGACTTTTCAGGTTTTCATAGAACCTAAAGGAGAGCATTTAAAAGGACACGACAAATGGAAAGAAGACTTTTTAAATGAAATCAGAGCAGAAAAAAAGACAATCAAAATCCGCACGGACACCTATTTGATAACTGCCGTTCCGTTCTATAATTACAACTACGAAAACGAATTTAAGACGACATTAGAAAACACATTAAATGAATAGGGCATATGCCATAAGGGTAACAGAGGTATTCATTTCCCGACAGTTTTTATAATAGCCCGCTTAAACTTTTGTGTCGGGGTGCAGAAGTCTGCCCTGCTATTTCTTACGGCACAGGCACTCTCAGCCGTATGGCTCCCTAGGTATTGCAGAAATATCTCATCGTTTTCGTTATCCGTATTACAATGTAGCCGATGAATTTCCGACGCAGCGTTGGTGAGTGAAGTTTATGTAAGAAAAGCCGAAGCGTTCAGAAGGACCGTCATCAATGCTTCAAGACCGGCGCGGTCCTGTTCATCAAATCGGTTGGTTATGGGACTGTCAATATCCAGGACACCGATGAGTCGGCCGTTTTGAATGAGCGGCACGACAATCTCGGAGCGGGAGGCGCTGTCGCAGGCGATATGTCCGGGAAACTGATGCACATCGGGCACGAGGAGGGTTTCGCGCCGTTCAGCAGCGGTGCCGCAGACGCCGCGCCCGATGGCAATCCGCACGCAGGCCGGCTTGCCCTGAAACGGGCCCAGCACAAGCTCGCCGTTCTTTAGAAAATAGAAACCCGCCCAATTGATAGCGTTCATCGCGTGATACAGCAAGGCGGCGCAATTAGCAGTGTTGGCCATCCAGTCCGATTCGCCTTCGAGCAAGGCGCTGAGGTCGGCCGTTAAAGCGCGGTAAAATTCTTTTTTATCGGTGTCATCATAGGAAGCAAGGTGATACATGGTCATCTCCGAATGGGTATCATATATGTTCGATTTCTTCTTCCAGTAGTTGATGCCGGTACATGCGGGCGAAAGCGCCGTTTAAAGTCATCAGTTCGTCATGAGTGCCCTGCTCGGCGATTACGCCGTCCCTGAGATAGATGATTGTATCCGCATGGCGCACGGTATGGATTCGGTGGCTGACGATAAGGATGGTACGGGTTCCCGAAAGCGCGCGCAGGGTTTGCAGGATTTCATCCTCAGTGCGGGTATCCACGGCGGACAAGGCGTCATCGAGAATGAGTATAGCCGGACGGCGTATAAGCGCGCGCGCGATGGCCAGCCGCTGTTTCTGTCCGCCCGAGAGCGTAACGCCGCGTTCGCCGATGACGGTGTCCAGTCCGTCCGGGAACTGATCCAGGTCCCGGTCTAAACGGGACCATTGCGCGGCTTCCCGGATTTCTTTCTCCGTGGCATCGGGCTTGCCGAAAAGGATATTGCTCCGGATCGTGTCCGAAAAAAGGAAGGGATCCTGGGGTACCATGCCGATAGCGGCGCGCAGCACGCCGGGCGGTATCCGGTTGATTTCCGTATTATCAATCCATAAACTCCCGGGCGGTGACGGGTACAAGCCGGGAATTAGATGAATCAGCGTGGACTTTCCGCTGCCGGTTTTTCCGACAATACCCAGAGTGCTTCCGGCGCTCAGGCGGAGCGTAATATCTTTTAACACGGTCTGGCCGGCGGTGTAAGCAAACGTCAGATTGCGGAATTCGATAGTGCCGCGGATAACCCCGCCGGTCGTCCATGCCGTTGCCTCCGAAGCATCCGGCTTCACGCTGAGCACTTCTTCCATCCGCTTCAGGGAAGCGGCGCCGCGCTGGAATATATTCAGCACCCAACCGATTGAGATCATCGGCCAGATAAGCATCGCAAGATAGAAATTGAACGCCGTAAATGTCCCCAGCGATATGCGGTTTTGGATTACCAGCCAGCCGCCGGCCAGCAGCAGGAGCGCGACGCTGAGCCCGATTATGCCAATGACTGAGGCCATCATCAACCCGCGGATGCGCACCATGGCCATGTTCAGTCCGAAATATTCTTCATTCAGTTTTCTGAATTTGGTGAACTGCAGCGGTTCGAGCACATAGGACTGGATGATACGTATGCCGGAAAAGCTCTCATGGACTTCCGAACTGATATCGGACAGTTTAGCCTGTACCTGCTCGGCGCGGTGGTGCATGATCCGGGCGAGTTTATAGATCATCACGGACAGCACGGCCATCGGCAGAAAAGCGGTCAGTGTAAGCAGGGGACTCATTTGAAGCATCAGCGGTACGACATAGAAAAACGAGACGATTGTGTTGGCGGTATACATGATGCCCGGTCCGAGGATTTCCCGCATATTAGCCAGATCGTTGGTCATTCGGCTCATCAGGTCGCCGGTGCGCCGGTAATGGTAAAAGGCCGGCGGCAGCGTTTGCAAATGGCTGAAGAAATCGTTCCGGAAATCCAATTCGATTTTGCGCGAGGCAACAATCATTGTTTTACGCATGCCGAAAAGCAAGGCGGCGTGCGCGGTTTCCATCGTAAGGAATACGGCGATCAGTACAGCCATTTCGGTCCATCCCGTAGCGGAAAGCACCGGCGCTACCAGCAGATGGTACAGCGCGCCCTGGGTCTGGATATCCTGCAAGCGGTCAATAGCCATCTTGACGATCTGCGGACTTACGGACTGGAAAAGATTTTTAAGAATCACCAGTATCAATCCGGCGATCAGCAGTTTCCGGTAACGTCGCAGGTAAGGATAGAGTCGTTTGAACATGCGGGTCGGCCGGTCAGATTAGCGGGATCTGGTAGAGACGGTGTTTCTGTATGTAATTCAGGACGGCATCCGGAACCATATAACGCACGGACTGTCCCGACGATAACAGACGCCGGATAAACGTGGAAGAAATTTCTATTATCGGAACATCCATTACAATGGCCTGGGCCATAATTGCCGGGCTGATTGTATCCACGGCCGATCCCGCCCGCGGATAAACAACCATCCGGCACAGTTTTAACAATTCATCCGGCGATTTCCATGACTGAAAACCGCAGAGGGAGTCCATGCCGATAATCAGTTCGAAGAGGGTGTCGGGGTATAAGGCGATTAAATGCTTTAGCGTCTGGACGGTGTAGGAAGGCGGCGGCAACTGACTTTCAATTTCGCTGATTTCAAAATGCGGGTTGTTCTGCAGGGCGAGCCGAAGCATGGCCGCGCGATGGTTGAAATCCGTAATCGGACGGCCGTTTTTATGAGGGGGCGCAGCGGCCGGTATAAAAAGAATTTTCTCCAGTTGACGTATTTCCCGCGCCTGTTCGGCGATGATCAGGTGTCCCTGATGTACGGGGTCGAACGTACCGCCGAAAAGACCAATTCGGGTAGAAGCCATCATCGTTACGCGGGAAAAGGATTAAGTGCCTTCTTTCCGGCCTGCTTGCGCACGGGCTTCCTTTTTTCGGATGGTGTCCAGAAGGTCTAACGCGTCGTTGACGAGTTTTTTATCCAGCGGATACTGATCGGTGAGCCGGGAAAGAATCAGCCGTGCCTTTTCGTATAGTTTAAGTTTATAAAAACAGTATGCCTTCCAGTACAGCGCGCGGCCGGCGTATTGCGATTTAGGGTATTCATTAAGGACGAGGTCATAATACACGATAGCGGCCTCATACTCGGTTACTTTACGGTAGGTATGGGCGTTTTCAAATTCTTTGCGGGCGAGTTTGTCGGTGATGGTAAGATACAGCGAATCCATTTCAGCTTTGCGCGGGCTTTTGGGATACAGGTCCAGAAAATTCTGGGCCGCGTCTTTGGCTTCGTACGTGAACTTTTGATCCAGCGCGTAGCCGGGGGATAATTTAAAATAACAGATGGCGATTTTATACATGGATTCTTCCACAAACTCGCTTCGCGGATAGGAACTGACCAGCCGGTCGTATTCCGAAGCGGCCAGCACATAATCCTTCTGAAAGAAATATGATTCGGCAAGATAGAACTGCGCGTCATCCGCGACGTCGGAACCGCTGTATTTGAAGGTGATGACCTGGAACTGTTCCTGGGCTTTGCTGTATTTTTCTTTTTTGAAAAATTTCATGGCGTACGCGAAATGTTCTTTTGAGGTCATGTACGCCGTTTCGTCTTTTTTCCCGCAGCCGGCCATGAAAACCGCAAGTATCAGAACCGAAATATAAAAAGAATTAGAATTCATAGAAGCCTTTGCGTTTATAGGTGCAGGTTTATGATTTCGTGCCGGCCGTCCCTGCGCACCGCGATCATGGTGTTTTCATCGAGGGGCTGCCAACCGTCGCCGGATGCCAGCGGTTCCGAGGTAATCAGGGTGCCTCCGCCGACCTTGTAAAAACCAAGCCAATATAATACTTTCGTTGAAATTAAAAAGTGTTTTGTTAAAAACATGAAGTTCAGTTCCGGCGGGTCATCGCCGGCGGCCTGTGCCGCCCATTGCCGGCAGCGAATTATGGTGCGCTCCAAAGCCGTCTGGAAGGAACGGATATTTTCTGTTTCCGGCTGGTCGATAGCGAACAATTCGCTCAGAAACAGGTACAGGATATATTCGGAATCGGTCCTGCCGGTGATTCGCGGTCTGAAATCCGCCGGCAGTTCTGAAACGGCGCGGTCGCGTATGGAATCGAAGCGATCGATAGAGCCGTTGTGCGCAAAGACGAGGCGGTTTTCAAAGCCGAACGGATGGGTATTTTCGGGCGCGACGCCTCCGGTGGAAGCCCGGCGGATATGCGCCATCATCCGGCGGCAGGAACGCTGAGCGGTTATTTCAAACGTCGGGTCCTCGGCGGGGGCTGTCGGGTGTTTGACAATTTCCGGATGGTGGGCATCCCAGAAACCAAAGCCCCATCCGGCGTCGTTGGGTTTTCCGGATTCTGTATCACAACGGCTCTGCTTTCGCAGTGCATTTGGCGCCGAAAGAAGCGGATAACTCAGATCCTGCAAAACCGGGCCGGAAAATCCCGCTAAACGGCACATACCCGGTTAGTTTCCAACCGTTTGGGCCAATTCATAGGTGTGGTTGAGGAACACCTTGAATTTGTCCGAGTTGACGATACGGTCGTATTCGATTTTCACGACCATAGGCGGCTTGCGGTGCGTGTTCAGTTGATATTCTAATTTTTCCAGCGGCGTCAGGTACCGGTTCCGTAAAGTCTGAATGGCATCCTTGTACAACACGGAACTCTGCGTGGTGGATTTTAGCGTGTCAATGATGGAGTCAATCACGGTGCAGGTTTTATTGAGCGCTTCGTTGAGGTTCTTCTTCACCTCTTCCATGCGATTGCGGTAAGCGGCCCATTCCTCATGGGGGCTGTGTTCCGCAAATATATAGGCGCGGGCCAGGTAATCCTGGAAGCGGCCGTCATTCATCAGGGTGTTGAACTCAATGCGCACCTGAGGTGCCGATTTTTTGCCCGCTTCCAGACTGTCCCGGTTGTCGGTAATGGCGAAGTAATCGTCATCGCGCAGTTTGGAAATGACTTCTTCATGGTCCGGGTTGGTGTCGTCGTGCAGGGCGTCGAGCAGAAGGTTCATATAATGGTAATATTCTTCCAGCAGGGGCGTGATTTCCTGTTTGGCACGGATTTGCGTGTTTTCGAAATGCCGCCAGCCGATAGCGTCCTGGATGAGAGCGAGTATCAGGTTGAGCGCGCGCTGGAGGTGACGCGGATATTCCGGCTTATCAAACCGGCGGGTGACCAGATAGACAGCGTAATTTTTAATGTCCAGCAGCGTGTCTTCGAGATTGCCCTCTTCTTCGGCCTTTGCGAGGATGGATTCGGGGATGATGTTCTTTTCTACCGCTTCCTTTTCAATCATCCGGATCGACTCGTCCTGAAAAAGCGCCTTGATTTTGGACTCTACGTACGGCGCCGTGAACGCGTTGGCATCGTCCTGGCCGCGGGTGATGGTGCCGGCCTTGATGTACTCGGCCGTGGCGAGGCTCAGTTCGATATCATTGATGTTTTCCATAATCCGGAACATGTTTGCCCGGCTGAGTTCCAGGCGTTCCGCGCGGATGTAGTGTTCCACGCGGTTCATGGTCATAAAGGCCCGTTCCGCTTTGTTGAAGAAGCCCAGGCGCTTGCGGATCTCGTTGAAATAATCAATCTTGGGAATCCACTCGCCTTCCTTGTTCTTGAACTCGGCGGGGATTTTGCCGGTGTCGAGCGTGAGAAATTCCGGCGCAAGGGACAGATACCGCGGGTTGATATTGAAAAGGCTCATCATGCGCGCGGAGAGATAACGCGAGGTCAGCGCCGCCTTTTTAATATCCGGGTCTTCTTCTTTGAGGACGCTTTTGTCAATGTGCGGCAGTTCGTACTGGAAATATTCGACGGTCTTGTGGTAACGCTCGTCCTTGACATCCAACTCACCGATGAGTTCGACAAACTCGTAGACTTCTTTGATCTGGAATCCCTTGACCCGGAAAATCATGGACGTCAGATACTGCGTTTCGGCGGCGACCTCGGCCAGTTTGCCCGGTTCGTGCAGGGATTCGTCGGGGTTATCCAGACGGCGGGCGAAGGATATGGCGGCAATGGTCTGATCGGCGATATTCTCCGTCATGAGGGTGTCGTGGATCACCGCTTTAATGTCTTCCGACAGCGGTTTAAATTTATCCTTCGAAAGTTTTTCCTCGTACTGGGCCAGGGCGATGCTGATTTCGAGTTCGTTAATCAGCTTGAGCCATTCGAGTTTTTCCGTCTTGGAGCCGAGTTCAATATTCAGGGTGCCGCGCGCCGTTTCGGAGATGATATGATCCAGGATGCGGAACTGGCGCCGGATGTTGTTCGACTGCGAGAGCCGGTTGATGATGATGCCTTCCAGCGTCTCGTTCGGGTAGCCGTACTGCGTCAGCTCCAGCTGAATTTTCGAGAGCAGGTACAGGTTAATGAGGTCTTTCATGGTGATCGATTCGCTTTTGCGCATGGTTTCGTCGCGTTTCATGGCTTCAGCGAGAAGATTGGTCATGAAGATGCTTTTGATTTTAGGGCTTTCGTTCAGATCCACCATGTCGATGACCTGAGTCAGATGAACAAAGGTTTCCGTATCTCGGAGTTTTTTTTCAAACAGGTCTTTCATTTCCTTGGTGCGCCCCTGACGGGACTTATCCGTAACAAGCTTTTCCAGAACGATGTTGACCACGGCGTTTTCCACCGAACCGTCGAACAATTCATCCACCCGGCCGTTAAATATCGGGACAGAGAAATTCGACGATTTGTTAACAAGCAGGAGCAAAAGCAGATTGATAACCTCCACCGGTACGGCGCGTTCGCGCAGCATGATTTCCATTTTGGTGAGAGCGGCAATGTCTTCCAGTTTGCTGATCAGCAGTGTTTTACCGGAACGCCGGCGTTTTTCGGCCTCTTCCCGGATTTTTTCAAATACCGCAGCCAGTTCAATATCCCGGAAACGGGATATCTTGGACTGAAACAGTTCAAGATGTTCGTCCAGCAGTTTACCGGTGAAATCGGATGAACGCAGAAATTGCAGAAGTTCCTGAAGCACCGTGCGATTGTTTTTTACATCAGCAAGCATCTTCTATCGTTTAAGATAAAAATAAATATTTAAAGCTAAATATAATCATCTAAATCAATAAATCAAAGACAAATAAGTTTCAAAGTGCTTGATTTTAGTTATTCATTTTTATAAACTTTATTTCATTTAATTTAAAGTTATATGGAATCTGTTATTACCGTTCAATTAGCCCTTTTCTTTATATTTATACTGCTTTCGGGTTTTTTTTCATCTTTAATGACCGCTTTGTATCATCTGAACAAAGTAACGATGAAAAAAATTATGTTGCAGAAAAGCCGGATTTCGGCGTTTCTGGATCGATGGGAGAACGCACCGGCGCTGCTGTTAAACGATCTGTATGTAGGTAACAATTTGTTCAAAGTGTGCGCGGCGATTCTGGGAACGGTGCTGGCGCTGGAGATAGCCGCGGACTGGCCGGAGATTGCCTGGTGGATTTACGGAGCAGGCATGGTGCTGATACCGTTATCCGTCATATTACTCAGCGTCATACTGCCGAACACGATTGCGCAGTATTATCCGTCGCGGGTGATTGCGCTGATGATTCCGGTGGTCAATGGCCTGTCGCTGGCGCTGTGGCCGGTGAACCGCATGTTTTATCTGATGACGCGGCTCCTGCAGTGGATATTGGGACGGAGCCCGGAAGCGATTAACACGAACGTAACCGAAGATGAAATAAAGGAAATCATCGAGGCCGGGGAGCAGGACGGGGCCATCGAAGAAACAGAACTGGAGATGATCCACAGCATCATCGAGTTCGGCGATACCCTGGTGCGGGAAATCATGGTGCCGCGGGTCAACATGGTCTGCGTGGAAGTGTCCACGCCGATGGAGGAAATCCTTGAGATCATGGCGGACGAAAAACTTTCGCGCTTACCGGTATATGAGCAGAATATTGATACGATTGTAGGCACGCTGCATATCAAGAACATCCTGAACTGCTGGCGGAAAAATATTAAGGATATGTCGGCCATTGAATTTACCACCATGCCGTATTTTGTTCCCGAGACGAAGCGCGTGTCGGAATTGCTGAAGGAATTTCAGAGTCATCACCTGCAGATGGCGATTGTGGTGGACGAATACGGCGGTACGGCGGGCCTGGTCACGATGGAAGACCTGCTCGAGGAAATCGTCGGAGAGATAAAGGACGAATACGACGATGCCGGGCCGTCCATTCGGCCGCAGGACGACGGCGCTTACCTGGTGGACGCGCTGGCGGAAATCGACACGCTCAATGAAACGCTGGGCATCAACCTGCCCTCCGACGAATACAACACGCTGGGCGGATTCATTCTTTGGCATCTGCGCCGTATGCCGCACAAGAACGAAACCTTTGAATACGGGTCGCTTCGGATTACCGTCACGGAAGCCGATCGCAAGAAAATACACAAGGCGCTGATTTATAAATTGCCCGAACCGACGGCCCCGGCGCTTTCGGACGAATAAGGATAACGGTTATGTTTACCATCTATGCCCAGCTCAGCGAGCGTGAATTCATGAAAACCGTCAGTTTTGAAGTGATGGTGATCTACCTGAACGATCCGAAATCGGTTTTCTGGATTGACCTTGAAAATCCGACCGAAGAAGAAATCGAGCAGTTACAGGAAGTATTCAATTTCCATCCGCTGTGTATAGAAGACTGTTTGTATTACCCGAACTCGCCCAAGATTGACGAATTTGATTCCTATCTGTTCATTATCGTCAATGAGCCGGTGTATGACAAGGAAAACGACGAAATGATCCGCGACGAAATTGATTTTTTCCTGGGCAAGAATTTTCTCGTATCCGTTCACCAAACACCCAACGAGGCGATTAACAAGGTTAAAAACCGCTGTCAGACCGAGTTGATCCTGCACCAGTCCGTACGTTATCAGCGCGGGGGACGTCTCCGGTCTCTGGTTAAGGACAACATGATGTTTCGCAACTCGGATTTCATTCTGCACGCGATACTCGACACGATGGTAGACAACTGCTTCCCCATGGTGGATAAATGGGACGACCGGATTGACGATCTGGAGGAAAAAATGTTCGCGCAGGAGGGCAACCAGGAAGTGCTGTCGGAAGTTCTTTCCATTAAACGGCAGCTGACGCAGTTCCGCCGCATCATCGCGCCCCAGCGGGACATCCTTGCCCGGCTGATCCACATCAACAACAAAGCGATTTCCAAAATATCTCAGGTGTATTTTCGGGATATCTTTGACCATCTGATCCGGCTTAACGAAACTATTGATTCGCACCGGGACGCCGTTTCCGGCATTGTGGAATCGTATTATTCCTACCAGACGCACCAGATGACGGAAAGTTCCAACCGGATTAATCTTGTCATGCAGCGGCTGACCATCATTACGACGATTTTCATGCCTCTTTCGTTTATCGCCGGCGTGTATGGGATGAATTTCGATCCCGATGCTTCTCCATGGAACATGCCGGAACTTCGGTGGTTTTTGGGTTATCCTTTTGCGCTGGGGCTGATGGCGGCGGTGGCCTTGTTTATGTATTTCTTTTTCAGAAAACGGAAATGGTTTTAACGCGCACGATTTTCTAACGGGAGTTTTAAATGCACGCATCGAAATGGCTGGAGTATAACGATCTCAAAGAACCCGAGGTGACGCCGGAACTGGCCCGCCAGCACGGTCTGCTGGATGAGGAATATGAAACCATTCTGAGGATACTCGGCCGCACGCCGACATTTACCGAACTCGGTATATTCAGCGTCATGTGGAGCGAACACTGCAGTTACAAGAATTCCATTGCGTTGTTGAAGACGCTGCCCAAAACCGGTTCGGCGGTGCTGAAGGGCGCCGGCGAAGAGAATGCCGGTTTGATTGATATCGGAGAGGGGCTGGCGGTGGCTTTTAAGATCGAGAGCCACAATCATCCTTCAGCGGTGGAGCCTTATCAGGGCGCCGCCACCGGCGTCGGCGGCATCCTCCGCGATATTTTTACGATGGGCGCCCGGCCTTTAGCGTCGCTCAATTCCCTGCGTTTCGGCGAACTATCCGACCCGCGCGTACGGCACCTTTTTGCCAATGTCGTCAAGGGCATCGGCGATTACGGCAACTGTTTCGGGGTGCCGACCATCGCCGGGGAAATTTATTTTGAGGACAGCTATACGGAAAATCCGCTGGTCAATGCGATGGCGGTTGGCATAGCGGATCAGAAACACACGGCCAGCGCGGTCGCAAAAGGCGCCGGCAATCCGGTGATGATCGTCGGCTCGTCCACCGGACGCGACGGCATCCACGGCGCTACGTTTGCCTCCGAGGAGATATCCGAAAATTCCGAAAGCAAGCGGCCGAACGTGCAGGTCGGCGATCCGTTTACCGAAAAACTGCTTCTCGAGGCCACTCTGGAGGCCATCCGAAGCGGCTACCTTGTGGGTATTCAGGATATGGGCGCCGCCGGACTTACCTGTTCCAGTTCGGAAATGAGCGCCAAAGGGAAGTGCGGCATGGAAATCGAGTTAACCAAAGTACCCATCCGCGAGGATTTTATGACGCCCTACGAAATCATGCTTTCCGAAAGCCAGGAGCGTATGTTGCTGGTTGTCCAGAAAGGCCATGAGGCGGCGATTCAGAAAATTTTCGAAAAATGGGATCTGCACGGCGTGATTATCGGCCACGTTACCGACGACCAACGCCTGCGGGTCAAATTCCATGGCCATACCGTCGCGGATATTCCGGCGGATTCCCTTGTGCTGGGCGGCGGCGCGCCGGTGTACCACCGGGAAACAAAAAAACCGGGATATATTGATGCGTTAAAAAATTTAGATATCGATGCGGTTCGGCCGCCGAAAGACTTCGACGAAACGCTGAAACGGTTGCTGGCCTCGCCGAATATCGCCAGCCGTGAATGGGTTTATGAACAATACGATACTTCTGTCCGGACCAACACCGTCACGCGGCCCGGCAGTGATTCCGCCGTGATCCGCGTTAAAGGCACCGACAAAGCGCTGGCCATGAAGGTGGATTGCAACGGACGCTATGTCTATCTCAATCCCCGGCGGGGCACCATGATTGCGGTGGCGGAATCGGCGCGTAACGTCGTCGCCTCGGGCGCCCGGCCTGCCGCCATCACCAACTGCCTCAATTTCGGCAACCCCTACAAGCCGGAAATGTACTGGCAATTTAAGGAAGCCATTGAAGGCATGAAGGAAGCGTGTCTGGCGCTCGGCACGCCCGTTACCGGCGGCAATGTCAGTTTCTATAACGAAAGTCCTAAGCGCGCCGTCTATCCGACCCCGACCATCGGTATGATCGGGATTATTGACCATGTATGGAAAACCACAACCTCCTGGTTTAAAAATGACGGTGATTTGATTTATCTGATAGGTAAAAATAAACCTGAAATCGGCGGCAGCGAATATCTCAAAGTGATGCATGGGCTCGTCTGTGGAGAAATACCGGAGCTGGACATGGAGTATGAAAAAGCCGTTCAGGCGATGGTGCTGGAGGCCATACGGCGCGGTTCCGTTAAATCGGCGCACGACGTGTCCGACGGCGGGCTGGCCGTAGCCCTAGCCGAGTGCTGTTTCCAGGGCAGCCCCGGGAAAACAATCGGCGCCGATATCCACCTGCAGGACGCCATGCGGCCGGACCTGCTGTTGTTTGGCGAGTCCCAGTCGCGCTTTATCGTTACGGTGGCAGACTGCCGGGAAAACCTCATTCCCGATTTAGCCAGGGAATACCGTATCGATGCGGTTAAAATAGGAACCGTCGGCGGTTCGCATCTGAAGATAAACGGATGGATCAACCTGCGCGTTAAAGAGATGGAACGGGTTTACAGAACCGCTCTGTCTTATCACATGAAATGACATATAGAAGGGAGTGTCTGTATGAAAACGCTGCTGTCTAATATTTCGGCCGTGCTGGCTGTAATGGCTGTTTGGGTGTCAGTTTACACGTCACCCGTAACGGCAACGGGGCTGTATAACGCCTCCGGTTCACGGGTTGGGGAAATCGCTGAAGACGGAACCGTGTATGACGGATCCGGCTCGCGCATCGGTGCATTTTCGGAGGACGGAACGGTGTATGACGCCTCCGGATCCCGTTTCGGTGAAATAACCAAAGACGGGGTCGTGTATAATGCCTCCGGTTCACGCATCGGGGAAATCACCGAGGACGGAACGGTGTATAATGAAAGCGGTTCACTCATGGGCCGTGTGGATACGGACGGCATGGTATTCAACGAAACCGGTTCCCTGTATGGTTCGGCGGATGAGGGATTCAACCGGTACCGCGTGGCGGCTTTTTTCTTTTTCTTTTTTTACTCAGAATAATTATAAGGAACGACGCTATGATTGATTATGTCCCGGGCTTATTCAAATTAGCTGATTGTAAGGTACAGGTAGATTCGTCCGTTTTTATTGCGCAGAACGCGACGGTCGTCGGCAATGTGACGATTGCCCCGAACGCCAGCGTATGGTTCGGCGCCGTGCTGCGGGGAGATATGGAACCGATTTTCATCGGCGAAAACTCAAATATCCAGGACAACACCGTGATTCATGTGGACTGGAAAATGCCCGCGGTAATCGGCAAAAACGTTTCCGTCGGTCACAGCGTGGTGATTCACGGCGCAAAAATCGGCGACAACTGCATCATCGGCATGCACTCGACCATACTCAGCGGTGCGGAGATCGGCGAAAACTGCATCGTCGCCGCCGGGGCGGTCGTCATGCAGGGCCAAGTGGTACCTCCCAATTCGCTCGTCATGGGCATCCCCGCCAAAGTCAAAAAGGAAATTGACGATGCCACCCGGAAAATGATTACATTGAACTGGCAAATCTACTGTGAGTACGCGAGGGAATTCAGGCATTCGTCTCATCATAAAAATATTTTATAAACCAACGGAAAGGTTTTTCTATGGAATCCCTTACCAAACTGAAGAACAAATTGTTTACCGCGCCGGTGATCGTATCGGTGTTTGCGCTGGCGATCATTTTTTTCCTGCTGTCGGTGTTTTCTTCCGAGCCGGTGATTCGGAGAGAAATCGTGAACGGCCAGGAAACGCTGAACTGGTTGTTTCTGGGCATCCGGGTCGAATTCATCCTCTTCGGCCTGACGCTGGTCTGCGTCGCGTTGTTCCATCACGCCGTATTGCTGGTGGCGTTGACCGGACTCGCTTCGATCCTGACGTATAAATTCATTTTTACCGATTTCAACCTCGTGCATCACATGTTCGGCGGCACGCATCCTATCTGGAGCGAAATGGTCAACAAAGAATACCGCGAGGGTGAGTGGGCGATTCTACTTAACCTGCTCGGCCTGTTGCTGGGATTCGCGATTCTGGCCAAGCACTTTGAGGAATCGCACGTGCCGGACCTGCTGCCCAAGTGGTTGCCCAAAGGCATGATGGGCGGATTTATACTGTTACTGATTGTATTTATATTGTCGTCGTTCCTTGATAATATCGCGGCGGCTATGATCGGCGGCACCATCGCGCTGGTCGTGTTTAAGAAGGACGTGCATATCGGTTTCATCGCTGCGATTGTCGCCGCCAGCAATGCCGGTGGCGCAGGTAGCGTGGTAGGTGATACAACTACCACGATGATGTGGATTGACGGCGTTGCGGCAACAGACACCCTTCACGCCTATGGCGCCGCTATTCCGGCGTTCTTAGTGTTCGCGTTCATTGCCGCCCGCCAGCAGGATAATTACCGCCCGCTGGTTCCCACCGATGTGACCGGGATGAAAATCATCTGGTCCAAACTGTTTATTGTGGCCCTCATACTTGCAGGCACCATAACGACGAACGTATTATTTGATTTCCCGGCTTTGGGCGTATGGATCGCGATTCTGGTCGGCGCCTTATTCAGCAAGACGCCCTGGCATGAACTGCCGAATGCGCTTAAAGGAAGCATCTTCCTGCTGTCGCTGGTAACCTGCGCATCCATGATGCCCGTGGAAGAACTGCCGCCCGCTTCATGGCAATCGGCTTTCTCGCTGGGATTCATTTCCGCTGTTTTTGACAATATTCCGCTTACGAAACTGGCGCTGGACCAGGGCGGCTACGATTGGGGCGTGCTGGCGTATACCGTCGGTTTCGGCGGTTCCATGATCTGGTTTGGTTCATCGGCCGGCGTGGCGATATCGAACACGTTCCACAAAGCCAAATCCGTTGTGTTCTGGCTGAAAGACGGCTGGCATGTTATTATCGCCTACATCATTGGTTTCTTCGTTATGCTGTATGTGCTCGGATGGAATCCTCATGAGCCGCACCGCAAAGAAGGCGCCAAGAAAAAGAGCCATCACAGTGAAATGTATAAAACCCGAACCGATAATTCTCAATACGCTTTGGTTCGTTAATAGCCTCTGTAAGGCGTCGGTGTTTGTGGAGACGCCTTATTTTATATAATCTAAGGAAGCAGTATATGGCACAGCCGGCAAAAGTACGCTTTGGTCCGTGGATAACCGAAGGATTTAATTTACTGAAAGAACAGTGGTCGGTATGGGCGCTCATGACTTTAATCATGGGTGTTCCGGTTTTACTGATATACGGTCTTTCACAGGCCGTCAGTCTTCAGATGGGTCAGGGTTATAACGCCAATGTAAGAGATTTCCGGGATGTCCTGCAGGTCTTTGCGCAGAGTTTCAGCCAGTCCATACTGCTGAGTGTCGTGACGGCGCTTGCCATTAACATCGTTCAGGCCTTTTTTCTGGGAGGCATGTTCAAAGCAGCATGGAAGCAGGTTAACCGACAGCCGATTGCCGTGAGCGATCTCTTTTCAGGTATTGATTTATTTATGAAAATCGTTGTGGCTGCGGTGTTGATTACGATGCTGCAGTTTATCGGCACCCTGCTATGCTACATCCCCGGCCTGATTGTGCAGGGATTATTCTTTTTTGTCATTCCGCTGATTGTTTACCGGCAGATGGAACCGCTCGATGCTATGAGAGAAAGCTTTCAAACGGTCAAGCAGGACTGGATTATGTTTTCCTTGTTCGCGTTTGTCGTCAATTTGCTGGCGGCTCTGGGCATCATCGCTTGTCTGATCGGCATTCTGGTTTCTTATCCGTTGCTGTTCCTGTTTACGGCCGTAGCTTATCGCGACTGTTTCGAACCGGCGCCGGAAGTGAACCGGGTCGAAGCCTTGTACACTAAATATTGCCGGAACTGCGGTTCGCCGCTGGATGTCAAAGCGAATTTCTGCGATAAATGCGGGGCCGGGCAGGTATAATGTAATCACCACATTCAAGGAATGAAAATATGGCTTCAGGTAATATCGTTCAATTTGGTGACTGGATTTCCAACGGGTGGAACCTGTTCAAATCGCAGTGGCAGACATGGACGCTGATGGGCGTGCTTTTTTTTGGGCCGATTTTGCTGATGATCGCATTGTTTGTGGTTATCGTTATTGTAGCCGCAGACAGTATACGCCATGAATCGACCGCCATTATATATATTTTAATGGCTACATTAGTAATGTTTCTTTTTATAATCGTGTACGCCAGTTATATTATCGGCGGTCTGTTCAAAACGGCATTCAAGCAGTACGACGGCGAAACCATAACCAGCGGCGATATATGGAGCGGGGGCAATTACACGCTGCGCATACTGGGCGCGAACATTCTGATAATGTTTTTCACCCTGATTGGTGCGATACTCTGTTACTTTCCCGCTTTTATCGTGCAGGGATGGCTGTTTTTTACGATTCCCCTGATTGTCCGCAAAAACCTCGGCGTATTGGAGGCGTTGAAACAGAGTTATGAAATCGCAAAGCAGGACTGGTTTATGTTTACATTATTCGCCTTCGTGGTAGGCCTGATTTCACAGTTAGGCCTGTATGCCTGTTATATTGGTATTGTTTTTACGCTCCCGCTTCTTTACACCATAACGGTAGTGGCTTACATAGCCTGTTTTGAGCCCGATAAACAGCGATATGTTACGGAGCAGCCGGCCATGGGATCACGCGCATGTAAAGTCTGCGGCAAACGGATTCCCGGCAATGCCAATTTCTGCGACAACTGCGGCGCCGGTCAAAATTAATTATTTTGTTTCGCCACGCCGATGAAATATAAAAAAAAATCAGAGGCCACCTACCCGACGCGCATCAAAGACTGGGCGCCGGATGACCGGCCAAGGGAAAAGCTGGAACGGCTTGGGCCGTCGGCTTTAAGCGATGCGGAACTTCTGGCGATTCTCATCAATACGGGCATGAAAAACGTCACGGCGATTGACCTTGCCAAATCTCTGATGTACCAATATAAAAATCTCCCGGAAATTGCGCGGCGCAATTATCAGGAACTCGGCAAGATACGCGGTATCGGCCGGGCGAAAGCCATCAAACTTATGGCGGCGTTCGAGATCGCGCGGCGCGTGCAGGCGCAGCCCGACCCCGAAAAAGTACGGATCCGCGCGCCCGAAGATATTGCGGCGCGGTATATCCCGTTATTACGCGACCTGAAGACCGAGCGTTTTATGGTGCTGCTGCTGGACGCGGCCAATCAGCTTATAAAAGAAGTCGTGCTGACCGAAGGGACGCTCAACGCCAGTCTGGTGCATCCGCGCGAGGTGTTTAAAGCCGCCATCGACGACCGCGCCGCCAGCATCATTTTGATGCACAATCATCCCAGCGGGCACAACGAACCCAGCGCCGAAGACATCGCCATCACCGAGCAGATGAAACAGGCCGGCCGGATTATGGGCATTCCCGTCCGTGACCATATTATCATCGCCGGACAGCGGTATTACAGCATGGCGCAGAAAGGATACCTGTAAATGATCAGCTATGTGCAAGGCGCCGTTGCCGAGAAAAATCCAACCCGTATCGTATTAGACGTACACGGCATCGGATATGAAATTTTAATTCCTGTAAGCAGCTTTGAGAAAATTCCGGAAATCGGCGCGCCATGCAGACTTCACACATATTTTCATGTCCGCGAAGATATTCAGCAACTATACGGATTTGCCTCCGTAGAGGAGCGGGAATTGTTTCAGATTCTGATCTCGGTTTCCGGTATCGGCCCCAAATCGGCGATTGGCATTCTGTCCAGCGTGAGTCCGCAGGAATTCAGAAAAGCCGTTATTCAGGAGAACCTTGCCGTCCTGACGGCTGTGCCGGGCGTCGGGCGCAAAACGGCGCAGCGGTTGGTGGTGGAAATCAAGGAGAAAGTTGCCAGACTGTCGGCCGGGGCTGAAGAAACAAAGTCGGTAACGCCGGTAAAGACCGCTCCGGATGTTTCGGACGCCGCCATGATGGCGCTGATTTCGCTGGGCTATTCCAAATCCGTTGCCGAAAAAGCCATCGCCAAAGCCCTGCAGGAAAAACCGGAACATGACATTGCCCTGCAGGATCTTATAAAAATCGCCCTCCGGCACGCGGGAGGCGGCTGATCGATATAAGAGGGCTCTGAACTTTCACCGTGACGTATTTCGCATGACACTTTACAACTTTTTTTAAAGTTGTGGTTTGTATCGATAAGGGCCAACAAATATTTAACCATATAACGCGCTTATAGAATAATCCGTTCAGCCGCTGGAATCCTGACCGGTCTATGATTATAGGGGGCATGCTTTTCTGACTTTCTCCTGCGCTAAAAGCCGGGCGTGCGGGAATTTCCATGATTTAAAAAACGTTTGTCTGTTCAGAATTTTTATTACTATATTATCTTAATCCATAATAATGGTTACAAAATGACAGCGTGGTCATCAAAACAAAAGCGCGTCCTATGTTTAACGGGTGATTTTACGAAGTCCGTATTGAGAAATATTATAATATTAGGCCTTTTGTCCGGGGCCATGCTGAAGGCGCAGTACATCGATTTCATTCAGGATGCCTTTGCGTCTGTTCCGGGGGACACGGCCGCAGAAAATTATATCATGGTTTTAGTCAATAGCGAGCGGTCAAAAGCCGGACTCAACCCCGTGGTATATGATCGTCAACTGCGTTCGGCCGCCCGTCAGCACGCGCGCGAAATGTACCGGCTGCAGTATTTCTCACACACCTCGCCCGTGAAAGCGCTGAAAGACCCCGGTGACCGCGTGTATTATGCCGGTTTGACGGATTTTGCCGTCGGGGAGAACATCGCCCTGCACAGCGTCCGGGGTTCACCGCGCGAACTCGCCGAAAAATTTATGGAACAATGGATGCACAGCGAAGGCCATCGCGCCAACATCCTTAAGGAGGATTTCAACCGTCTCGGTGTCGGCGTGATAACTTTTGTGGATTCAAGCGTGCAGGATACGATGATTAATAACCGCAAGATGCGGCAGGTGACGTATGCCGTCCGCAATTACGGCGCGCAGGTGTTTGCCGACCGCGATCTGGAATTTTATGAACTGAGCGTAGAACGCAGGAAGGTTCCGCTCGCCGATATGGAACTCATTTTTAAAATTGACCGGCCGGTGATGGCGCGGATCGGCAACCTGATCGCCCAGTTTGAACCTGATAAATTCCATACGACAATCCGCTTTACCGGCCTATATGAAACCCCGATGCATGTCCGGCTGGCTTACATGGATAATTTCCAGAATCCGGTGTATATCCATTTTTTCAGCGGTATGTTCGATAGAAACAACCTGTCCGCTTTTGAAAAAGCGCTGAGCCGCACCCGATTCCCGCTGATCCGAAAAACAATCCGGTTTATTGATGACGAACGTCCGGTGCTTATTCTTAAAGCGAAGGCCAATCTGCGAACCCCGTTCCGTTTTGGCGTGGTTCATTTGGATAAAAACCGCTACTATGAATTTGAACCGCGCCGGGACACCATTGACATACTCTTACCGCTTGAATCTTCAAAAAATGACTTAACCATTCAGTTTGGACTGGGTGAAGATCAGCATATACAACTGAAACACCGAATGCGGATTAATGCGAATCTATTAAGTCGCTTGAAGAAAGGGAAATCCTTTATGCGACTTTATGAATTATTCAATAAAATAGAGGTTAACGAGCCATGAACAAAAATTATTTACTGTTGATCATCAGCGCCGTGATTGCGGTCACTGCGCTGGTGCTGGATGCCAGTCATCTGTTCAATTCCAACCATCAGGGGAAAGCCATGACGATTAAACTGCCGGAGCCCAGTACGGAGGGCGCGCTATCGCTCGAGGAATGTCTGTATAAGAGACGTTCGATACGATCTTATAAGAACGAGCCCTTGTCGCTGGCGGACGTTTCGCAGTTGCTGTGGGCGGCGCAAGGCATCACCGCGGATTCATTTTACCGGACGGCACCTTCGGCGGGCGCCAGGTATCCGCTGGAGGTGTACCTGGTCGCGGGGAACGTGACCGGACTCCAAGCCGGTATTTATTATTACAAAATTAAAGAGCATGCGCTGGAAATGAAAAAGGCCGGCGATTCCCGCGAAAAAATGAGGGCCGCATCATGGGATCAATCCATGATTACGGAGGCGCCGGTAAGCATCTTCCTGTCCGCCGTATTTTCGCGGGTTACAGCAAAGTACGGCGACCGGGGCCGGAATTATGTGTACATGGAAGCCGGGCATGCCGGGCAAAACATTTACCTGCAGTCTTATGCGCTGGGCTGCGGTACTGTCGCTATCGGCGCGTTTGACGACAATGGGATGAAAGAGTTGTTCAGTCTGCCGCCCGATCAGGAACCGTTGTATGTATTTCCGGTAGGGAAGATTAAATAACGGTTTTATAAAGCGACTATCGGCATCCCAAAGCAATCGGGCGTAAGCATTCCTTTAAACGCCACGGCCTGCGGTTAACGAGCCGCCATGATGCTTGTGGATTAACGCGTGCGAGCGGAGCGAAACAGCCATACTCGACGGCAAACGGCTTGTTTTCTACCAGGACAGCAACCAGTAAGGGATGCAGGGCAGACCACCCGATAAACGGCTGTCCAGGTTCCGTAAGATATTTTCTTCGGTGGATTGAACGCCGCGCCGAATATTATGGGGTGCGGTTTAGGATTAGGTTGTAATGGTTTTTACGAAGTCCTTTGATTCGATATTCAAGCAGGGAACGGCATACCCACTTGGCGCAGGGCCGTGATTTATCACCGCAGGAAGTGATTTGGTAGTTTAGGGTGATGGCGCTGTCGGATAAAGTATAGTTGCCTTTTAATATCGATTCCGCGCCGTTCATCTGGATTTGGAGGATAACGGACAACGTGGAGTCATTGATCCATAAGGTTTTTCGGATAGTATCGGAAAAAGCGGCGTTGCGTTCTTTTATTTTTTCACAGGGATAGGAGCGGAACTCAAAAAGAATATCAGCTTGCTGGGCTTTAATAATATCCGGACGCAGGATAGCGGCCAGAGAAAAGCAAACAATCAGATTAAATATTAACTGCATTTTCGTATCCTGAAATAAGCATTTAGACAAAACAATCTATGCTTTTCATGGCATATTTACAACATGGAAACATAATTTTTTGAAAAATCCGATTTTGCAATTATGAAAAATAATATCTATCTTTCATAAAATTCAGGAGGTAGTCATGCGGTTTTATAGGCTTGTCATCATCAGTCTGCTGGTGATACCCGGTTATTTGTTTTCACAGAATGAAGATAAAAGTGAACAGTCCGTTCTGAAGACGCTGAATAAAAAATTTGAAGCGGTAAACCACCGGCTGGATGAAATTGAAAAAGCGGTGGACGATTTGCTCTGGTACCAGAAGGTAGGCGATGTGGCCAATATAGATAAAGTGTTTATTGTGGGACCGCCACCCGCTAAAGTAGATAATCCGAATGCGATGGGCGCGAAGAATCCGGTTAAATTCTGGTGTTATATCTTTATCCCGCAGAAGCTGGACCGCTCCAGGAAACATCCGTTGATCGTGTTTCCGCACGGCGGCGTTCATGCTAATTTTTCAACCTACTACACGCATATTATCCGCGAGTTGATGGCGCAGGGATATGTGGTCGCGGCGCCGGAATATCGTGGCAGCACGGGCTACGGCAAAGGATTTTACGAAAAGATCGATTACGGCGGGCTTGAAGTGGAGGATAATAACGCCGCCCGCGATTATATGGTGGAAAATTTTGATTTTATAGACGGCGACCGGGTTGGGGCGATGGGCTGGAGCCACGGTGGACTGATTACGCTGATGGATATCTTTTTTCATCCGGAGGATTACCGGGTGGCTTTTGCCGGCGTGCCCGTCAGCGACCTCGTCGCCCGGATGGGATATTACGATGACGATTACCGGAAAGAATTTTCCGCTTCCTTTCATATTGGTGCGACCGCCAACGAAAACGTAAACGAATACCGTAAACGCTCGCCGGTGTATCATGCCGACAAACTGAAGACGCCGCTGCTGATCCATACGAATACCAATGACGATGACGTGTACGCGCTTGAAGTGGAAAACCTGATCGCCGCGCTGAAGGCCGCCGGAAAGAAATTCGATTATGAAATATTCAAGGACGCGCCGGGCGGGCATAGCTTCGACCGCATTGATACCAAACTGGCTAAAGAAACGCGGGTTAAAATCTATTCATTTCTTGCGAAATATTTAAGTCCGTCAAATCCGATTAAATCGGTGCGGGAACTGGAGAAAGCGGCTTACCGGTAAGCGTTATGCATCGCGGTGAACGGTATCCGGGCTGAACGCCGGGAGACAAACCGCGATATACTCCGCGCCGCCGGCATGCGGCGTACTATACTGAACCCATTCGTTGGCCGGCACGATGACAGCCTGTCCCGCGTGGATGTCCAATATCTCACGGCGGGTGGCAATTCGCAGCGTACCTTTCAGAACAACCGTATATTCAGTGAATGCCGGACATTGCCCGGGCTCAATCCATCCCTGAGGGCTGGTCATCCGCGCGATGCTCACGGCCTCTGTTTTCGAATTGACCCGGCCGATAAATTCCTCGATTTTTTTAGGTTGGTTGCCTGCCGCCTGAATGATGGCCGGCTGTTGGATGACAGTGATCATAAATTTTCCTGAAATTGAAATTAGTAAAAAACAGCTGGTATCAAGCGTCGTCGTGTTCGGTGCGCCGGATAATTTCGTTTTGAAGGTCTTCACCGAGGTCGTTGAAGTAATCGCTGTAACCGGCTACGCGGACGATCAGATCCCGGTATTTTTCCGGATGCTTCTGCGCATCGCGGAGCGTATCCGCCGATACCACGTTGAACTGCACATGATGCCCGTCGAGGCGAAAATAGCCGCGGATCAGTTGAGCCAGGCGCGGAATGCCGGTTTCGTTGCTGAAGAAAGACGGCGAAAATTTCTGGTTCAGCAGGGTGCCGCCGGTTTTGATATGATCAATCTTGGACGCCGATTTCATCACAGCCGTCGGGCCTTTGGTGTCCGCGCCCTGAACCGGGGAAATGCCTTCAGAGAGCGGTTCGCCGGCTTTGCGCCCGTCGGGCAGCGCGCCGATGACGCTGCCAAAGTATACATGGCAGGTGGTCGGCAACATATTAATCCGGTAAGTGCCGCCACGCGGCGAGGGCCGCCCGTCTACGGCGTTGAAAAACATGTTGAAAACCGTCACGGCTTGCGCGTCGGCGTAATCGTCGTCGTTGCCGTATTTGGGTGTTTGGTAAATCAAAGACATCCTTAAATCATCGCGATCTTCAAAATTTTTAACCAACGCGCTGATAAAAGCTTCCAGTGTGAGCGTTTGCTTATCATACACATGGTATCGAATCGCCGTGAGGCTGTCGGTCAGACTGCCGAGTCCCACGCCCTGGATATAATTGGTGTTATACCGCGCGCCGCCGGCGTTGTAATCCCGGCCGTTGGCAATACAGTCGTCGATCAGCAGCGACAGAAACGGCGCCGGCAGGTAATCCGCCCAAAGCTTCTCGATAATGTTGCTGCCCATGATTTTGATGTTCACGAAATGATTCAGCTGTTTTTCATAGGCGTTCAGCAAATCGTTGAAGGACTTAAAATGCCGCGGATCGCCGCTTGCAATACCAATGAGCTTGCCGGTGCGAGGGTCCCGGCCGTTATGCAGGGTGATTTCAAGAATTTTTGCGAGGTTAAAATACCCGGTGAGTATGTAGCTTTCCGTGCCGAATGCGCCGCTCTCGACGCACCCGCTGGCGCCGCCCCGCCGCGCGTCTTCCAGCGCCTTACCCTGCCGCACCAGTTCCTGCACAATAGCGTCGGTATTAAATACCGACGGCTGGCCGAAACCGGTCCGGATTATGTTCAGTGCCCGGTGAATGAATGCATCCGGATTTTTCTTGCTGAGTTGCACCATCGAACTGGGCTGCAGGATGCGCATCTCCTCGATGACATCCAGAATCAGATAAGTTAAATCGTTCGTGGCATCGGTCCCGTCCGGCCGGACGCCGCCAAGGTTGATCAGAGCGAAATCCGTGTAGGTATTGCTCTCCAGGGCCGTGACCCCGACTTTTGGCGGGGCCGGATGGTTGTTGAATTTTATCCAGAAAGACTGCAACAGTTCTTTGGCGCGTTCTTTTGTGAGCGACCCGTTTTCCAGTCCACGTTTGTAAAACGGATACAAATGCTGGTCCAGCCGGCCGGGATTGAAGGAGTCCCAGGGATTCAATTCAGTGATGACGCCGAGGTGAACGAACCAGTAGTACTGGAGGGCTTCGTGGAATGTCTGGGGGGCGTGCTCGGGAACCCGCCGGCAGATAGCGGCCATTTCCCGTAATTCGTTCTTGCGCCATTCCCGGGTTTCCGTATCGGCCAATCGATCCAATTCAGCAGCGTAACGGTTCGCCAATTCGATGAGAGCTTCGGCGGCAATTTTCATGGCCTGAAGCTCTTCGCGTTTGTTCACGGCTTGCGGATCATTGAAGAAATCGAGTTGGCGGATGGCGCGCTCAATCTCATGGATAATGTCCCGCATGCCGAGCCGGTATATTTTATCGCCGCAGACCGTATGACCCGGGGCGCGCTGTTCCTGAAATTCCGTGAACATACCGGCCTGATACGCATCGAGCCAGCTCTGCGGCAGGTTGGCAAACAGACGCTCCCGCTGGGTCTTGCCCCGCCAGAATGGAATCACTGTCTCCTCGTACGCTTTGCGCGTCGCGGCGTCAACTTTATACGACACTTTCGGTCGCGAATCCAGGACTTCCAGATCCTGCAGCGTGTGTAAACACACTTCCGGATATGTCGGTACGGCTTTCGGCGCCGGTCCCCGTTCGCCGACGATCAGTTCATCGGGGTTAACGGCGATCGATTTATGATTAAGAATATGTTTCAGGGCCAGCGCGCGCCGGACCGGTACCGAAACGCTTTGCGCCTGTTCGCTTTGATAAAAGGCTGTTATCAACAGGGCCCGCTCGGCGGAAATCCGGTTGACGGCGTTAAGACTTTGCTCGCGGAGTTGACGGATGCGTTCGTTCATAATCGTTACCAGAATTATGGTTAAGGATAAATTAAGCGCCTAGGGTTACAATAAAACCTATGGATTCAAATTGTTGCTTCAGTTTCTGAAGGGCATCATCAGAGGGTTCGCGTAATGTGTCCACCGTAAAAGCCATATTGTACTTCTTATATTTATTTTTTGCGGAATCATGATACGGCAGAAGGCTAAGTTTTCTTTCCGTAAACGGTATGGCGTCCAGAAATTTTATCATCGCGTGGATGTTTTCAGGGCCGTCATTAATGCCCGGCAAAACCGGAAACCGGATAATCACCGGCTTTTTGTTGAACGCAATCGTCGCCAAATTATTCAGAATTATTTCGTTAGTGACGCCGCAATATTTCAAATGATCGGCGGCGTCCATCAATTTCAGGTCGTATAAAAACAAATCCGTGACGGCCGCCACGGCCGATAAGGACCCGGACGGGGCGTAACCGCAGGTGTCTACGGCGGTATGGATGTTTTCGGAGCGGCAGGCTTTCAAAGTATCGGTAAGAAATTCCGCCTGCATCAGCGGTTCGCCGCCGGAAAACGTGACGCCGCCTCCGGATTCTTCATAAAAGACGCGATCTTTCAGGATTTCACGCATGAGTTCCTCGGTAGTGACGGCTTGCCCGATGGTTTCCCGGTATTCATGAATATGATTATCCAGTTTCCGGACAGTGGTGATAGACTGTATTCCCGCCGAACGGCTTTCCGGATTATGACACCAGCGGCATTGTAGCGGGCATCCTTTAAAGAAAACCGTTGTCCGAATACCGGGCCCGTCATGGACGGTGTAGCGGCGAATGTCGAAAAGGATTCCGGTCATTTAACGATCCCATTTTCTAACGGCCAATGAGAATAAACGGAGACCAATAGAAAGGATGGCCGAGCTGGGACTGCTTTAAAAGTTTTAATTTCGCATCCCGTAAAGCCGTAGCAAATCCTTTTGGTCCGGCTTTTAAATGTTGTTTATAAAAATCAAACATCAGATTGGCCGTCGACTGGTCGGCTACCTTCCACAAGGAAACCAGTAAATTTTTACTGCCGGCGTATAGGAGCGCCCGTGTGAGCCCGATGAGCCCTTCGCCCTTTTTGACCTGCCCAAGCCCCGTTTCACAAGCCGATAAAACGGTCAAATCGGCATTCAGATGCAGGGAATAAATCTCGCCCATAAACAGGATACCGTCTTCGGTATCGGTGGAATCCAGCGTAAGCAGGATGCCTGAAAGCTCCGGCCGCTCAATATTAACAAAACCATGTGTCGCCAGATGAATATACCTGAAATTCCGGACACTGTCGGATTTAATGAAGGATTCCCGCGCGCTTTTTTGTAAAAGCGCCATGGCTTTTCGGTCGCTTGCATCAAAAAGCCGGAAAATATTATTCACTTCCTCCAGGGTTCCCGGCAACGGAGCAATACGGTCCCGCTGAATCATTCGGCCGCGGGTTCTTGAAGTGTCCGAACAGGCCGGATCCGCCTTTTGCAGAAAATAACGGGTCCGGAACGTCATACCGGCGTTGTTATCATCGTTGAATACGGGGGCCAGCGCCAGCCAGTCATGAAGATTACGGATTTCAATTTCACCCGATTTCTGGAATGTCCGGTAGAACAGGTTGGCCGAATACGAGTAACTGACCGCGTGACGTTTTATTAAATAGGGTAATTTAGAATATTTATTTACTTTTATCGAAGGTTCGGTCAGGAAGGTTTCAAATGGCACCATGGACAAAATGCCGTCAGGTATGATAATCAGGTTTTCATAGCGTTTGGCCTCGGATGGCAGGAGCAGGGTATAATATTTATAACCTAATCGTTTAATCAAACGGCGCGGTTTTAAGTTCAGTTGACCGCTTAGTTCCTTAAGATACAGCCGCAGGCTATCCTCAAATGTTTTTTCTTTGGGGAACAGACTGACATCGATGGTGTTGGCGGTTACCATGATACGGCTGATCAGGCTGTCGCCCGTGAAAAAGCTTATAAGCGCCGTCTTTTTATCCAGCAGTTTCTGAATATCTTTCAGCGCTACCGGCTTGCGGGTGTATTTGAGTTCGTAATAAGCCGGATAGGAGTCTTCAAACTTTTTAATAAGATGGTCATACCGGCGATTCAGGTCAAAAAGTATATCCCGGAATAAGCGTTCGGACAGGCTGTCAGGATCTTCGGCAAGTTGCCGTTCATAAAATTTTATACGGGTTTTCAGGTGATGCTCTAACTGAAGAAGGCTGTCCGGAATGCCCGAGAATTTCAGGGCTTCCGCTCCGGCAAGGGCTTCCATTAATACGCCGGCCTTGTTTTTTTCGGAGAAATAAAAAATACGTTCCCGGTATAATTTTCCCGCATTTGGGTCTGTGGTAGTGACCGCCGCTTCGTTATACGCTTCCAGGGCCCCTTCACAGATCCGTGTGGAAGTTTCACTGAGTGTGATTTTATCGCTCAGGGAGACAATCGACCTCCGGGCGGCATCGATAAGCGTATCGCACAAATCGAAGTGTTTCAGTGAGGCGTATAAATATCGGATGTCACGACTTTGCCTGTACGATTGGTATAACAGCCGCGCTTTAAAATCTACCGTTTCAAGGAGCAGTATAGGATTTATGCAATACGCCGTCGGCGGAGTTGCCATCAGGTCGGCTGTATCCCGGAGCGCCCGAATATTAGCATATAAAGATAATTGGACCACCCTCAAGGCGTCGCTCAACCGCCCGGTTAATTGATATAAAGCCGCCAGATCGTAAAAGTTCTGACTCAAAGGACTGTTTTTGTCACCGAACAGTTCTTTATGCTGGCGGACAGCTATTAACAGATGCTTTTCCGCTTCGGCGTAATCGTTCATTTTAATATACAAATTGCCAATATTGCAGTGGCTTTGGGCCGTATAGTAGTTTTTATCCCCAAATAGCTGCTGTCGCATTTTCATGGACTCATCCAGCAGGGTCTTTGCCGAGTCATAGAGGCCGAGATTTTCATAAGCGAGACCAAGATTGTTTAAAGAGTTTGCGATTCGGTAATTATTATCCGCGTATATCGCTCGGTAAATGTTTAAAGCGTTCCGGTAATACTTAACGGCCAACGCATATTCCTTTTTATCGTCGGCCAACACGCCCAAATTATTGTAACACATGGCCGTTTTTTCGTGGTTTTCTCCAAAGAGCGAACGGAAAACAGACAGGGCCTTTTGGGTATATTCAATGGCCAGATCAAACTCAGATCGTTTCTGATAAATAATGGCGGTATGTTGGTAACATTCGGCCGTTCCGAGATGATTTTCCCCATAAGTGTTCCGGTAGAATTCGGTGGCTGTTTGAACATGCCTCAGGGCGGAATCCTGCAGTCCGGCGCTGCTGTAGGATAAGGCAAGACTGAGATGGGTCTTGCTGATATCAGGATGTCCGGCTTTAAGGACGGTTCGTCGTATGAGGAGCGCGCGGTCGGTATAATATAACGCCGAATCAATAAGCCCCATCGTCAGATAAAGGCCTCCAATATTTTCATAAATATTGGCTACGGCGGGATGATACTCTGAAGTCAGGCTGATATACACAGCGAGCGCTTTGGCGTTGTACGATATCGCTTCGGCATATTTCCCTTGTATTTCATACATAACGGCCATGTTGCTGTAGCTGGCGGCGACCAGCGTATGATTTTCACCGAGATGATGGCGGCGTATATTCAGGGTTTTTTCGGCGTAAAAAAGTGCCTGGTCTATGTTACCGGTAATGTAGTAAACTTTTAAAAGGTTATTATATACCTGGGATACGTCCAGATGGTTTTCGCTATATTTTTTCTTCAAAATATCCGCCGCTTTTACCAGTAGCGACAACGCGGAATCGTATTGGGAGCGGTCAATCAGGAAAACCGCCAACTGGTTATAACAGAGCCCTACCGTCGGATGATCCGGTTTCAACAGGCGCCTGGCCAGCGCGACGTTTTTCTGCTGAACCGCCATTCCGGAATCGCCGAGGCCCAAACTCCGGAGCGCGGAGGCCAGGCCGTTTCGGGCAATTAAATAGGTATCCCAGGATTTCTTTTTTTCACAAAGGCCTTCGGCTTGCTGGTATAAAACCAATGCGCTGTCCCATTGCGCCTGCTGACTATACGCCGCCGCCGATTCCAGGAGCATACGAACACGGGCCGTGTCGGAATTTGATTTCTGTGCTATTCCCGGGAAAGGCAATAAAAGCATGACACCAATCAGAAGATTAAGGCTAATATGTGTTCTCATTGGCATGTCTCCATGGGCTAATTGTTTTAAGCATCATTTACGAATCCTATTATAGGATACATAATTTTTTAAAAAAAGCATTTTTAATTTATTTTGTTCTTGACATTGTGGAATATTTTTTGTATAACAAAAACCCTTTTGGGAAAGTAATCCCAATGTGGATAAAATGTGTAAATTTGACAAGAGTAAAAAAAAGTTAAAAAAAAGTAAAAAAACACTTGAATTCTGAAAAAAAATAGTATATATTTAAAGCCCGTTTAAATACGGGCACAAGGCAAGTGCGCAAGTTACTGCTGAAAGTTTTTTGATAAAAGAGAGTATACCACGTTAATTCTGAAATGAGCAGGTTAAAAATAACCACTTCATTACGATAATAATGAAAATTATTATTTGACCATGAAGAGTTTGATCCTGGCTCAGGACTAACGCTGGCGGCGTGCCTAACACATGCAAGTCGAACGAGAAAGCGGTAGCAATATCGCGAGTACAGTGGCGAACGGGTGAGTAACACGTAAACAATCTGCCCCTAAGTGGGGGAAAACCTGGGGAAACCCGGGCTAATCCCCCGTAAGGTAACGAGGATGCATGTTCTTGTTATTATAGATTTATCGCTTAGGGAGGAGTTTGCGTCTGATTAGCTAGTTGGCGGGGTAAAGGCCCACCAAGGCGATGATCAGTAGCTGGTCTGAGAGGATGATCAGCCACACTGGGACTGAGACACGGCCCAGACT